>NZ_JBIVMR010000001.1:0-783501 GCF_044753165.1 Curtobacterium sp. NPDC088465 | reverse complement strand
ACCCCCGTCGCGACTGCCGCTCACCCCGGCCCGCCGGGAGGCGCGGTGCCAGCTGGCACCGCGCCTCCAGTCCGTCCATGGGCCCCTCGATCAGCGGGTCGCCTCGTCGCTCGAGGGATCGTCGGCGACGTGGGCCTCGCCGAAGGCGTGCGCGTCGAACCAGGCGAGCAGCACCTCTTCCGCCTTGCGCGACCCGCGCTCGCGGGCGATGTCGAGCGCCGTCCGGTCCTCGGCGTCGAGCACCGTGACGTCCGCGCCCCGTTCGATGAGCGCCTCCGTCGTCCCGCGCCGGTCGAACCAGGCGGCGGCGTGCAGCGGGGCGAAGCCCCAGCGCGGGTCGACCTCGTCGATCCCGGTCGGGTCCGCGCCGAACCCGTCGAGCTCGAGCGAGAGCCCGCCGACGTCCCCGTGACCCGCAGCGCGCACCGCGGGGGCGGCCCACTCGAGCCAGCCGTCCGGCACCGGGCCGTGCCAGCCGTGGGTGGGGCGTGCCTCCAGGTCGGACCACGCCGACTCGGCGACGGGGCGGACCTCGATCACCACGTCGCGGAAGTGCACCGCGAGCTCGCCGGTGGGGGAGAGCAGCAGGCGGAGCTCCCAGACGTCGGCGTCGACGTGGGCGATCTCACCGCGGGAGACCTGCACGTCGCCGGCGAGGACCGCGAGCGGTGCGGTGTCCGCGGGCTCGAGGACGGCGCGGTGGAACTCGAGCGTCACACGGGCGTGGTTCCAGCGGCGCCAGAGGCCGTCCGGGGTGTCGAGGACCTCGTCAGTCCGGACGACCACGACGGCCCGGACCGTGCGGGTCGGCGCCTCGTCGATGCCGGCGGTGTCCGGGGTGCCGGTCGGCGTCGTCGTCTCGGTCTCGTGCCACTCGGCGACGCGGGCCTCGTTCCACGTCACGGACGCGAGGGCCGCGACGGACGGGGGTGCGTCGGTGACCAGGCGGGCGAGGTGCTCGGCGTAGCCCTCGACGTCCTCGAGGGAGACGTACCCGACCCCGGGCCAGCCCACTCGACTCCATCGCACGGACAGCAGCATACTCGGCGTGGGACTCGTATACCACTGTAACACACGTACTCCACATTCAGTACGGTCGCAGCAGTTGCCCGTTCTCGAGGAGGAGCCTCCGACATGACCCAGGCCCGAACAGCACCACCTGCGGCGTCCGCGGCGCCCAGCGCCGTCGTCGCTCCCGACGCCACGGTTGCGAGCGACGTCGTGCTCGCAGCGGGAGTCCGCGTCTGGGGCACGTCCCACGTCGAGGCCGGCGCCGTGATCGGCACCGGCACGACCGTCGGCCGTGGGGTGACGATCGGTGCCGGCGTGCGCGTCGGCGCCGACTGCAAGGTGCAGAACGCGGCGCTGGTCTACGGTCCCGCGATGCTCGGAGACGGTGTGTTCGTCGGGCCGGGATGCATCCTCACGAACGATCACGTGCCGCGAGCGGTCGATGCCGACGGCGCAGTGCGACGCGCCGGTGACTGGCAGCCCTCTGCCGTGGTGGTGGAGCAGGGGGCGTCCCTCGGCGCCGGCGCGGTCTGTGTGGCGCCCGTCCGCATCGGGAGGTGGGCGATGGTCGCAGCCGGAGCGGTGGTCGTCGCGGACGTGCCCGACCACGCCCTCGTCGCGGGGGTGCCGGCGCGGCAGATCGGGTGGGTCGGCCGGACCGGCACACGGCTCGTGCGGGTCGACGACCTGACCTTCGCGTGTTCCGACACCGGCGACCGGTTCGTCCTCGACGGCGAGCGGCTCGAGGTCGTCCGATGACCGCGACGGCGCCGGAGGTCATCCCGGCGGCGAGACCCCTGATCGGGACGGCGGAACGACGGGCCGTCGACGCCGTCCTGACGTCCGGCGGTCTGGCCCAGGGACCGGAGGTGGCGGCCTTCGAGCGCGAGTTCAGCGAGGCGCTCGTGGAGTCCCGTCCGGTCACGGCCGTGAACAGTGGTACCGCCGCCCTGCACCTCGCACTCGTCGCACTCGGGATCGGCCCCGGCGACGAGGTCGTCGTCCCGTCGTTCACCTTCGCCGCGTCCGCGAACGCCGTCCGTCTCGCCGGCGCGGACCCCGTCTTCGTCGACATCGATCCCGCGACCTACTGCATGGACCCGGGCGCCGTCCGCAGCGCGATCACCGGACGGACGCGTGCGGTGATGCCGGTCCACCTCTACGGCCACCCGGCCGACATGACGGCGATCGCAGCCCTTGCCGCCGACCACGGTCTGCTCGTCGTCGAGGACGCCGCGCAGGCTCACGGTGCGCGGTGGGCCGGTCACCGCGTCGGCAGCGGTTCGGACGCCGCCGCCTTCAGCCTGTACCCGACCAAGAACATGACGGCGGGTGAAGGCGGCATGGTCGCCACGGCGGACGCAGCGAGTGCTCGCCGCGTCCGCCTCCTGCGGAACCAGGGGATGGAACACCGCTACGAGAACGAGGTCATCGGGTTCAACGCGCGGATGTCCGACGTCCACGCCGCCATCGGACGTGTCCAGCTCGCGAAGCTCCCGCAGTGGACCGCGCAGCGGCAGGCGAACGCGGCGTACCTGACGGGCGAGCTCCGCGGGGTCGGCACACCGGTCGTCGCGCCGGAGGCCGAGCACGTCTTCCACCAGTACGTGATCCGGGTGCCGGAGGACCGGGACGGCTTCGCTGCGGCGCTCCTCGAGGAGTTCGGAGTGGCCACCGGTGTCTACTACCCGACGCCGGTGCACCGCCTGCCGTCCTTCGGGGTCGCGATCGACCTGCCCGAGACCGAGCTCGCGTCCGCACAGGTCCTGGCGCTGCCGGTGTACCCGTCGCTCACCCTGCGGCAGCTCGACCGGATCGTCGACGCCGTCAACTCCCTGGCGGGGGCCGGCCGGTGAGCGCCGTGCTCCGCGCAGGGGTGGTCGGGCTCGGCATGATGGGGCGCCACCACGCGAGGGTGCTCCGCGCCCTCGACGGCATCGAACTCGTCGCGGTCGCCGACGAGGCGGGGGACCGATCCGGGGCTGCCCAGGGCGTCCCGGTCGTCGGCTCGGTGGACGATCTCCTGCGGGTCGGTGTCGACGTCGCCGTCGTGGCCACTCCGACCGCGACGCACGAGGAGGTCGGTCTCCGACTCGCCTCGGCAGGGGTCCACGCCCTGATCGAGAAGCCCGTCGCGGTCGATCCCGCCTCGGCAGCGCGACTCGTCACCGCGTTCGACCGAGCCGGACTCGTCGGAGCAGTCGGGCACATCGAGCGGTACAACGCCGCGCTGCAGGCCCTCCGGCAACGGCTCGACGCCGGCGAGCTCGGTGACGTGTTCCAGATCGCGACGCGACGTCAGGGCCCCTTCCCCGACCGGATCGCGGACGTCGGCGTCGTGAAGGACCTCGCCACGCACGACATCGATGCGACCACCTGGATCGCGCGCTCGCCCTACGCGAGCATCAGCGCGCACGCCACCACGAGGAGCGGGCGGCTGCACGAGGACCTCGTCGCTGCCACGGGGCGCCTGGAGGACGGCACCGTCACGTCGCACCTCGTCAACTGGTTGAGCCCCTTCAAGGAACGGGTCGTCATCGTGACCGGTGCGCGGGGCGCCTACGTCGCGGACACCCTCACCGCCGACCTCACCCTGCACGAGAACGGGACCGAAGCGACCGCGTGGGACCAGGTCGCGGCCTTCCGCGGTGTGACCGAGGGGGCGTCGACACGGTTCGCCATCCCGAAGCGGGAGCCACTCGTCCTCGAGCACGAGGCGTTCCGTGACGCCGTCCTCGGCCGCCGGTGCGACGTCGTGACGCTCGCCGACGGCATGCGGACGGTCGCCGTCGCCGAGCGGGTGATCACGGCCGCACGCACCGGCACGGTCTCGATCGTCGACCACGCGGCAGCAGGAGGGGTCGCAGGATGAACGTCGTCGTCGTCGGTCTCGGCAAGATCGGCCTCCCGCTCGCGGTCCAGTACGCCGGTTCGGGCGCGACGGTGACCGGTCTGGACGTCTCGGCGCGGGTCGTCGACGCCGTCAACGCCGGAACGGAACCCTTCCCCGGTGAGGCCGAGCTCGCCGAACGACTCCGGGTTGCTGTGAGCTCCGGTCGGCTGTGCGCCACGGTCGACGCCGCCGCGGCGATCCCCGCGGCGGACGTCGTCGTGGTCATCGTGCCGCTCGTCGTCGACGGCGATGGTCGGCCGGACTTCACGTGGATGGACGGCGCGACGGCATCGATCGGGACGCACCTCCGACCGGGCACGCTCGTCGTGTACGAGACGACCCTGCCGGTGGGAACCACCCGCGGGCGGTGGCTGCCCCGACTCGAGGCTGCATCGGGTCTCGTCGCCGAACAGGACTTCCACGTGGTCTTCTCGCCGGAACGGGTGCTCACCGGGCGGGTGTTCGCCGATCTGCGCCGGTACCCGAAACTGGTCGGAGCGGTGTCCTCCGCCGGGGCCGCAGCAGCCCGACGCTTCTACGAGGACGTCCTGCAGTTCGACGAGCGCCCCGACCTCGGGCGTCCCAACGGGGTCTGGGACCTCGGCAGCACGGAGGCCGCAGAGCTGGCCAAGCTCGCCGAGACCACCTACCGCGACGTCAACATCGCGCTCGCGAACGAGTTCGCACGGTTCGCGGACGATCACGGCATCGACGTGGCGGCGGTGATCACCGCATGCAACTCGCAGCCCTACAGCCAGATCCACCGCCCGGGCATCGCCGTGGGCGGCCACTGCATCCCGGTCTACCCGAGGCTGTACCTGTGGAACGACCCGGAGGCAACGGTCGTGCGTGCCGCGCGCGAGCGGAACACGGCGATGCCCGAGCACGCCGTGGCTCTGCTCGAACGCGCACACGGCGGTCTGGACGGGCAGCGTGTCGTCGTCCTCGGCGCTGCCTACCGCGGCGGCGTCAAGGAGACGGCGTTCTCCGGGGTGTTCGCGACGGTCGATGCGCTCCGCGCACGCGGTGCGATCGTCACCACCACCGACCCGTTGTTCCCGGACCGGGAACTCGCGGCGTCGGGACTGCGGCCGCACCAGGCCGGATCGCGCGTCGACGCCGCGATCGTCCAGGCGGACCACGCCGAGTACACGGCCCTCGAGCCGACCGACCTCCCCGGGGTGCGGACCATCGTCGACGGCCGTCGTGTCCTCGACCCCCGGCGGTGGTCCGGCGTCACCGTCCTGGCGATCGGGAGCGGTGGGGTCGTCGGGGGCGGCGGGGTCGGCGGGGCGCCGTGACGACCGCCGGCCGCCGGCCACGGATGCGCTCGCGGTTCCGTCCGCGCGGGGTCGCGCTCATCCTCAGCGGGACCGTCGTGGGGCAGGGGCTCGTCGTCGCGGTCTCCCCCCTGCTGACGCGTTTCTACCGGCCGGAGGACTTCGGCGCACTGGCCGTCGTCACGGCGATCGCCTCGGTCATCGGAGCCGGCGCGACCGCGGGGACCGACCGGGCGCTGGTCGTGGCGGGCGACGATCGCGGCGTCCACGCCCTCCTCTGGGCCGGGAGCCTGTCGATCACGGCCACCGGGACCGTCGTCGCCGTCGCCGCCTGGGCGCTCCGCGGCTGGACGTCCGCTGTCTTCGTGACGACCGTCCTCGAGTCGTCCTGGTGGGTCCTGCCGGTGTCGGTCGTCGCCGTCGGGGCGCACCGTCTCGCGTCCGCCGTGCTCGCTCGTCGCGAGCAGCACCGAGCGATCGGGCTCCGGAATGCGGTCCAGGGCATCAGCCAGACCGCGTGGAACCTCCTGGCGTCCGCTGCGGGCCCGGTCGGCCTCGTCGGTGGGCTCGCCGCGGGGCGGTTGGTCGCGGTCGTCGGCGTCGGACTGCGCCGACCGACCCCGTTCTCACGCGTCGCGGTCGGGCATGCCGTGCGTCACCACCGGCGGTTCTTCCTGCTCACGCCCTGGTCGGCCGCGACGAACGTGCTCGGACAGCAGGCTCCGGCCCTCGTCTTCGCTGCACTGCACGGTGCGACGGCAGCCGGTCTCGTCGCCCTGACGATGCGCGTCCTCGGCGCACCGGTCGGCATGCTGGCGGATGCGGTCGCGCAGTACGCGGCCGGGGCGTTCGGCCGGGTGCGCCGGAGCGGTGGACCGATGGCGCCGCTCGTCGGGCGCCTCGTCAGCCGTCTCGCGATCGCGGGCGCCGTCGGCGTCCTCGTCGCCGTGGTCGTCGGCCCGGGGGCGTTCGGAAGCGTCTTCGGCGCCGAGTGGGCGGTGTCCGGCGAGTACGCCCGGATCCTCGTCCCGGCGTTCGCCGCGCAGGTCGCGGTCTCGCCGGTGACACAGGTGCTCGCGATGGTCGGGCAGCAGGCCGCCCAGCTCGCCTGGGACGTCGGCCGCCTCGTCCTGACGACGGGCGCCGTGCTGGTGCCGTCCGCGCTCGGGGCGTCCGTCCCCGTCGTCCTCGCCGCGCTCGCCGTCGCCATGGTCGTGGCGTACGGAGCGATGCTGGCGATGGTCGTCGCCGTGGTCCGGTGGGCCCCCGCTGCAGCCGCTCGTGTCCCGACCGCCGAGGAGTCGTAGCGCGGCGTCCGTGGATCGACGGCCTCGCGTGCCCGCGGCTGTCCATCCGGTCCGCGGCGCCAGCGCGAGCAACAGCGTCCCGACCAGCAGGCCGTGCGAGAGCATCGCGGTGAAGATCGAGGTGTTCGACAGCATGATGCTCGGCATCACCACCGCCATCGCGGTCACGCGCATCGGTAGACCACGCGTGGCTCGGTCCAGGAAGCGTGTCCAGACCAGGAGGGCCAGCGCGGCGACGGCGATGCCGAGCCAGCCGAAGTTCGCGAAGCCGTCCGCGAAGAGGTTGGCGTTGGCGTAGCCGACGGCACCCGGCACCAGGAAGTCGGCGATCCGCTTCGGAGGCGGCAGCTCGTCGGGGTAGTCGACCCACCACCGGAGGAAGGAGTACCCGTACCGAGCCGTGGGGTGGCCCGAGAAGTACTCGACGTACACGGACGAGAGCAGTCCCGGTGTGAGCATGAAGCGTCGCGTGAACACCGAGGTCCAGGTGATCCCGCCCTGGATCTCGTCGGCGACGGCGGACACGACCATGATCGCCAGCGGCGCCACGAGGAAGGTGCGTGCCCGCGGGACAGGGGAGACCCCGAAGAGCACGGCCATCCCGAGCACCGCGACGAAGGAGAAGAGGACGGCCTTGAACCCCGTGCTCGAGTACAGCAGGAACTGACCCGCGAGGGCCAGCGCGACCAGAGCGGGTCGCCGCTGCAGGAGTCCGCGGGCGAGCACGAGCGGGTTGACGACGTACGCCTGCCCCGTCAGCAGGTAGCCGAGCAGACCGCCGGTGCCGACCTCCGACGTGTAGTCCGCGCGCACGTCGTAGATCTCGTCGAGTGCGACGAGCCGGAGGTGCACCCCCACCGTGACCGCCATGAGCCCGTAGGTCGCCAGGCTGTACGCGGAACAGACGAGCCACGTCGTCGTCGCCCGTCCGATCCGTGCTCCTCCGAACCGGAACTCGTCCGGGCTGGTGCACGCGTCGCCCGCCGGGATCGGACCGCGAGGGGTGGTGACGGCGACCGCCGAGAACGCCGTCCCCACCGCAGCGGTGAGCATGAGCGCAGCTCCCCGGTCGAGGTGTCCGGTCGACACGCTCATCAACATCGTCGGTGCGACGCAGACGACGAAGATCGTCCACAGCACGACGTGCGACGCACGGTGGAGCCGACGCGGGAGCGAGAGTGCGGTCGCACTGGTCAGCGAGACGGTCGCGAGGGTCGCCTCCCAGGGGGCCGGCACGTACCCGTACCCCAGGTACCCGAACAGCGGCGCGACGAGCTCCGCCGAGATCCAGCGCATCGTCAGGTCCATGACGCTGACCGCGAGCACGGTGCCGACCGCGGTGCTCACGGCTCGACGGAGCCGCAGCGCCTCGGCGGACGGGACGTTCACGCCCCCTCTCCGGTGCGGAGGCCCGGGGCGAGCTCGTCGTACATCCGCACCAGTCGCGCGGCTTCCGGTGCCCAGGTGAACCGTCGCGCAGCACGTCTCGCCTCCGCGCTGTGTCGTTCGAGCAGCGCCGGATCGTCGGCGTACCTGCGGACAGCACGTGCGACGGCCGCCGGGTCGCCGGCCGGGACGAACGAGACACACTCGACGCCGTCGAGCAGCCCTCGCCACAGCGGGACGTCGGTGGCGATGACGGCGAGTCCGGCTGCCAGGTACTCGAACAGCTTCGTCGGGAAGATCTGGTCGTTCACCGGCGTCCGGAGGAACGGGACGACCCCGATCCGGGCGCGCAACAGGAGGTCGCGAGCCTGCATCGGCCCGACGACACCACCGTGGTGCGCACGACCGGTCGCTTCGGCCCGCCGGAGCTGCTCGACCGGTGTCGCGCGGTCGATCGACCCGACCATCTCGAGGCGCCAGTCAGCCGGGAACTCCTCCTCGTGCACCGCACTGGCGAGGACGTCGATGCCCCGGTCGTGGCTGAGCACGCCGACGTGCGCCACAACGGCGTCACGCTCGAGCACCGGGCGCTGACGGTCGTCCTCCGGTCGGCCCAGTGGGAAGTTGTGGATCGCGAGTCGACGGTCGGCTCGGAAGCGTCGACCGGTCCACTCGGTGGCGGTCACGACACGGTGGGCGGTGCCGGCGAGCTCCAGGAGCGCGCGGGACAACGCCGCGAACACCGCGCGTTGCCGAGGGGTCAGGTAGTCCTTCCCCCGGACCTGGTCGGGGAGGTCCTCGTGTGCGTCGTAGACCACGATGCGGCCAGCGAGCCGGAGGACCGGGATGGTCCAGATCAGTTCCGGGTCGTGGAGGTGGACGATCCGCGCGCGTGAGCGGAGGGCCAGCACCAGTGCCTGCACCGTCGACACGGCCATCCGGCGCGCCCGTCGCCGCACCGGGATCGTGACGACCTCCACTCCGGTCTCCGGTGCGGTGAGCGGACTCGCCACCGCGATCAGACGGACCCGGTACCCGGCGGCAGCCGCAGCCGCAGCCTCGCGCAGGTGCACGCGGTTGTCGACCCACGGGTGCGCGCTCGAGACGTGGACGATCTGCGGGTTCACGACCGGCCCCCTCGGAGGTCGGGGGACGGCGCCTGCCGGTCGATGACGACCCCGTCGAGCACCTCGGCGAGGGTCGCCGCGAGCGCCCGGTAGTCGTGCTCCCGACGGACGTGCTCCCTGCCTCGGCGGCCCATCTCGTCCCTGACCGCTGCGGGCATCGCCGCCAGACGGAGCATGCCCGCCGCGAGGGCGCCGGGGTCGTCCGGTCGCACGTGGACACCGCACCGGGAGGCACGCACGGGCTCGAGGGGCACCGGCGCCCCGACGAGCAACGGCCGCCCGAGGAGCATGTACTCGTACTGCTTGTTCAGCGAGACGCCGTGACGGTACAGCGGCAGGTCGTGCATGTTGACGACGAGGCAGCCGGCGCTGCGACCGATGGTCCTGGCGACGTCCTGCGGTACGCGACCGTCCCAGCGCACCGCCGCGGCGGACGGGAGGCGCGACGCACGTTCCCGGAGACGGCTCACGTCCGATCCGTCCCCGACCAGGCGGAGTGCGAGTGCCGGTCCGCCGTCGAGCCGGCTCCGCCGCCACGCGATGTCGAAGCCGTCGAGCACGGCTTCGAGCGCGTTCGCCGGGCCCATCGAACCGAGGTACGTCACGGTGAAGGCGTCGGCGTCGGCGGTCGTCCTCCTGTCCGTGGATCGTCCGTCGTGTCCGTCGTGTCCGTCGCGTTCGTCGGGTTCCTCGCTGAGGTCGACACCGTTCGGTACCCACGTGAAGGGCACGTCGTGGCCGCGCTCCCGGTAGTAGCGGCCGACTCCCTCGAGCGGTGAGGTGACGTGCACGGCTCGGGACACCGTGCGGTGTTCGACCACACGGAGCACACGGACCACCGGGTGCCGCTCGGACATCCCGGCCAGCCCGAGGACGGACTCCGGCCACAGATCCCGTGGCTCGAAGACGAAGGGGACGCCGAACCGGCGGGCGAGGGTGGAGGCAGCCAGCGCGGCGAACGGGTGGAACGACCCACCGATGACGACGTCCGGGCGGGGCAGGCCGCGCAGCGTTCCCGGCGCCAGGAGGAGTGCGGTGAACACCGCGATGTCGGCGACGCGCCGGACCGTTCGACGTCGTCCCGATCCCCGATGGTCGACACCGCGGAGCCAACAGAACTCGTGATCGTCGCCGGACCACCGTTCCCTCAGGCGGAGACCGGACACGTGGGAGCGCCCGGTCGGGTGGTCCGTCCCTGCCGCGATGACCACCGTGTGCCAACCGTGGGCCGCGAGCGCACCGGCCAGGTGCTGGTGCCGGGTGGCTCGCCCGTCGCGATCACGGTGGTGTGCGTAGTGGTTGATGATCCAGAGCGTCCTCGTCACCCCTGCTCCTCCGTCGTCCTGGTGCCCTCGAAGGTGTCGGAGCTCACGTGGCCCGGAGCGGTGATGCCGTCGCGTCGCGCGACGACGAGCACCGTCCGGAGCAGGATCGCGGCGTCGAGACGGAGCGACATCCGGTCGACGTACTCGATGTCGGCGCGCAGCCGATCCGGCCAGGGGAGCGCGTTGCGGCCCCGCACCTGCGCCAGCCCGGTGAGGCCCGGACGCACCTCGTGTCGTCGCGACTCCTCCGCGGTGTAGAGGTCGAGGTAGCGGCACAGGCTCGGGCGGGGACCCACGAAGCTCATGTCGCCCCGCAGGATGTTCCACAGGCTCGGGAGCTCGTCCAGGCTGCTCGCTCGGAGCGCACGTCCGAACGGGGTCAGGCGGTCGGCATCGGACTCCACGCCCCGGTCGTGGTCGATCGGGAGCATCGACCGGAACTTCAGGATCGTGAAGGTCTCACCTCCGAGCCCCGGCCGCTCCTGCCGGAACAGCACGGGCCGACCCAGCCGGAGTGCGACCAGTGCTGCGGTCGTGGCCAGGACCGGGCTGAGCGTGACGAGCGCGAACGCTGCGCCGACGGCGTCGAGCACCCGCTTCGCCCGCAGGGTCCTCGGTCGGGGGCCCTCCTGTGCCGGAGCACCAGCGCGGGTCGTCCGGTCCGTGTCCCTCATGCCTGGTCGTCCCGCGAGGAGTACGCCGAGCGGTACGCATCCCGCAGCCGACCCTGCTTCACCTTCGACAGGACGATGCCGTCGGGCCGCTGGCCGACCCGGGCGAGCGCATCGACGGCGGACCGGACGTCGGACTGCCGGGTCTGGCCGGCCGCGACGACGAGGAGGGTCGTGTCCGTGACGGTGCTGACCAGCGCGGCATCGGTGACCGCGAGCACCGGCGGCGTGTCGACGAGCACGACGCCGTAGGTGGACCGCACCTGCAGGAGGACCTGTCGCATTGCCTCCGATGCGACGAGCTCGCTGGGGTTCGGGGGGATCGTCCCGGTGGGGAGCACCGCGAGCCGTTCGACGCCCCAGTCCTGCACCACGTCGTCGAGCTCGGCACGACCGACGAGCACGTCCGTCAGACCGACGGCGTCCTCGAGCCCGAGCAGGCTCGCCACCCGTGGACGTCGGAGATCCGCGTCGATGATCAGGGTCTCGAGGCCGCTCTTGCTCAGGGCGATCCCGAGGTTGGCGGTCGTCGTCGTCTTGCCCTCCGCGGGACGGGCGCTCGTCACGGCGATGGTCCGCCCCTCGCGCAACCCGGAGCCGAGGAACTGGATGTTCGTGCGGAGGCTCCGGTAGGCCTCGGCCCGCTCGCTGTTGACATCGTCCCGGTGGATGAGCGGACGACTGGCGTTGTCGGCGTCGAAGGAGATCTCCCCGACCAGGGGCGTTCCCGTCTGGAGGTCCTGCGGGCGTCGGATGCGCGTGTCGAGCGAGGCTGCGAGCAGCGCGAGACCTGCTCCCACCAGGAGACCGATGATCGCGCCGGCGGCGAGGTCGCTGCCGACACGCGGGGACTTCGGTGCGGTCGGCTCGGCGGCGGGAGCGACCTCCTCGAGCTTGACCGAGGGTCTGCCGTCAGCGGTCTCCGGTTCGATCTGGGAGACCACCGCCGACAGGGTCGCGCCGACACGCGCAGCGATCTCGGCTGCCCGTGCGGCATCGCTGTCGTCGACGGCGATCGAGAGGATCACGGTTCCGGTACCGCCGGTCGCCCGGACCCGTGCGCCGAGAGCGGTCGGGGTCTCGGCGAGACCGAGTTCCCGCACGACGGGCGCGAGGACACGGGGCGACGACGCGAGCTCGACGTACGACTTGATCTTCTGTTGCGCCGCGGTCGATCCCTGTGCGATCTCCCCGGCGGAGGTCTCGGACTGGCCCGCGACGGAGACGTAGTAGGACGTGGTGGCCTCGTAGGTCGGTGGTGTGATCGCCGTCCAGCCGACCGCACCGACGACACCGAGCGCAGCGGCGCCGGCGACGATCCACCACCCGGACAGGAGCGCTCGGACGAGCAGGAGCGGGTTCACGGTTTCCTCCGGGGGTCTGACGTCCATGCTGGCATGTCAGACACTACAGATCAGATGGTGACGACGTTCGTCGGGTCGTCCTCGTCAGGCGGCGGAGGCGGTGTTGCGCTGTCCCTGGTCGTCGATCTGCGGAGGGGTCCCGCGCCAGTGGACGGTGTTGTCGTCGCCGGTGATGACGATGCGTTCTGCTCCGGTCACCTCGATGGTCGTACCACTCGCCTCCACGGTGATCGTCGCGATCCCGTCCAGGACGTACTGCCGGTCCGCGCTGATCAGGTTCGCGGCGGCGCAGTCCTCCGCGGTGATCGGCGCATCGCCGCCGTGCTGGTCCCACAGCTGCACAGCCCCGTCGACGCACGTGTTGTACACCGCCTCGGCGGTCGTCGAGGACGGCGTCGGTCCTGGCGGATCGGTGACCTCCGACGAGCACGAGGCAGCGCCGAAGGAGAGCGCAGCGGTCAGGGCGACCAGGGTCAGGGAGCGGATCAGGTGCACGGTGGTCCTCCGAGGGGCGTTCATGACGAGCGAGGGGGAAAGCGGGAGGCCGCACCGCTGGTGCGTGCGGCCTCCCGGTCGTGGTCAGGTCACTCCGCAGGGAGGTCGAAGAGCTCGCTGGTCTCGGTCTGCCCGTTCTTGGTGACCTCGAGCTTGAAGCGGAAGTTCTTCGCGGTGGACGACACGACGCGGTCGAACTGCCACCTGCCCGAACCGGTCATCGTGAAGGTGCCGGGCACGATCTGCGTCCCGGAGACGTTCAGCACGCGGAACGTCGCGCCGGGCGTCCCGTTGCCGGTGAAGCGGTTCGGGACTCCGGGGGTGACGCTGGTCTGGTCCACGGTGACGGGGCGGAACACGGTCGCGGCGAGGGAGAACACCGAGGTGCGGTACTGCTGTCCGCTGGGCAGGGTGATCTCGAGCTTGAAGTCGAACTTCGATGCGGTCGAGGAGACGACACGCGTGAAGGTCCAGTCGCCGTCCTTCGAGATGGCGAAGGTTCCGGGGACGATCTGCGTGTTCGACACGTTCAGTACGCGGTAGACCGCGCCTGCCGGCCCCTTGCCGGTGAACGTGTTCTCCACACCGGCTTCGACGATCGTGTTGTCCACGACGACCGGAGCGGGGGCTGCAGCGGTGTCGGCGGCGAGCGAGAACAGCGGCGAGGTCAGCTTCTTGCCGTCCTTCGTCTGCTCGATCGCGAACTCGAGCTTCGATGCTCCCTTCGAGACCACGCGGGTGAACGAGAAGGCCCCGGTGGCGCTGTCCGCCGTGATCGTGCCGGTGACGATCTGCGTTCCGGAGGCGTTCAGGATCCGGAGGCTCGCGCCCGGCGTCGCGTGTCCGGTGACGGTGTTCTCCAGGCCCGGGATGACGGTCTTCGTCGCCAGTGTGACCGGGGAGAAGTCCGCGATGTCGGACCGCAGGGTGAACAGGTCACTGGTGAGCGTGTCGGTTCCCCTGCTCTGCCGGACCTTGAAGGCGAACTCGGTCGCGTCCGACGGGAAGGACTTCGTGAACTCCCATCCGCCGTCGGCGTCGACGGGGAGTTCCCGGCCGAGGATGTCGTGGTCGTCTGCATCGAGGATCCGGACCGTCGCACCGAGGGTGGCGGTCCCCGTGAAGGTGTTCGCGGTCCCGGCGGTGAAGTCCTTCGTCGTGACCGTCGCGGGGACGAGGCCGCCCTGCTCCGGCTTCACCGTGACATCGTCCGAGGTGCGGTTGTACCCCTTCGTGATGCCCTCGACGACGAGGTGGTGCTCGCGGTCCTCGAGGCCATCGAGCCGCAGCGTGAAGGTGTCGCTCGGTCCCGCGGTCGCGGACTCGAGCACCCGGTCGCTCCCGACCTCCCGTGCCTGCACGACCGTTCCGTCCGGTGCCGTGCCGTCGATCGTGACCGAGCCGTCCGGCCCGAGTGTCGGGGTCTCGTCCGAGGTCACCTCGACGCCCTTCCCGTAGTCGACCGGGAGCTCGATCTCACTGTCGTGCTCGTCACCACCGATCGTCTGGCTCACGGTCAGTCGGTAGACGCCGGGGCGGTTCGGCGGATTGAGTGGCGCCTCCCAATCGCCCTTCTCGTCGGTCTGAGCGGTGAACGGCAGCTTGTTCGACCCGGACCAGAAGTTCACGGTCGTGTTCGGCTGACCGGTCCCGGAGAGCTGGACGACGGTCTCGACGTTCGACGAGAACGTGGCTGTCGCCTCCAGGGCCCTGACCTCGCGCTCCGCCGGTGTCCTCGCGCCGGCCGGCGACGCGAGTCCCCGGGTCTCGTTGCTGCTGTCGTCCTGCGCCGCAGTCGCGGCAGCATGGCCGAGACCCAGCCCGGTGACGATGGTCGCGGCGGTGAGGCCGACGGCCCCGGCTGCTCGGAGGGTCTTCTTCATCTGTGAGGACGTCCTTCGGATCGTGCCGCGCAACTCCGCGGCGCCAACGTGGAATCTGAAACATTGCAACGGACGCTGAGTTCTTCCGAAGCGTGATGCATACCCGCGGGCCGCTTGAGTCCGGTCGGCGCAACTTCCAGGCCTTCGACTTGACGCACCCGGCGACCCGAGTAAACTTGAGTGCAGCGGACGCAACTCCGCGTAGGCTTCAGCAAGACCACGAACCCAACCGAAGGAGCACCACAACATGGGACGTGCAGTAGGCATCGACCTCGGAACCACCAACTCGGTCGTCAGCGTGCTCGAGGGTGGCGAGCCCACCGTCATCGCGAACGCCGAGGGGCTCCGCACCACGCCGTCGATCGTCGCCTTCACGAAGGACGGCGAGGTCCTGGTCGGCGAGACCGCCAAGCGCCAGGCCGTCACGAACGTCGACCGCACCATCGCCTCCGTGAAGCGCCACATCGGTACCGACTGGAAGGTCGACATCGACGGCAAGAGCTACACGCCGCAGGAGATCTCGGCCCGCACCCTCGGCAAGCTCAAGCGCGACGCCGAGCAGTACCTCGGCGAGGACGTCACCGACGCGGTCATCACCGTCCCGGCGTACTTCAACGACGCCGAGCGCCAGGCCACGAAGGACGCCGGTGAGATCGCCGGCCTCAACGTCCTCCGCATCATCAACGAGCCGACCGCCGCGGCGCTCGCCTACGGCCTCGACAAGGGCAAGGAGGACGAGCTCATCCTGGTCTTCGACCTCGGTGGTGGCACGTTCGACGTCTCCCTGCTCGAGGTGGGCAAGGACGACGACTTCTCCACGATCCAGGTCCGCGCGACCTCGGGCGACAACCGCCTCGGCGGCGACGACTGGGACCAGCGCATCGTCGACCACCTCGTCAAGAAGTTCAAGGACGAGCACGGCGTCGACCTGTCGACCGACAAGATCGCGAAGCAGCGCCTGAAGGAAGCCGCTGAGCAGGCCAAGAAGGAGCTCTCGTCGCAGATGTCGGCGAACATCCAGCTCCCGTACCTCACGCTCACCGCCGAGGGCCCGCTGAACCTCGACGAGACCATCTCGCGCGCGCAGTTCGAGCAGATGACCTCCGACCTGCTCGACCGCACGAAGAAGCCGTTCAACGACGTCATCAAGGAGGCGGGGGTCTCGGTCAACGACATCGCGCACGTGGTGCTCGTCGGTGGTTCGACCCGCATGCCCGCCGTGGCCGAGGTCGTCAAGAGCCTGACCGGTGGCAAGCAGCCGAACCAGGGCGTCAACCCGGACGAGGTCGTCGCCGTCGGTGCCGCCCTGCAGGCCGGTGTCCTGAAGGGCGAGCGCAAGGACGTCCTGCTCATCGACGTCACGCCGCTGTCCCTCGGCATCGAGACCAAGGGTGGCCTGATGACGAAGCTCATCGACCGCAACACCGCGATCCCGACCAAGCGCAGCGAGACCTTCACGACCGCCGACGACAACCAGCCGTCGGTCGCGATCCAGGTCTTCCAGGGCGAGCGCGAGTTCACCCGCGACAACAAGCCGCTGGGCACCTTCGAGCTCACCGGCATCGCCCCGGCTCCCCGCGGCGTGCCGCAGGTCGAGGTCACCTTCGACATCGACGCCAACGGCATCGTGCACGTGTCCGCGAAGGACAAGGGCACCGGCAAGGAGCAGTCGATGGTCATCTCCGGCGGCTCGTCGCTGCCGAAGGAGGACATCGAGCGCATGGTGCGCGAGGCCGAGGAGCACGCCGCCGAGGACAAGGCCCGCCGTGAGGCCAACGAGCGTCGCAACCAGGCCGAGCAGCTCGTCTACTCGATCGAGAAGCTCATCAAGGAGAACGACGACAAGCTCCCCGCGGACGTCAAGTCCGAGGTGCAGGCGGACGTCGACTCCCTCAAGTCGGCCCTCGCGGGTGACGACGACGAGGCCGTGAAGACCGCCTTCGACAAGCTCAACGAGTCGCAGGGCAAGCTCGGCCAGGCCATCTACGCCCAGCAGGACGCGGGCGCCGCGGCCGGTGGCGAGCAGCCGACCGCCGACCAGCCGCAGGAGGACGACGAGGACATCGTCGACGCCGAGGTCGTGGACGACGAGGACGACAAGGACAAGAAGTAACGATGACGGACCCCAAGGACAACGTGCCGAACGAGGACGAGCCCCAGGTCGAGGGCGACGCCACCAACGCGCAGGAGCCCGAGGACCTCATCGAGGCGGAGGGGCCGGACGTGGAGATCCCCACGGACGGCCCCGCCGCCGGCGGCCCGCAGGCCGACCGGGCGAAGGGCGACCAGGCGGGTGCCGACGAGGCCAGCGACCTCTCCCCGGAGGACCAGGCCCTGCTCGACGACGCGGCCCGCGGCATGGAAGAGGACAAGCTGTCGCAGGCCGACCGTGACCTCGTCGCCGACATGCGCGCCGACATGCTCCGCGCGCAGGCCGAGCTGGTGAACTTCCGGAAGCGCGTCGAGCGCGACCGTGAGGCGAACCGCGACGCCGTCATCGCCGAGGTCGTCCGCGCCCTGCTGCCGGCCCTCGACGACCTGACCCGCGCCGAGGCGCACGGCGACCTGACCGAGGGCCCCATGCAGGTCATCGGCCAGAAGATCCGCGGCGGCTTCGAGAAGTTCAAGCTGGTGCAGATCGGCGAGAAGGGCGAGCTCTTCGACCCGAACGTGCACGAGGCGATCGTGCAGCTGCCCACGCCGGGTGCGACCGACCAGACCGTGGCGGACGTCGTGGAGCCGGGCTACAAGCTCGGCGACCGCGTGCTCCGCGCGGCCAAGGTCGCCGTCGCGGTCCCGGCCTGAGGCTCGGGAAGGAGGTAGGGATTCATGGCCAGTCAGGACTGGTTCGACAAGGACTTCTACAAGGTCCTCGGCGTCGACAAGACGGCGAGCGACGCTGAGCTGAAGAAGACCTACCGGAAGCTCGCCCGGCAGTACCACCCGGACTCCAACCCGGGTGACGCTGCCGCCGAGTCCCGCTTCAAGGAGATCAGCGAGGCCTACTCGGTGCTCTCCGACAAGGAGCAGCGCGCCGAGTACGACCAGGTCCGTGCCATGGGGTCCGGCGCCCGCTTCACCGCGGGTGGCCCGGGTCAGGGCGGCGGGTTCGAGGACGTCTTCGGCGGGATGTTCGGCCAGCAGGGCGGGCAGCGTGTGCGCTTCGGCCAGGGCGGTGCTCGCGGCGGCGCCGGCGGCTTCGAGGACATCCTCGGCGGGATGTTCGGCGGCGGGCAGGGCTTCGGGCAGTCGTCCGGCGGCTTCCGCGGCTTCGGTGGTCCGACCAAGGGCCGCGACGTCACGGCGTCGACGACGCTCGACTTCACCACCGCGATCGCCGGTGACACCGTCAAGCTCTCGCAGGGCAACGGCCGACCGGTGAACGTCCGTATCCCCGCGGGCGTCGCCGACGGGCAGAAGATCCGCCTGCGCGGGCGCGGCGAGCCGAGTCCGGACGGCGGAGAGGCCGGCGACCTGGTCGTCAGCGTCTCCGTCCGCAAGCACCCGGTCTTCGAGCGCGACGGGCAGCACCTCCGCGTGGATGTCCCCGTGACGTTCGTCGAGGCGGCGCTCGGCGCGACGATCCAGGTGCCGACGCTCGGCGGCGAGCCCGTCAAGCTCAAGGTCGCCCCCGGCACGCCGTCCGGCCGCGTCCTGCGCGTCAAGGGACGCGGGGTCACGACCAAGAGCGGCACCGGTGACCTGCTCGCCACCGTGCAGGTCGCGGTGCCGTCGCACCTGTCGGACAAGCAGCGCGAGGCCGTCGAGGCCCTCCGCGCAGCCCTGCCCGACGAGGACCCCCGCGAGGACCTCCTCGCCAAGGCGCGCGGCTAGCGCTGCGCAGCCACAGCAGTGAACCGGTCTGGAGGCTCGGTGCGGCTCCGTCAGGAACCGTCACCGGGCCTCCAGACTGGTTTCCGGACCACGCGGACGACGGAAAGGAACCAGCCATGACCGACATGGACGAGAACTCGCCCGTCTTCGCGATCGCGGTGGCGGCGGAGCTCGCCGAGATGCACCCGCAGACGCTGCGGCAGTACGACCGGCTCGGCCTGGTCGTGCCGGGCCGCACCCGCGGCGGCTCGCGCCGCTACTCGATGCGCGACGTCGCGCAGTTGCGCGAGATCGCGCGGCTCGGTTCCGAGGGGGTGTCGTTGGAGGGGATTCGACGGGTGCTCGACCTCGAGAACGAGAACCAGGTGCTGCGCGATCGCGTGCGCGAGCTGGAGCGGGCGCTCGCCGATCAGCTCATCGCGCGACCGGGCGCCCGTGTCTTCGCGGCGACGACGACCGGCGCTGCGGTCCCGCTGCGCGCCGGCATGCGACCACAGCGGAACACCGCGGTCGTGCTGTACCGCCCGGAGCGGTGACCGAACGTAGCATGTCGTATTTCGATTGACTGTTCTCGATCACGAAGGTCGTGATCGAGAACAGGAGGAACGATGCGACGACGAACACGATCGCTCGGCATGATCGGCATCACGGTGCTGGCGGCCGCACTGGCGCTGGTACCCACGGCGATGGCGACGGCGGCGACCGATGAACAGCCCGGCTCGCCGGTGGGATCGACGCGGACCATCGCGAAGGCTCCGACCGGGGTGGGCCTGACGCCCCTCGGTCCGGACCGGTACCAGGTGACCGGGCAGCCGCACTGCGGGGTGATCGAGTACACGTGTCAGATCCACGTCGGGAACGTCGGGCCGACGAGCTCGAGTGACTACCACTGGGACGGCGGGACCTCGACCGCGGAGTTCGACGGGTGGGGGTACGGCGAGACGCGGACGCCGACCTACTGGACGTACGCCTGCTCCGTCTTCGGGTGCAAGAACTCGGCGACGGTGACGGCGGGCTCCGCGACGCGCCCGTTCCCGCAGCTCGGCATCACCGCCAGGGTGCAGAGCAAGAACGACACGAACCGCTCGGCGGTGATCACCGGCACGGCGACCGGCCGAGCGGTCATCAAGCGCGGCGGCGCCCAGGTGGCGACGGCGACGAGTGATCGGACCGGGACGTGGAGCGCGACGGTGACGGGACTGTCGACCGGGCAGAACCGGATCACGTTCCAGCAGTGGGTCGACGGTCGGTACCGGGACGAGACGTCGGTCGTGGTGGACTTCCCGCCGACGCCCGGCCAGATCGTCGGTGACACCGGCACGGCGGACCTGCAGCGCGGTGCCACGACGCCGGTCTCGGTGTCGTACACGGCGAAGTCGGCGTTCCACACGCCGACGGGGAAGCTCGTGGTCACCGCACCGGAGGGTACGACGTTCGCTCCGGGCCAGGACCGGCAGCGCGGCGAGTACCTGGAGGGCGGCACCTGGCACCGCTTCGGCGGGGACTCGCTCGTCGACGGGTCGCGAGCGGCGGACGGGCGGACGTACACCTTCCAGCTCGGGAACCGTGACTGGGACGTGGCGAAGGACCAGCGCTTCCGCTTCACGCTGGACGTGCAGACCCCGGCCGACGTCGCGACGACCACGAGTGGCATGACCGGCAAGTTGACCGGGAGCTTCCCGGGTGCCTCGTTCGACACGACCGCCACCACCGCGACCACCGTGGTCGACCAGGCGCTCACTGCTCGGGTCGAGAGTCAGGACGAGGTGACCCGGACGGCGACGCTGACCGGGACGGCGCCCCGCCGTGCGGACTCCCTCGACGTCACGTGGGAGCGCGACGGCGGGACCGTCACGCGGACGGTGACGCCGTCGGACGGAGCCTGGCGCTTCGTCGTCGACGGCCTCCGGGTCGGCGACACGGCGGTCGAGGTCGTGGCGAAGGTCGGTGAGCAGGCGATCGGCGACCCCGTGTCCGTCACCGTGCACCTCGACGCCGCGCCGTTCGACGCGACGGCGCGCTTCGAGGACGACGTCACGAAGCCTGTGGTCATCGAGGGTTCCGGGACCGCTGGTGGGACCGTCACGCTCGAGGGGGTCTGGACGACCGTCCAGCCGGTGGAGGTCGGAGGGGACGGACACTGGTCGGTCACCGTGCCGGCGCCGGACCAGCCGGGGAAGCAGGCCGTGACCGCCGTGCAGACCATCGGTGGCCAGCCCGCCGGCTCGGAGCAGGTCGAGGTCGACTACGGTCGGGCCGTGCGCATCACCTCACCCGGGGACGGCTTCGCGATCACCCCGGGTTACAACCGGGTGCGGGTGAGCGGGAACGCCGAACCGCACGCGCAGGTGCGCCTCGGTGAGGGCGATGACGACGCCGCCTACGGGTCCGTCACTGCCGACGCTGACGGCCACTGGGCGATCACGACCCCGGCGCTCGCGCTCCGTGACCACGACCTGGTCGCGACGGCGCTGTCGAAGGGCGCGAACACCACGCGAGACACGGTTCGGATCGTCCCCGAGGGCTGAGCCCGACGGTTCGTCCGACGAGTCGGCGGCGGGGCCGGGACCGGTGCCGCCGCCGTCTCGGCCGTCACGGGAGGTCGTCGTCGAACAGGTCACGACGGACGCCGTCGACCGCCGTGCACCGGGGGAGCGTGGGACGGTCGTCCTCGGGGGAGCAGCGGCCGGGGCGACGCGCGCGAACCGTCTCGACGACCGAGCGGACGCAGGACGCGCACACGTCAGGACCGTCCGCGGTCGGGGTCGGGGAGCAGGTGGACCGTGCAGGTCGCCCGCTCCGCGAGCCGTCCATCGCGGCAGTCGACCGCGACGCGGAGTGCGACGAGGCCGTTCCGGATGTGCTCCCAGGGCAGCGCGCTCCGGATGTCGTCGTGCCGCAGGCGGTACGTCAGGCCGTCGAGGGTCCCGCTCAGGGCTGCGACGAGCAGGGGGTTGTCGCACGCCGCGAGGAAGGTCCGGTAGACCGGGGTGATCGCGTCGGAGCCCCACTGCCACGTCGGCATCGCCATGCAGTCGAGCACGAGCCCGATGCGGCGGAAGAGTGCGGCGCGGTCGCGGTCCCCGAGGTCGCCGATCGTGGTGCGGACGACGCCCCCGAAGAGCAGTCCGAGCGTCTGCAGCGTCGGGATGAGTTCGTCGCGGCGCGGGACCGTGACGCGCGTGTACCGGTTCGGGCGGAACTCGACGAGACCGAGGTGCCCGAGGTCCGACAGTGCTTCCCGCACCGGGGTCCTGGAGCACCGGAGCCGGAGCGCGAGCTGTTCGTCGTCGAGCAGGGTCCCCGGGGCGAGCGCCCCGCTCATGATCTCGGTCCGCAGGCGTTCCCGCGCCTGGTCCCGCAGGCGGGGACGCCGGCCGGCGTCTGGCGAAGCGAACATCGGCCCCTCTCGCTCGTCCTGCCGTTGCTCGTCGCGCAACGGTCTCCTCCGAGCGTAGGGGCTTGGGATACCACCGGCACCGGTGATATACCGCTGCCCTGCGCACCGGCGCGGCTCCGCACCGTCGTCTGAGTACCCTGGGGCCGTGCCATTCGACTTCGCCGACCACTTCCGGCGCTCCCCGGTCAGCGACGAGCCCGACCTCGTCGCGATCGACGGCACCGACCGCTTCATGCTCGACGAGGCACCGCACGTGCACGGGGACGCGCTCCGGCAGCCCGGTGAGGTCGCCGTCGTCGACGACCGGTACGGGGTGCTGACCCTCGGCGCCATGACCGTGCACGGCGCGTCGGGTGTCCGGGTCGTGCAGGACTCGCTCGTCGGGGTGCGGGCGCTGCAGGCGAACGCGGGCACCTTCGGCCGGAGCGGCTTCGTGCTGACCGAGACGCTCGAGCAGGCCTTCCGCGACGTCCGGCTGGTGCTCCTCCGGCTGTCGAAGTCGAACGACCGGCTCGATGAACTCGCACGCGCCGTCGCACGCTGGGCGGCGCCCGACGTGGTCCTGCTCTGCGGCGGCGTCTCGAAGCACATGAACCTGTCGCAGAACGACGTCCTGCGCCGGTACTTCGGCGAGGTCACCGCGTCACGGGGTCGCGGCAAGTCGCGGCTGCTCGTCGCGCAGGACCCGCTCCGTGCGACGGCGGTGCGCGCGGACGCGACGAACCCCTGGCCGCGGTCCGTGCACGTCGACGAGCTCGGGATGACGCTCGTCGCGCACGGCGGCGTCTTCGCGGGGACGTCGCTCGACCAGGGCACCCGGGTGCTGCTCGACGTCGTGGAAGACGCCGTCCCGTCGGCGCGGGTCGCCGTCGACCTCGGGTGCGGGAACGGCGTCATCGCGACTGCTCTGGCGCGCCGCCGCCCGGCCGTCAAGGTGGTCGCGACCGACGTCTCGGCGATCGCCGTGGCGTCGACGCGGGCGACGGCGGTGGCGAACGGCGTCGCGGACCGGGTGACGGTCGTCCGGTCGGACGCGGGCGACGAGCTCGACGAGGGGTCTGCGAAGCTCGTGCTCTGCAACCCGCCCTTCCACGAGGGCACCACGGTGAGCACCGACGCGGCCGAGGCGATGTTCCGCAACGCGGCCACGATCCTCCAGGCCGGCGGTGAACTGTGGTGCGTCTGGAACTCGCACCTGCGGTACCGACCCGTGCTCGAGCGGCTCGTCGGACCGACCCGACAGGTCGTCCGGACCGCGAAGTTCACGGTGACGGCCTCGCGCCGGGCCGACTGAGGCGGGGACGACGACGGCCCCGTCACCGTGGTGACGGGGCCGTCGTGCGCGAGCGGTCAGGCTCAGATGTGCACGGACACCTGGGTCTGCTTGCCGCCGGCGGTCACGGTGATCACGTGGTCACCCTTCGCGAGACCGGACAGGGAGAGCTTGCCCTCGCCGTCGGCCTTGATCGCGCCCGCCGCGAGCTGCTGCTCGCCCTCGTGGGCCTGCAGGCCGGCGATGCCGGTGGGGAGGCCCCACACGGTGATCTGCGCGGTGCCGAAGAGGGCGCTGGTGCTCGTGACCTGGGCCTCGAGCTGGTCGGCGGCGTGGTCGCCGTTGCCGATCGTGAGCGTGCGCTCGACCTGCTCGCCGTCGATCGTGGCGGTCGCGGTGACGACCGTGGTGAGCTTCTTCGGAGCGGTCACGACGACCTGGGCCGCTTCCTCGTCGCCGAGGGTCACCGTCTTGGTCTCGCCGTTGGCCGCGACGGTCACCTCGGTGCCCTTCGGGCCGAGGACGTCCACGGCGACCTGGCTGTCGCTGATGCGGGTCGAGTCGACGGCGAACGCGGTGTCGGACGCGCCGTCACCCGGCTCCTCGGTGCCGCTGCCGTCGCCGGGCTGCTCGGTGCCGTCGCCGGGCTGCTCGGTGCCGCTGCCGTCGCCGGGCTGCTCGGTGCCGTCGCCGGGCTGCTCGGTGCCCTCGCCGGGCGCCGAGTAGGTGAGGACGTAGTCCGAGCTGGTCCAGGCACCGGTTCGGCTCTCGAAGAGGAAGTGCAGGTCGTTCTCGCCCTCGCGCAGGTCGCGCGAGAAGGTCAGCGTGAACTCACCGTCGGCGTTCGCACGCCCCGAGGCGTAGGTGCGGCCGTCGGCGTCCTCCAGGTCCACCGGGCTGTAGGCGCGGACGCCGGAGCCGGAGATCGTGGGACGTGCCTCGTTGACGGTCGATCCGCTCGCCAGGGCCGGCTCGAACGTCGAGGACTTCGGCGTGTAGGTGATGTCGAGACGCTGGCGCTCGACCCAGTCGCCGTTCGCCTGCTGGAAGCGGACGACGACCTGGTTCTCGCCCTTGTTGAGCGACCCGTCCAGCTTGGTGGACCAATGCCCGTGCTCGTCGGCGGTGGCGACGCCGAGCGCCGGGCCCGTGATGCCGCCGATGCTCACCGAGCCGCCGGGGCGAGCGGTGCCCTCGAACGTCGGCTGCGAGGTGCGGACCTCGTCGCCGTCGTGCAGGTTCGTCACGGCCTCGACCGGGGACTGCCCCTCGCCGGGCTGCTCGCCGCCGCCCTGCTGGCCGTCACCCTGCTCGCCGTCACCCTGACCGGCACCCGGCTGCTCGCCGCCGCCCTGCTGGCCGTCGCCGGGCTGCTCGCCGTCGCCGGGCTGCGTGCTGCCGGTGTCGACCGGGGCCCAGTTGCTCACGGCGAACAGGTCGTGGTTCGGGGTGCTGGCCGGGATCGCGTCGTTCACGGCGCGGAGCGCGGCCTGCTCGGCGGCGGCACCGCCCGGGATCGTGATCTCGAAGCGGCCGTCGGCGCCGGTCGGGGCGCTCGCCACGATCGACCCCCGGTCGAGCGATGCCTCGACGCGCACGTCGCGGTTCGCGGTGCCACGGACGACCAGGTCGTCGCCCTTCCGGTCGACGGACGAGACGACCGGGTCGGCGGCGTAGGCGTCGAGCTGTGCCTGGTCCGGAGCGCTGCGGTGCCCGTCCGCCTTGACGACCGCGGCGGTGATGACCTGCGGACCCGACGGCAGGACGGCGAGGTCGCAGGTGTAGAGGTGCTGGTTCGCCGGGGTGTTGTGCCCGGTGCAGAGCAGGTGGCCCTGCTGGTCGACGACCTTGAGCGAGCCCTTCGAGACCGAGCTCGTGACGGCGACGGACGGGGTTGCGCGGCTCGCTTCGAAGACGCTGAGCCCGTCACGCTCGCCGGTGCTCCGCGCCCCCTGGACCTCGTTGATGCCGGTGAAGCTGTCGGCGATGGGTCGCTCGTGCGTCGCGCCAGGGATCGTCGGGAGGTCGGGTGCCGCGTTGGCGGCCATTGCGACGACGAAACCCGACGAGGTGAGGACGAGTCCGAGTGCCGCCCCGGTGGCGGTACGGGTGATCTTGCGCATGGGTTCCTTTCGGTGGGATCCGACCAGTGACAGTGCGGATGAGCACCCATGTTGTATTTCGCATACTGAAACTATTCCGGGTGTGAGCGATACCCCGTGCACGACGAAGCGCCCCGCCGGTGGCGGGGCGCTTCGTCGACGTGACTTCGAATCAGGCGGGGACGTAGTCGAACGTGTCGGGGTCCGGGCCCGTGCGGTGGCCCTTGTCGAGCGACGTGATCGCCGTGATGTCGTCGTCGGAGAGCTCGAAGTCGAAGATCGCGAAGTTCTCCTCGACCCGTGAGCGCGTGACCGACTTCGGGAAGACGATGTCGCCGCGCTGGATGTGCCAGCGGAGGACGACCTGCGCCGGGGTCTTGCCCGTGGCGCCGGCGATGCGGGTGATGGTCTCGTCGTCGAGCACGAGGCCCTGAGCGATCGGGGACCAGGCCTCGGTCGCGATGCCGTGCTCGGTGCCGTATGCGCGGAGCTCGTCCTGCACGAGGTACGGGTGCACCTCGATCTGGTTGACGGCCGGGGTGATCGTCGTCTCGGCGGCCAGGCGGTTGAGGTGGTGCGCCTGGAAGTTGCTCACGCCGATCGAGCGGGCGGTGCCGGCGTGGTAGAGCTCCTCCATCGCCTTCCAGGTCGGGACGAAGTCCGTCACGGTCGGCAGCGGCCAGTGGATGAGGAAGAGGTCCGTGTACCCGCCGAGCAGGTCGGCCGACTTCTTGCCGTTCTCGGCGGCGAGGGCCGGGTCGTGGAAGCCGTTGTTGAGCTTCGACGTGACGAAGATCTCCTCGCGCGGGATGCCGGACGCCTCGATGGCCTCGCCGACCTCCTTCTCGTTGCCGTACATCTCGGCGGTGTCGATGTGGCGGTAGCCGACCTCGAGTGCGGTGAGGGTCGCTTCCTTCGTGTTCTCGGGCTCGATCTGGAAGACGCCGAAGCCGAGCTGCGGGATGGTCTTGCCGTCGTTCAGGGTGATGTTCGGAACGGTCATGACGCCATGCAACCAAACGACTTCCAGAGCACGTGCCGGGAACATCCAGGGACGATCCTCCATCCCCAGCTCTTGCGGGCGTATACAACGTGCGACATACTGATATGCGCTCATCCCGAACCAGGAGGACCTTTGCTCACTCGATCACGGGGGCGTTCGTCCCTGCCCGCTCTCTCTGCGTCCCTGTCCGCGACCGCACTCGCCGCCGTCGTCGCATCGACGCTGGGCACCGTCGTCCCGGCTGCGGCAGCCCCCGCTGACCCGGCCTCCGCGGGGCGCGGGCTGGCCCGCACCGCGCTCGACCCCCGCCCGTTGTTCGTCGAGGACTTCGAGAACGGTCTCGGCACGACACCGATCATGCTCGACCAGTACGTCGGCAGCGACGGCGGGACCTACACGGCCGACCGAGCCTGGATCGATGCCTCACAGTGCAACGGCATCATCACGAGTGCCGAGAGCACGAACATGGCCGGGTGCTCCAGCAACGCACAGCTCCGAGCCCTCGGTGAGGTCCTCGGCAAGGTCGCCGACCCCGAGTCCGACGGGCTTCGGAACCACGTGATCAGCGCGTGGACGTCCTCGCGTGACCTGCCCCGCGACGGCGTGCAGATCGAGTCGAAGGACGCGTTCTCCCTGGGCGCGAGCGGGCGCTTCGTGTCGTTCGGCGTCAACGCGGCGGCCGGCGCCTGCGCGAACTACGCGCACCCGCTGCTCGACTTCCGGCTCGTCGACGGCAACGAGGAGCACTCGGTGTCGGATCGGCCCATCGACCCGTGCGACGACGAGCGCTCGGCGAGCTACACGGTCAACGGTGCGACGTACCGTGGCGGCGAGTTCGTCTCGAGCGGCGGCGTGCTCTTCCAGGGCGAGCAGCTGCGTTGGCGGCTCGTCAACAAGCAGACCTCCTACAGCGGCAACGACGGTGCCATCGACCGGGTGACGATCGTCGACTCGACCCCGACGCTCGCCAACGCCTTCGCGGGCACGCCGATCGTCGGCGACACGGCGCGGATGTCGCTGCGGGTCGTGAACACCTCGGAGAAGGGCGGGAAGCCCGGTTGGTCGTTCTCGGAGCGCCTCCCCGACGGGCTGACAGTCGCCGACGACGCGAAGGTCGAGACCACCTGCGCGAACGCCGACACGGACGTCGCCGGTGGTGCGACGGCGGTGTCGGTCCGCGGCGACCTGGCCATCGACTCGGCTGACTGCACGGTCTCCTTCGACGTCATCGCGACGACGCCAGGGACCTACACGGTGTCCTCGTCCGACGTCGCACAGACGAAGGGCCTCGACGTCGCCGTCGACTCCTCGGTGACCTTCCTGCCCGAGGACAACGTGCTCGAGGCATCCGAGCGCGCGGAACTGACCGGCGGCAACGGTGACGCGGTGGCGGACCTCGGAGAGTCGGTCACGTTCGTCACGACCGTCCGGAACGCGGGCAACGTCACGGTCCGCGACCTCGCGGCCACCGGCCAGGCCGACGAGGGCGCCTGCGCCGTGCGTGAGCTCGCGCCGGGCGCACAGACGGAGTGCGCGGAGCCGGCGCGGCCCGTCACCCAGGACGACATCGACGCGGGGTCGGTCACCGACGCCGTGTCGGTGCACGCGTCCTCTCGACTCGGGCAGGACGTGACGGCGACGGCCTCCGCATCCGTCGCCGCGACGGCCGGACAGCCGGCTGCCGACCTGACCGTCACCTCGAAGGCCGTCGGGCGACCCGGCGTCGGCGACGAGATCGGCCTGGAGGCGCGGGTCACCAACACGGGGAACGTCTCGATCACGGACCTCGAGGTCACCATCGCGGACCGCCCCGGGTTCCGTGCGACCTGCCCGGACGGCCCGCTCGCCCCGGGTGCGTCGATCGACTGCACCGTCGAGGGGTCCCACACGGTGACCCAGGCGGATGTGGACGCGGGCTCGGTCGCCTTCGCCGCGGCGCTGCACGGCACCGGCGCGACCGGCGGCACGGTGAGCTCCGACGCTGCGACGACCCAGGACACCGTGGCGCAGGCGCCGGCCGTCGACTCCGTCCTGACGTCGGCCGTGCAGTCGCAGGATGGCCGTCCGGCGGTGGGCGACGGGATCACGTCGACCCTCGTCGTGGAGAACACCGGCAACGTCACGCTGTCCGACCTCGTCGCGGTGATCGCCGACCACGGCGGACTCCCGGTGGAGTGCCCGCCCGGACCGCTCGCCCCCGGCGAGGACGTCGAGTGCACCGTCGAGGACGGTGCACTCACCCAGGCGGACATCGACCGCGGCGCGGTGGACCTGACCGCCGAGGTGACCGCGCGCGGCCCGAAGGGCCAGGACGTCGCGGCATCGGACACGTCCTCGGTCACGATCGACCAGCTCCGCGGCGTCACCGCTGTCGCACACGCCGCACTCGTCGACGAGGGCTCTGCACCGCGGGCCGGCGACCACGTCGCGCTGGACGTCCTCGTCCGCAACAGCGGGAACGTCACGCTCTCCGACCTGGCAGTCGAGGTGGACGGCCGCGAGCTCGCATCCGAGTGCCCTGAGGGCACCCTCGCGCCCGGGGCCGAGGTGACGTGCACGATCGACGACCACGAGCTCACCCAGGACGAGGTCGACGCCGGCACGGTCGAACTCGCCGTGACGGTGCGTGCGACCGGTCCCGACGGACGCGAGGCCTCCGCGGCGGACACCGCAGCCGTCTCGCTCGCCCGGGTGCCCGCGGTGTCGACGACCGCGACGAGCGTCCTCGACGCGAACGAGCACGAGGTGCCCCTCGCCGGCGACACGGCGACGGTCGAGATGACGGTGCGCAACACCGGCAACGTCACGGTCACGGGTGTCCGCGGAACGGTCGTCGACCGCGACGACCTGGACGTCGACTGCGTCACCGACGCGCTCGCCCCCGGCGCCGAGACCACCTGTTCCGTGTCGCAGTACGCCCTGACGCAGGCCGACATCGACGCTGGATCCGTCCGTTTCGACACGAAGGCCGCAGCGACCGGCACGAACAAGCAGCGAGCCGAAGCAACCGGGGACACGACGCTGTCCGTCGTCCGGGCTCCGGCGATCGACACGAACGCGACCGCGAAGGTCGTCGACGGCGCACACGCGACGCCCGTCGCCGGGGACGAGGTCGAGGCCTCGCTCCGGGTGCGCAACACCGGCAACGTCACGGTGCACGGCCTGACGGCGGCGGTCGACGACCGCGAGGACCTCGCCGTCACCTGCGCCGACGACACGCTGGCCCCGGGAGCCGAGGCCGCCTGCACGGTGGCGCGGTACCGCCTGTCCCAGGCGGACGTCGATGCCGGCCGGGTCGACTTCGCGTTCGCCGCGACGGCCACCGGGACGGATGACCGTCGTGTGACTGCGTCGACGCGAGCCGGTACCGACATCGACCGGACTCCCGCCGTGGACGTGCAGGTGCTCGCGCACCTCGCCGGGAACGACTCCTCCGCGCCGCGCGCCGGTGACCACGTCGCAGTCGGCGTGCGGGTGACCAACACCGGTACCGTGACGCTCGGGTCGGTCACGAGCGAGGTCGTCGAGCTGGCCGACCTCCCCGTCGAATGCGGCACGGAGCCGCTCGCCCCGGGGGCGTCCGTCGACTGCACCGCTCCGGACCACGTCCTCGACCAGGCCGACGTCGAGCGCGGACAGGTGACCGTCGCTGCGGTCGTCGACGCCGTGGGTCCGGACGCACTGACCGCGAACGGCCGGGACGAGGTCCGCGTCGGGCTCACCGCCGCGAGCGCACTCGACCTGACCGCGGAGCCCGTGGTCGAGGACCGCGCGGGGCAGCTCGTCGCGCTGGACGACGACCGGGTGCTCCGTCCGGGCGACCAGGTGCGTGTCCACTACACCGTGGTCAACACCGGCAACCTGACGGCCGAGCACATCGCGCCGCAGGACGGCTCGGTCGCGATGGACCTCGAGCAGACCGCCCTCGAGCCGGGGGCCCGGACGACCGCGACGTCGGCGCCGCACACGGTGACCGACGCGGAGGCAGCGGCCGGCGAGGTCGTGATCGTCGGTCAGGTCACCGGGATGGTCGCGCGGGCGGACGGCGACACCGTCGTGGAGAGTGACGTGACCACCCAGCAGACCGGAGGCACCAGCACGTTCGCCGGAACCGGGATCGCGACCGGGGCCGTAGGCGGGTCCGCGACCACAGGAGCAGCACCGCAGGGCGCCGAGGTCTCGTCGGAGCGGGTGCGGACGATCGTCCGAGCGGAGCCGACGCCGATCGAGCTCGCCTTCACCGGTTCCTCGGTCCTCGCGGTCGCGCTGCCCGCAGCGATCGTGCTCCTGCTCGGAGGCGCGGTGCTCCTGGTGTGGATCCGCCGCAGCCGTCGGAAGGACTCGGTGACGCCCACGGACGACTGAGCGAAACGCGATGACGTGACCGCCCCGACCGGCCTCAGCGCCGGCCGGGGCGGTCCGTCAGGCGAGTGCGGCCGTGATGTACGCGAGCAGTGCGTCCCCGTACGCCTCGGCCGCGTCCGCGCTCCGGAACTCCCGGGCGACCCCGTCGATCGTCGCCGTCACGACGAACCCGGCGGCGAGCGACACGAACGCCGGTCCGAGCAGGTCGCGCAGCTGGTCCTCCCGCGGGAGCCAGAGCGACTCGGACGCCTCGACCGAGTCGAGCGCCCACTCCGTCGTCCCGTTGAAGCCGAGCGAGGTGCCGCTGGGGTGGTCGTGCCGCTCCACCGTCATCTCGGAGACGGTGTAGACGTCGTCGTCGACCCCGGGCTTGTCGATCACGAACCGGTCGCCCGTCCCCGGGTGCCAGCGGAGTCCGGCGTCGCGCAGCGACCGGGCGAGTTCGACGGTGATCACCGCACCACCCTGCCACGCAGGGCCGGAGGGCGGACACGACCCGACGGGGCCCGACGCCGTCAGGACGCGTCGCGCGGTCCGTCGTCGCGGACGTGGTCGCCGGCAAGGTCGACGTACTAGCATCGCCGAGCATCCTCGCGCGCGACGAGCACTCGTCCGCGCGCGCGGACGCGACGACGCCTGGGCGACCGGTGCCGTGCCTCCCGGCCGCTCACGCGACCACGGGCACGACCGCCGGCCGGTGTCACGGTGCCGGGGCGGCCACGAGCCGCCGCCGGCTCCTGTCCGCCCTCCCCGTCCGCCCAGCAAAGGACCCGCATGACCCTCGAGCGCGAGGAACTCCGCGACGACTGGACCGTGGCGATCGCCGGCGACCAGGTGCCGACCGGGGCACCGGCCGGGATCACGGGTCGCACGATCCCCGCCACGGTGCCGGGTCAGGTGCACACGGACCTCGAACGCGAGGGACTCGTCGCGGACCCGACGTTCGACCGCAACGAGGACGGCGCGAAGTGGGTCGGCCGGGCCGACTGGGCCTACCGGCGGACGGTGGACGTCGCACCTCGGGGGCACGAGCGCGTCGACCTGGTGTGCGAGGGGCTCGACACGGTCGCCGAGCTGAGCCTCGACGGCGTGGTCGTCGGCACCACCCGCAACATGCACCGGCGGTACCGGTTCGACCTCAACGACGTCCCGGGTGCCGCGGGCGACCGCGAGCTCGAGCTGCTCTTCGAGTCGCCGTACCGCGAGGCCGGCCGGGTCGCCGCCCGCGCCGGCTCGATGCCGGGACCGTACGACGAGCCGTTCCCGTACATCCGCAAGCAGGCCTCGAACTTCGGCTGGGACTGGGGTCTGACCGCGGTGACGAGCGGTCCGTGGCGTCCGGTCGCGATCGAGCGCTGGTCCACGGCGCGGCTCGCCGAGGTGAAGCCGCTGGTCGACGTCGAGGCCGGCGAGGGCGTCCTCGACGCGCACGTGCGGGTCGAGCGGTCCGGGATGAACGACCTCGACCAGGACGGTGAGGACGACGACCTCGTGCTCGTCGTCACGGTCGCCGGCCCGACCGTGGACGGCGGGACGACCCGACAGCGCTCCCGGGCGCAGCTGACCCCGAAGGACGACGAGACCGTCGTCACGGTGCGCGTGCCCGAGGTGCGGCGCTGGTGGCCGCGCGGCTACGGCGAGCAGCCCCGGTACGACGTGACCGTCGAGCTGCAGACCGTCGACGGCGAGGTCCTGGACCGTCGGACGGCGAAGACGGGCTTCCGCTCGGCCCGGATCGACACCGCGGACGACGCGATCGGCAAGCCCTTCACCGTCGTGGTGAACAGCACCGTCATCGACGTCCGCGGCGTGAACTGGATCCCGGACGACGTCATCGTGTCGCGGGTGGACCGCGCGCGGACCGCGGACCGGCTCGGCGTCGCCGCGGACCTCGGCGTGAACCTCGTCCGTGTGTGGGGTGGCGGGGTCTACGAGTCCGACGACTTCTACGACGTCTGCGACGAGCTCGGCCTGCTCGTCTGGCAGGACTTCGCGTTCGCCTGCGCGGCCTACCCCGAGATCGAGCCGATCCGCAGTGAGGTCGTCGCCGAGGCCCGGGACAACGTCGCACGCCTGGCCGGCCACCCGTCGCTCGTGGTCTGGAACGGCAACAACGAGAACATCTGGTTGCACGACGCGGACGGCTGGGCCGAGGAGCTCGGTGACCGCGGCTGGGGGCTCGACTACTACCTCGACCTCCTCCCGACGATCGTCGACGCGGTCGACCCGTCGCGCTTCTACACGGTCGCCTCGCCCTGGTCGGGTTCCGAGACCCTGCCCGCGAACGACGTCGACCACGAGACGCACCACTCGTGGGACGTCTGGAACCGGCTGTCCGACGACCACTACCGCGACTCCGTCCCGCGGTTCGTGTCCGAGTTCGGGTGGCAGGCACCGCCCGCCTGGCGCACCCTCCGCGACGCGGTCACGGACGAGCCGCTGCGCGTGGACTCGCCCGGTGTCGTGCACCACCAGAAGGCCGACGACGGCATGGGCAAGCTGGCACGGGGGATCGAGCCGCGCTTCGGCGTCGTCGATCCGGCCGAGTTCGACCGCTGGCACTACCTGACGCAGCTGCAGCAGACGCGGGCCGTCGCGACCGGCGTCGAGCACTGGCGGACGCACTGGCCGCGGAACACCGGGGTCGTCGTCTGGCAGCTCAACGACCTGTGGCCGGTGGCGTCGTGGTCCGCGATCGACTCCGCGGGGCGGCTCAAGCCGCTCGCCCACGAGCTGCGTCGGCTGTACGACGACGTCCTGCTGGCGATCCGGCCCGTCGTGCGTCCGTCCGCTGACGACGACGCGGTTCCGACGTCGTCCGGAGACCGGCCTGGAGGCGCGGACCACGTCGGCACGTCGGCTCCCCTCGACGGGGCAGCCGGGACCGCCGCGAGCACCGGTACCGCCGACGGCGCCTCCGAGTCCGGAGGGCTCGTCGACACGCTGTCGCTCGGGGTGTCGCCCGGGTCGTTCGGGCACTCGCCCGTCGAGATCGCGGTGCGGTCCTCCCGCGGCGGTCGCGACAGCGTGGTGCGGGTCCGGCGCATGCACGTGTCCGGCAGGATCCTCGCCGAGGTCACGCTGCCCGTCCGGCTGTCGGAGGCCGGCGTCGCCGTCGTCGACCTGCCCGAGTCGGTCGGCGTCCTGGACGACCCGACGCGTGAGCTCGTCGTGGCGGACATGGACTGGCGTCGTGCGGTCTGGACCGCGTCGCCGGACAAGGACGTGCAGTGGGAGCCGGCGCGGTACCGCACGACGGTCGCCCCCGCGGCCGACGGTGACGGACACGACCTGGTCGTCGAGGCCGAGTCGCTCGTGCGGGACCTGCTCGTGCAGCCGGACCGCATCGCGCCGACCGGCACCGTCGACCGCGGCTTCATGACGCTGCTGCCGGGGGAGCGCGTGGGCTTCCGGGTCCGCGGGCTGTCCGACGCCGAGGTTGCTCGCCTGACGGAGGGCGCGGCGCTCTGGTCGCTCGACGACGCCCTCCTCGATCCGGAGCGTCGCACTCTGGACTGATATACTGGACGTGTCCGGTGTCACCACCGGTACGGCCGCGCCTTGACCCGCGGTCGCAACAGCGCGCCCCCGGAGAGCAACGGCCTCCGGGGGTGCTGCCATGTCGTCCGGTGCAGCCTGTGCGAACGGTGTCCGTTCCGGCTCCCGCCTGGGCTTCCGGTCGGGTGCGGGTTACGATGATCGGACGACGGACTTCCGCCCTCCCGGTCGACGATGACCGGACGGGCGTCGCCAGACCCAGAACAAGGAGACATGATGCTCGGAAACCTGACGGGGATCCACCTGCTGATCATCCTCGGGATCATCATCCTGCTGTTCGGTGCCACCAAGCTCCCGGCGCTCGCCAAGGGCCTGGGCCAGTCGATCAACATCTTCAAGAAGGAGATGGGCGACGACAAGAAGAAGAACGACGACGGCACCGTGAACACGGCGACGACCGGTCCGACCGTGCAGAACACGGCGCAGCCGACCGCGCAGCCCGTCGTCAACCCCGGCCCCTCGGTGCAGCCCGACGTGCACTCGACCGCCGAGCCCAAGAACTAGGACACCCAGCCCCGTCCTGTCGGCAGCCCCCGCGACCACTCTGGTCGCGGGGGCTTCGGCGTTCGGGCGACGTCCTGCTCCGGCCCTGGTCCTGCTCGACGTCAGGACGTCGTGGTCGGTGGATCGTCGAGTGCTCGGGCGGCACGTCGGGTGAGCGCCTCGAGGGGACCCCGACGCCCGGAGCGGTGGACGAGCAGTGCGGCGACGACGGCGGCCACGAGGAGGACGACGAAGGGCCCCCACCCGCCGAGTGCCGGCAGCGGGTCCGGTTCGCCCGATCGCGACCAGACGCCGACGGCCAGGACGTGCGCGCAGTAGAGCGTCAGCGCGAGACGGCCGACGGCGCTGAGCGGGAGCAGGACCGTCGGGGCGTACCGACCGAGGAGCCCGAGCGCAGCCAGCACTGCGAGGGCGATGCCGAGGGCTCCGACGAGCTCGAAGGTCGACCCGGCGTGCGGGGTGACGTCGAGCAGGCGTGCCCAGTCGATCCGTGGGAAGGGCGGGTTCTGGGCGACGATGCCGGGGCCGCCCTCCGGGACGGCGGGCGCCACCGGCGCGGAGCCGCTGCCGCTGCCGCTGCCGCTGCCGCTGCCGCTGTCCCCGCCTCCGCCGACGGGGATCATCGTCCCGACCGGTCCCGTGATGCCGAGTGCGGTGCCGATCGCGGCTCCGGCTCCGTACCCGGTCGCGGCGAGCCCGACACCCACCAGGAGCACCCGGCGCAGGACGTCGGCGCGGTCGAGCCCGAGTCGAGCCACGAGCACGCCCGCGAGGACGACCCCGAACCACGACACGGCGGGGTACCCGGTGAAGAGCAGCCCCGCGGTGCTGCTGCCGCCGGTCATCTCGACGACGGCCTGTCCGACGAGGGCGAGCACGGGACCGACCACGAGGGCGAGCACGGCGGCGAGGACGACCCAGCGGAGCCGGAGCCGCAGGAACGGCAGCGCGGCGACGAACAGCACGGCGTAGGTCGGCAGGATGACGAGCACGCCTCCGGGCACCAGGGTCAGGAGCCCGCCGATCGCCAGGAGCGTCGCGGCACGGGCGAGGACGTGCCGTCGGTCGCGGACCCGACCGGCCGGCCCCGGACCGGTGGTGAGCAGGACCAGGGAGGCCCCGGCGCAGAGCGCGAACAGGACCGAGGAGCGACCGTTCACGAGGTCGGGCCAGCTCGACGGATCCGTCCAGTCGAAGAGCGTGTCCGCCGCTCCGACGTGCGCGGCGAATATGCCGAGGACGGCGAGCCCGCGAGCGGCGTCGAGGCCGGCGAGACGTGGACGAGTGGGGGCGTTGACATGTTGCATGTCGACGATGCTCGCGAGCGCGCTGTTTCGTCGGCGCAACCGGTCGCCGGATCACTCCGACGAGGAGGATGGGGCGCATGACCGCTCCGGCCGCAACGGCCCCGCTCCGTGACGACCGCCGGGTGGTCCTCGTGGTCGCGATCCTGGCGTCCTTCGTCGTCGGGCTCGACTCGAGCGTCGTCAACGTCGCCCTGCCCGCGATCCGCCGGGAGCTCGGTGGTGGTCTCGTCGTGCAGCAGTGGACCGTCGACGCCTACCTGGTCACGCTCGGCTCGTTGATCCTGGTCGCCGGCTCCCTCTCGGACCTGTTCGGCCGGGTCCGGATCATCCGGTGGGGCCTGGTCGTCTTCGGCGTCGCCTCGGTGGTGTGCGCGATCGCGCCGACGGGCGAGGTCCTGGTCGTCGCCCGGGCGTTCCAGGGTGTCGGTGGGGCGCTCGTGACCCCGAGCGCCCTGGCGCTCATCGTCGCGGCGTTCCGGGGCGCCGCGCAGGCGAAGGCGATCGGGTCGTGGACGGCCTGGTCGAGCGCCGCGTCCATCCTCGGGCCGGTCGTCGGCGGGCTGATCGTCGACGGCATCGGCTGGCGCTGGATCTTCGTGGTGACGGCCGTGCCGATCGCGGTGACGATCCCCCTGGTCCGGCGGATCTCCGGCGACGTGGTCACCGGCGACCGTCCGCGGGTGGACGTGATCGGCGCGGTGCTCGCCGTGGTCGGGGTCGGCGGTGTCGTCCTCGGCCTGATCGAGCAGGAGCGCCTCGGGTGGGGCGCGCCGGTCGTCGTCGCCGCGCTCGTGCTCGGCGCGGCGTCCCTCGTGGCCTTCGTGCCGTGGGAGCTCCGCGTGACCCGGACCGCCGGCTCGCCCCTGGTGCCGCTGGAGCTGTTCCGCGCGCGCAACTTCACGGTCGGCAACCTGGCGACGCTCTCGATCTACGGGGCGCTCGGGATGGTGTTCTTCGTCGTGACCCTGTTCCTGCAGGAGGTGTGGGACTTCCCCGCGTGGGTCGCCGGACTCGCGACGTTGCCGCCGACGCTGATGCTCCTGGCGCTGTCCACCACGGTCGGTTCGTTCTCCGGCCGGTACGGTCCACGGTGGTTCATGGCTGCCGGGCCAGCCGTGGCCGCGGTCGGCGCGCTGCTGATGCTGCTCGCCGGCGACGACCCGGCGGGCTACTGGTGGTCGGTGCTGCCCGGGCTCGTGCTGATCGGCGCGGGGATCGCGACCATGGTGACGCCGTTGACGAGTGCCGTCCTCGGATCGGTGCCGCAGGCGGAGGCCGGTGCCGGGTCCGCCGTGAACAACGCGGTCGCCCGCATCGCCGGGCTGGTGACGGTGGCCCTGGCGGGCGTCGTCCTGGGTGGCGGGGTGAGCGTCGACGGGTTGCACCGCGCGATGGTCGTGATGGCGCTGCTGCTCGCCGCCGGAGCCGTCGTCAGCGCGGTCGGGATCCGGAATGCACCGCTGCGCTCGTAAGTTGAGTGCAGTAGACTCAAGTACACCACCACCGCACGGAAAGGACGGACCGCATGGCGAACCTCCAGGGCGCCCCCGACTCGCAGGAACGGCAGAAGACCGCCCTCGAGCAGTACGGCGTCGACCTCACCGCGATCGCGCGGAGCGGCAAGCTCGACCCGGTGATCGGTCGTGACGCCGAGATCCGCCGTGTCTCCCAGGTGCTGACGCGGCGGACCAAGAACAACCCCGTGCTCATCGGTGAGCCCGGGGTCGGCAAGACCGCCGTGGTCGAGGGTCTCGCGCAGCGCATCGTCGCCGGCGACGTCGCCGACTCGCTGAAGGACAAGCGGCTCGTGTCGCTCGACATGTCCGCCCTCATCGCCGGCGCGAAGTACCGCGGCGAGTTCGAGGAGCGGCTCAAGGCCGTCCTCAAGGAGATCGACGACTCGGACGGTCAGGTCATCACGTTCATCGACGAGCTGCACACGCTGATGGGGGCCGGCGGCGGTGAAGGGTCCGTCGCGGCGTCGAACATGCTCAAGCCGATGCTCGCCCGCGGTGAGCTGCGGCTGATCGGCGCGACGACGCTCGACGAGTACCGCGAGTACATCGAGAAGGACGCCGCGCTCGAGCGCCGCTTCCAGCAGGTGTTCGTGGGGGAGCCGAGCGTCGAGGACACCGTGGCGATCCTCCGCGGACTCAAGGAGCGGTACGAGGCGCACCACAAGGTGACCATCAACGACTCCGCCCTGGTCGCCGCCGCGAGCCTGTCGAACCGCTACATCTCCGGTCGCCAGCTCCCCGACAAGGCGATCGACCTCATCGACGAGGCCGCCAGCCGACTGCGCATGGAGATCGACTCGAGCCCGGTCGAGATCGACGAGCTCAAGCGCAGCGTGGACCGCCTGCGCGTCGAGGAGTTCGCGCTGAAGCAGGAGAAGGACGACGCGTCGAAGGCGCGGCTGGCGACCCTGCGCGCGGAGCTCGCCGGGCGCCAGGAGCGGCTCGACGAGCTCGAGCAGCGGTGGCAGGCCGAGCGGGCGAGCCTCAACCGCATCGGTGAGCTCAAGCAGCAGCTCGACGAGCTGAACATGCGCAGCCAGCGCGCGCAGCGGGAGGCGCAGTACGAGACGGTGTCGCGCATCGAGTACGGCGAGAAGCCCCGGATCGAGGCCGAGCTCGCGGCGGCCGAGCAGGCCGAGAGCGCCGACCGCATGGTGAACGACAGCGTCACGGACGAGGACATCGCCGCCGTGATCGCGCAGTGGACGGGCATCCCGATGGGGCGCCTGCTGCAGGGTGAGACCGAGAAGCTCCTGCACCTGGAGACCGAACTCGGTCGTCGGATCATCGGGCAGCGCGCCGCGGTGTCCACCGTGTCCGAGGCGGTGCGTCGCACCCGCGCCGGCATCTCCGACCCGGACCGCCCGACGGGCTCGTTCCTGTTCCTCGGCCCCACCGGCGTCGGCAAGACCGAGCTCGCCAAGGCGCTCGCCGAGTTCCTGTTCGACGACGAGAAGGCCCTCGTCCGCATCGACATGAGCGAGTACGGCGAGAAGCACTCGGTCGCTCGGCTCATCGGTGCCCCGCCCGGGTACGTCGGGTACGAGGCCGGCGGGCAGCTCACCGAGACCGTCCGGCGCCGCCCGTACTCGGTGGTGCTGCTCGACGAGGTCGAGAAGGCGCACCCCGAGGTGTTCGACGTCCTGCTCCAGGTGCTCGACGACGGACGCCTGACCGACGGGCAGGGGCGCACGGTCGACTTCCGGAACACGATCATGGTCCTGACGTCGAACCTCGGATCGCAGTTCATGACCGACCTGACGCTCACGGACGAGCAACGGGACGAGGCCGTGCGTGAGCTCGTGCAGCAGGCGTTCCGGCCCGAGTTCGTGAACCGTCTCGACGACATCGTCGTGTTCCAGGCGCTCACCACCGACGACCTCGGCCAGATCGTGTCGCTGTACGTCGACCGTCTGGCTCGTCGTCTGTCGGACCGCCGACTCGAGCTGGCCGTGACGCCGGCGGCGCGCAGCTGGCTCGCCGACCGCGGCTACGACCCCGTCTACGGGGCGAGGCCGCTCCGCCGCCTCATGCAGCGGCAGATCGACGACCGGTTGGCGCGGGCGATCCTGTCCGGGGACGTCCGCGACGGGGACACCGTCCGCGTGGACGTCGCCGCGGGCGGCGACGAGCTGACGGTCGAGCCGTTCGAGCTCGCGGAGATCGTCGAGGAGTAGGTCGCGTCCGCCCCGCGGCAGGGTGCGGCCGGGAGGTCCGGTGCCGGTCCGACGGACCGGCACCGGGCCTCCCGGTCGTTGCGTCGCCCCCGGCAGCGTTACGGCCGCGAAACAGTGCACGCGCGACGGTGGTCGCATGGAACCACAGACCGTCGAAACCGTCCCCCTGTTCATCACCCGATCCGCGGAGACGACCGAGTTCGTCGTGCGGTTCGACGAACGGCGGGGGACCGTCCACCTCGACTCAGCGGATTCATAGACATCGCATGTGAAATGTCGAATGTGCGTGTACTCGTGGTCGACGATGAGACCTCCCTGGCCGATCTCGTCGCGAAGGGACTCTGTCGCCAGGACATGGCCGTCGACGTCGCCCACCGGGGCGACGAGGCGGACGAACTCCTGTCGGTGAACGACTACGACGTCGTCGTGCTCGACCGCGACCTGCCGGGTCTGCACGGGGACGAGGTCGCGCGTCGACTCGCGGCGAGGGGTTCGCTGACCCGGATCCTCATGCTGACCGCCGCGACCACGCTGGCAGACCGCGTGCACGGGCTCGAACTCGGTGCGGACGACTACCTCGCGAAGCCGTTCGAGTACCCGGAGCTCGTCGCCAGGGTCCGTGCGCTCGGGCGGCGGAGCGTCGCGCCGGTCGCGCCGGTGCTCGAGCGGGACGGGATCGTCGTCGACTCGAACCGGCGCATCGCCACCCGCGACGGCCGACCGCTCGACCTGACGTCGAAGGAGCTCGGCGTGCTCGAGGTGCTGCTCCGCGCGGACGGTCGCATCGTCTCGTCCGAGGAGCTGCTCGAGAAGGTCTGGGACATGAACATCGACCCGTTCACGGCGGCCGTCCGGGTGACCCTGTCGAAGCTCCGCAAGAAGCTCGGGCCGCCGGACCCGATCCGGACCGTCCCGGGGTGCGGGTACGCACTGTGACGCGGCTCTGGAGCATCGGCGTCCGGACGACCGTCGGATTCGCGGTCTCCGCGATGGCCCTGACCACGGGCGTGCTCGTGTTCGTCGCGCTCGCGTCCCAGTGGTCGCTCCGCGCAGCCACCGAGTTCCGACCGACGGCGCTGTCCTCGGCCGCGACGCCGTCGGTCGGACGTGATCCGCACGTCGACCCCTCGGCGGTGCCCTCCGGTGCGGTCGCCTTCGTGCAGGTCGCCGCCGAGCAGCAGTGGCAGTGGTCGGCGGTCGGCATCGCCGTCGCGGGGGTGCTCGCCGGTCTGCTCGGCTGGGTCCTGAGCCGCCAGGTCCTGCGCCCGATCGACCGGATGGCGCGCACCGCCGACCGGATCTCGGCGTCGACCCTCCACGAACGCATCGCGCTCGACGGTCCCGACGACGAACTCCGCAGGCTCGCGCGCACGGTGGACGCCCTGCTCGACCGGCTCGAGGCGGCGTTCGCGAGCCAACGGCGGTTCGTGGCGCAGGCCGCGCACGAGTTGCGCACGCCGCTCGCGGTGCAGCGCGCGTCGGTGCAGATCGGGCTGCCCGACGACGCCACCCCGGCCGAGCTCGCGGCGGTCCGGGCGGAGCTCCTCGAGCAGAACCGTCGCACCGAGCACCTCGTCGACTCGCTCCTGGTGCTCGCCGAGGCGGAGCGCGGACTCGAGGACCGGTCGACGGCGGTCGACCTCGGTGCCGTCGCCCGTGACGTCGTCGCGCAGGCCGCCGGTGCTGCGCGTGACGCCGACGTCACGCTCGTCGTCGACGAGCAGGACGTGCCCCGCGGGCTGACCGGCGAACCGCTGCTCGTCCGGCAACTCGTCGGCAACCTGGTCGACAACGCGATCGAGTACAACGAACCGGGCGGCACGGTCCTCGTCCGCACAGGCGTGCACGGGGTGACGGTCGAGAACACCGGGGTGCTCGTCGACCCGGACGAGGTCCAGCACCTCACCGAGCCGTTCCGTCGCGGGGACCACCCGGGCTCGAAGCGGCACAGCGGCCTCGGGCTGTCGATCGTCGCCGCGATCGCGGACGCGCACGGCTGGTCGCTCCGGCTCGAGCCCCTGCCCGACGGTGGGCTCCGCGCCGTCGTCGGTGTCTCGTCGGTGTGATCGGTGTCTCGTCGGTGTGATCGGTGTTTCGTCGGTGTAATCCGCGGGCAGCCGTTCGCGAAACACCCTGTCCGGTGTCCTGGATGCATGAACCACACCACCACACCGACTCCCTCGAACCTCCACCGGGCCGCCGTCGTCCTCGCGCTCGTCGTCGGCGCTCCGCTCGCCCTCGCCGGGTGCACCGCGCACGACACGGCGGGAGCGGCTGACACCGCCGCGTCCAGCGGGCTCGGGTCGAAGTGGGGGTCCTGCATGCGGGACGCCGGCTTCGAGGCCGAGGACCCGAGCGACGACGAGGTCACCAGCGGCTCGGTGCTCACGCCGCCCGGGGTCGATCAGGCTGCCTTCCTGGAGGCCGCACAGACGTGCAACCAGCAGATCGGCGTGCAGTCCGCCGACTCGGCGCAGAAGGACGAGTGGAAGCGCCAGTACGCCGCGGTCGACGCCTGCGTGCGCGAGGAGTACCCGGACGCACCGGCGCAGAAGCCGGGGGTCATCGACTACGGCGCCCTCTCCGAGGACCCGGCGTTCGACGACCACCTCGACGAGTGCCTGGCGAAGCACGCGCCCGACACGAAGACGCGGGGCAACTGATCATGACCGGCCGCACCAGGACCACCACCATCCCCGACGACGCGAGGAGCACCATGACACGGACCATCACCAGCACCGGGATCGCCGCGGCGATCCTCGTCCTCGCCGGCGTCCTCGCCGGCTGTTCCGCCTCGCAGCCGGACCCCGGCCGGCCGACGGGCCCCGCCGAGACGAGCAGTGACCACGCCGTCGCGTCCTGCATGCGGGACGCGGGCTACGACGTGACCGACGACGACTACCGGTTCACCCCGACGACCGGAGACGTGCAGGGTCAGCAGGACGCCCTGGCGGAGTGCACGCGGGAGCACGACCCCGAGGCGGCGCGCGAGGCCGAGAGCGGTCGGGACAGCGCGGAGTTCCGGGCGCTCGCCCTGAAGGTCGCGGAGTGCATGCGGAAGGCTGGGTACACCGACTACCCGGACGACCCGGAGCGCGCGGACGCGTACCGGGCCCCAGCGGGCGACACCGCGTACGCGGACGTCCTCGGGAAGTGCTACGAGGGTTCCGGCGCGAAGGTGCAGACGAAGTGACCGGGACCGTGCGCGGGCGCACCGTCGTCGTCAGTGCGTGCCTGGTCGCCGTGCTGGCAGCCGGAGTCGGCACGTGGGCGGTCGTCGGCGGGACCCCGACGGAGTCCTCGGCCGCCGAGACCCGCAGCAAGCAGGCCACCGCCCCGGTCGAGAAGGGGGACCTGACCGACTCGAAGCTGTTCGCGGGTGCCCTCGGGTACGGCGCACCGACCGGGGTCCCGGGCGCGGCGTCCGGTACCGTGACCTGGCTGCCCGAACCCGGACAGGTCATCGAGCAGGACCAGCCGGTGTACGCGGTCGACGAGCGACCGGTCCGTGCGATGTACGGCGCCACCCCGCTCTGGCGGACGCTCGAGTACGGCATCGAGGGGGCCGACGTCCGGCAGCTCAACGAGGACCTCGCCGCCCTGGGCTACGACGTGTCCGTCGACGAGACGTTCGGCAAGCGCACCCGGGCAGCGGTGCAGCGCTGGCAGGAGGACCGTGGGCTGGAGGTCACCGGCGCGCTCACGGCGAACGACATCGTCTTCGTCGACGGCCCCGTCCGCGTCGACTCCGTCGTCGCGAAGCTCGGCCAGCCTGCCGCCGGGGACGTCCTCCAGGTCACGAGCACGAAGCGCGTCGTGAACGCCGCAGTGTCCCAGGCGGACGCCGCGCGCCTCGCCGTCGGCACGAAGGTCCGGGTGCGTCTGAACGGCGGCGAGGACGCGATCGAGGGCGAGGTCGTCGACGCCGAGCCGGACGAGTCGGACACGGGCGGCAAGACCGTCCTGACGACGATCGCGTTCGACGCCGGCGACCAGAGCATCCCCGCAGCGGCATCCGTCCGGGTGGAGGCCCCCGGGCAGACCGCGAAGGACGTGCTCTCGGTGCCGGTGCAGGCGTTGTCCGCGACCGGACGCTCCGGCGAGTACAGCGTCGAGGTCGCCCGACGTGACGGCACGACGAAGCGCGTGACGGTGCAGGTCGGGCTCGTCGCCGACGGTCGTGCGGCGGTCACCGGCGACGTGCACGAGGGCGACGAGGTCGTGGTGCCCTCGTGAGCGCGGCGACCCTCGCCGATCATGCCGTCGCCGGCCCGCGCGCCGCGGAGACGGTGGTCCGCCTCCGTGAGGTGGTGAAGACCTACGGCGACGTGCAGGCGCTCCGCGGGGTGTCGCTCGACGTCACCGCCGGGGAGCTCGTCGCGGTCGTCGGTCCCTCGGGCTCCGGCAAGTCGACGATGCTCAACACCGTCGGGACGCTCGACCGGCCGACCTCGGGCACCGTGACGATCGCCGGGCACGACGTCGGGTCGATGCGCGACGACGACCTGTCCCGGCTCCGCGCCGAGCACATCGGGTTCGTCTTCCAGCACTTCCACCTGCAGGCCGGCGCGACCGCGGCGGAGAACGTCGCCGACGGACTCCTCTACGCCGGCGTCCCGCGTCGGGCTCGGATGGAGCGCGCGGTCGACGCACTGGGACGGGTCGGTCTCGAGCACCGCGTCGGGCACCGCCCGCCGCAGCTCTCCGGCGGCGAGAAACAGCGCGTCGCGATCGCCCGCGCCATCGTCGGCGATCCGACGATCCTGCTCGCCGACGAGCCGACCGGTGCACTCGACACCGCGAGCGGTCGGAAGATCCTCGGGCTGCTCCGCGAGCTCAACGACGCCGGGACCACCGTGCTCGTCATCACGCACGACCTGGCACTGGCGGCCTCGCTGCCCCGCCAGGTGCGGATGCGGGACGGGGCCGTGGAGGACGACTCGAGCACCTCGGACGCGGGTGCCCTCGCCGACGCGATCGTCGGAGCCGGACGGTGAGCGCGCACACGGCGCGAGCGCAGCGCCCGCGGACGGTCGGCGCCGGAGACCTGCTCCGGCTCGGGGTCTTCGGGCTCCGGACCCGTCCGGGCCGGGTCGTGCTGTCGGCGCTCGGCATCGCGATCGGCATCGCCGCCATGATCGCCGTCGTCGGCATCTCGTCGTCGAGCAAGGCGGCCCTCGACCAGGTGCTCGACGCACTCGGCACGAACGTCCTCACGGTCACGAAGGCACAGGGCTTCGGGGACGTCCCGCCCCTGCCGAGCACGGCCGTCGAGTCGGCGCTCCGACAGTCCGACGTGCAGGACGCCGCCGGCGTCGGCGAGGCCGAGGACGGCCGCGTCTACCGGAACCCCTTCGTGCCCGCGGCGGAGACGAAGGGCATCGGCGTGATGACCGTCTGGGGTGACGTGCCGACGGTGCTCGGCGGATCCCTGGCGGCCGGACGGTGGGTCGACCCGTCGCCGGACGCCCCCGCCCAGGCCGTGCTGGGGGCGGTCGCCGCGAAGAACCTCGGCATCGACGAGCTCCGGCCGGACACCCGGGTGTGGATCGGCGGACAGTGGGTGCAGGTCGTCGGCGTCCTCGCGCCGCTGCAACTCGCGGAGGACCTCGACAACCAGGTCTTCGTCCCACAGGCGCTCGCGACGACCCTCGGGTTCGACGGACACCCGACCGCGGTCTACACGCGCGTCGACCCGGAACGGGTGGCCGACGCGCGGGACGTCCTGGCGAACGCGATCAGCCCCGACCACCCGCAGGACGTCGGGGTGACCCGTCCGTCCGACGCCCTCGCGGCGAAGAACGCGACGGACGACTCGTTCACCGGGCTCCTGGTCGGGATCGGTGGGGTTGCCCTGCTCGTGGGCGGGATCGGTGTCGCGAACACGATGGTGATCACGGTCCTCGAACGACGGGCAGAAGTAGGTGTCCGGCGTGCACTCGGCGCCCGACGACGGAACATCCGCGACCAGTTCCTGGTGGAGTCGCTGCTGCTCTCCTTCCTCGGCGGTGTCGCTGGGGTGGTCATCGGGCTGGGCGTCACGATCGCCTTCGCGCTCGCGCAGGGGTGGCCGGTGGCGATCCCGCTGTGGGCGGTCGGGGGCGGACTCGCCGCGACCGTGGTGATCGGCGGCGTCTCGGGGCTGTATCCGGCGGCGCGCGCCGCGCGAATCCCGCCCACCTCGGCGCTCGCCGCGGTCTGACCGGTCGCGTGGTCCGCCGGGCGCACCGGTCGGGAGGCCCGGTGCCGGTTCCTGGAACCGACACCGGGCCCGGCGGCCTAGCGTCCAGGGCATGCCAGAGCTGCCGATCATCCGTCGCCTCACCGACTCCATCGAGCACGCCAGCGTGCTCGACAAGGCCGTCGACCTCGACACGCGCGTCGTCCGCGCGGTCGCGAAGCCGAAGGCCCTGCGGCAGCTGCTGCACGGCGTGCCGTTCGGACACCCCCTGCACCCGCTGATGGTGCAGGTGCCACTCGGCGCCTGGATCTCGGCGGCCGTCCTCGACCTGATCGGCGGGAAGGGCAACGCGCGCGCGGCGCAGACGCTGACCGGGGTCGGGATCGCATCGGCGGGCAGTGCGTCGATCGCCGGCTACGTCGACTGGGCGGAGCTCTCGCTCGAGCAGCGCCGGACCGGGTGGGTGCACCAGGCGGTGAACTGGGTCGGCATCACGTTCTTCGGCCTGTCGTGGTGGCAGCGACGGAAGGGCAACACCGCGGCAGGCAAGGCGCTCGGCGTCGTCGGGCTCACCGTCGTGAGCGTCGGCGGGTACCTCGGCGGACACCTGTCCTACCGGCAGCGTGCCGGGGTGGGGTCGAGCGACCGGGTCCCCTTCGACGACTGACGCCCCACACGGCCTCCACAGGAACGCCCGATCTGCACTGGCAGGTCGGGCGTTCCTTCGTTCGTGTTGGTTCTGCCGCGAAACAGTTGCGTTCGTGTTGCTTTCGGACGTACAGTTCCTCGAACCAACGAGAACGAAGGAGTTCCGGCATGTACGCAACCGAGCGGCAGGACGCCATCGCCGCCACGCTGCAGTCGGCCGGGCGGGTGTCCGTCGCCGACCTCGCCGAGCACTTCGACGTCACGACCGAGACAGTGCGCCGCGACCTCGACGCCCTCGAGACCGCCGGTGTCCTGCGCCGGGTGCACGGGGGAGCGGTCCCCGTCGGACGCTCCAGCGTGGTCGAGCTCTCCGTCGCCGAGCGCGAGGGGCAGCACGGCACCGCGAAGACGGCGATCGCCCGCGCCGCGATGCGCCTGGTGCCGTCGTCGTTCACCGGGTCCATCGCCCTCGACGCCGGCACCACCTGCGCCGCCGTCGCCGCCGAGCTGGTCCGCTGGGAGCCCGCGACCCCCGGAGCCACCCTGACCGTCGTCACGAACTCGGTCCCGATCGCCGCCACCCTGCAGCACAGCGAGCACGTCGAGCTGCACCTGCTCGGCGGGCGGGTGCGCGGGCTGACGAGCGCGGCCGTCGGCACGGCCACCGTCGAGCAGATCGCGGCGCTCCGCCCGGACATCGCGTTCGTCGGCACGAACGGCCTGTCCGCCGGCTTCGGGCTGAGCACGCCCGACGAGTACGAGGCCGGGGTCAAGGGCGCCTACGTCCTCGCGGCGCGACGGAGCGTCGTCCTCGCCGACGCCGCCAAGCACGGCGTCGAGGCGCTCATGCGCTTCGCCCGACTCGACGAGGTCGACACCCTCGTCACCGACCAGGAGCCCCCGGCGGACCTCGCCGGTGCGCTCGCCGACGCCGACGTGGAGGTCGTGGTCGCATGAACCAGCAGGAGCACACCGTGCACCCCAGCACCCGGATCGTCACCGTGACGCCGAACCCGTCCCTCGACCGCACGATCGAGCTGGGCGGCGAGCTGCAGCGCGGCGCTGTGCAGCGGGCCGTCCGGACCACGGCCGAGCCGGGCGGCAAGGGCGTCAACGTCTCCCGGGTCGTCGTCGCGAGCGGCGGGGACACCCTCGCGGTCCTGCCCGGCGACGAGCTCGACCCCGTCCTGCTCGGCCTGGCGACCCGGGGCATCCCGACCGCCGCACTGCCGATCGGTGCCCCGCTCCGCTCGAACGTCACCGTCACCGAGCCGACCGGCACGACGACGAAGCTCAACGAGCCCGGGCCCTCGCTCGCGGGTCGTCTCGAGGACCTCGCCGCGCTCGTCGCCGACGCCGCCGGACCGACCCCGACCGGGCCGTCCGCCCGCTGGGTGGTGTTCGCCGGGTCCCTGCCGCCGGGCCTGCCCGACGACGCGCTCGCCGTGCTCGTCCGTGCCGTGCGCGAGCGCCACGGCGACGACGTCCGGGTCGCGGTCGACTCGTCGGGCATCCCGTTCACCGCGCTGCTGCAGTCGGGGGAGCGGATCGACCTGGTCAAGCCGAACGCGGAGGAACTCGCCGAGGTCGTCGGCGGTGACCCCGAGGTCTACGAGCAGGACCTCGAGGCAGCCGTCGCCGCCGCCCACCGGCTGCGCGAGAAGCACGTCGACACCGTGCTGCTCACACTCGGCAGCGCCGGCGCCGTCCTCGTCTCCGGCGAGGGCAGCCACGTCGCCGCCGCACCCCGCATCGTCGCCCGCTCGACGGTCGGTGCCGGTGACTCGTCCCTCGCGGGCTACCTGCTCGCCGAAGTCGCCGGAGCCTCGGCGTCCGAGCGCCTCGCCCAGGCCGTCGCCACGGGGGCCGCTGCCGCGGCACTGCCCGGGAGCGACGTGCCCGCCCTCGACCACACCGACCCCGGCAGCGTGACGGTCCGGACCCTGCACACGACGCAGGTCCCGGCGCCGATCGCCTGACCGATCCCGCAGCACCACCCCGCAGCACCACCCCGAACCAGCACTGCCCGCGCCCCCGGCGCCACTGCAAAGGAGCAACCCCATGTCCGCAGACACGACGCAGCGCCTCATCAGCGCCGAGCTCGTCGGCCTCGACGAGGACCTCGGCGCGACGTCGTCCGACGTCATCCGCGTGCTCGCCGACCGCGTCGCCGCGACCGGCCGCGCGGCCGACGGCGCCACCCTGGCCGAGGACGCCATCAAGCGCGAGGCGAGCGTCGGCACCGGTGTGCCCGGGGGCATCGCGATCCCGCACGCCCGGTCGGCCTCGGTGTCGAGCCCGACGCTGGCGTTCTCGCGGCTCGCCCGGAAGGTGCCGTTCGGAGCGCCGGACGGCGACGCCGACGTCGTCTTCATGATCGCCGTGCCCGAGGGTGCCGACAAGGACCACCTCACGGTCCTGTCGACCCTCGCCCGGGCACTCATCCGCGAGGACTTCACCGCCGCGCTCCGCGCCGCCTCGACCCCGCAGGAGGTCGTCGACCTGGTGCAGCGTGAAGTGGGCGGCGAGGTCGCCGCAGCCGGTGTCGGGAACGGGAGCAGTGCCTCCCGTCCGACCACGTCGCAGCCCGCGCAGGCCGCAGCAGCCGGCGGCGCGGCCGGCGGCGCCACCGGCGCGCGGAAGGTCATCGTCGGGGTGACCGCCTGCCCGACCGGCATCGCGCACACCTACATGGCCGCCGACGCCCTCGTCGCCGCCGCGGAGCGCGCCGGAGCCGAGATGCACGTCGAGACGCAGGGCTCCTCGCAGGTCGAGCCGCTCGACCCCGCGCTCATCGCCCGCGCCGACGCCGTCGTGTTCGCGGTCGACGTGGACGTCCGTGACCGCAGCCGCTTCGCCGGCAAGCCGCTCGTGTCCGGGCCGGTGAAGCGCGGCGTCGACGAGCCCGACGCGATGATCGCCGAGGCCATCCGCGCCGCCGACGACCCGAACGCCGCGCGCGTCCAGGGCGGTGCCGCGACCGCATCCGAGTCGAACAAGGCCGACGAGCACTTCGGGCAGGCGCTGAAGCGCTGGCTGCTCACCGGTGTGAGCTACATGATCCCGTTCGTCGCGGGCGGCGGTCTCCTCATCGCCCTCGGCTTCCTGCTCTCCGGCTACGCCATCGCGCTCCCGCACGGCGACTCCGGCCAGAACAACGCCGTCTACACGCTGACGAACTCCACGCTCCTCAACCTGCCGCCGGAGGGCCTCGGCTACTACCTCGGTGCAGCGGCCTTCCAGATCGGCGGGGTGTCCCTCGGGTTCCTCGTCGCCGCCCTGGCCGGGTACATCGCCTACGCCATCGCCGACCGCCCGGGCATCGCGCCGGGCTTCGTCGCCGGGTCGATCGCGGTGTTCATGAACGCCGGCTTCCTCGGCGGGCTCGTCGGTGGTCTCATCGCCGGTGCCGCCGCGTACTGGATCGGCCGCATCCCGACCTGGCGCTGGCTCCGTGGCCTCATGCCGGTCGTGATCATCCCGCTGTTCGCGTCGATCATCGCCTCGGGCCTCATGCTCCTCGTGCTCGGCGGCCCGATCGCCTGGCTGATGACCCAGCTGACCGGGTTCCTCAACTCGCTCTCCGGTGCCTCGGCGATCCTGCTCGGCATCATCCTCGGCCTGATGATGGCGTTCGACCTCGGCGGCCCGGTCAACAAGGTGGCCTACGCGTTCGCCGTCGCCGGCCTCGGTGCGGGCACCGCCACGAACGTGGTGCCGTTCGAGATCATGGCGGCCGTGATGGCAGCCGGCATGGTCCCGCCGCTGGCCCTGGCGCTCGCCTCGACCGTGCTGTACCGCAAGGGCTTCACGAAGCCGGAGCGCGAGAACGGCAAGGCGGCCTGGCTGCTCGGTGCGTCCTTCATCTCCGAGGGGGCGATCCCGTTCGCGGCGGCCGACCCGCTGCGCGTCATCCCCGCCTCGATGATCGGTGCCGCGGTCACGGGTGCGATCTCGATGGGTGCCGGCGTCACGTCGCGCGCTCCGCACGGTGGCATCTTCGTCTTCTTCGCCATCGGCGACGTCCTGATGTTCATCGTCGCGATCCTGGCGGGCACGGTCGTCTCCGCGCTGGTCCTGGTCGGGCTGAAGAAGTGGGTGCGAAAGTCGCCCGCCGCCGAGGCCGTCGCCGCCGAGCAGGCAGCCGTGGCCGGCGAGACGGTCGGGCAGCGCGCGCCGGCCGCCGTGTAGCGGTCGTCACCACCTGACGGGCGGGCGCGCCCCGCTCAGCAGCAACGCGAAGCGTTGCGCGGGGCGCGCCGACCGAGCCTGCGAGGGAGGTCGTGCCAGCTGGCACCGGGCCTCCCGTCCGTCGTCGTGCTGTAGTGGCCGGTCAGGTCCGGGGCCGCGCTCGTGATGGTCGTCCTCCACAGCCGGACCGCAAGTATTGCGGGTGTCACATACCACGTTCTACGATGCTCTCGTGATCGATTCGAAGAGCAGCTGCAACAGTGCCGCCGATGCCGGGGCGCTCACCGCCCGTGTGGCCGAGCTCGTCGGTGTCGGCGGCGATCCTGCGGAGGTGGCGGGGGCGGCCGAACTGGTCCGCGGGAAGCGGGTGCTCGTCACCGGCGCAGGGGGATCCATCGGCAGCGAACTCTGCCGGCAACTCGCCGGGGCCGACCCATCGGCACTCCTCATGCTCGACCGGGACGAGACGGCGCTGCAGCAGGTCCAGGTGGCCGTGGCGGGGCACGGCCTGCTCGACACGCCCGACGTGGTCCTCGCCGACATCCGTGACGCGGACACGATCGCCGAACTCGTGCGGGACCGCCGTCCGGACATCGTCTTCCATGCGGCAGCGCTCAAGCACCTCCCGATGCTCGAGCAGTACCCGGCAGAGGGTTGGAAGACCAACGTCATCGGCACGGCGAACGTGCTCGGGGCTGCCGTCGATGCCGGGGTCGAGACGCTCGTCAACGTCTCGACCGACAAGGCCGCGGATCCGTCCAGCGTCCTCGGTTCGACGAAGCGGGTCGGGGAGCGTCTCACTGCCTGGTACGCGGCGGAATCGGGGCGGCACTTCGTGTCGGTACGGTTCGGGAACGTCCTCGGGAGCAGGGGGTCGATGGTCCCGTTGTTCGCCGAACTGATGCGGACCGGGCGCCCGGTGACGGTCACGCACCCCGACGCCACCCGGTACTTCATGTCGATCCCGGACGCCTGCGGACTGGTCGTCCAGGCCTCGGCGATCGCTGAGCCCGGGGAGGTCCTCGTGCTGGACATGGGTGACCCGGTGCGGATCCTGGACGTCGCGCGGGGCATGCTCGCGATGACCGGCAGCCAGAGCGACATCGTGTTCTCCGGGCTGCGTCCGGGCGAGAAGCTCCACGAGGAACTCCTCGGAGGCGGCGAGATCGGCCGACGGTCGGTCCACCCCAGGATCTTCCACACCGCGGTCCCCCCGTTCGATCCCGCACTCCTGGCGGCGCCTCGGACTCTCGCGACCGCTCCGGTCTTCCTCGCCACGGCGGCGTGACGGCGGCGCGACCGCGGCGTGGAGTCGTCCGTGCGCGCACGGCGTCCAGCGCGGGCAGGAGCGCACCGTGATCTGTCAGGACGCTCAGGGAGACTCGGGGCATGACGACCGCCCTCACGCTGCCGCCGACCCTGCCCGCGACGACCACCGCCGCGGGCTCCCGGCCGGAGGGCACCGAGGACCTCGGTGGCCTGTCGGGCTTCGTGCTCCAGCTCATCGACGCGCTGGGGGAGTGGGGCGTCGCGCTGATGCTCTTCGTCGAGACGGTGTTCCCGCCGATCCCGTCCGAGGTGATCCTGCCCCTCGCGGGGTTCCTGGCGGGAGCCGGGCAGATGAACCTCGTCCTCGTCCTGGTGCTGGCGACGCTCGGGTCGTACCTCGGTGCACTCGTGCTCTACTGGCTCGGCGCGGTGATCGGGTTCGAACGGACCGTGCGGCTGCTGGGACGACTGCCGCTCGTCGACGAGGACGACTTCCGCAAGGCCGCCGACTGGTTCCACCGGCACGGCAAGAGCGCGGTCTTCTTCGGCCGCTTCGTGCCGATCGTCCGCAGCCTGATCTCGCTGCCCGCCGGCGCCGACCGGATGCACCTCGTGCCGTTCTCGGTCTTCACGATCATCGCCAGCGGCATCTGGAACAGTGCGCTCGTGCTGCTCGGTGCCGCGTTCGGCACGCAGTACGACAAGGTCGAGCAGTACACCGAGTGGATCGACCGGGTGCTCTACGTGGCGATCGCGGTCGTCGTCGTGACGTTCGTGGTCCGGCGCATCCGCCGCGTCCGTGTCGAGCGGGCCGAGCAGCGTGCGGCGGCGCAGGACGGCGCGACGACCGGAGCCGCCCGCGGACGCCGCCGTGCGACGCCCGCGAACGACTGACCGGTCACTTCTTCGTGAGGGCCGACTCCTTGTGGGCGGCCTTGTTGCCGGACTTCTCCGACTCGATGATCCAGTACGGGTCGTCGTCCGTCGGCTTGAAGTCCTGACCGTCGAACGTGAAGTCCTTCGTCTTCTTCTCGACGAGCTTGCCGGTCGTCTTGCCCTGCGAGGTGTTCCAGTGCACCTCGTCGCCCTTCGACAGCGCCACGATGTCCTCCTTGCGTAGTGGGTGTGGTTCCGTGACTCCGGACCGTACCCCCGCAGATCCGCGGATCCACGGGCATCTGTCCCCCATCACGATGTCGTAACGCCCCTGCGGGATCGAGGTGGGACGCGTACCGTTGACGGCGAGTCAGTTCGCGGCGTGTGCCGCGGTCCCCGATGGCTCCAGACGGAACGACGTGCACCATGACCCTGGTCGACAGCGCACGAGCCGACACGGTCCTCTCCGGCCGCTACCGGCTCGTCAAGCTCATCGGTACCGGTGGCATGGGGTCCGTGTACGAGGCCCGCGACGAGCACACCTACCGGCTCGTCGCCGTGAAGCTGTTCGCGACACCGGACTCGATGACCACGGCCGACCGCGTCCGTCAGGAACGCGAGATCCGCCTGCTCAGCATGCTCTCGCACCCGGGCCTCGTCCCGCTCTACGACGCCGGGACCCACGAGTTCGAGGACGGCCCGCACCGCTTCATCGTGATGGAGCTCATCGCCGACACGACGCTGCTCCGTCGGCTCGCCGGCGGTGCGCTGCACAACTACGAGGTCGCCGACCTCGGCGCACAGCTCGCCGACGCCCTGGCCTACGTGCACTCGCGCGGCATCGTGCACCGTGACGTCAAGCCGGCGAACATCCTCATCAACGACGAGGGCGCATCCGGCTTCGTCCGTTCGGTCAAGCTCACCGACTTCGGTGTCGCCCACTTCGTCGACGGCTCCCGCCTGACGAACGACGGCACGATCATCGGCACCGCCGCGTACCTCAGCCCGGAACAGGTGGCCGGTGAGCCGATCGGCTTCGCGACCGACGTGTACTCGCTCGGTCTGGTGCTGCTCGAGTCGCTGACCGGCAAGCAGGAGTACTCCGGCACCCTCATCGAGGCGGCCCTCGCGCGGCTCCGGAACGACCCGCAGGTCCCCGCAGAGGTGGGGGTCGAGTGGAAGGACCTGCTTGCCAAGATGACGCACCGCGACCCGGCGAAGCGCCCGACGGCCGTGGCCGTCGCGAACGCGTTGCGCGGCGGGTCGACCCAGATCACCGGTCCCGTGCCGCTCGGGCCGGACCGCACGAAGCACAAGCGTGACCACAAGCTGCACCGCGCGGCGCACAAGCACGCGAAGCGCGGGACCTTCACGGCGGTGCGCCGCTGGCGTCGCCGGAACGTGCTCGTCGGCTCGTTCGCCACGTTCGGTGTGCTCGCCGCGTGTGCGGCAGCGTACGTCGCGGGCACGCTGCACTGAGCGGGTTCGTCCACAGCGCAGCCCGAGGGCATCGTCCGACGGTCCGCCCTGGCAGGATGGGACCATGACCGACCAGCGCTGGATCAAGATCTGCGGCCTGTCGACGCCCGAGACCGTGGACGCCGCCGTGGACGCCGGTGCGGACGCGGTCGGGTTCGTGTTCGCCGCCGGCAGCCCCCGCACCGTGACGGCCGACCTGGCCAAGGAACTCGTCGAGCGGGTGCCCGACGGCATCGACGCCGTCGGGGTCTTCCGTGACCAGCCGATCGACGAGGTCGTGGGCATCGCCTCCGAGGTGGGGCTCACCACCCTGCAGCTGCACGGCCGCGAGTCGGCCAGCGACTTCGCCCGTGCCCGCGACGCGGGCTTCTTCACCATCCGCGCGGTGTCCGCCGACGACTACCTGCGCGAGACCGCCGAGCAGCGCGCGGCGTTCGACCACGACCTGCTGCTGCTCGACGCCGCGGTGCCCGGCAGCGGCACGCTGGTCGACCCGGCGACGCTCGCCGATCGGGTCGACGAGGCCTGGATCCTCGCGGGCGGTCTGACGCCCGCGAACGTCGTCGCCGCCGTGCAGGCGCTCGACCCGGACGGCGTCGACGTCTCGAGCGGCGTCGAGTCGGAGCGTGGCGTCAAGGACGCCGCGAAGATCCGCTCCTTCGTCGAGGCGGTCCGCAGCATCCCCTGACCGTGGGTGACGTCGCGCCTGACGCCACCACGGGACGGACGGGAGGCCCGGTGCCAGCTGGCACCGGGCCTCCCGTCCGTCCGTGCGCGTCAGCGCAGGGTGGGGATCAGGTCCGTGAGGAACGCGTCGGTGTCCTCCCAGCCCTCCACCGCGTGGCAGGGCACGCCGATCGCCTTCACCGGGTAGTCGTTGCCCTCGGGGTCGAGGCGGTCGCCGACGAACAGCATGTCGTCGAGCGGGATGCCCGTCAGCTCGGCGAGGCGACGCATGCCGTACGCCTTGTCGATGCCCTTCCGGGTGATGTCGACGCTGGTCGACCCACCGGAGCGGACCTCGAGGTCCGGGAGCTCCGCCTGGACGAGCCGACGCAGGTGGTCCTTCTTCTCGCCGGTCGGGTCCCAGCGCTTCTTGACGTCCACCGGAGCGGACTGGCCGAGCGCCGAGAAGGTGATCTGCGACCCGCGGTCCTCGAGGATCTCGCCCCAGGTCTCCGACTCCCAGTAGCCGGCGGCCTTCGCCTGCGACTCGACCGCCGCGAGGGCACGGGCCTTCTCGTCGTCCGTCAGGTCCTCGGCGTACTGCAGGGCCCAGTCCGACCCGGACCAGCGGTAGTACGCCGTGCCGCACGTCGGGAGCAGGTGCAGGTCGTCGAGCACGAGGCCCTCGCGCTCGCGGAGCGGATGCACGAGCTGCTGCTCGAACTGCTGGAAGTTGCCGCCCGAGATCACCGCGACGGGCACGGTGGCGAGCAGCGCGGCGAACGTCTCGAGCATGCGCGGGTCGAGCGGGGACTTCGACGGCGCGAGGGTGTCGTCGAGGTCGAAGGCGACGAGGCGGGGCGTGGTCATGACACCGATTCTGTCAGGCCCGGTGGGCAGCGGGGTCCCGGCCGTCGTGGTGCGGTGCCGCGCGTCGTCGTGGAGCGGTGCGCGTCGTCGTGCGCTGCTGCGCGTCGTCGCTACTCCTTGACGAGGACGACCTCGTCGAGGGGCAGGCGGGTGCGCGGAGCGACCTCGCGCTCGGCGGCCTTCTCGTCGAGCTGCGACGGGTCTGCCACGGTGCCGATCGCGGTCACGGTGTAGGGGAGGAAGCGCTCGGGCAGGTCGAAGGCGGCGCGGAGGCCCTCGGCGTCGATGCCGGCCATCTGGTGCACGTGGAGGCCCTCGGCGTGCGCTTGGACGGTCAGCGCGGTGAGGGACTGGCCGAGGTCGTACTGTGCGAAGGGGCGCTCGTCGCCGTCCTCGGTCGTGGTCTCGAGGATGCCGACCACCAGGGCACTGGCACGGAAGGCCCACGCGGCGTTGAAGCCGAGCAGGTTGTCGTTGATCTTCGCGAACGTGTCCGTGCCGCGGCGGCCGGCGACGAAGCGGCGCGGCTGGTGGTTCATCGCGGACGCGGCCCAGCGAGCGGCCTCGAGGACGGCGTCGAGCTGGGCGTCGGTCATCGTCGCGGTGTCGTCGTAGGAGCGCGGGCTCCAGCGCTCCTCGAGCAGCGGCACGAGGGGCTGGCTGGAGTCGGTCGAACGGGAGAGCGTGTCGGGCGTCGAGGTCATGGTGCCTGCAACCGTATTCGATGCGAACGCATTTCCCGGCTGAGTGACGTCACATGTGCGCCGGTCGGCCGCACGTGTTGCCGTCCTGGTCGCCGTCCGTGCCGTCGGGCTGCGAGGATGGGGGCGATGGGTGGCGTGTTGACGGGGTTCGCGATCATCGGCGCGATCATCGCCGCCGGCTACGTGGTCGGGCGCGTCCGCCTGCTCGGTCCGCACGCGCAGTTCGTGATGAGCCGCCTGGCGTTCTTCGTGCTCATGCCGTGCCTGCTCTTCCACACCATCGCCACGGCGCACATCGAGTCCTTGCTCTCCCCGATGCTCTGGGTGTCGCTGGTCAGTGCCGTCACGGTCGGGCTCGTCGCCGTCGCGGTGTTCTGCCTGGTGCTCCGGCGGTCCGTCGCCACGACCACGGTCGGGGCCCTGGCGTCCGGGTACGTGAACGCGAACAACATCGGTCTGCCGGTCGCGGTGTACGTCCTCGGCCAGGCAACCGCGGTCGTCCCGGTCATCCTGCTGCAGCTCGTCGTGCTGGCCCCGCTCGCCCTGACGGTCCTCGACGCGGCGACGGCGGGCGGTGGCGGCTGGCGGTCCCGGGTCGTCGGACCCTTCCGGAACCCGATCATCATCGCCTCGCTCGTCGGGCTCGTGTGCTCCGCGCTCCGCCTCGAGCTGCCGGCGCCCGTGCTCGAACCGTTCTCGTTGGTCGGTGCTGCTGCGGTGCCCGTGGTGCTGCTGTCGTTCGGCATGAGCCTGCACGGCGCGACCCCGCTGCGTGACCGTGCCACACGACCGGACGTGCTCGTGGCCTCGGCGCTCAAGCTGCTCGTCATGCCGGCGGTGGCGTACGTCGTCGCCCGGTTCGTCTTCGGGCTCGACGACCAGGACGTCTTCGTCCTCACCACCCTGGGGGCGCTGCCGGCGGCCCAGAACGTGTTCAACTACGCCCAGCGCTACCAGGCGGCCGTCCCGGTGGCGCGCGACGTGGTGCTCGTCTCGACGATCGGCGCCGTCCCGGTCCTGGTCGTCATCGCCGCGCTCCTGCACCCCTAGCGCGCGGGCGCGCCGACCGCGGGAGTCGGGGCCTGCCCTGCCGGTGCCTGCCGGTGCCTGCCGGTGCCCTGCCGGGGGCTGCCCTGCCGGCGCCTACCGGTGCTGACCGGGCCATCTCTGTCACGGTCAGCGGGTTCGGGCGACCGATCGAGCCCGGTCGGTGACCAGCGCGCGGCACGTCGTGCACGCTCGCGGTGGTCCCAGCGGGCACAGGGTGGCCTCGAGCGCGCTCGGAGACGACAGGGACGGGCGCGCTCGGAGACGACAGGGACGGGCGCGCTCGGGGACGTCAGCGGCGGGCGCGCTCGGGGACGTCGGGCGCGGGCGCGCTCGGAGATCGCGGGCGCGGCGCCGGCTGTCGGCCGGGACCGGGCCGGCGTCAGAAGATCATCGGACGATCGTCGTCGAGCGAGGTCTCCAGGTCGAGGTCGACCGACACCGGGACGTGGTCGCTCGGGGCGTCACCCTTGCGCTCGTCGCGGTGGATCGTGGCGCCGACGGTGACGTCCGCGAACGCCTGCGACCCGAGCACGAAGTCGATGCGCATGCCCTCGTTGCGCGGGAAGCGGAGCGACTTGTAGTCCCAGTAGGTGTAGCCCTCTGGCACGAGGGGGCGGACGACGTCCTGCAGCCCGCGGGTCTCGAACTCGCGGAACGCCGCACGCTCCGGTTCGCTGACGTGCGTCGCGCCCTCGAACACCCGGAGGTCCCAGACGTCCTGGTCGAGCGGCGCGACGTTCCAGTCGCCCATCAGCGCGAGCGGGGTGTCCGGTTCGGCGTCGAGCCACTCGGTCGTGCGGTCGGCCAGCTGTGCGAGCCAGTCGAGCTTGTACGTGTAGTGCGGGTCACCGAGCTCCCGGCCGTTCGGGACGTAGAGGCTCCACAGCCGGACACCGTCGACGGTGACGCCCATCGCCCGTGCCTCGACCGGCAGGTCCGGCCCCTCGTGGCCCTTGAGGAAGCCGGGCTGACCGGGGAAGTCGCGGGTGACGTCCTCCATCGGCAGGCGACTGGCGAACGCGACGCCGTTCCACTGGTTCAGCCCGTGCGCCTCGACCTGGTAGCCGGCCGCCTCGAACGCCTCGACCGGGAACTGCTCCGGCTTGCACTTGATCTCCTGCATGCCGAGGACGTCGACGTCCTCGCGCACCAGCCAGTCGACGATCCGGCCCACTCGGGTGCGGACGGAGTTCACGTTCCAGGTCGCCACGCGCATGGGATCGAACCTACCGGTGACGGCTGGCACGCCGCTCGCGCCGGACCAGGAGCTGACACCCGGCGCGTCCGGCCCGACGCCGCTGGCCCGACGATTCTGGCCGGGTGTGCGACATCGCACCCGTCGATCGACAGGTGCGATGTCGGAGTCGCGGCGTGACGCGCGCCGCAAGCCGTACAGCGCCGACGTGCGACGCGCGCCGCCCGCCGTGCGCTCCGGACTAGAGGCGAACGCCCCGCGCCGCCATGAACGGAGCCGGGTCGATCGTGGCGCCGTTGATGTGGACCTCGTAGTGCAGGTGGCAGCCGGTCGAGTTGCCCGTCGAGCCGACCAGGGCGATGAGCTGCCCCGCCGAGACCCGCTGGCCGGGGGAGACCCGGAAGCCACCGTTCACGATGTGGCCGTACGCGGTCGAGACACCGCCGCCGTGGTTGATGCGGACGTAGTTGCCGTACCCGCCGTACCAGCCGACGTACTCGACCGTGCCGGACGAGGCCGCGACGATCGCCGTCGAGCAGCCGCTCGTCAGGTCGAGTCCGTCGTGCTTCGTGACGCGACCGGTGATCGGGTGCACGCGGTACCCGTACGGGCTGATGACGTAGCCACCGCCGGGGCGCACCCAGCCGGTGCCGGAGCCGGAACCGACCCCGCCGCCCCCGCCGCCACCGCCGGCAGCCGGAGCGGGCGCACCGCCGCCGCCACCGCCACCGCGGTTCGCTGCCGCCGCCTGTGCGTCGGCCAGCCGCTGGGCTTCGCGCTGCCGTGCGGCCTCGGCCTCCTGCCGGGCCTTCTCCTCAGCCGCCTTGCGGACCTTCTCACCCTCGGCGAACTCGGCCTCGGTGCGCACACGCCCCGAGGTCAGGGTCGCGAGCTGGGCGTCGAGCCGCGCCTTGTTCTCCTGCTGCTCGTCGTACGCGGCCTGGACCTTGTCGGCGGCTGCCTGGGCCGCCTGCATCTTGCGCTCGGCCTCGGCCGCGAGCTCGTCGAGCGCCTTCGACGCGCGGTCGGCCTGCGCGGTCAGCGACCGGGCGACCGAGGCGTCGGCGCTCGCCGCTGCCTCGACCCGCTCGGCCTGCTCCGACAGCTTGCTCAGGGCGCCGAGGTCGTACAGCAGGTCGCGGGCGTCCTCGCCCTCGGCCAGGACCGACGCCGTCACGTCGGCGCCACCGTGCCGCGCCATCTGCGCCGCGAACTGCCCCGCCTGCGACGCGCTGCGCTCGGCGATCTCGGCGTGCTCGTCGGCCTCGGCACGGAGCTTCTGCTCGGTGGCCGCGGCTTCCTGCGCTTCGCTCTGCGCGTCGAAGAAGTCGTCACCGAGGCGCTTCGCCTCGGCCTCGGCTTCCTGCACCTGGTCCGACAGCCCGGAGATGACCCCGCGGATCTTCGTGATCTGCTCCTGCTTCGCGGACTCCTGCCCCCGGGCCGCCATGACCTCGTCCCACGAGGGGTACTTCGCGGCGCTCGCGCTCGGCGCGTCGACGAGCACCGTCGCGAGCAGGCCGGCGAGGGCCAGGCCGGTGGCGGCGATGCGGAGACGGAGGGCGGGGCGCGGGACGCGGTGGCTTGTGGGACGAGTCACGGGGTCGAGTCTATACATCCGTACAGCCGGCGCGACACGCCGCCGCGCCGCCTGTGGAGAACTCCCGACGGCATCGCGGGCCGCGACCGCGCCTCAGAAGCCCCGCTCGCGACGGATGGCGTCCGCGCTGCCGACCACGTCGCGCTGCAGGACGGCCGCCCCGACCGTGCCCGCGTAGTCGTAGACGTCGAACCCGGTGCAGTGCGTGATGGTCGCCGGCGCCCCGAGCGAGTCCTCGACCGCGGTCGTCCAGACGTCGTTGGCACCGATCACCACGAAGGTCGGTCTGGCGTCCCGGTAGGCGCCGAGGTCGACGAGCCACGGGTAGGTCTCGAACGTGTCCCGGACCTGCAGGAGCTCGACGTCGTCGGACGCGTACGCCGCCAGGGGCCGGACGGTCCAGAACTGCCCGACGCCGGTGACCTGCCGTCCGTCCGCCCAGCGGTCCAGGCAGTCCGCCGGCGCGTACCGGGCCGTCGCGACGGTGCTGACCGTGGTCGGGGCGACGGCCGCCCCACCCAGCAGGACCACCGCCGCGGCGATCGCCGCGGCGAGCTGCACGCCGCGGCGCGGCCGGTGCACCCGGGTCCGACGGACGGCGGAGCGCACGAGCTCGGCGACGGCGACGAGCGCCAGGAGCGGTGCGGTCACGATCGGCTCGAGGTACCGCGGTGTCTCCGACCCGGCGACGACCACCCCGACGGACACCGCCACGACCGTCACGAGCGGCAGCACGGTCGCGACGAGCACGGTCCGCGCGGTCCGCACCCGCCAAGCCCAGACCGTGCCGCCGACGGCCAGCACCACGCCCGCGAAGAGCAGCAGCAGCTCGGCGTCGCCACGGGCCGACCCGGCGCGGTCGTCGGTCAGCGCCGCGAAGAAGGCGAGCGTCCGGCCCGCCTGCTCCGGGTGCACGTAGGTCGACGGGTCGAGCGACACGAACGGGGCGAGCGGGATCCGGAGCAGGTACCCGACGACGGAACCGGCGACGAGGACGGCCGACATCCACCCGGTCGGACGCCAGGGGACGCGTCGCGCGAGCGAGAGCAGCACGAGGGTCACGACGACGGGCGCCGCCGACCACGGGACGTACAACGGGTTCGACGCCGTGGTGCACGCGGCGACGAGGCCGGTCACGACGAGGACGACGACGGAGGCGCGGCCGGTCCGGACCGCGCGGAGCACCAGGACCGCGGTGCCGAGCATGGCGAGCACAGCGCCGTAGTAGTAGGTCGTCGTCAGGAGGAGTGATCCGAGTTCGAGCGAGGTCGCAGTTGCCGTGTACTCCGTGAGCACGATCGCGGTCACGAACCCGAGCGCGACGGCGGACACCGCGATCCTGGCCGACCGGCGTGCGGCCGGCATGAGCTCGTTCGCCGCCGCCCGCACCAGCGCGTACACGGCGAGCAGCACGAGCACGCCGTTCAGCGCCAGCGCCTGCTGCGGGGTCGCGGTGACGAGGGAGCAGAGCAGGTAGACGGGCAGCTCGGGGAAGAAGAACAGGGCCGGTGACATCGCCCACTCGAACGGCTGCCCGAGCCGGATCGACCGTTCGACGAGCGGCAGCAGGACGGAGTCGCCGTCGTACCAGAGCAGGGCGACCCGCTCGGTGACCAGGACGTGGCCGAGGGCGATGACGGCCAGGGCGAGCGCGACGGCGGCGCCCAGTGCCTCCTGGCCGGACGCGACCCACCGGCGGCGCGACGGCGGACCCGCCGGAGCGATCGCGACCGGCTCCGGGACCGCAGCGCGGCCGGACGGGCCGGGCGCGACGGGTGACATGAGCGGAGCGTACCGAGCGAGCCGTGACGCCGCCTGGCGATGGCGTTCCGGGGCCGAGCGACTACCCTTGTGGGCTGTGACCGACACGCGCGACCAGCTGATCCAGCACATCTCCGCAGACGCGGTGTTCCACGGCGACTTCACGCTCACCAGCGGCAAGCAGGCGTCGTACTACATCGACCTGCGCAAGGTGAGCCTCGACCACCGGGTCGCTCCGCTCATCGGCCAGGTGATGACGGACCTGCTGCAGCAGGTGCCGGACGTCGACGCCGTCGGTGGCCTCACCATGGGCGCCGACCCGATCGCGAGTGCCGTGCTGCACCAGGCCGCGGCGCGCGGACTCTCCTACGACGCGTTCGTCGTGCGCAAGGAGCCGAAGGACCACGGCCGCGGCCGCCAGGTCGAGGGTCCGGACGTCCGCGGCAAGCGCGTCGTCGTGCTCGAGGACACCTCCACGACGGGCGGCTCGCCGCTCAAGGCCGCGGAGGCGCTCGAGCGCGAGGGCGCGATCATCGCCGCAGTGGCCGTCGTCGTCGACCGCGACACCGGCGCGAAGGAGCGCATCGAGGCGGCCGGCTACCCCTACTTCGCCGCGATCGGACTGGCCGACCTGGGGCTGAGCGCGTGACCGGGGAGCGTCCGGACGACGCGCGCGATCCCGACCGTCCGTCCGGCCCGGCAGACGGGGCGGACGACCGGGAGGCCCTGCGCGCGTCCGGCTCGGACGCTCCGTTCCGCGGTCTCCGCAGTGCCGCCGACATCTTCGGTGCGCCGCGTGGTGCCGACGAGTGGCCCTCGCGCCGCGAGCGGCGCGAGGCGGAGCGGGCCGCTCGTGAGACCGGCGCGCCGCTGCCGGAGCCGTTCGAGCCGGAGGCCGTCGATCCCGCACCGTTCGCGCCCGCACCGGTCGTGCCGGCGCCGCCCGTCGGCGACCGTGAGGCCGGGTCCGGCCCGGGGTCCACGTCCGGGGCTGGGTCCGGATCCGAGTCCGAGTCCGACGAGGATGCCGGGGCGACCCAGGCGATCCACATGGGCGACGAGCTCCGCGAGCCGTCGGAGAACCCGCAGGCGACGGTCGAGCACGAGCGCGAGACGCTCGGGGACCGCATCCCGCCCGCTGCGCCGGTGCCGCCGACGAGCACGGTCTCGCACCCGTCCTCGATCTCGCTGCCGACCGCGATGCGCCACCGGGACGAGCGCGCTGCCGAGAACCGCGCCGTCGACGACGAGCGACGACGTGCCGACCCGTTCGGCCAGGGGCGCAGCGACGTCGACTGGCTCGGGCGGGTCACCGGGTCACAGCCGGGAACGCCCGCGCCGACGCCGACCGGGCCGGTCGCGCAGCCGCTCGGGGTCGAGAACGTCCTGCCGCCCGCGCCGGCACCCACGAACGAGCCGCCGAGCTTCACCGAGCTGCTGCGCCTGCAGGGAGCGGGTGACGCTGCCCCGGCCGGCGCGACGGAACGACCCTTCGACTGGGCGATCCGGGACGACGAGACCGGCGAGGTCCCGACGACGCTGACGACCGGCCGGTTCGACACCACGGCACTCGGGGCGGGGTCGTGGTCGCTCGCGGACGAGGCGGACGACGACGTGGTCGCGGGCGAGGTCGACACGCCTGCCGGTGGGCTCCCGAGCGGGCTGCTCGCGGCGCCGGTGCCGGCACCGGTGCCGGCACCGCTGCCGGTACCCGCTCCGGTGCCGACGTCGGCCCCGGAGGATGCGAAGGACGACGACGTGGCACGGACGACGGCGCTGCCGTCGGTGCAGGACGACGACCGGGGCGACCGCGAACACCGCGACGACGATGCACGGACGACGGCGCTGCCGGCCGTGGGCGGTGTCGGACGTGACGACTCCGCTGCGGACGCGCCGATGCCCGTCGCTGCAGCGGCGACCCCCTGGTGGGCGGAGCCCGACGCCACCGTGCCGCCGACCGCGGCGCCGCCGCTGATCGAACCGGCGTCGTCGGACGCCACCGCTGCGTACCCGGCGCACCTCCCGCCGTCCGTCGGCCAGGACCTCCGGGGGCTGGCCGGCGATCGCGACGCCCGCAGCGACCGCCGCGACGATGACGACGTCCACGACGAGCGGTACGACGAGCACCCCGTCGAGCGCCTGCCCGCCGCTGCACCGGACGACCTCGACCAGGACGAGTGGGACGGCCGCGAGACGAGCGACACGAGCGTCATCAAGGACCTGTTCGGCACGGCTGCGGTCGGGCAGCTCGGCGACACCGGGTACGACCCCGAGGACTCGGGGACGCGCATGATGCCCGCGGTCGCCGCTCCGGCCGGCGCTCCCGGTCGTGACGGGACGCCCGGTGCACGCGCAGCAACCCGTGGGACGGCTCCCGACCGCGCGGCCTCGGGGAGCACGGCTCCCGGCGACGGCGGCGGACGGGACAACTTCATCAACGAGGGCTTCGGTCGGCTCGCGGGCGAGGGCAAGCGCGGCAAGCAGTTGCTCGTGATCGGCGCCGTCGTGCTCATCGTGGTGCTGCTCGTGGCGGTCTTCGGGCTCACCCGCTGGATCCTCGGGAACTCCATCAGCGAGGAGAGCGCTCCCGCGGCGGGCGCGTCGTCCGCCGCTGCGTCGGCCGCTCCCTCGGACGAGCCCTCGGCAGAGCAGTCCACCGAGGCCGCCGCGGCCCCCGCACCGCCGCTGCAGTTCGCGACCACCCAGGCCGCCCCGGGTGAGCACGCCTGGAACGAGCTCGCCGGCGGTGAGTGCCTGTCGCCGTTCACCGACGCCTGGGCGCAGTCCTTCACGGTGGTCGACTGCGCGGCAGCGCACGCCGGGCAGCTGACCTCCCGCATCCAGGTCGAGGCCGGAGCGTGGCCGGGGCCGGACGACCTGGCGGCGCAGGCGGCGCAGGTGTGCCAGACCGCCCAGGCCGTCGACACCGCGGCGGCGGCGCGGTACGGCGACGTGCAGGTGCAGGGCACCTACGCGCCCGACCAGGAGACCTGGGACCGCGGCAACACCTTCATCTCGTGCTTCGCGACGCGCTCGAGCGGCCAGCCGTTGACGGGCTCGCTCGCCCCGAGCGGCACCTGACCCGATCCCCTCTCCGCAAGACGCAACGTCGGCGGTTCCTCGCAGCGTTGTACCGCTGCGAGCAACCGCCGACGTTGCGTTTCGCGAGGGTAGCCGCGCCGCCGGGTCGCGGGGGCTGCGGGGCGGGCGGCGCCGGTCAGGACGCGGCGGGGACCCGCGCGGACGCCTCGTCCAGGGTGCGGAGCTCCTCGGCGCCCAGCTCGAGGTCCGCGGACGCCAGGAGCGCCGGCAGCTGCTCGGTGTTCCGCGCGCTCGCGATCGGTGCGACGACGTCCGGCTGGGCCTGCAGCCAGGCGAGGGCGACCGATGCGATCTCGGCCTCGTGCGCCTCGGCGATGCGGGAGAGCGCGTCGACCACGGCCAGTCCTTCGTCCGAGAAGTAGCCCGACACCTGCCCCTCGCGGTCCTTGCCGGCGAAGTCGTCCTTCGTGCGGTACTTCCCGGTCAGGAACCCGGCGGCGAGGGCGAAGTAGGGCACGACCCCCAGGCCCTCGGACGCTGCGAGCGGGGCGATGTCCGACTCGTAGGGCTCACGGGTGACGAGGTTGTAGTGCGGCTGGATCGCGACGGGCAGCGCCAGCCCGTTCTCCTTGGCGATGCGGATCCACTCCTCGGCACGCGGACGCGAGTAGTTCGAGATCGCCGTGTACCGGACGAGGCCCTCCTGCACGAGCTGGTCGAACGCACGGACGGTCTCCTCGAGCGGGGTGTCCTGGTCGTCGAAGTGCGCGTAGTACAGGTCGATCCGGTCGGTGCCCAGCCGCTCGAGGCTCGCGCGGGCAGCCGCGGCGACGTTCGACGCCGACAGCCCGCTGTACTGCGGGTGCTGCGAGACCTTCGTCGCGACCACGACGTCGTCGCGCTTCCCGGATGCGCGGAGCCACGAGCCGATGACGCGCTCCGACTCGCCGCCCTCGTTGCCCGGCGCCCACGCGGAGTACACGTCCGCGGTGTCGACGAAGTCGCCGCCGGCCGAGGTGTACGCGTCGAGCACCCGGTGCGAGGTCTGCTCGTCGGCGGTCCAGCCGAAGACGTTGCCGCCGAGGGCGAGGGGGAACACGTGCAGGTCACTGGTTCCGATGCGGGGCATGGGGAGTCCTTCCGGTGCGGTACGGGTCCCGTCCACGCTATGCCCCGGCTCCGTGCACGTGACCAGCGGGCACCCGGTGTTGCATGAGGGGATGACCACCCTCGCCGACGACCTCACCGACCCCCGCTCGTCCGTCCGACTCCGTGCCGTGATGGCCGCCGGCACCGAGGCGAGGCCGTCCGACCTCGAGGTGCTCGTCGAACGCTGTGCCGTCGAGCCGGACCTGCAGGTGCGCGAGGCCCTGACGTGGGCGCTCGTCAGGCTGCCGGCTGAGACCGTCGTGCCCCGGCTGACGCACGAGCTGCACCGTCCGGAGGCGCAGGCGCGCTCCCAGGCGCTCCACACCCTGTCGAAGATCCGCGACGGGTCGGTGTACCCCGAGGTGGCCGACCGGCTCGGCGACGACGACCCCGGTGTGCGTCGGACGGCCTGGCGCGCGGCCGTCCTGCTCGCTCCGGCCGAGGAGGGTCCCGCCCTCGCCCGACGCCTCGCCCGCGAACTCGGTCAGGGTGACCGGGAGACCCGACTCGCGCTGAGCCGTGCGCTGGTCTCGCTCGGCGAGGACGTCGTCGCCCCCGTCCTGGCAGACGCGTCCGAACGTCGCGGCGAGGCCGTCCGCGCGCACGTCGACGAGACCGGACGACTGCTCGCCGACCCGGACGCCGGATCGGCGCTCGCGCTCGAACGCGCCCGTCGCGAGATGGCGCTCGGACGCGGCAAACGCGCCTCCGGGTGACCACCTGACGGACGGGAGGCCCGTGGCTGCGCCGCCACGGGCCTCCCGTCCGACGCGCGGTGCGCCACGAGCGCGTCCCGCCGTTCCGGGGCGGGCCGCGGAAGACCCGGATTCGGGTCGACGAACAGGCCCGATCGGCTTGCGCACGCGGATCGGAGCGCGCCAAGGTGGACGGCGAAGGGGAGTAGCTCCCAGCGCGTGCATCGACACACTGGCCATCACGACGATCGGCCCGGTGCACCACCTGCCGGTCCCACCCGGCGGGCGAGCGAGACCTTCGGCCGTTCTGCCGTGCCGAAGCGCTCCCCACCCCTGCGCGATCGGTGCGGCCCGACCAAGGGACCATCCCGTGATCGACACCTCACCCGTCCGCGTCGTCGATGCCGACGCACCGCCCGCCCGCATGGGAGGCAGCGCCTGGGGGCGCATCGCGATCTGCATCGTGATCGCCCTGCCCGCCGTGGTCTTCCGCGTCACGGGCTCCGCCCCGAACCCCGTCGTCGACCTGCTGGTCTTCGGCGGTGCGGTGGTCGCCGCCTCGTTCCTGCTCGCCTGGGCCGCCGAGGCCGCGCAGAAGGACATCTCCGGCGCGCTCGCCATCGCGATCCTCGCGCTCATCGCCGTGCTGCCCGAGTACGCCGTCGACCTGTACTACGCGTTCCGCTCCGGGTACGACCCGTCGTACGAGCAGTTCGCCGCCGCGAACATGACCGGCTCGAACCGGCTGCTGCTCGGGTTCGGCTGGCCCCTCGTCGTGGTGATCTCGCTGCTCGTCGCCCGCCGGTACGTCCGCGCCGGCACCCTGCCCCGGTCGGCGACGACGGTGCTGCAGCTGGAGCAGTCCTCACGGCTGGACATCGGCTTCCTGGCGCTCCTGGCAGTCGTCGCGTTCCTCATCCCGCTGATGGGCTCGATCCCGCTGTGGTTCGGGTTCGTGCTGCTCGCCGCCTTCGTCGCGTACCTGTGGCGGGCGTCGCAGGCGCCGGACGACGGCGGCGACGAGGAGATGGTCGGGATGGCGGGGAACATCGCCTCGATGCCGCAGCGTGCGCGCCGCTGGACGATCGTCGCGCTGTTCGTCGTGGCCGCCGCCGTCATCCTGTCGTCGGCGGAGCCGTTCGCGGACGCGCTCGTCGAGTCGGGGAGCGCGCTCGGCATCGACAGCTACTTCCTCGTGCAGTGGCTCGCGCCGCTCGCGACCGAGGCGCCCGAGTTCATCGTCGCAGCGCTCTTCGCCCTGCGCGGGATGGGCGGCGCGGCGATCGGGACGCTCATCGCGTCGAAGGTCAACCAGTGGTCGCTGCTCGTCGGGTCGCTGCCGATCGCCCACGTGCTCGGTGGCGGGACGACGGGCGGGCTGCCGCTCGACGGTCGGCAGGTCGAGGAGTTCGTGCTCACCGCGTCGCAGACCGTGCTGGGCGTGGCGATCATCATCGCGCTGCGCTTCCACCGGTGGTCGGCGATCGCGCTCGTGGCGCTGTTCGCGGTGCAGTTCGTGGTGACGGACACGAGCGGGCGGTGGGTGCTGAGCGGGGTGCACGTGGTCGCGGCGCTCGTGGTGCTGTGGATCAACCGGAAGGACATCGTGCCGACGTTGCGGGCGCCGTTCCGGCGGGCCGGCGCCGCCGGCGCTCCGGCCGCGTAGGCGGCGGCGCGGCTCCGCCCGCGGCCGCGGCCGCGGCCGCGGCGGCTGCGGTCGGTTCCGGTCGTACGACTGCCGCCGGCGGCCGTTCCGGTCGCACGACGTGCCGTCGGCGATCGTTCAGGTCGCAGGACGTGCCGTCGGCGGCGGAGGTGAGCGGCATGTCGTGCGACGGGAATCGTGGGACGGGAGGCTCGGGGCGGGCTGGCACCGGGCCTCCCGTCCGATGGGCGTGCCGGCGGTTCCGGTCGCACGACCTGCCGTCGGCGACCGTTCAGGTCGCACGACGTGCCGTCGGCGGCGGAGGTGAGCAGCATGTCGTGCGACGGGAATCGTGGGACAGGAGGCTCGGGGCGGGCTGGCACCGGGCCTCCCGTCCGTTCGTGGGCACCAGCCGCATCGAACGGGCAGGACGTGCCGCGCGCGTCCCGTCGGGCGGGCAGGATCCGTCGGCAGGAGCCGCCGAGTGTGACAGGAAGTGCCCGCTCGGCGAGCGGGCGGGCGGCTGGCGTCAGTCGGCGTCGGGGGCGAGCCAGATGGCGGAGGCGGCGGCGGCCGGCAGGTCGACGAGGGACTCCTCGCCGTCGGGAGCCCGCCGGCTGACGGCGATCACACCCGCGTAGTCGCGGACACGCTCGACGCGCAGGTGCGTGCCCAGTGCGACCCCGAGCTCGTCGAAGTACCGGAGCAGGGCCGGGTCGTCGTCGGACACCCGGTCCACGACCCCGCAGGCTCCGGGTTCGACCGAGCCGAGCAGCGTGCCCGCCGACGACGGGACCGACCCGTCCGTCGCCGGGATCGGGTCACCGTGCGGGTCGTGCGTCGGGTGGCCGAGGTCGGCGTCGACCCGCTCGAGGAACGTCTCGGACACCGCGTGCTCGAGCGCCTCGGCCTCGGTGTGGACCTCGTCCCACGAGTAGCCGAGCCGCTGCACCAGGTACGTCTCGATGAGCCGGTGGCGACGGACCATCGCCACGGCGACCTGCTGCCCGAGCGGGGTGAGCACGACGCCGTAGTAGGGGGTGTGCTCGATGAGGCCGTCGCGGTCGAGCTTCCGGAGGTTCCCCGACACCGTCGACGCCGAGACCCCGAGGGCCGCCGCGATGTCCCGCGTCGCGAGCCCCTCGCCGCCGCGCTCGGTCGACTTCCACACGAGCTTCACGTAGTCCTCCGCCATGACGGACAGGGAGGGCAGGCGCATCACGACACCGCCGTGGTGCAGTGTCCGCTCCGGGCCATGACGGACAGGGAGGGCAGGCGCATGCGTCAATGGTACAAACGGCGGGTGACCACCACCGCACCCGTCCGACGCCGTCGCTGGCCGGTGCCCCCGTCGCTCCTGCTCGGCCTCGCGCCGCTCGTCGCCTTCGCGGCCGTGAGCGCCTGGCGCTCGCGGCCGAGCGACGACTACAGCACGCTCGGGCAGACCGTCGAGGGCGTCCTCGGGGCACTCGTGGTGCCGGAGGGCATCGCGGTGCTCGTGCTCTGCGTCTACGTCACCGCGCTGGGCTGGTGGCCGATCGCGACCGCCGACCGTCGTCGGACGGCACTCCGGTGGACGCTCACGGCCCCGGCGTTGATCGGAGCCGTGTGCGTCGCCCGGCTCCCGCTCGTCGAGTGGGGCGCCCAGCCGGTGCGGTACTTCCTGCTGCTCGCCGTCGGGGTCCTCTTCGTGGGGGTGTTCGAGGAGCTGCTCACCCGCGGCGTGCTGCTCGTCGGGCTCCGGCGGCGGCTGCCCGAGTTCGGCGTGTGGATCGCGTCGTGCGTGCTGTTCGGGCTGCTGCACTTCCTCAACGTCCTCGCCGGCGCGGAGGTCGGAGCGACCGTCGTGCAGGTCGTCTTCGCGGCGTCGTTCGGCTCGACGCTCTACCTCGCCCGCCGGCTCACCGGGAACCTGCTCGCGCCCGTGCTGCTGCACGCCTTCTGGGACTTCGGGTCGATCGCGGTGTCGGCCACCGTGCCGACGCAGGACCTGGTGCGGATGGTGCCCGTCGGGCTCCTCGGACTGTTCGCGTTCGCGGTGCTCGCCCTCGGGGTGGTCGCCGGCGGCCTGGTCGCATGGCGGGACGACCGGGGCCGCCGCCTGCTGCGCCGGTGGCGGTCGGTGCCGCCCGTGGGGGCGCCCGCGGTGCAGGGGGACGAGCCGCGCCTCCCGTCCGCCGTCTGACCCGACCGCCCGCGCTCAGGTACCGGGCCCGGCGGGTGCCGCCGGGCCGACTCGTCCACGAGGGCGACGGGCTGCGAATGCGCACAGCCTGCGGCCCGGTTCACCCCCGGGTGGGGGGCCGTTCGCCGTCCGGCAACCACCCGTCCCTAGGTTCGCCCTGTTTCCACACCGGTACAACAGGAAGGGGCGTCGCCCCCGGGCGACCACCACCACATGCGCAGATCCACCGTCCGCGGCGTGACCGTCGCCACCGTCGCGACCGCACTCGTGCTCGGGTCGCCGCTCGCCGCGCAGGCTGCGACGTACCCGAGCGACTCCACCGAGCCCGACCTGGTGTCGCTGCTCAGCGGGTACGACCAGTACTGGACGTCGAGCGGGAAGAACGACCTGCACGGCACCGTGGACGACCCGGCGACGCTGGCGAAGAACGACCAGCTGACGTCGTGGATCAACCAGCACGCGACGACGGCGCAACAGTTCCGGGCGCTGCAGGACGCCGAGTACGACAACGCGACGAACACCGCCTACGACCAGTCCTTCACCGTGTCGCAGGGGCTCGGCGAGACGCTGAGCAAGCTGTTCGTGCAGGGGCGCAACGACGGCGACCTGCCGCTCGTCGACGCGCTCATCAACTCGTCGAACGGTACGAGCGGTGCCTACGTCGGCACCGGCGACGCGAAGGCCCACTACAGCTACCCGCGGCCGTACCTGCCGACCGACACCGCGGCGACGCTGCCCGCCGGTGACGACACGGCCAGCTGCAACCCGGCGACCGTGAACGCGTCGTCGCTCGCCGCGAACCGCACCGGCACGGCCTGGGCGGACGCGAAGGGCAACCTCACGATCACACGGGTGCCGGCCACGACCGACACCACGCACGAGTTCTCGCCGAACGACGTCGTGCTCGACGCCGGCTACGGCCAGAAGGGCATCTGCACCGGCGGCTCGTACCCGTCCGGGCACACCACCACGGCGTACCAGGCGGGCATCACCCTCGCCACGCTCGTGCCCGAACTCGCGCCGGAGATCCTCGCCCGCACGTCCGAGGCCGGCAACGACCGCATCGTCCTCGGCGTCCACTACCCGCTCGACATCATGGGCGGACGCATCGACGGCGAGGCCGCCCTCGCCGCCCGCTGGTCCGACACGCGGTACCGCACCGAGGTCCTCGAGCCGGCCCGCGCCGAGCTCACGGCGTACCTCGAGGCGACGTGCGGCGACACCCTCGCGAACTGCATCGCCGCGGAGCGGCCCTACACCGACGACCCCTACGGCGGCCAGGCGATGCCCGGCGGCACCGCGCAGGTCGTCACCGACCGGGCCTCGGCCGTGCAGGTCTACCGCGAGCGCATGACCTACGGCTTCGCGCAGACCGGCACCGCGGGTCTCGCCCCGTCGGTCCCCACCGGCGCGTCGAACCTGCTCCTGTCGACCTTCCCGACCCTGACCGACGCGCAGCGCACGCAGGTGCTCGCGCAGACCGAGATCGCCTCGGGTCACCCCCTCGACCAGTCCGGCTCCGCGAACGGCTCGTGGGAGCGGCTCGACCTCGCGGCCGCGACGAGCGCGACCGTCGCCGTCGGCGCGGACGGCACCGCGACGGTCGTCTCGACCGGTGGGCAGGCCCGCGTCGTCTCCGGCGTGCTGACCGCCCCCGAGGGCACCTCCGTGCAGGCCGGGAAGACGATCGCCCTCGCCGGCACCGGACTCCCCGCCGGCGCCACCCTGCAGGTCGTCCTGCGGTCCGACCCGGTCACGGTCGGCACGCTCACGGTCGGTACGGACGGCTCCGCGACCGGCTCGGTCGTGATCCCCGCGGACGCTCCGGTCGGCGCGCACACGCTCGACCTCGTCGACGCGTCGGGCGTCTCGGTGCTCGTGACGCCGCTCGCGATCACCGTGACCGCGGCGTCGAACGCGGGCGGCTCGACCGGCGGCGCGGGCACGTCGGGCGGCACCGGCGCCACCGGGACCGTCCCCGCCGGCGTGCACCTGCCGGTCGTCAGCGGCTGACCCACTCGACGGGAGGCGCGGGACCGGCCCGTCACGTGCCTCCCGTCCGCACCCACCCGACGGGAGGCGCGGGACCGGCCCGCCCCGTGCCTCCCGTCCGCCGCCCCGACCGCTCACCCCCCCCTCGCACCACCGGAGGCCCCCGTGCCGTACCCCAAGACCTGGACCACCGTCGGCATCGCCGCCGTCGTGGTCGCCGCCGCCGCGATCGCCGTCCCGGTGCTGACCGGCGCGACCGGCGGCGACGCCGTCCCCGCCGCGGCGGACCGGACCCCCACGGCCACGGCGCGCACGGTGCCGAGCGTCCCCGACGTCGCCGCAGCGGCGCTCGCCGCGCTGCCCGAAGCGCGCTACTCGGCCGTGGTCGGCGGCCTGCTGCCCGTCGACCGGACGGTGTCGTCCGCCGAGGTCTTCCACCTCCGCACCGACGCACCGCTCTTCGGGTCCGATCGGCAGCGCCCTGTGGCGCGCTTCGCGGCCACCGACTTCCTCGGCCAGCCGACGACGGTCGTGGGACTGCGGCACGAGGGGGACTGGGAGCTCGTCCTCACGCCGGCGCGTCGGGAGCTGCCCTCGGCGGCCGACGGACACGCGGCCGCGCAGACGGCCGCGTGGGTGCCGCGGACGGCACTCGTGCAGCAGGTGACACCGACGTCGCACGTGGTCATCTCGACGGCCGACCAGACCGTGTCCATCGAGTCCTCGTCCGGACGGGTCACCCGGAGCTTCCCCGCGGGGGTGGGCACCTCCGACACCCCGACGCCGACCGGCGTGACGGGGTACCTGGAGCAGCGGTACGTCGACCCCTCGCAAGGGACGGGCGACCACGCGATCCAGCTGACGTCGCTGCACTCGAGCGCAGCCGACGAACCGTACGGCGGGTCGGACGGCGGGCTCATCGGCCTGCACTGGAACGCGGCGGCCTCGGGGACGGTGTCCCACGGGTGCGTGCGGCTCTCCGCGGAGGGGGTCGCGGCGCTCGACGCCCTGCCGCTCGGGACGCTCGTGACGGTGGAGTAGCACGGGCGCCGCCGGGTACGCTCGGGCCGGTGACCGACGGGACCGGACAGTTGCCCAGGACCCTGCGGTCCGGGGCCGGTGCGACCGTGCGCCGACTGGTGCACGTCTCGCGTCCGGTCCTGTGGATCAACACGATCGGCTCGGGGCTGGTCGCCGTGTGGCTCACCGGCGCGCTGTTCGACCTGCGGGCGCTGCCGATCCTGATCTGGCTGACGCTGCCGTTCAACCTGCTCATCTACGGCGTCAACGACGTCTTCGACCAGGACACCGACGCGACGAACCCCCGCAAGGGGTCCATCGAGGGTGCCAGGATCCGGCAGTCCGAGGTCCGACTCATCGTCTGGGCCGTCGCGGTGGTCAACGTGCCGTTCCTCGTCGCGTTCCTGCTGACGCTGCCGCCGCTCGCGAACGCCGCGATCCTGCTCTACGCGGTCGTCTTCGTCTGCTACTCCGCGCCACCGGTGCGCTTCAAGGCCCGGCCGTACCTCGACTCGCTGAGCAACGCGGCGTACGCGCTGCCGCTGGTCATCGTGCCGTTCGCCCTCGAGGAGGAGCCGACGTGGCCCGCCGCGCTGGGACTGATGGCCTGGAGCGTCGCCAAGCACGCCTTCGACGCCGTGCAGGACATCGTCGAGGACCGTGACGCGGGCATCACCACGACCGCGGTCCGGCTCGGACCCCGGGGGACCGCGCTGTGGAGCGGCGCCTGGTGGGTGGTGTCGACGGTGTTGTTCGCCGTGGTCAGCATCCCCGTCGCCGCCGTCAACCTGCTCATCGCCGGCATCCTCGTCGTGTGCCTGCTGCGCGCCCCGTCGCCGGAGACCGGTCACCGCCTGTACCGCCTGTCGGTCGCCTTCCCGTACATCGCGGGGTCCTTCGCCGGGGTGCTGCTCCTGGTGTCCATCGTGCTCGGAGGTGCCCGGTGAGTCGTGTCGTCGTCGTCGGAGGCGGGATCGGTGGCCTCACCGCCGCCGCCCTGCTCGCCCGTGCCGGGCACCGGGTGACCCTGCTCGAGGCGTCGGACCGGCTCGGCGGCAAGAGCCGTCGCATCCAGCTCGGGGCGGACCGGATCGACACCGGGCCGTCGCTCGTCACCTTCCCGGCGGTGTGGGACGAGCTGCTGCGGCGACTCGGCGGACGTTCCGGCGAGGACGGGCACCTCGACCTGGTGCGCATGCCCGAGGTCGGCCGGTACTTCCACGGCGGCGAGGAGACCGCGCTCCCGGTGGCACCCGACCACCCCTGGTACCCGGCGTGGCGACGCTTCGCCGACCTGCACGCGCCGCTCGCCGACGACGTCACGCGGCTCCTGCTCGCCGACCCGCTCGACCGCTCGGCCCTGCCGGCCGTCCGTCGCCTGCTCTCCGTCTACGGCTCGCGGCTCACCACGCGTGCGTACCTCGACGGCCTGTCCTGGCTGCCGGACGGGCTGCGCGAGATCATCGCGATCCACACCCTCAACGCCGGGGTCTCACCCGCACGCACCCCCGCGCTCTACGCGAGCATGCCGGCGATCATGGCGGAGACCGGCGCGTGGGTGCCCCGCGGCGGCGTCTACGAGGTCGTGCTCGCGCTGCAGCGACTCGCCGAGGCCGCCGGCGTCGAGGTCCGCACCGGCGAGGCCGTCACCCGCATCGCGCGCGGTGGCGTCACCACCGAGGCCGCGCACCACCCCGCCGACCTGGTCGTCAGCGCCCTCGACGCCGACCGGCTCGCCGCGCTGACCGGACCGGCCGGTCCGTCCGCGATGTCCGCGATGTCCGCGATGTCCGCGCTGCCCCGCCCGCGCTCCCGCCCCCGCCCCCGGGCCCTGTCCTGCTCCGCCGTCGCGCTCTACGGCGTGCTGCGCGAGGAGCTGCCCGAGGGCCTCGCGACGCACAGCGTGGTGCTGCCGACGAAGCCGGACGCACTGCACCGGAGCCTCGAGGCGGGCGACGAGCCGGCGGACACGATGGTGTTCGTCAACCACTACCGCGCCGGCGAGCTCTCCCCGAACCCGCACGGCACCGTGGGCGTGCTGCTGACCGCACCCGCGGACGGGGCGCACTACGAGATCGACCACCCCTTCGTGCGGCGGGAGGTCGACCGGGTGTCGGCAGCGCTGGGCCTCGACCGACCGATCACCGACCTGCTCGACGACCACGTGGTCCTCGACCCGCAGTACTACGGCACCGGGGGAGAACCGCACGGGGCGCTCTACGGGGCGGCCCGTCCGCCGTGGCAGAGCGGGCCGTTCCACCGCCCCTCGTACAACGACCGCTGGCGGCCCTGGCTGTGGCGGGTGGGAGCGTCGGTGCACCCCGGCGGCGGGATCCCGGCGGTCGTGGGCGGCGCGATGATCGCGACGGAGCGGCTGCTCCGGGCGAACCCGGTCTGAGCGCGCGTTCACGCCCTCGCTAGAGCTCGACCTCGATCGGCTCCGCGCGGACGAGCTCGTGCACGCCGGCGATGACCTCGCTCGGGCGGAACGGGTACCGGTCGATCTCGGCCTGGTCGCTGATGCCGGTCATCACCAGGACGGTGTGGAGCCCGGCCTCGATGCCCGCCTGCACGTCGGTGTCCATGCGGTCGCCGATCATGCCCGTGTTCTCGGAGTGGGCCCCGATCCGGTTCATCGCCGAGCGGAACATCATCGGGTTCGGCTTGCCGACGACGTACGGCTGCTTCCCGGTGGCCTTCTCGATCATCGCGGCGATGGCCCCGGTCGCCGGCAGGACCCCCTCGGCACTGGGCCCGGTGGCGTCGGGGTTCGTCACGATGAACCGGGCGCCGTCGCGGATGAGCCGGACGGCCTTGGTGATCGCCTCGAACGAGTAGTTGCGGGTCTCGCCGACGACGACGTAGTCGGGCGCGGTCTCGGTCATGATGAAGCCGGCCTCGTGCAGCGCCGTCGTCATGCCGGCCTCGCCGATCACGAACGCGGAGCCGCCGGGCATCTGCGAGCGGCAGAAGTCCGCGGTGGCGAGCGCCGACGTCCAGATGCGCTCCTCGGGGACCTCGAGCCCCGACCACCGCAGCCGGGCGCTGAGGTCACGCGGCGTGAAGATCGAGTTGTTCGTCAGGACGAGGAACTCGGTCCCTTCGTCCAGCCACTGCTGGATGAGCTCGGGAGCGCCCGGCAGGGCCTGGTTCTCGTGGACGAGCACGCCGTCCATGTCGGTCAGCCAGCACTCGACTTCGTCGCGGGTCGCCATGGGCCCAGCGTACTGGGGCCGCCGCTCGCCGGGCCCGGTGGTCACCCGACTGTGGAGGACTGGCCGACCGGACACCGACCGGCGTTCGGCTTTGGGTTACGATTTTCGGGACACGTACCGGATCAAGGAGGCCTCCCCGTGCTCGTCGACCCCGGCAGCCCCACCGCACAGCCGCGCACCACGACCGACGGCCGTACCGGCGCGGGAGCGGCCGACGCCCCCACCGGGACGACACCGGCAGCCGACACCGCCGCCGCACCCCGTCGCCGCCGCGGTCGCCCCAACGTCCTGAGCCGACAGCAGGTGGTCGACGCCGCCACCGCCATCGCCAACGAGGAGGGCCTCGACCGCCTCTCCTTCCGCGCCCTCGGCGCGAAGCTCGGCGTCGCACCGATGACCGTGCACCGGACGATCGGCGGCCTCGACGACCTGCACGCCGAGCTCGTCCGTCGCACCGTCGACGAGTTCACGGCCACCTTCGTCTGGCCGGACGACTGGCGCTCGGTCGTCCACGTCTTCGCCTGCACCTTCCGCGACCTCATGCGCACCCACCCCCTCGTGCTCGAGTCGCACAGCCAGCGCGCCCCGCTCGCCTCCACCGAGTCCGACGCCGTCGTGGCGAAGGTCGTCGGGGCCCTGCAGCAGGCAGGTCTGCCGGAGCGCGAGGCCATGTACGCCTTCTTCGTGGTCTACGACTTCGTCGTCGGGCACGCCGGCGTGCAGGTCGGCCGCGGCGACTCGGAGGCGGGACGTCCGGAGCGGCACCGCGTGGTCGGGGAGATCCTCGGCGAGCACTCGTACGACGACCGCTTCGCCCTGGGCCTCGAGATCATCACCGCCGGCATCGAGGCCCGCGTCCGCACGCACGGCACCACCGCGTCGTGAGCACGGTCGACCCGCAGCAGGCACGCCGCGAACGCGAGGCCCGGTACCGCGGCTCGACCACCGCCCTGACGATGACCGTCGTCGGTGCACTGCTGGTCGTCGCCGCGGGGGTGATCGGTGGACTCGCGGTGTCGGACTTCGTCCTGCGCTTCCGGATGATGACGGTCAACAGCATCTTCTCCGACAGCCCCGACCCGGAGACGCACCTGTGGGCGGCCCCGAGCGCGGTCGTCGGAACCCTGGTGGCCGTCGGCGTGTACACGCGGTGGAACCACCGGTGGTCCGGGCGCACCACCGACCTGGTCGGGCTCGGGCCGCTGCCGCTCTGGCTCGTCGGTGCCACCGCGTGCACCTGGTGGGCCACGACCACGCAGTGGCCCGCCCCGGACCGCGTCGGCGTGGCCGTCGACCCGACGTTCGGGCACGACGAGACGTGGGGCATCGGCAGCTGGATCCTGTACACCGCCGTGTGGTGGCTGCCGGGGCTCCTCACCGTCGTGACCGTCCTCGCGCTCGTGGCCGGCGGTGCCACGCGGGTCGGCCGCGGGAACCGTCGCGCCCGACTCACGGACGTCATGGCGAACGGCCGTCGTACGACGGGCGAGGTCACCGCGATCAGCGGCGGCACGACCCCGGACGCGTCGCGCACGCTGCTGCGGTGGACGTTCTCGTTCGTGGACCTGCACGGCGTCCGGCGCTGGGTCGAGCGGACCGAGGGCTTCACCCACGGCACCGCCCCGGTGCTCGGTGGGACGGTCACCGTGCTCCACGACCCGGCCCGCCCCGGCGACCGCAAGCGCATCTTCACGACGACCGGCAGCGGTGACGACCCCGAGGACTACCTGCGCCCCGGCACGACCTGAGGCCGGACGAAGATTGGCACTTCTCCACGAAAACGCGGCGCTCCTAGGCTCGTCAGCCGTGTCAGAACAGAACGTCCAGCCCCAGCAGCACCCGTACCAGCCGTACGCGACGGCACCGGCCGCCCCGCAGCGCACGAACACCCTCGCGATCATCGCGCTCGTCGCGGCGTTCGTCGCGCCGATCGTCGGGTTCGTCCTCGGCTTCGTCGCGATGTCCCAGACGAAGAAGCGTGACGAGGGCGGCCGTGGCCTGGCGCTCGCAGCGGTCATCGTCGGCGGGGTGATCACGGTCTTCTACGCCGTGCTCTTCATCGCGCTCGTCGCGGTCGCGATGTCCGAGCCGTCGGTCACGTACCCGACGTCGTACTGACCGTCGGCTGACGGCGGTCGCCGGACGGGAGGCGCGGGGCACGCGCCCTACGCTGGTCACGTGACCGAGCGCCTCCCGTCCGACCCCCTGGTCCCGTCGACGGGACCGGCGCAGCCGGACGGTCCCACGCTGCCACCGACCCACGAGGCCACGACCAACGGCGTCGGGCCGCACCCCGAGCCCTGGCCGGAGGACCCCCGGCTCGACCCGGAGCTGCTCGCCGCCGGGGACACCCGCAACGTCGTCGACCGCTTCCGGTACTGGTCGATGGACGCCATCGTCGCCGAGCTCGACACCCGCAGACACGCCTTCGACGTCGCGATCGAGAACTGGCAGCACGACCTCAACATCGGGTCGATCGTGCGGAGTGCGAACGCGTTCCTCGCCGGCACCGTGCACGTCATCGGTCGGCGGCGCTGGAACAAGCGCGGGGCGATGGTCACCGACCGGTACCAGCACGTGCGGTACCACCCGGACGTCGCGGCGTTCCTGGCTGCGATGCACGAGGAGGGACGACCGGTCGTCGCGATCGACAACACCCCGGGTGCCGAGCGCATCGAGACCGCGGCGATCCCGGAGCGCTGCGTGTTCCTGTTCGGGCAGGAGGGACCCGGGCTCACCGACGAGGCCGTCGCGGGTGCGGACGCCCACCTCGAGATCACGCAGTTCGGGTCGACGCGGAGCATCAACGCCTCGGCCGCGGCGGCGATCATCATGCACGCCTGGGTCGTCCAGCACGCGGTCCTGCCGACGGACTGACGCGCTCGCCGCCGGGCTGGAGCCGCCGGGCCGCCGGGCCGGGGGGCCGCCGGGCCGCCGGGCCGCCGGGCCGGAGGGGCCGCGCACGAGACTCGGCTCCGCGGACACGTTCGCGGCGCCGGGGCCGCGAACGTGTCCGCGGAGGCGAGACTCGGGTGCGCGCGGGAGGTGCGGGCGGCGCGGACGCTCGCGTCAGCGCGGAGCGGTCGTGCGGCGGGCGACGAGCCGGGGCTCGACCAGGGTCTCCTGCGCCGGAGCGGTCGGGTCGGCGATCCGGGCGAGCAGGCGCTCCCCGGCGCCACGGCCGATCTCCACGCTGCGGTCGTCGATGCTCGTCAGGCCGACGTAGGACGACGCCGCGAGCGGGGTGTCGTCGTAGCCCATCACCGACACGTCCTCGGGGACGCGCAAGCCCCGGGCGGCGAGCCCCGACATCGCACCGAGCGCCATGACGTCGTTCGCGGCGAACACCGCGGTGACGTCGGGGTGGGCGTCGAGCAGGTGCCCGACGGCCTCGGCGCCGGCCTCCTCGGTGGGTTCCACGGGCATGACGTGGGTGGCGAGCGAGGAGGGCGACGTGGCGGAGGTGATCCGTGCCTCCAGGCCGGTGAGCCGCTCCGCGGACGCAGCCGAGCGCCCGCCGACGAAGCCGATGCGCGTGTGGCCGAGCGCGAGCAGGTGCTCGGCGGCCATCCGACCACCGGCGCGGTCGTCGTTCGCGACGGTGTCGGCGCGGGGGAGCACCGCACGACCGCCGGCGACGACGACGGGCATGCTCGCCGGGATCGCGAGGTCGGTGTCGGGCTCGCCGGCGATGACGATGCCCTCGACGCGCATGGACAGGAAGCCCTCGACGGGTGAGGCGTCGAGCCCGGTGTTGAGGAAGCGGTCGGCGACGACGAGGCGGTGCCCCTGGTCCTGCAGCGCCTCGCGCAGGCCGGTGAGCAGGTCGACGAACCACTGGTTGCGGAAGTCGTCGAGCACGACGCCGATCGTGCGGCTGCGGGTGCCGGCGAGGGACACGGCCGCGGTGCTCGGGCGGTAGTCGAGTTCCTGGATGGCCCGCAGGACGGCCTCGCGGCGCTGGTCGCTGACCTTCGGGGACCGCTGGAGCACGAGCGAGACGAGGGACTTCGAGACCCCTGCGCGGGCGGCGACGTCGTAGATGGTCGCCGGTTTGCCGTCTGCGGTGGCGGACCTGCCGTCTCCCATGATCTCCCTCGACCCGTCGTGGTGTCCCTCGATCGTAGCGGCCCCGACTCGAGCGGTTGTCAGGACATGGTGCGCCGACCGGGGTGGGTGGGGTGCGATGGGATGGGTGTAGCGGGCGCGGGGCGTCCGGCGTGCTCGCGGGGCGGAGGTGGCGCGGAGGCGGCGTGTGGTGCTGGGTGCTCGCGCACCACCGGAAGCACGTCGCGCCACGGAACCGCGTGGCGCGACGTGCTTCTCGTTGTGCTGACGGCCGAGCCGCCCTGAGCGCCGAGCGCCGCCCGCGCCGCCCCGAGCGCCGCGCCCGCGCCGCCCGCGCCGCCCGCGCCGCCGCGCTCCGCGCCGCGCCCGCGCCGCGCGCCGCCCGCGCTACCCGATCAGGCTCGGCCGCAGGTCGCGCAGCGTCCGCGAGCGGGTCTGCCGCGCGGTGACGACGTACGACACGAGCAGCGCGCCGAGCAACCAGCACGCGAGCACCCCCGCGTCCGACCACACCGCCGCGAACGACCCGCCGTACATCGTCTGCCGGATCGCGTCCACGGAGTAGGTCATCGGGAGCGCGAAGTGCAGCGCCGCCAACGGCCCCGGCAGCGTCTGCCACGGGAAGGTCCCGCCGGCGGTCACGAGCTGCACGAGCATGAGCACCAGGCCGAGGAACTGCCCGACCGAGCCGAGCAGCACGTTGAGCGCCATGATGATCGCCGCGAAGGTCGCCGAGGCGAGCACCATCACGGCCACCGTCGACCCGGCGTGCACCACGTCGAGGTCGAGCGCGAACCGCACGATCAGGAACAGCGCCGCCATCTGCACGACCCCGAGGAGCGCCGGGGTGAGCCAGCCACCGAGCACCACGCGCAGCGGCTTCTGCACGGCGGTGATCGCCCGCTTGGAGATCGGCTTGAGGATGAGGAACAGCGCGTACATGCCGATCCAGGCGGCGAGCGAGATGAAGAACGGTGCGAGGCCGGCGCCGTAGTTCGACGCGGCGGCGACGTTGTCGTCGCCGACCTTGACCGGGTCCGAGATCACGGACGCCTGCGACGAGCGCTGGGCGGCGGTCGATGCCGGGATCCTCGTGCGTCCCTGGTCGAGCTTCGCGGCGAGCTCCTTCGAGCCGTCCTCGAGCTGGTCGACACCCGACGAGAGCTGCGAGGCACCGGACGCGGCCGACGCGGCACCGTCCGCGAGCGAGGCCGCACCGGACGACAGCGTCGGTGCCGCGGCGGCGAGCTTCGACGTGCCCGCGGCGACCTGCGACGAGCCCGATGCGAGCTGCGAGGCGCCGCTCGACGCCGATGCGATGCCGTCCGCGAGCTGCGGCGACGCCGAGGCCAGCGCCGACGTGCCGGCCGCGACCTGGGCCGACCCGTCGCGGAGCTGGTCGACGGCCGACTTGGTCGACGCGTAGGTCTCCTTGGCCGAGGCGCCGGCGGTGTTCACGTCGCCGACCGCCTTCGTGATCGCCTCCTGCTGCGAGGGGGTCAGCGTGACGCCCTCCGGCAGGTTCGCGGTGATCTGCGCGAGCACCGTGGCGGCGTCCACCGGCTGCACCGCGTCGACGTCGGCGCTGACCGAGTCGACCTTCTCGGCCAACGCCGCGTTCCCCGCTGCGACCCGCTGCGCGCCGTCGTTCAGCTGCGCGGTCTGCGCGGGGAGTGACGCGGTCTGCTGCTGTGCGGACTGCAGCCCGGACGCCAGGGTCGAGGCCCCGGACGCGACCTGCTGTGCGCCGCTGTCGAGCTGGGCGGTCTGCGACGGCAGTGCGGCGGTGCGGGAGGCGAGCTGCGAGGCCCCGGCGGACAGCGCGGAGGTGCCGGACGCGAGCGAGGACGCGCCGTCCGCAGCCGTGGTCGCCCCCGATGCGAGCTGTCCCGCACCGTCGACGGCGTCGCCGAGGCTGTCCCGCACGTCGGCGAGTCCGACGAGCAGGGTCGTCGCCGCCTGCTTGCCGACCCGCTCGGCGACGGCCGTGCGCATGGTCTTGCCGGCCTGTTCCGCGATGGTCGAGGCGAGGTACGAGTTCGTGTCCGCGGTCGTCATGACGAGTTCGGCACGCTTCGGGTCGTCGCCCTGCGCCGACGCCAGGGCCTCGGAGAAGTCGTGCGGGATCGTCACGACGAAGTCGTACTTGCCGTTCCGCACGCCGGAGCGCGCGTCGGCCGCGGTCGTCTCGGTCCACTTGAAGTCGGCGCCGTCGATCGCCTCCTTCGTGACGTCCTCGCCGTAGTCGACCCGGTCGCCGTCGAGCGTCGCGCCGGCGTCCTGGTCGACGATCGCGGCCGGGATCTGGTCGAGCTTGGCGTACGGGTCGCGGTTCGCCCAGAGGTACGCGCCGCCGTAGAGCAGCGGCACCACCATGAGGGCGACGAACGCGAGCCGGGCGAGCGGCGTTGCGGTGAGGCGCGCCAGTTCGGCGCGGATGAGCGAGGGGATGGTCACGCGGGTGCCTCCGTCGGGACGGTTGCGGGAGTTTCGGGGTCGGAGGGGCCGGACGGGAGGCCCTGGTCGCCCCCGTCGGTCGAGGTCACGTCGTCGGGACCCTCGGTGCGGATCGTGTCGAGCAGCTGCTCGACGGTGGCTGCGGCGGCCTTCGACGTCACGAGGACGACGGTGACGCCGCGCCGGGCGACGTCGCGCACGACCGCGAACCAGTCGGCCACGGCGCCGCCGTGCCGCTCGGGCGAGGTGAGCACGATGCCCGTGACCCCGTCCCGCAGCAGCGCGAGCTCGACGAGCAGCCGCACCCGCACGTCGGTCGGGACCCGCTGCACGTGCGTGTCGGCGTGGTCCCGCATGCCGAGCTCGTCGAGCACGGTGTCGACGTGGTCGCGCGAGGGGCGCTGCCCGGCGAACGCGAGTTCCTCGCGCACGACCTTCCGGATCGTCATGACGGGGAACGGTTCGGCGACGCCCGGGGTGTCCACGAGCGCGAAGGCCGCGCGTACCGCTGCGGCGTCCTCGTGTCCGTCGAGCAGCACCCGCCCGGACTCGGGACGCATCCGCCCGCCGGCGATCAGGGACGCGAGCACCGGGGCCTGCTCGGTCTCGACGGCGACGACACCGGGGCGACCGGGAGCGGCGACGGCGGACACGACGGGCAGCTCGGCGCCGGGCTCGTCGCCGATGCCGACGTGGTCGAGTTCGAGCGTCATGCGCGGGTCTCCTGCTCGGTACGGGGTGCGGGTGCGGCGGGTTCGGACAGCAGCGCGGTGCGCCAGTCGATGCCGGCGGTGCCGAGCGCCGACAGCACGACCGTGCGGCGACCGGCTTCGTCGCTCGTGCCGGACCGGGTGGCCTCGTCGAGGACGGCGATGCAGGCGGCCTCGACCAGGCGGGCGAGCGTGTCCGCGTCGACGTCGTCGCGCATCGAGCCCTCGTCGATGCCGAGCGCGCAGGCCGTGCGGACCTGTGCCCGCAGCGGCGCGAACACCTCGGCCACGGACTCGGCGAACGGGCTGCGCAGGGCGACGCGGGCCATGGAGCGCACGTGCGAGACCTCGGCCCAGAGCGTCACGGCGATCGCCGCGAGCCGTGCGGCGGGCGGGAGGTCGGCGAGCTCGGACGACGACGGCATCGCGCCGGCGATCCGTGCGGCGCCGCCGGTCACGACCTCGCGCACGAGGTCGTCGCGGGAGGGGAAGTGTCCGTAGACCGCACGGCGCGACAGGCCCGCGGCGGACGCGATGGTCTCGAGCGAGGCATCGGGGTCCTGCTGCAGGACGCTCCGTGCGGCCTCGATCAGGGCGGCCCGGTTCGCCGTCGCATCCCGTCGGGGCGCGCGTCCGGGCTGGTCGGTGGTGGTCACGAGCACCATCGTAATAACGTGCACACTGCTGTGCAAGTTACGAGGTGCTGTACCCCCGAACGAGGGCCAGTCCTCCAAAGTGCGGACTGTTCCGCCTGTGAACGAACGCATAACTTCACAGGAATTCCCACCACGGACAGAGCCGAGGAGTGCGCCCTGTGACACGTGCAACACCGAACCGTGCAGTACCCGAGCAACCACCCACCACGGAGCGCACCACGCGGTCACGCGTCGCACGCATCCTGACCGCCGGCATCGCCGCCGTCGCCCTGTCGTGCGGCGGTCTCGCCGTGGGCGGCGCAGCGAACGCCGCGCCGAGCGGTCTCTCCGCCGCCGACCTCAAGCTCGCGGCGCCCCTGCGCGACGCCAAGCCCCAGAAGACGGTCGCGGCGTTCGTCCGCACGACCGGCCAGGGGGCCCTCGAGGTCGACGCGAAGGCGAAGGGCGGCGACCTGACGAGGTCGAAGACGCCGTCGTCCGCCGCGAAGGAGCGCGTGCAGGCGATCACGTCGACCGTCGACGCCGTCCGCGCCGCCGTCAAGCGGTCCGACGCAGAGGCGACGGAGCTGTACTCGACCGAGTACACCGTCCCCGGTGTCGCCGTCGTCGCCGACGTCGACGCCCTGCGCGACATCGCCAGCCGGTCGGACGTCGAGAGCATCATCCCGCTCACGCCGAAGAAGATCGTCGACCCGACCCCGGGTGACGCGTCGAAGGCCCCGAGCGGCGTCGACCCCGACCTGGTGCAGCCGGGCGCGGACGGCGTCAGCCCGAAGAACGCCGCGAGCGACGTCTACACGCGCTCGCTCGACGCGTGGCAGCAGACCGGCCGCACCGGCAAGGGCGTCAACGTCGCCGTCCTCGACACCGGTCTCGACTACACCCAGGCCGACTTCGGCGGCCCCGGCACGACGGCCGCGTACGAGCAGGCCCTCGCGAGCACGAGCGCGCCGGACCCGAGCTGGTTCGACGCGAAGAAGTACCTCGGTGGCTACGACTTCGCCGGCCCCACCTACAACGCCGACTCCTCGAGCGCGGGCTACGACCCGACCCCGAAGCCGGACGCGAACCCGATCGACGGCAAGGGCGGCGACCACGGCACGCACGTGTCCGGCACCGCCGCCGGCTACGGCCTGACCGCGGACAAGAAGACGTTCCGCGGCGACTACACGAAGCTGACCAACCAGTCCGTCCAGGACATGTGGATCGGCCCGGGCACCGCGCCGGACGCCGGCCTCTACGCCCTCAAGGTGTTCGGTGACGGCGGCGGCTCGACCGACCTGACCGGTGCCGCGCTCGACTGGGTCGGCCAGGCCCTGACCGAGGGCAAGGACATCAACGTCCTCAACCTGTCGCTCGGTTCCGACTACGGCGCACCGGACGACCCCGACAACGCGAAGATCGACGCGCTCACCGCCCGCGGTGTCCTGCCCGTCATCGCCTCGGGCAACGCCGACGACTTCACCGACATCGGTGGCTCGCCGGGCAACGCCGAGGGCGCCCTCACCGTCGCCGCGAGCGCCACCGGGCAGTCGCTGTTCGACGGTGTCAAGGCCACCGCGCCGTCCGACGTCGCCGGCACCTACCGTGCGCAGTACTCGCAGAACTACCAGGGCACGCTGCCGGTGGAGGGCGACGTCGTCGTCCCGACCACGAACATCGACGGCTGCGCAGCGTTCAGCGCCGACGAGGCCGCGAAGATCAAGGGCAAGGTCGTCTGGCTGAAGTGGACCGACGGGGCGCTCGAGTGCGGCTCCGGTGTGCGCTTCACCAACGTGCAGGCAGCCGGCGGTGTCGGCGTCCTGCTGGCCGGGACGGTGACCAGCTTCGACTCGGGCATCGCGGGGAACGCGACCATCCCGGGTGCCGAGCTGACCTCGGACAGTGCTGCGAGCCTCCAGGCCGCCGCGACGGCCGGGACCCTCCACGTGCAGTTCGCCCAGGAGCTCAAGGGCTTCCAGCTGGCGACCGACCAGGCGAACGTGAACACGCTCGCCCCGTTCACCAGCCGTGGCGTGCACGGCTCGTTCGACGACATCGTCAAGCCGGACGTCGCCGGCCCCGGGGTGAACGTGATCTCCGCGGCCAACGGCACCGGTGACGGCCGCATGTCGATGAGCGGCACCTCGATGGCGACCCCGCACGTGGCCGGCATCGTCGCGCTGACGTTCCAGTCGCACCCGTCGTGGACGGCCCCGCAGGTCAAGGCCGCCGTGATGAACACCGCGACGCACGACGTTCGTCAGGGTGACCGGGACGCCACGCTGCTGCGCCAGGGCACCGGCCGCGTCGACGCGCTGCAGGCGGTCACCGCGGGCACCACGGTGCGCAGCATCGAGAACGACCAGCTCGTCACCGCCTCGTACGGTGTCGTCGAGGTCAGCGGGAAGACCACCGAGTCCCGCACCCTGCAGATCCAGAACACCGACGGCCGTCCGCACACGTACGACGTGGCGTACCAGGCCCAGGTGGACCAGCCGGGTGTCGCGTTCTCGCTGAGCACGAAGCGGGTCACCGCTCCGGCGCACGGCACCGCGACCGTCAAGCTGACGTACACGATCGCCGACCCGACGCAGCTGCGTCGCGTCATCGACCCCACGCAGGAGTCGGTGCAGTCCGGCTACCAGCGTGAGTTCGTCGCCGCCGAGTCCGGTGTCGTGTCCTTCACGCCGACGGACGCGAAGCTGAACCCGATGCGCCTCGGTGCGTACGTCGCGCCGAAGCCGGTCAGTGCCGTGCACGGCAAGGACATCGCGTTCTCGGGCTCGACCACGACCGCGGAGCTCGCGCTCACCGGCCGCTCGGTCGACCAGGGCGACGCCGTGACCGGGTACCACTCGTCCGTCGCACCGTTCGTCCTGGGCGGGACCGACCCGCAGGAGCCGCTGCCCGCCGGTTCGGCGAAGCAGTCGCTGCAGGCCGCCGACATCCGGGCCTACGGCGCGAACTACGACAAGGCATCCGACACGCTCGCCTTCGGCGTCCAGACCGCGGGTGCCGACGCGAACCCCGGCGCGGTGACCAACGTCGAGGTCCTCATCGACACGGACCGCGACGGTGAGCCGGACTACCTGGTCTACGACGCCAAGTCGGCCACGGTCGACGCGACGCTCGCCACCACGGTGGACCTCGCGACGGGCAAGACGGTCGACGCGCAGCCGCTCAACGGCGGCACCGCGGGACAGGACGTCAACACGTTCGACAGCGCCGTCAAGGTGCTGACGGTGTCGGCGTCGACCATCGGTGCGACCGGTCCGTTCGACTACTCGGTCCTGACCGAGTCGGCGTACGCCCCGGCCCTCGCCACCAGCGGCTCCAACGTCGTGGACGAGACCGACCCGGCGACGTACGACCCGTCGGCACCGGCGCTCACCTTCGCGCAGGGCACCACCACCGGTGTGCTCTACGCGGACAAGGGCGCGCTGCAGGTCACGCGACAGGCCGACGCCACGAACGCCCGGGTCCTGCTGCTCCACCTCGGCAACGCGGTGGGCGACCAGGCCGACGTGCTCCAGGCGGCGCAGACCGCGCCGACGCTCACCCTCCGCGAGGGCAGCGCCGTCACGATCTCCGGCACCCCGAAGGTCGGCAAGACGCTCAAGGCGAAGCCCGGCTCGTGGGACGGCAAGAAGGTCTCGTACTCGTACCAGTGGCTCCGTGACGGCGTCGCGGTGCAGGGTGCGACGGACCAGCGCTACACGCTCGGCACGACGGACGCGGGGCACCGCTTCTCCGTCGAGGTGACGGCGAAGGCGACGGGCTACCAGGACGGCTCGGCGACCTCCGCCGAGACCGCGACGGTGGCACCCCGCAAGTAGCGATCGACACGAACGCCCCGTCACCGGTCCGGTGGCGGGGCGTTCGCCGTTCCCGGTCTCCGAGCGGAGTGGTCCCGAGTGCGGCAATGGGACATGTAGTTAGGCAAACTAGGCAATGGATGGGAGAGTGAGGCCATGCGATCCCACACCTCCCTGATGCAGCTCCGGGCGAACCCGATGGAGTGGCGCCGCCGTGGGCTGACCCCGCCCGACGCGCTCCAGGCCATGGTCGAGGAGCGGCTCGCGCAGCCCGGTCACGCCCAGCCGGTGGGCGACCCGTCGTACCAGGACTTCTTCCGCGCCTGATCGCGGAACGCCACCACCACGACGGACGGGAGGCGCGGTGCCAGCTGGCACCGCGCCTCCCGTCCGTTCCGTGGTGCGGTCTACTTGCCGATCTTGTCGTCGGCTGCGTGCTCCGCCTTGTCGATCTGGTCGCCGTGGCCACCGCCGGTGGCCTTGTCGGCCGCGTCCGCGGCCTTGCCGAGACCGGCGTCGGTCGCCTGCTCGCCCTTGTCGCTGTCCGCGAAGTCCTCGGCCTTGTCACCGAGGTCACTCATGTCGTGCTCCCTTGCTCGTCGGATCTGACCCGTCCGACGCTGCGCCGGTCGGCCCGGACGGGCTCCCAGGTCCGATCTGTGGGTCGCCCTCGTCAGCCGTCTCGTCCACAGGGATGTGGCGTGCAGATGGACAGTCGATAGACTCGGGTGGACCATCGGCCCAGCCCGCCGGTGCGGTCCTCCGCCAACGTGAGGAGAACCTCCATGCCCGCAGCAGTCATCATCGGTGCCCAGTGGGGTGACGAGGGCAAGGGGAAGGCAACCGACCTCCTCGGGTCCCGCATCGACTACGTCGTCAAGTTCAACGGCGGCAACAACGCCGGCCACACCGTCGTCGTCGGCGGCGAGAAGTACGCGCTGCACCTGCTGCCGTCCGGCATCCTGACGCCCGGCGTGACCCCGATCATCGGCAACGGTGTCGTCGTCGACCTCGAGGTCCTGTTCCAGGAGCTCGACGCGCTCCGTGCCCGCGGGGTGGACGTCTCGAAGCTCCTGGTGTCCGCGAACGCGCACGTCATCACGCACTACCACCGCACCGTCGACAAGGTGACCGAGCGCTTCCTCGGCAAGCGCCAGATCGGCACGACCGGTCGCGGCATCGGCCCGACCTACGCCGACAAGATCAACCGCGTCGGCATCCGCATCCAGGACATCTTCGACGAGAACATCCTGCGGCAGAAGGTCGAGGCGGCCCTCGACCAGAAGAACCACCTGCTGGTCAAGGTCTTCAACCGTCGCGCGATCGACGCGGACGAGGTCGTGGAGTCGCTGCTGTCCTTCGCCGAGCGCCTGCGCCCGATGGTCGCCGACACCGCGCTCGAGATCCACCGCGCGCTCGAGCGGGGCGACACCGTGCTGTTCGAGGCCGGCCAGGCCACCATGCTCGACGTCGACCACGGCACCTACCCGTTCGTGACCTCGTCGTCGGCGACCGCCGGCGGCGCCGCGACCGGTTCGGGCATCGGCCCGGGCAAGCTCGAGCGCATCATCGGCATCGTGAAGGCGTACACGACCCGCGTCGGCGCCGGCCCGTTCCCGACCGAGCTGTTCGACGAGTCGGGGGAGTTCCTCCGCGCCAACGGCTTCGAGTTCGGCACCACGACCGGCCGTCCGCGTCGCTGCGGCTGGTACGACGCCCCGATCGCCCGGTACACGGCGCGCATCAACGGCGTGACCGACTTCGTGCTGACGAAGCTCGACGTGCTGACGGGCCTCGAGACCATCCCGGTCTGCGTGGCGTACGAGGTCGACGGTGAGCGCGTGGACGAGGTCCCCGTGAACCAGTCGGACTTCCACCACGCGAAGCCGATCTACGAGGAGTTCCCCGGCTGGACCGAGGACATCACCGGTGCCCGGTCGTTCGAGGACCTGCCGAAGACCGCGCAGGACTACGTGCTCGCGGTCGAGGCGATGTCCGGGGCGCGGATCTCGGCGATCGGCGTCGGCCCCGGCCGTGACGCGATCGTGGTCCGCCACGACCTGCTCGGGACCGGCGAGGCTGCCGCGTGACGATGCGGATCCTGTTCGTCTGCAGCGGCAACATCTGCCGCTCGCCCCTCGGCGCCCAGGTGCTCGAGGCCCGGCTCGGCCCGGACGCCCCGGCGTTCACGGTCGAGTCGGCCGGCACCATCGCCGACGACGGCGCCCTGATGGACGAGACGGCTGCCGCGCAGTCGTCGCGTCTGGGTGGGGAGCCCTCCACGCACCGTTCGCGCTACCTGACGGAGCAGATCGCGGCGTCGGCCGACCTCGTGCTCACCGCCGAGCGCTCGCACCGCGCAGCCGTCGTGTCGCTCGCACCGCGGGCAGCGAAGCGGGCGTTCACCATCAAGCAGTTCGCCCGGGTGCTCGACGGGCTAGAGCCCGGCGACCTGGCCGGCATCGAGACCGCGCAGGACCTGGTCGACCGGGTCGCTCGACTGCGGGGGACCGTGCCGCCGCCCGCCGACCCGGCGGACGACGACGTGGACGACCCCTACCGTCGGTCCGAGGACACCCACGTGCGGGTCGCCGACGAGATCGACGCGGCGCTCACGCCCATCGCGGACGCCCTGCGCGCGCTGCGCTGACGCCCCTCCGCTCCGGGAACGACGAAGCCCCCGCCTCGACGGCGGGGGCTTCGTCGTGTCTGCTCACGCCTCCGGCAGGCGGTACGTCCCGACCGTGATCGTGTGCGCGCCCTGGCCGGCCAGCTGTCGCACGACCGAGTCGGTGCGCGCCCGGTTCGGCACGGCGTGCTTGCGTGCCAGGTCGGTGACGAGCCCGCGGAGCTCGTTGTCGTTCGTCACGACGGCGGTCGTCGCGGAACGACCCGTCGGCGTCGTGCTCGTGCTGCGGTCCTCCGGGTTGACGTACGCGGCTGCGTCGCCGGAGTAGAACACGCACGAGTCGACCCACTGCGGCCCGTTGCCGTCCTCGTCCGCCAGGAACCGCTGCAGCCGGCGGGCCTGCTGCCGGACCTGCCGGGTCGGGGCGTTCCCGCCGGACTGCACCCGGACCTGCCACCAGTGCTCGACGTCGTCCGCGTGGTCGAGGACGCGACGGCTGCGGACCTGGATCGCGAACGACCCGGTCAGGGAGGACTCGTCGAGCAGGTTGCGGAACGCGTGGTGCACCGCGCTCGGCTTGCGGCCGTCGAACACGATGCCGTTCCACCGCTTGTTCTCGATGACCAGCACGTGGCCGGACTCGAACACGAGCACGTGGTCGAGCTGGGCGGCGTAGCTGCGGTCGCGGTCCCGCTCGCCCTGGGCCACCGGCACGAACACCACGTTGGTCAGCAGGGCGCCGTTGATCCCGGCGGCCTTGCAGACCTCGAGGATCGTGCGCTGCGAGGCCTCCTCCCAGCGCATGCCGGTGCGGGCGAGGGCGCGACCGGCCTCGGCCTCGGCGAGGGCCTGCTGGCGGGAGGCCTCGGCACCGGCGAGCTGCCGCGCGTGCTCCGCGTCGGCGGCTGCGGTCTGCTCGCGGTGTTCCCGCTCGAGGGTGCCGGTGCGGTGGTCCAGCCGGACCTCGGCGTCGGACAGGGCGGCACGGTTGAAGGACTGGGTCCGCCGCAGGACGATCACCAGGACGACCACGACGATCGCGAGCCCCCCGGCGACCACCCACGGCACGAGGTCGCTGGTCATGGGTTCACCTCACCACGGCTCGACGCGAGTCGGTCGCCGCACCCCGGCGCGTCCCGAGGTCCGATCGGCGATGTGTCCGACGGCCCACGGGTGGCAGCGGACGCCGACACGATCCGCCGTGGTCGGTACGGTGCCGTGGTGCACCACGGAGAGCGCGGCACCGCGCAGCAGATCACCGTCGGAGTCGCGGTCGGAGCCGGGGCGGCCGTCGCCGGTCTGCTCCCGTGGATCGTCACCGGGATGCGGCTCCCACTGCAGAACCTGTGGGCGACGCCGACCACCGACCCCTCGGACATGCCGATCGCCCTGCTGCCGTTCAGCCAGTACGCGGTGACGACCATCGCGTCGCTGCTGCTCGTCGGGGGAGTCGTCGCTGGCATCGCCGTCCGGGTACTGCGTGCTCGCGGGTCCATCGGGCGCAGCGGATCGCTCGCGGCGCTCGCCGGGCTGGTCGGGGTGCAGGTCGTGGCCGTCGTCGAGACCGCCGTCGTCACGGGCGCGGGCATGCGGATGGACGGCACGCCGGGCACCGGTGCGGACGTCAGCGCCGCGCAGTTGTACGTCGTCGCGCTCACCGTCGGGTCGCTCGTGTGCGTCGGAGCGGCGGCGGTGCTCGCTGCGCTCGTCGCCCGAGCGGCTCCCGGCGGTGCGCTCGTCGCACTGGCGCTCGGCGCGGTGGCGCTCGGGTCGTGGGCGAACACGTTCGTCGTCCCGCCGGTGTCCTCGCCCGGTGACGCGGCGGGCGTCGTCCTCGCGGTGCTGCGGTGGCTTCCGGCCGTGGCGGTCGGTGCGGCGATCGCGTGGACCGGGCTCCGTACGGTCGGTCAGGGCATCGCCGCGCTGATCGCGCTCGGGCTCTTGTGGACGGGGACCGCGGCGATCACGGCGGTGTCGTACGCACTGGGGTCGCGCGTGTACCTGCCGTACCCGCTCGAGATGGTGTCGGCCGGCGCCACGGTCTTCGTGATGGCGATGGGACCGGCGGGAGCGACCCTGGTGCCGCTGCTGATCGCCGCCGTCATCGGAATCGCCGGTGCGGTCGTCGTGCGCCTGCGGGACGGACGGCGCCGGTCGGATCCCTGAGCAGGATCGGTGCGGCCAGGTCGAACGGCGCTGGGCGGCCCGTGAACCGGGTCAGCGCGGCCAGGTCGCGACGACCGCCACCGCGTTGAACAGCACGTGCGCCACGATCGCACCACCGATGCGGTTCGTCATCGCGACCAGGGTGCCCGTGAGCAACCCGAGCACGAAGGTCGTCAGGAACACCTGCACCCCACCGAGCGAGGTCGTCGCCGACCCGAGGAACAGGTGCGACAGCGCGAAGAGGAACGCCGTCACGAGCACGGCCAGCCAGCGCGTCCGGGGCGTGAGCTCGGCGGCGAGCAGACGCTGGAACAGCCCGCGGAAGAAGAGCTCCTCGAGCACGGGGCTGACCAGCACGATGCCGACCGCCGACACGAGCAGCAGCCCGATGTCCGGGGTCCCGAGCGACGGCGCGGGCTGCAGGCCGCTCGTCCCGGTGAAGGACAGCGCGAGCACGGCGTCGAACACCCGCGTCAGGATCACGACCCCGAGCGCGAACACGAGGTCGCCGAGCTCGATCCGGAAGCGACCGAACAGGTCACGGCCCGAGCGGCGCAGGACCCAGACGATGCCGAGCACGAGCGGCACCCACACCGCGAGGTTGCCGAGCAGCACCTGGAGCACCGGGCCGGGGACGGCGCCGCGCAGCGTCAGGCTGCTCACGATCCGGGCGAGCACGACCGCCACGACGAGGGCGACCAGCAGGGCGACGAGGTCGCGTTGCCGGGCGGTCGAGGGCTCGGTGGCGGCCACTTCCGGCTCGGATGTCATGGGGCGAGCGTAGAGGACGACCGACGCAGATCGGCAAGAACAGCCGAGTGAGGCTCAATGGTGTGGCACTATTTGTATGCCGTCTGCTGGGACAAGCCCACGGAACCTGTGTCGGGACCACAGGAACGGCCAGGATCGGGGAAGGCGGGCCGCGTGGAACTGCGCGACTACATCACAGTGCTGCGGAAGAGTTGGGCACTGATCCTCGTGCTCGCCCTGGTGGGCGTCGCGGCGGCAGCAGGGTTCTCCCTGCTGAAGAAGCCGGTGTACTCCGCCGAGGCGCAGGTGTTCGTGTCGACGGAGACGTCGGGCAGCGCGAGCGACCTGGCGCAGGGCAACACCTTCACGCAGCAGCGCGTGCTGACGTACTCGAACCTGGTGTCGACCCCGATCGTGCTCCTGCCGGTCATCTCGTCGCTCGGGCTCGACATGAACGCGGACGAGCTGTCGAAGATGGTGTCGGCGACGGCGCCGACGAGCACGACCCTCATCTCGATCACGGTCAACGGCACCGATCCGGTGCAGGCGACGAACATCGCGAACGCGACCTCGCAGAGCCTGACCAACGTGGTCGAGGACATCGAGGCCACCGACGAGAACGGCTCGAGCAGCGTCAAGCTGACCCGCGTGAAGCAGGCACAGGTGCCGAGCTCGCCCGTCAGCCCGAACGTCCCCGTCAACATCGCCCTCGGCCTGCTCGTCGGTCTGGCGCTCGGCGTCGGCATCGCCGTGCTGCGCGAGACGCTCGACAACCGCGTCCGCGTCGAGACCGACGTCGAGAAGATCAGCGACAAGCCCGTCGTCGGTGGCATCGCCTACGACAACAAGGCGTCCGAGCGACCGCTCATCGTGCAGGTCGACCCGCGCAGCCCGCGCGCCGAGTCGTTCCGCACGCTCCGCACGAACCTGCAGTTCCTCGACCTCGGCACGGGCTCGCGCACGTTCGTCATGACGTCGTCGATGCAGTCCGAGGGCAAGAGCACCACCGTCGCGAACCTCGCGATCGCGCTGGACAGCGCCGGCTTCAAGGTCATCCTGATCGACGCCGACCTCCGTCGCCCCCGCGTCGGCGAGTACATGGAGGTGGACGGCTCCGCCGGGCTGACCGACGTGCTCATCGGTCGCGCGAGCCTGGAGGACGTCGCGCAGCCCTGGGGCCGCGGCAACATGGTCGTGCTGCCCGCCGGTCAGATCCCGCCGAACCCGTCGGAGCTCCTCGGCTCGAAGGCCATGCAGGACCTGATCGAGACGCTCGAGCAGCAGTTCGACTACGTGCTCTTCGACGCACCGCCGCTGCTGCCCGTCACCGACGCCGCGATCCTGTCGAAGAAGGCGTCCGGTGCCATCCTCGCGGTCGCGTCCGGCAAGACCCACAAGGGCCAGCTCGCCGCCGCGGTCGCGTCGCTCGAGAACGTCGGCGCACCGATCGCCGGCTTCGTCATCACGATGATGCCGGTCAAGGGTCCGGGCGCGTACGGCTACGGCCGCTACGGGTACGGCTACGGGTACGGCCTCGACGAAGAGGAACCGCCCCAGAAGTCCACCAAGTCGTCGGGGAAGACCCGCGGCAAGCTCGGCGTGGTCCGCCGCGCGGACCGCTGACGGCGGTCGGGGGATGAGCCAGCGCCGGGGGATCCGAAGCCTCGGGAGCGAGCTGCCGCGGACGACGCTGATCGGGATCGCACTCGTGGTCGTCGCGCTCGTCGTCGTCGACGTCGTCCTGGTGGCGCTGGCGCTCGCGCGCACCGCGCCGGAGGCGCGCGGCGACGCCGGTCCGGTGCCGACGTTCGGTTCGAGCGCGTCAGCGCCGGCGACGCCGGGACCGTCCGCCACCGCGTCTGCAGAACCGACGGCCGACGGGGTGTCGACCCGTCACATGCTGTCCGCGGTCGACGGACTGGAGGCATGGCGAGCCTCCAGTACGACCTGTGACGTCTCCGAGACGGTGCTGGAGCACACCACCGACGGTGGGCAGGAGTGGTCACCCGTCGCCCTGGGCGACGACGTGCGGACCATCGGGTCGCTGCGCGCGACCGCCGACGGCCTGTCCGTGCTCGTCGGCGTCGGCGACGAGTGCGCGACCGAGGTCCGCACCAGCACCGACGACGGAGCCACCTGGGTGCTCGGGACCGCCGGTGCCGCAGGCGCGGGGGTGACCGACCAGGGGTTGGTGCTCGGGGACGCGGTCGTGCCCTCGCCCTGCGAGGACCCGCTCGACGCCTTCCGGGGTGACAGCACGACGCTGGTCGCGTGCGCTGACGAGCTGCGGTGGCGCACCGGTACCGGTGCGTGGGTGACCGTGCCGATCGACGGCGTCCGTGCCCTCGCGGTGAACGGGACCGAGTACACGCTCGCCCGCATCGGGACCGACTCGTGCGACGGCGTGCAGATCGAGACGATGCCGGCGTCGGGTGTGACGCCTGCGACGACCACCACGCCGATCGGTTGCAACCGGGTCGCGACGGACGGTGCGATCGCGCTCGACCGCTCCGGGCAGGACGTCTGGATGTGGACGGGCGACGGCGTCGCGGTGTCGAAGGACGGCGGGGCGACGTGGTGAGCGTCGTCGAGCGATCAGCGGTGCGGCCGGAGGCATGGGAAGCGACCTACTCCCGTCGGCTCGTCATCACCGACGTGTTGGCGCTGGTCTGGGTCGTCTTCGGCGTGCAGATCGCCTGGTTCGGTTTCGACAGCAGGCAGGTCGCGGGAAGTCCGGCGGACCTGGCCCTCGGCTACACCGCGGTGTCGGTGGTCCTGATCGGCGCCTGGCTCACGGTGCTCGCGGTCTACGACACCCGCGACCCGCGGTACGTCGGGAGCGGCGCCGGCGAGTACCGGCGCATCGTTGATTCAGCGATCCGCCTCTTCGCGCTCGTCGCCATCATCGCCTACGTGTTCAAGCTCGACATCGCGCGCGGCTACGTGTTCATCGCCTTCCCGCTCGGCGTGCTCGTGCTGCTGCTCACTCGTTGGATGTGGCGACAGTGGCTCAACGCGCAGCGTCGCGGCGGCAAGTTCTCGGCGCACGTGGTGCTTGTGGGGTCGACCGCCTCGGTCGAGCACATCGCCCGCGAGCTGATCCGCCACCCCGAGGAGGGCTACCGCGTCGTCGGCGCTTGCGTGCCGACCGGCGAGATCGGCTCGCCCCTCGGCGCGACCGGTGTGCCCGTGCTCGGTCGCATCCCGGATGCCGTGGTCGCGCTGCGCAGCATCGGGGCCGACACGGTCGCCGTCACGAGTTCCGACGATCTCGGCGCCCAGGCCGTCCGGGAGCTCAGCTGGGAACTCGAGGGTGGTCGCGAACACCTCATCGTCGCCCCCAGCCTGACCGAGGTGAACGGCCCCCGTATCCACACGCGGCCCGTGGCCGGTCTGCCGCTCATCCACGTCGAGATGCCCCGGTACGACGGGTCAGCGCTCTTCACCAAGCGAGCGTTCGACATCGTCGGCTCGGCCGGGCTGATCATCGCGCTCTCGCCGCTGCTCATCGTCCTGGCGCTCGTCGTGAAGCTCACCAGCGCCGGACCGGTGCTGTACCGCCAGGAGCGGATCGGGCTGAACGGCCAGCCGTTCGACATGCTCAAGTTCCGGTCGATGCGCGTGAACGCAGACGCCGAGCTGGAGGCGCTGCTCGCCGCGCAGGGCAAGGGCGACACTCCACTGTTCAAGCTCGACAACGATCCGCGCATCACACCGATCGGGCACTTCCTGCGCAAGCACTCGCTCGACGAGTTCCCGCAGCTCTTCAACGTGTTGTTCGGGTCGATGAGCCTGGTCGGCCCTCGCCCCCAGCGGGAGGGTGAGGTCGCACTGTACGACGCCGCCGCCGCGCGCCGGCTCCTGCTCAAGCCCGGCATGAGCGGGCTCTGGCAGGTGGGCGGCCGGTCGTCGCTTGCTTGGGAGGACGCGATCCGGTTGGACTTGTACTACGTGGAGAACTGGTCAGTGACGAGCGATCTCAACATCCTCTGGAGAACGGTGCGTGCCGTGGTCGCACCAGGGAACGAAGCACACTGATGGCAGGTCTCATCGCTCACGAGTGGATAGCGCAACACGGCGGTTCCGAGAACGTGGCGGAGTCGATGGGGCGTGCGTTCCCGGACGCCGACGTCGTGACGCTCTGGAACGATGCTCCCGAACGCCTGCGCGGACACAAGGTCACCGAGACCTGGCTGTCCAAGACCCCACTGCGGCGGAACAAGGCCGCGGCGCTGCCGTTCATGTCGTCGACATGGCGCAACGTCGACACGAGCCCCTACGACTTCGTGCTCGCAAGTTCGCACGTCTTCGCTCATCATGTCCCGGTCGACCGGGAGACGCCGAAGTTCGTGTACGCACACACTCCGGCCCGCACGATCTGGGCACCGGAGCAAGACTCGCGCGGGGCGAACGTCGTTGTGAGAGCGTCTGCACCCTTCTTCCGGCGGCTTGATCGCAGTCGGGTGGACGACAACGCTCGGTACGCAGCGAACAGCAACTACATCAAGGAGCGGATCGCCTCCACATGGGACCAGGACGCGACGGTCATCTATCCGCCGGTCGACGTCACCGGGATTCGGAGTGCCGCACCCACCCTCGACGGGCGGGAGCGTCGCCTCCTCGACGGGCTTCCGTCCGACTTCGTGCTCGGCGCTTCCCGCTTCGTGCCCTACAAGCGTTTGGATCTCGTCATCGAGGCTGGCTCAGCCGCCGGGATCCCGGTCGTGCTCGCTGGCGGCGGACCGTTGCGGGAAGCGCTAGAGGCGAAGGCCGCCGACTCTCGGGTCCCGGTCGTGTTCATTGATCAACCCTCCAACGGTTTGCTGCACGAGCTCTACCGTCGTGCGTCGGTCTTCTTGTTCCCCCCGGTCGAGGACTTCGGCATCATGCCGGTCGAAGCGATGGCGGCGGGTACTCCCGTGGTCACCTACGCGGTCGGCGGCGCCAGTGAGAGCGTGGAGATCGTCCGAGGGGGCGTCGTGTCCGCCTCCCTCGACCCCGGAGAGCTCGGGTCCGCACTGTTGAGCGCCGTGGACACAGACATGCGGGACGTGCCGCAACGGGTCGAGCGGTCGTTCGGCGAGGATGCCTTCATCACGCGACTGCGCGACTGGATGTCCGAGAAGTGAGCTCCACGAGCGACGCGACCGATCGTGTGAAAGTGCTCTTCGTAGACCATTCCGGCTTGCCCGGCGGGGGCCAACTCGGCCTCCTCCGCTTCCTGCAGTCACGGGCGGGGGCAGGGACTTCGGTACTCCTGCTCGACGAGCCGGGTATCTTCTCGACGGTTCCGGGCAACCGCGTCCACAGCGTGGGGAGGGGCGGACCGTTGAGGCGGCTCATGGCCCTCGGTGGAGCGCTGCGCCGTGAAGCTGTCCGGAACGGTGCGGAGCTGGTCGTTGCCAACAGCCTACGTTCGGCACTCGCTCTCGCCCTGACGCGGAAGCCGCGCGGAGTCCGGTACGTCTACTACCTTCGAGTCGACATGGACCGCAGCAAGATGAGCCGCGCCCGGTGGGTCCTGCTGAACGGCTTCGTCCTTCCTCGTTTCGACGGCTTCATCAGCAACAGCCGTTGGACAGAATCCACGATTCCGTCGAGGTTCCTGGAGAAACCTCGTCGTGTCGCATACCCGGTCAGCGGAACCGTCAATGCCTCGGTGCCGGCGAGGCCAAGCCACGAAGCGACGTCGCTGACGGTCCTCAGCCTCAACCGGGTGGTGGAGTGGAAAGGACTGCACGTTCTCGTCGAGGCCGTGCAAATCCTCGTCGACGAGGGTTTCCGACACCGGGTGAACGCGGTGATCGCTGGAGGGACCTTCCACGAGGACGAGGCCTACGCAGCGCGACTCGAACATCGAGCGTTGGCCGAGAAACTCCCGATCTCGTTCCTCGGGCACCAGGCAGACGTCGCGCCGCTCCTCGGTCAGTCTGACGTCGTGGTCTCTTGCTCGCTCGTGGCTGAGCCGTTCGGGCAGGTCGTGGTCCAGGGTCTGGCCGCGGGCCGTCCGGTCATCGTCACCAACAGTGGAGGGCCGCGCGAGATGATCACAGACGGTGAGAACGGCGTCGTCGTCGAGCCGGGTGATGCGCGAGCCCTCGCCAGGGCGCTCAGACGTCTCGCTGAATCTTCCGAACTCAGGGACCGGATGGGTGCGGCGGCGCGCCGATCTGCGGAGCGGTTCTCGGACGAGCGCACGACGGAGGAGCTCGTCACCTCGCTGAGCGGGCTCAGAGAAGACATCGCCGCGCAGCAACGGATCGGACGTCGTCAATGAGTGGGCGTTCAAGCGGCAGGGCGGACGGCCTGACTGCGGAACCAGTCGACCGGCCACGCCTCCTGATCATCACGAGGTCCTTCGCGGACAACTCCACGGGAAGAGCCTTCGCGCTCTGGTCGCTTGCACAGCGACTCGGTTGGACCGCGATGGTCGTGTCCGGCGACGACAGTCCGGTGTGGTCCCCGCTCGTCGGCAGCGCCTTCGCAGAAGCCTGCTCGTACGTGTCAGACGAGGGGGCACTCGAACTCGCTCGACAGTCTGACCTCTTGATTGCAGTGAAGCCCTTCCCGGAGACGCTTGGTCGCGCGGCTCGAATGCAGGCCGTGACATCCACACCTGTCTTGGCTGATGTGGACGATCCGGACATCGAGGTGAGGTTCCCGTTCCACGATCCTCGCAAACTCGTCTTCAGGGCCGTTACCCGCCCGAGGGAGCTGATCACGGGGTTCCAGATGAAACGTCTGGTGAAGAAGTTCCCGGTCACGGTGAGCAATCCGGTGCTCCAGCGACGATTTGGTGGTGACATCGTCGGTCACGTTCGTACTGACACCGGGCCCGGAGCGACGCACACAGCGCGGGGCGGGAAGGTGGTGTTCGTCGGAACGAACCGGAAGCACAAGGGTGTCGATGTCCTCCGCGAAGCAGTCGCTCGACTCGCGTCGGAAGGTTTCACCCTCACCGTCACCGATGATGAACCAGAAGACGCCAAGGCGTGGGAGCAGTGGACCGGACGCACGACGCTCGAGGAAGGACTACGACTGGTCCGGACCGGGGACATCGTCGTGGTGCCGAGCCTCCGGGGTCACACAACCTCCGGAGCGCAACTCCCCGCCAAGCTCATGGATGCCATGATCGCGGGTCGGGCCATCGTCGTTTCGGACTTCGCTCCCCTGCGCTGGGCTGTGGGTTCCGGTGGCCTGGTAGTCGCCCCGGGCTCCGTCGAAGCTCTGGCAAGCGCGCTTCGCCAATGTGCCGACCCTGCGCTGCGAGCAACGCTTGGTGCTGCGGCACGCGAGCGCGGTATCGATGAGTTCTCGGTTGACGCCGTCGCGGACCGTTTCGCGGCGATCTGCCGAAGAGCAATCGCTGGCGCCCCGGTCCGATCGCGGGATGGACAATGACCAAGGACATCCGGCAGCAGCCCACTCGTCTTCCCGTCGAGGACCACTCGGCTGTGGCCGGCGCAGCGCGGGGAGGCGCGGGCTTCACGATGATCGCGCAGGTCATCGTGCTTTGCGTGACGTTCGGTGGCACATTCGTGCTCGCCAACCTCCTGCCGCCCGCCAGCTTCGGTCTCATCGGTATCGTCACAGCTGCCACGGGCGCAGGTGATCTCTTGCGCGACGCCGGTCTCGCGAACGCCGCGATTCAGGCGCGTCGGCTTTCCAACCAGCAGCGTTCGAACCTCTTCTGGACCTCGGCGGCGCTGGGTTCGACTGTCGCGCTCGCCGTCTACCTCATCGCTCCATTGCTCGGGGGCGTCTACGACAACGCCGACATCGTCCCCATCACGCAAGCGATCGCGGTCTCCTTCCTCCTCAACGGTCTCGCGTCGCAGCACCGCGCATCGTTGTCCCGCGAACTGCGTCTTCGCGCCACCGCTGCTATCGACGCGCTTGCGTCGGTGATGAGCACCGTGACCGCCATCACGATCGCTGCGCTGACGCACAGTGTCTGGGCTCTGGTGTTCCAGCAACTGGCGGGCCCCGTGATCGCTCTCACACTGGCCCTCTGCCTAGCGCGGTGGTGGCCGATGCTCCCACGACGCTCGGAGGGGATCAGGCCGATGCTGTCGTACGGATTCCACCAGCTCGGAGCGCAGCTGGCGGTGTACGTGGGGGAGAACATCGACACCTTGATCGCGGGCTACCGGTTCTCGCCGACGGAAGTCGGTTACTACAGTCGGGCGTACTCCCTGGTGACCCGGCCTCTCACCCAGGTGAACGTCCCCGCGGGGAAGCTCGCCAACCCGGTACTCTCGCGTTTCCAGGATGACGACGAGCAGTACTTCCGCTATCTCCTCCGGGCGCAACGGCTCTTGCTGGTGGTGACAGCGACGGTGATCATGCTCTTCGCCGCTATCGTCGCGCCGATCATTGCTCTCCTGCTCGGAAACGAATGGGCGCCAATAGTCCCCCTGATTCAGATCCTCGCGGTCGGCGCCCTCTTTCGGGTCGCAGCGTTCAGTACTTCATGGGTCGCGGCATCGCGCGGGCTCAACAAGATCAGCCTCTACGCCAATCTCACGGGACTTCCGGTGACGATCGGGGCGATTCTGCTCGGCTCTCAGTGGGGTATCACGGGCATTGCGGTCGGACAGGCGGTGTCGGGGCTCACTTCGTGGGTCCTAGGGCTCGTCTGGTTCGCTTACAAGGCCAAGACCCCAAGCCGGCAGTTGTTCGGCACGAGCGCAGAGCTGTTGGCCACCCTGGTGTTGCCGTTCGTGGGCGGCATCTCCGCTGTTGGTCTGACGAACGAACTGAGCCCGTGGATGTCCATCGCTTCGGGAGTCGGAGCATTTGCGCTGGTCTACCTGCTCGAGGTCCTTGTACTCAAGCGCCTCAGAGCAGATATTCGTAGTGTCCTTAGCGTCGTCTTCTTCCGCGGCGCTTCTCGCCTGAAGCGGTGATACGTCCGTTGGCGAAGCGGTCGGTGACAACAGATCGCGAGAGCAGACCGACACGTGCTCGAGCCTCATTGTGATGCGCGTTCATCACGAGCGCATTGCTGGCCCTCAGCGGGGAGTGCCCGCTGGCGAATGAATTGCCCGCCCGAGGCGGTGGCCGAAGCCCTCATTTCGCAAGGGCGGCAGTGGTCGTTCTGTGGCCCGTATGCGGTGATACCCGCAAGATGAGGTAGTGCGGTGCCACTGAAGGCCCGAGAGTCGCGTTGGCTACTGGCGGTGGAACGACCGCCGGGCGGAGCCTCCTCTCCGGGAGGCTCCAAGTTCAGCTTCGTGGCCGAGCGCGCTGTGTCAGCCGAAGGATTTGGATGACTGAACGGCTCCTCGGAGCGGAGTAGCCGCGGGGGAACCGAGCGACAGTGCTGCCCCGAGCGTCAGAGCAAATAGTGGAAACGCTTGGAAGTAGCTTGTGACGTCATTGAACATCCAGAGGAGCATCACTGCGGCGAGCAAGCCGCGCGTCATGACCCGAGTGCCGGCGTCAGGGATACGACCCGCGTCACGAGCGAGATCGAACCAGATTTTGGCGACTATGAGCAGGTAGACGGTACCGAGGATTACCCCGAAGTCTGCAAACGCTGCAACGAAGAAGTTCTCGGTGGGCAGATGGAAAACGGCATCAGCTCCGCGGATGCCCAGGCCTGAAGTCCATGCTCCATTCTGGATCATTCCGTGGAAAATCCCCTCCCAGTGCTCCACTCGCCCGGACGTCACGTTGCCGTTGGCCAGGTCGAGACGCGACAGCGACTGCGGCGTGAAGGAAGGGATGACACCAAAGGAGATCAAAGCGATCAGCGTCAGAATGCCAAGCGGTAGGAGCAGCAGCCAGAAGGCAGGTCGGCGGCGTTCCGCAATCACGATGCAGACCACGAGGACGGCCGCACCGATCAGGCAAACGCGTGCAAGAGAGAGGGCATAGCTGACGAGCAGTAGCGCTGCGGCGATGGCGTAGCCGACCATTCGAAGCCTTGTCCGCGCCATGCTGATAGCAAGCGCAAAAGCTGCCACGACTGCAAGGGCTCCATAAGCACCAGACTCGCCGACCCACCCACCGAGCCTGTGGATCATGCCTCCTCGAGTGCCATCAGAGAACGTCTGGTGTGCGTAAGTCGCTGGCAAGTTGGCTCGGTAGCCCGCGATAGAGGTGACACAGGAGGCCACCGATGCGATCGTGCAGACTGCCAACAGCTGCTTCGCCCTGGCGGATTCCACTCTCGCGACGTAGACGGCCGCCAAGGTTCCGAAGACAAACAGGAATCGGACGGTGAGTAGCCCCTGGGTTGCAAGGACGTTGCTCGGGTACAGCCAGATGGCAGCGACGCCTGTACTGACAATCACGACGCCGAGGAGTATCAGAATTCGCGCGAGGCGCCCGCCACTGCTCGAAAGAACGACGCCCCACATGAAAATTCCGAAAATATCGATCGGGCGGACTTCGCCACCGCCGACGCCAGGGACGGCAGGGAGAGATGCGATCACAACTGCTGCAACAGCCGCCCAGAAGGCGATGCCTGTTCCCCTGACTCGAACGGCATCGACTGTTGAGCGAGTGAGGCCCCTGGGCGCACCAACTTCACTCAAGGTGCGCGTCGGTGCCGCTGTCGTCATACTGGCAGTCTAGGCATGTCGAGCTCTTGTCACGAGCGCTAGCGCGATCGAGCTTGGAGGCGCTGCGGCGAGTGGGCCTCAACTAAGATGGACCCATGTCGGACCTGCCGGAGTCGCGACGCACTGCAGTTCGCCGGGGGAACAGGTCCCGTGTCGGTCTGTGGATCGTCTTGTCGATTGTCTTCCTCTTGTTCCTCGCTGCAGCATGGGTGGGGGTACGCGGCGTTCTCGCCAAAGGTCACCTCGAAGGGGCCGTCGCCGATGTCGGTACCCTGCGGTCGCAGCTCACGGGCGCCGACACGAGCGCCGCGCAGCAGACGGCGAAGCACCTGGAGGACGAGGCATCCGCGGCGCGGTCACTCACCAGCGACCCTGTTTGGGGCGCAGCCGAGTACGTCCCGTTCTTCGGGACGAACCTGCGTGCTGTGCGCGAGGTCGCCGTGGTCGTCGACGATGTGGCCGATGGTGCGGCGAGTCCCGTCGCTGGCGCCGTCGGTGGGCTTGGGGTCGGCTCTTTCGCACCGAAGGATGGGAAGGTCGACCTTGATCCGCTCGTGAAGGCACAGCCGGCGGTCGCGCAGGCGGCTGAGACGCTTGCCAAGGCCGACCGCGACGCTCAGGCGATCGACACGAGCGGCACGCTCTCGCCGGTCACGTCCGCGGTCAATCAGCTACGGAACGCCACGCAGTCCGCGTCGAAGCAGGTCGACACGGCCAATCGCGTCGTGCAGCTCGCACCGGCGATGCTCGCTCGCGACGGCGAGCGCAACTACGTGCTCCTGTTCCAGAACAACGCCGAGCTCCGCGCCGGGGGCGGTATCCCGGGGGCCGTTGCGCTGCTCAAGGTGCAGGACGGGTCGATCAAGCTCGAGAACCAGGCTGCGGGTTCGTCGTTCGGTCCCTACGAGCAGCCGGTGCTTCCGCTCGAGCCGGAGACGACCAGCCTGTACGGCGACATCACCGGCAGGTACATGCAGGACGTCAACCTCACGCCCCGCTTCAATGTCACTGCGCAGCTCGCCCGCGAGATGTGGAAGCAGAAGTTCGGGCAGGAGGTCGACGGCGTCCTCGCGATGGACCCGGTGACGCTGAGCTACATGCTCCGTGCGACCGGGCCCGTGCAGCTCGCAACCGGTGAGACCCTCACGTCGGACAACGCCGTGCAGCTGCTGCTGAGCGACGTCTACGCCAAGTACCCGGATCCCGAGGTGCAGGACGTCTTCTTCGCCTCCGCCGCGAGCGCTGTCTTCGACAAGGTGTCGAGCGGAGACTTCGACGCGAAGCAGTTCATCGGAGCGCTGACTCAGGGGACCGACGAGGGGCGCCTCCGTCTGTGGAGCGCGTCGGGGGACGAGCAGCGGCGGCTCGACGGGACCCCGCTGGCCGGTGAGCTCCCCACCGCGTCTCGCGAGACCCGGCAGTTCGGTGTCTACCTGAACGACGGCACGGCCGCCAAGATGGACTACTACCTCGACAAGACCGTGTCGGTGGGATCGTCGGTCTGCCGACAGGACGGTCGTCCGACTTCCGTGATCGAGGTCACCCTGAAGAACACCGCGCCAGCCGATGCGGCGACCAGCCTGCCGCGCTACGTGACCGGCGGTGGCACTTTCGGTACCGAGCCCGGGAAGATCAAGACACTCGTCGCCGTCTACGCGCCGGAGAACGCCATCTACCTCGGCTCGACGCAGGACGGCAAGCAGGTCGGCGTGCAGACCGCGACGGACGGTGGACACCCGGTCACGCAGCTGCAGACGCTGCTCGCGCCGGGGGAGAGCACGACCTTCCGCGTCGCATACCTCGGCGACGCGAAGTTCGCAGACGCCGGTGTCGAGGCGATCTCGACGCCCGGCGTCAAGCAGGGCAAGGTCGAGCCCCTCCAGTTCGAGTGCAAGGACCCGGTCTCCGCAGGCTGAGCGCGAACGATACGTCCGCGGCCCGTCCACGGAACGGAGGCGACGGCGTGTCGAGCCGTGCAGCGCGGTCGATGTTGTCCCCAGAGTGGGGGGTCAGAACTTTCCTGAGCACGCGGCTCAGCCGGTCACAGGTACACAACGAGCGGCCGGAGTAGCTGTGTGAATTTGTCCAATAGCGGCCTTGAACTGGGGTTTGGATTCGACGATCACTCCCCTCGCTGGGAGCGCAGTCACCCTCGAGCTGTCCCTGATGCGCACCGGTCCCGGCTCGATCTCGAAAAAGTTTCGGATCAGGTGGCAACAACCTGAGGATTCCCGCTAGATTGAGGGAACTTCGCCATAGCGACCGCTTGCTCCTTCACGGCTTGCGTTTGGGGGGAGTGCCACGGGCTCTGGGTGTCAGGGTCTGCAGGATCAGATTCTTAGGGGAAACACTTCATGAAGAAGCTCATCGCAGCTGCCGTCCTCGCGGGCGCAGCGTTCATCGCCATCCCGACCGCGGCGAACGCTGCCGGCTACGCGCCGGACTCGAGCGTCTCCGTCTCGGGCAACTACGTCGCGGGCGGCACCGCCTTCGTCAGCTTCACCGACGGTGCGTTCCAGAACGGCGAGACCGTCAACGTCCAGGTGACCGGCGCCGGCGCCGTGACCCTCGGTGCGCTGCCGACCACGACGGTCTCGAAGGCCTACACGGCTTCGCCGACCGGCGCGCTCGTCGTCAAGGTCACCTTCCCGGCCGGTGCTTCGGGTACCTATAACCTGACCGCCACGGGCGCCACCTCGGGCGTCGTCGGCCTCGCCTCGTTCACCGTCGCCCCCGGCGACACCGCCGTCACGGTCGGCTCGAACGGCAACTCCGGCACCCCCGGCCAGCTCGCCTTCACCGGTGGCACCATCTCGACGCTCGGCCTCTGGGCTGCCGGCGGCGCCATCGTCCTCGGTGGTGGCCTGCTGGTCGTCCGCAAGTCGGTCCGTCGTCAGCACGACGCCGCCTGAGCGCAGCTGAACTGAACGAAGCCCCTGGCGCCTCGGTGCCGGGGGCTTCGTGCTGTCGTCGGTGGAGGGACGAGGGCGGATCAGGTCGGACGGATCAGGTGACGACCAGGGCGATCGCCACGACGGCGATCACGACGAGCGGCGCGACGATCCACAGCCACCAGGGGAAGGTCGACGGCCGGCGGTAGGGGCGATGGTGCTTCCGATCGGGGTTCGGGTCCATGCGCTGACCGTAGGCCGCGCACGGGCCGAGCGGTTCGTCCGTCGTCAGATCGTCACACTGCGGCCCGCGACTGTCCGCCAGCCGCGCTGACGCGGGCCCGCCCCAGCACCACGATCCCCAGCAGGACCCCGAGCACCGCTCCGGAGGTGTTCGACAGCACGTCGTCCACCGACGCGAACCGCGCCGGCAGGAACAGTGCCTGCACCGTCTCGATCGCGCAGCTCGCCAGGAACCCGCCGAGCATGCCGACCCACCACGCGCGTGCCCCGAAGAGCAGCAGCACGAAGAACCCGAACGGCACGAAGAAGAGCACGTTCGCGGTGAACTCGACCGATCCGTAGTCGAGCCACTGCGGAGCGCCGAGACGGTGCCCCGCGGCGATCGCTCGCGTCAGCCACGGGTGGATCCCGCGGTCGACGGGGGAGCCCGCCGTCGCCACGAGCACCACCAGGAGCGCGTAGGCGGCCGCGAGCGTCCACGCCACCCGCCTCGTTCGTCCCGACGCGTGCGCGGCGCTGTGTCGCGCGTGCCAGGCTGCGTCGAGCAGCGCCCCGATCGCGACCCCGACGAGGCCCGCGAGCACGACGGACCGGAACCGCTCGCCCGGGGTGGAGGACTGTGCCGCCACGGCGACGGCGGCCGCCAGCACGACGACGGCGCTCACCAGGGCGCGTCCCGCCACCCCGGCCGGCCGGGAGGCCCGGCTCGCCCCCGCCAGCAGCACCGGCAGCAGGGCGGTCACCAGGGTCACCGCGATCGCGGCCACGAACCCGTCACCGAGCGTCAGGGTGCCGTGCCCGAGCGCGCGCAGCGCGCCCACGAGGTGGAGCAGCGCGGACCGGACCCGGTCAGCGAGGCCGGGCACCAGCAGGACCGCGCCCACGAGCACGACCGCAGCCACCATCCCGCTGCGCACGATCGTGGTCCTCGTCCTGGTGCTCATCGGGAACGACGCTAGCGGGCCGCGCCTCCCGTCCGGGATGGACGCGAGGGGACCTCGCGAACTGCAGGAACCGGTTCATCCACGGAACGAGTACCCCGTTCTCGCACCTGTACCCCGTTCCCGCGTCCCCCGACCCCGGAAATCCGGGGCTGTACCCCGATCCGTATGCACGAAACCCGTGAATGGACGGGCATCGCTGGCGTCGGCGGGGGACGTTCTCGTACGGTTGCACCATCACCTGATGTACCCCGGATCGCGAAGGAGAGCGACATGAGCACCACCGTCACCACCGACACCCGCGAGGTCACCCTCGACACCGACACGGTCGACGTCATCGCGATCCTCGAGGCCGAGGCGGAGCACTCCGGCCGCGCAGCACGTGCCAAGACCACGTGGACGCAGGAGGACGACGGCGAGTGGATCGCCAACTACGGCGGCTACTTCGGCGGCAGCGTCGACAAGCGCGACGGCCGCTACGTGGCCTCGGACACCTTCGGACTCGTCGTCGGCGACTTCGCCACGCTCGAAGAGGCCCAGACGAAGCTCTCGGACCAGCTCCACGTGATGCTGCCGGCCGTGATCCGTCCGGTCGCGTAGTGCCCGACGACCATCCGGCCCTCGCGGTCAGCACCACCAGCCAGACCCGTACCACCAGCACGGCCCGAACCACCAGCACCGTCCAGCACCACAGCAGCACGAGGAGCACCACCATGAGCACCAGCGTCGCCAACAGCCAGCAGGCCGAGGTGACCGTGGACACGGCGACCATCGAGGTCATCACCGGCATCGCTGCCGGCGTCGTGTCCCCCGATGCACCGGCCCGGGCGCACGTCGTCTGGTCCGAGGCCGACGCGGGGCTCTGGGCGGCGAACTACGGCGGCTACTACGGCGGCGTGATCGACCAGCAGGGCGCACACTTCTTCGTGTCTGACACCTTCGGTCAGTACGTCGGCGACTTCCGCTCGCTGCACGAGGCGCAGGACCGTCTCGCCGAGCGGCTCCACCAGCTGCTGCCGGACGTGCGCCGCACGCTCGACTGAGCAACGATCCGACCGGGAGGCCCGGGTCGCCTCCGCCACACGGCGGACGTGACCCGGGCCTCCTGTCGTCGTGCGCCCGGCGGGACCGTCGTCGCGGGCCCGCCAGCATGCACCCCCAGTTCGAGGAGGGTCCCCCACACTGGGGACCGGCGTTGACCCCTGGTGCACTCAGTGTCCTGCCAGGATCGGGACGACGCCAGCGACCGTCCCTCTGCACGGACCGTCACGACAGCTCGGCGTCGGCATCGTCTCGACCCGAAAGTGACTCATGCTGCCTGTGCACCAGGGCACCCGTGTGCCCGCACGCGCTCACGCGCGCCCACGACCCGGTATCCGTACCGTCGCCATGCTCGGCGTCGCCCTGCTCGGCGCCGTCGGTCTCACCCAGGCCGTGGTGGCCGACCCGGCTGCGGCTGCGTCCGGACTCCGTTGCGACCAGAACACCGTGTACGCGATCAACGGTGCGGGTGACCTCGCGTCCATCGACGTGACGAGCCACGCTTCCGAGGTCAAGGCGAGCATGAGCCCGGGCAACAACGCCCTCGGACTCGCGAAGAACGGTGTCGCCGCCTACGCGTCGTTCAACGGGACGACGCCCGCGGGCAGCGCGAACACCATCACCACGTACGACGCGGTCAACGAGCAGCGGCTCCCCGACGTCAAGAACGCCGACCCCTCCGGCGCGCGTGCGTTGCTGCGCGGCGCGGTCAACCCGGTGACGGGCCTGTACTACTACGCGGGCAACGGGGCGAGCGCCTACCTCGGCGCGTACGACCCGAACACGAAGACCCGCATCGGCCAGGTCGGCTCCCTCGGGAACCTGCAGACGGGCATGAACGGCGACATGGCCTTCAGCACCCGCGGCCTGCTGTTCGTGGTGACCGGCAACCAGGTCCGTCGCGTCGACGTCGAGACCGTGCCGACCTCCGCCGGTCGACAGGTGCTGTCGACCTCGTTGGTCGCGACGCTGCCGAGCAACCAGGCCGACGCCGGGGGCAGCCCGGGCATCGCGTTCTCGTCCGACGGCTACCTCTACGCGTCCATCGGCACCACGATGTACAAGATCAACCCGAGCTCCGGCAAGCAGGTCGACAGCTTCACCATCGGTGGGGACTTCCAGCCGTCGGACCTCGCGACCTGCAACTACGCGAACACGCTCGCCGCGCAGTCGAGCGTCGACGAGCGGTGGAACGCCGGCGACCAGTTCGGTCTCCGCGTCGACGGCGATCAGATCTCCGCGGGCAACACCGCTGACACGACGAGCACGAGTGCCGGCGCGCAGACGCCGAAGGCCGGTGCCGTACTGACGCTGCCGGACACGACCTACACGGCGACGCAGTCCGCCAAGGGGACGACGGACCTCGCGAACTACGACACGACCTGGCAGGCGGTCGAGCTGAACAGCGGTCGGACCGTTGCATCGGGAAGCGGCAACAACGCGTCCTTCGTGTTCCCGCACGCGACGACCGCGGACGGCAGCGACATCGTCGTCACCTTCGCCAACACCGTGAAGGCCACACACGTCGCGACCACCGCCGACACCGCGACCACGACCACCGGTACCGCGGTGACGAAGAGCGCCGCCGACGGTGTGCTCGCGAACGACAGCGGTACCGGCCTGAGCGTCGTCTCGAACACGCAGCCCGCACACGGTTCCGCGACGGTCCGTGCCGACGGGTCCTACACGTACACGCCGGCCGCGGGCTTCTCCGGCACCGACTCCTTCACCTACACGGCGAAGGACTCCTCCGGGCAGACCGCGACGAGCACCGTCACCGTGACGGTCCAGCCGACCGGCGCCGACGACGCCTTCTCGGTGCACGCCGGCGGGACCGCGACGGCGGACGCGACCACGGGCCTCCTGGCCAACGACGGCGGCAGCGACCTGACCATCACGAGCCACACCGACCCGACGCACGGCACCCTCGAGCTCGGGAAGGACGGGTCCTACCGGTACACCCCGGCCCCCGGCTTCTCGGGCACCGACTCCTTCACCTACACCGCGACCGACGGCAACGACACCACCACGACGGCGACCGTCACCGTGACGGTGCTGCCCGCGGCCGGCGCCGACGCGATCACCGTGACCGCCGGCGGACCGACCACCGTCGGTGCCCCGGGCCTGCTCGGCAACGACCAGGGCACCGGCCTGACCGTCACCGGGTCGACCCAGCCCGCACACGGCACGGTCACCGTCGGGAAGGACGGCTCGTACACGTACACCCCGGCCGACGGCTACTCCGGTGACGACACCTTCGACTACACGGTCACCGACGGCAACGAGAAGTCCGACACCGTCACCGTGACCGTCCTCGTGCGCCCCGCGGCGGTCGACGACACGATCACGCTGCCCGCGGGCGGCACCGCCACGGCGACGACCCGCGCCGACGGCGTCCTCGGCAACGACCGCGGCACCGGCCTGACGATCCGCTCGAACACCGAGCCGACGCACGGTTCGCTGACGCTGGCACCCGACGGCACCTACACGTACGTGCCCGCGACCGGGTTCTCCGGCACCGACACGTTCACCTACCAGGCCACCGACAGCGCCGGCACGGTCGTCAGCGGCACCGTCACCGTGGTGGTCGTGCCCGTCGCGGCCGACGACCGCGCCGCGACGACGGCGAACCGTCCCGTCGCGATCGACGTGGCGGCGAACGACACCGGTACGGACCTCACGCCGAGGATCGCCACGGCTCCGGCCCACGGCACCGCGGTCGTGAACGGGGACGGCGCCGTCGAGTACACCCCGGCCCGTGACTGGTCCGGCACCGACACCCTCTCGTACACCGTGACCGACGGCTCCGGCCGGACGTCACAGCCGGCGACCGTGACGATCGCGGTCTCGCCGACCGCCCGCCCGGACACCACCTCGACGACGGCCGGCACCCCGGTCACCGTCGCGGTGACGGCCATGACGAGCAACGACTCCGGTACCGGGCTCACCGTCACCGGCGTGGGCAAGGCCTCGAACGGCACGGTCGAGCTCGACGCGGACGGCAACGCCGTGTTCACCCCTGCCGACGGCTTCTCGGGTACCGGCTCGTTCTGGTACGACGTCCGTGACGCCTCGGGACGCACCGACTCCACGTGGGTCGTCGTCGTGGTCGGACCGCAGGCCACCGCGGACTCCGCGACCGTCCCGGCGTCCACCACGCTGACCGTCCCCGTGGCGGAGGGCGTCCTGGCGAACGACCACGGCACCGGGCTGACCGCGACGATCGACGAGCAGCCGCTGCACGGCACGGTCGACCTCGCCGCCGACGGCTCCTACACGTACACGCCGACCGCGGACTGGTCGGGCTCGGACCGCTTCACCTACACGACGAAGGACGCGTCGGACACCGACGAGAAGAGCACCGGTCTCGTGACGATCACCGTCACGCCCCGCACCGAGGACGACCGGATCCGCACCGCGGCCGACCAGCCCGTCACGGTGACCTCGGGTGACCTGACCGGCAACGACCACGGTTCCGGCCTCACCGTCACGTCGGTCGGGCAGCCGAGCGCCGGCACCGTCGTGCTGAACGCCGACGGCACCGTCACGTACACCCCGGCTCCGGGTGCGTCGGGCACGGCGACCTTCCCGTACGGGGTCACCGGCGCGAACGACGAGCAGGCCGCGGGCACCGTCACGGTGACCATCACGCCCGTGGTCGCCGCGACCGACGCCGACGCCACCGCCGACGGCACCCTCGTGGTGCCCGCGGACGAGGGCGTGCTCGAGGGCGCGACCGGCACCGGCCTGACCGTCACCGACAACACGGACCCGGGTCACGGCACCGTCGAGGTCGGGAAGGACGGCTCGTACACGTACACGCCCGAACCGGGGTACTCCGGCAAGGACACCTTCGACGTGACGATCACCGACGGCTCCGGGAACACCACGACCGGCACCGTCACGATCACCGTCGCACCGAAGGCCGTCGACGACACCGCGACGACCACGACGGGGACCCCGGTCGACGTCGCCGTGATCGAGAACGACAAGGGCACCGCGCTCCGGGTGACTGGCATCGGCACGGCTGCGAACGGCACCGTCCGGATCTCCGACACGACCGGCACCGACGGCACGGCCGCCCGCGACACCGGCGTGACCTACACGCCCGCCGACGGGTTCTCGGGCACCGACACGGTCACCTACACGGTGACCGATGCCGCCGGCTCGACCGCGACCGCCACGGTGCGCGTCACCGTCGCACCCACCGCGACCGACGACGTGCTGCAGACCACCTCCGGCACCCCGCTCGCGCTCGGCGGGACCGTGCTGACCGGGAACGACCACGGCACCGGGCTGACGGTCACGGACCACACGGCTCCGCGTCACGGCACGGTGACCACCGCGGCGGACGGCTCGCTCGTCTACACGCCGACGACGGGCTGGTCCGGCACGGACACGTTCACCTACACGGTGACCGACGCCTCCGGGCAGACCGCGACCGCCACGGTCACGGTCCTGGTCGGCAACGTCGCGACGGCCGACCACGGCACCACCACCACGAACGGCACGCTGCGGGTGTCCGCGGCCTCGGGCGTCCTGACCGACGACTCCGGCGCGGGGCTCTGGGCGAAGATCGACCGGCAGCCGGAGCACGGCACGGTCGAGCTCCGCAAGGACGGCTCGTACGTGTACACGCCGGCTGCCGGCTTCTCGGGCACCGACACCTTCACGTACACCGCGGTGGACGCCGAGGGCTCGACGTCGACCGGCCTCGTGACGATCACCGTCACCCCGGTCGCGACCGACGACCGCACCAGCACCGCCGCCGGCACCCCGGTGACCGCGGTCGACCCGGGCGTGCTCGGCAACGACCACGGCTCGGCCCTGCGGGTCGTGTCCGCGGGGACGGCTCGGCACGGCACGGTCCGCATCGCCGGCGCAGGGACGTTCGTCTACACGCCGGACCAGGGCTTCTCGGGTGTGGACTCGGTCACGTACCGCGACCACGACCTGGAGGGCCAGGCCGCGGACGCCACCGTGTGGATCACCGTCGGGATCGACGCCGTCGACGACAGCGCACGGACCGTCGCGGGCACCCCGGTCGCCCGTGACGCCCGGCACGGCCTGCTCGGCAACGACCGGGGGACGGGCCTGACCGCCGCCCTCGACCGGAAGCCCGCGCACGGCACCGTCTCGGTGCAGCGCGACGGCTCGTACCTGTACGAGGCCGCGGACGGCTTCACCGGCACGGACCGGTTCACCTACACGGTGACCGACGCCTCCGGGCAGACGACGACGGCCACCGCGGTCATGACGGTCGTCGCGGCCGCCACCGCCACGGACGACTCGGGTGTCGGTGCCGTGGGCCACCCGGTCACCATCCGCCCGATCGACAACGACCACGCCAGTGGCGGAGCGCACTTCGTGGCGACCACGCTGCACCTGGTCGACCCGGCCACCGGCGCACCGACCGACCGGGTCGTCGTGCAGGGCATGGGCACCTGGCAGGTCGACCGCGGGCAGGTCGTGTTCACCCCCGAGCACGGCTGGGCAGCGCGCACCTCGATCGACTACACGGTGCTCGACAGTGCCGCGCAGCTGGTCCGCGCGACCATCGAGGTGTCCTACCCGACCGGGATCGCGGCGGTCGCGCACATCGCGAAGCTCGCCTTCACCGGCACCACGGGACTCGTCGGACTCGGCCTGGCCGCGGTCGCGATGGTCCTGGCCGGGGCGTTCCTGGTGGTCCGCCGCCGAGGTGACGGGACCGCCGTCGTGACGGGGACGCGCCGCCGCAGCGGGTCCTGACGACCGCACCCCACCACCGGACGGGAGGCCCGGATCACGTCAGCCGACAGGCGAACGTGATCCGGGCCTCCCGTCCGTCGTCCGTGGTCACGACCCGACGTCGGGTCGCCGTGCCCTCGGGGGTCAGCGGACGGGCCCGTGGTGCGCAGCGCTCACCCGATGGGTGCGATGAGCTGCGGGCCGTCGTTCCGCACGCTGTTCACCGCGCGGGAGACCTCGTACTGCTCGAGCCCGGCCGCGACCGCGAGCGACTCGTGGTCGAGCAGTGCGAGCAGGTCGTCGGAGCCGAGGTCGCCGTCGAGCCAGTCGTCGTAGCCGTCCGGGGTGAGGAACGCCGGCATCCGGTCGTGGACCTCGCCGGGCGCGACGTGCGCGTCGCGGGTGATGATCGCGAGCGACAGCCGCCACTTGTCCGGGTCGTCCTCGGGCTTCGTCGGGTCCGGCCAGGCGCTCACGATGCCCGCCATCGCCAGTGCGCCGTCGGGCTCGTGCACGAAGTGGGGCTCCTTGCCGTCCTCGCGCACGACCCACTCGTAGTACCCGAGCGCGGGGACGATGCACCGGTTCGTGGCGAACGCGCGCTTGAACATGCCGCTCGTCGCGACCGTCTCGATGCGGGCGTTGATCGGCTTCGGCCGCTGCTTCCGGAAGTCCTTCGCCCAGCTCGGAACGAAGCCCCAGCTGATCTGCGGGAGCTCGCGCTGCCCGTGGCGCTGCCGGACGGCGTACACGGGGTCGGTCGGCGCGACGTTCCAGCTCGGGGCGAGGCCGGCGTGCACCTCGCCGGTGTCCTCGTCGACGTGCTCGGTGCGCGCCGCGAGCTCACCCACGAGCTCGGGCAGCAGATCAGCCGTGGTGTCGGAGACGACGAACCTTCCACACATGCGCCCAGTGTGCCCGCCGCGGCCGACAGTGGTGCGGGCGCGCAGCCGTCACTCGCCGGGCAGGCGGACCTTCGACCCGTGGGGGTGCCGGCGCCAGAGCGGACGGTGCCCCGGCGTGGTTGGTGCCGCCTCGAGCGCCGCGAGGCGGGCACGTTCGGCGAGTCCGAGCCGCGCCACCATGTCCGGGAGTGTGAGGAGGTACACGAAGGGCCACAGGATCACGAAGACCTCGACCTGTCCGGAGACGAGCGCCGTGATCCCGCCGGAGGCCGCCCCCACCAGGAGCGGCCCGAGCCGCGAGAGCCGTCGCACGAGTCCACGCTGCAACAGCGGCACGTCGATCAGGACGGCCTCGCGGTCCTCGGGCGCGATCGGCTGCGCTCGCCGGCCGATGTAGGGCTGCACCGACCAGCGGACGGACAGCTGCCAGTCGGGTCGCACCTGTCGCCCGTTGATCCGGAGCTCGGGACCGATGTCGCGAGCCGTCGGGAAGCAGGAGTACGCCACCGCGAGGACTCCGAGCGTCGCGAAGGTGATCGCGACGACCGGGCGGAGGACACCGGGGCCCACCCAGGCCCACGCCCACTCCGTCGCGACGAACACGACGAGGGCGACCGCGGCGACGGCTCCCGCGGACCACAGGGCACGACGGGCCCGCGCCGGGTCGACGACCTCCCAGAGGCGCCCGCGCAAGACCTGCCAACCGAGCCGGTACACGGACCCCTTCTACGCCGCGAGGCTGCGAGGACCGGCCGCTGCTAGCGTGCCCGGGTGGACGACGAACAGCGCTGCCCCTGCCTGAGCGGCAACCCCTACGGCGAGTGCTGCGGGCCCCTGCACGCCGGTGCCGCCGCACCGACCGCCGAGCGGCTCATGCGCTCCCGGTTCACCGCGTTCGCGCTCGGGCTGCCGGAGTACCTGCTGCTCACCTGGCACCCGAGCACCCGGCCGGACGAGCTGACGCTCGACCCGACGCAGCGCTGGACGCGCCTGGACATCGTGTCGACCCGGTCGGGAGGCCCGTTCGACTCCGCCGGGCAGGTCGCCTTCCGCGCGTGGTGGCGCACCGACGACGACCGCGGGACGCTCGAGGAGACGAGCGAGTTCGTGCGGGAGCAGGGGCGGTGGTTCTACGTCGACGGGGTCATCGCCTGAACCGTCGTTCACGGTCGACGGCGTGGTCGCCTGAACCGCGGTTCACCGTCGACGGCGTGGTCGCCTGAGCGCTGACGGTCAGGCGGTGATGGTCGCCGGCAGCCCGACCGCGAGCCGCATCGCCCGTCGGACCGCGGCCTCGTCCGGCAGCAGCTCGGTGTCGTCACCGGACACGAAGAACCGGATCTGCCCGATCGCCTGCTCCGTCAGCATGTCGAGCCCGTTGAGCACCCGGCCCCCTGCGGCGAACCAGCGTCCGGCCGCGGCGGTCGGCCAAGGCTCGTAGGCGACGTCGAACAGCACCGCGTCCGGCCCGGAGGGCAGCAGCTCGAGCGGGTCGGCCGCGCCGCCGGGCAGCGTCGACACGAGGAACCCGTGCCGCATCCCCGGCAGCGAGTCGATCGGCAGCACCTCGAGCGTCACCCCGAGGCGCACCGCCAGGTCCACGAGGGAGCCGGCCTTCGCGGTGTCGCGGAGGAAGAGCCGCACGTCGACCGCGCCGAGCCGCACCGCAGCCGCGAGGGCGCTCGCCGCAGTGGCCCCACCGCCGACGATCGTTGCCTCGCCCGGCAGGTGCCCGAGTGCCTCCACCGGTCGGACGATGCCCTCGACGTCGGTGTTCGCGCCGGCCAGGACGACGCGGTCGCCCTCCTGCCGGAAGGCCACCGTGTTCGCGACCCCGAGCTCGTCGACGAGCGGGGTGGTTCGGTCGAGCATCGGCAGGACGTCCCGCTTGAGCGGCATGGTCAGGCTGAGCCCGCGCCAGTCGGGACCCAGCCCCGCGACGAACGCGTCGAGCCCGCCGGAGGCGACCTCGTGCCTCCCGTACGTGAACGGCAGCCCGAGCACGTCGTAGGCCGCCGCGTGCAGCGTGGGGGAGAGCGAGTGCGCGATGGGGGAGCCCAGCACGGCCAGCCGGGTCCGGTCGGGGTCGGTGAACTCCACGTCCGGAGCCTAGCCGCTCAGCGCCCTCGACTGGGGTGCTTAGGGTAGCCTTACCTGTGTGATCCGAACCTCCCCCTCAGCGCGCCGCGTCCGCCGCGTGCTCGCGGCCGCCGGCGCCGTCGTCGCCGCGTCCCTCGTCCTCGCCGGGTGCACCTCCGGCTCCTCGTCGCCCGCCGCGTCCGACGGTGCCTCGGGCTCGGGCGGCGCGTTCCCCGTCTCGATCCAGACCGCACTCGGCACGACCGAGATCCCCTCGCAGCCGAAGCGCGTCGTCGCCCTCGGCTGGGGTGACGCGGAGACGGCGCTCGAACTCGGCGTGCAGCCCGTCGGCGCCAGCGACTGGCTCGCCTTCGGTGGCGACGGCGTCGGGCCGTGGCTCAAGGACGCGTACACGAAGAAGCCGACGATCATCCAGACGCTCGAGCCCAGCTACGAGCAGATCCTCAAGCTCAAGCCGGACCTCATCCTCGACACGAAGAGCTCGGGCGACAAGGACCGCTACGCGAAGCTCTCGGCGATCGCGCCGACCGTCGCGGTGCCGAAGGGCGGCGCGAACTACCTCACCACCACCGAGCAGCAGGTCGACCTCGTGTCGCGTGCACTCGGCAAGGAGTCCGAGGGCAAGAAGCTGCTGACCGACCTCGAAAACGCGTACGCCGCGGCGCGGAAGGCGCACCCCGAGTTCGACGGCAAGACCGCCGTCGTCGGTTCGTACACGGCGGACGGCTTCGGCGCGTACGCCTCGAAGGACAGCCGCTCCACCTTCATGCAGCAGCTCGGCTTCACCATCCCGAAGGCCGTCGACCAGCAGGCCGGCGACGCGTTCTCGGTGAGCCTGTCCGAGGAGAACCTCGACCTGCTCGACGCCGACCTGACCGTCGTCCTGCCGATCTACGTCGACGCGTCGAAGGCCGAGTCCGACCCGCTGTTCCAGAAGGTGCCGTCGGTCGAGGCCGGGCACTCCATCGTCGTCGACGACGCGGACGTGTCGAACGCGTTCTCGCTCGGCACCACCGCCGCCATCGAGTGGGCGCTGGACCGGCTGCCGGACGAGTTCGCGAAGAAGGTCGGCTGACCGACAGCCACAGGGGGAGTACGGGAGACGCCGGGTCGCGAGTCGCGACCCGGCGTCTCCCGTTGCGTGCGTCCCTCGTTGCGTGCGTGCGTGCGTGCGGGGGCGTGGCGACCGGCGGTGACGGATGGTGCGCGGTCGCCGGACGGGAGGCACGGTGCGGGCCGGCACCGCGCCTCCCGTCCGACGTCTGGTGCCGTTCCGCGCGTTCCGCTACGCGGCGGTGAAGGTGGAGCCGATGAAGGCGAAGAGCAGGGCGATGAGCGGCAGCGAGCCCTGCACGAACGCCGAGTTCAGGTACCGGCGACCCGTGCCGGCCAGGACGACCGCGGCGCCGAGCATGCTCGCGCTCGAGAACACCACGAGGGTCCACCCCGTCGCACCGCTGCCGGTGACGACCAACACGACGCCGAGGATCGCGCCGATCGCGAGGAACAGGTTGTAGAAGCCCTGGTTGAACGCGAGGGAGCGGGTGGCCTGCGCCTCGGACTCCGAGGCGATGCCGAACACGCGGCGGACGCGAGGACTCGTCCATGCGACGGACTCGAGGAAGAAGATGTACACGTGCACGAGGCCCGCGAGGACCGCACACACGCCCGAGATCACGAGCAGGACCGACATGGCCTCCATTCTCGCAGCCCCGGAGCAGTGCTCGTGTCCGCCCGTCACACCAGCCCGCTCGGCGGAGGGCCGCCGGTAGGCTCGGGCCATGAGTGCCGACGAGTCCACACCCGTCCACGACGATGCGGTCGCCGAGCTGGCGAGCATCCGGCAGAGCATCGACAACATCGACGCCGCCGTGATCCACATGCTCGCCGAGCGCTTCAAGTACACCCAGCGGGTCGGTTACCTGAAGGCCGAGGCGGGCATGCCGGCCGCCGACCCGGGGCGTGAGCAGGTGCAGGTCGCGCGGCTCCGACAGCTGGCCGCCGAGTCGCACCTCGACCCCGCCTTCGCGGAGAAGTTCCTGAACTTCATCGTCGCCGAGGTCATCCACCACCACGAGCGCATCGCCGGCGGCGAGCGGTGAGCGGGGCTGCTGCCGGGTTCCCGGCCGACGACTTCCCGCGGGATCTCGCCGACCTGCACCTGCTCGTCGGGTCGTACACGGCGACGGGTGGTGGGAACGCGACCGGCATCTCGGTCGTGCACGGGACCACCGCATCCACCGTCGCCGTGATGGACGACCCCTCGTTCCTCGCGCTCTCCGGCGACCGGGTCTACGCCGTGTCCGAGACCGCGGACGGTCGCGTCTCGGCCTTCCGGTACGCCGGCGGTGCGCTCGAGCACCGTTGGGATGCCGACGCCGGTGGTGACGCACCCTGCCACGTGCGGGTCGACCCCTCCGGTGCGCTCGTCGTCACGAACTACGTCTCCGGCACCGTGACCGCTGTGTCGCTCGAGGCCGCTGAGTCGCACGCCGCCTCGGTGACCGCGAGCGACGGCGTCGTCGGGACCCACGGCAGCGCGGACCGGGTCGTCGTTGCCGAGTCGGCGCTCGTCACCGGCGTGCTGCCCGACGTCGAGGGGCCCGTCGAGGACCGGCAGGAGGGGCCGCACGCCCACCAGTCGATCGCGACGCCCGACGGCACCGTGCTCGTCGCGGACCTCGGCGGCGATGCACTCCACGAGTTCCGGGTGACGGCTGACCCCGCGATCGACCTCGTGCGCGTGCACCACCTCGGGCCCGGGGTCGGGCCGCGGCACATGGCGTGGCTCGGGGCCGGGGCCGGGGCCGGGTCGGACGCGGACGCGGACGCGGACCTCGTCGTCGCGGGTGAGCTCGACGGACGTGTGTACCGCCTGCGCCGCGACGACTCCGGGACGCTGCGGCCGATCGCCTCGGCGCCGGCGTTCGAGGGCGCGGTGGGGGAGTCGCTCCTCAGCCACGTCGAGGTCGACCAGGCCGGACGGGTCGTCGTCGCGGTCCGAGGCCGGGACCTGATCGTGGTGCTCGACACCGCGGACGACGGGCTGACCGTCGTCGGGTCGGCGTCGTGCGGTGGCGTCTGGCCGCGGCACTTCGCGCAGGTGCCCGGGTACCTGCTGGTGGCCAACCAGATGTCCGACGCGATCGCCGTGCTGCCCGTCGGGGCGGACGGGGTGCCGGGCGAGGTCGTGGCGCAGATCGCCGTCGGGTCGCCTGCGTGCATCGTGCCGGTGTCGGCCCGGTCGTGACCGTGGTCGGGGCCGGCGCTAGTGCCGGGGCTGGGGCCGGCGCTGGTGCCGGGGCCGGGGATGGCGCTGGGGCGCCCGTGCCCGTGCCCGTGCCCGTGGCCGGGGCCGGTGCGTCGGGCGTGCTCGCCGACGGGTACCGCCTGGTGGTCGGGCCGCCGCCGCTGGACGACTACCTGCGCCTGCGACGGGACTCCGGTCTGTCACCGAAGGACGCTGCGCAGGGTGCCGGGGCTATCGCGGGGAGCTGGTCGGCCGTGCACGTCGTCGACACCGACGGGGTCCCCGTCGCCATGGGCCGCACGATCGGGGACGGCGGGTGGTACTTCCACATCGCCGACATCGCCACCGATCCGGACCACCAGCGCCGGGGGCTCGGGAGGGTCGTCGTCGAGTGGCTCGTGGCGGACATCCGGTCCCGCGCGCCGGAAGGCGCCTACATCACGCTCGTCGGGGACCCGCCCGGTCAGCGGCTCTACCGTTCGCTCGGGTTCGAGGACGTCGCGCCGAGCCTCGGGATGGCGCTGCCGCTGCGCTGAGGGAGCCGGGCGTCAGCCGTGGACGACGTTGGCGAAGGGCCGGCCCGCTGCCAGCGCGGACACCTGGCGTCGCACGAGCTCGAGGGTCCGCGGCACGCTGAGGTCCGTGTTCCCACCGACGTGGGGCGTCAGCACCGTGTTCGGTGTCGTCCAGAGCGGGTGCCCGGCCGGGAGCGGCTCCGGGTCGGTCACGTCGAGCGCTGCCGACAGTCGTCCGCGCTGGAGCTCCGCCACCAGGGCATCGGTGTCGACGACCCGTCCGCGGGCGACGTTCACCACGAGGGCGCCGTCGGGCAGCGCAGCGAGCAGGGCTTGGTCGACGAGGTGTTCGGTCTCGTCGGTCAGCGGGGTGATGAGCACGAGGACGTCCGTCCGGGCCGCGAGCTCCGGGAGCTCCCCGAACGCGTGCACGTGCCGACCGTCCTGCTCCCGTGCAGTGCGCGCCACGACGGTGACGTCGCACCGCATCGCCTCGAACCGCGTGGCGATCGCAGCGCCGATCGCCCCGTGGCCGACCACCGTGACCCGACGATCGGCGAGCGAGCGGGTGGTGCGGACGTCCCACACCCCTGCGGCGCGGTCGGCCTGGAACGCGTGGATCTCGCGGAGCGAGGTCAGTGCCAGACCGACCGCGAGCTCGGCCGTCTCGTCGTCGTGGATGCCGCGGCCGTTCGCGACCTGCGCGTGTGCCGGGGCGTGCGGCAGCGCGTGCTCGTACCCGGCACTCGGCAGCTGCAGGAGTCGCAGGTTCGGCAGGTCGTGCACGAACTGCCACCGGTGACGACCCGCGAAGTAGAACGGCAGCAGCGTGAGCGCGACGTCCTCGGGGCGGTCGTACGGGCCTTCGACGTCCCACACGTCGAGCTCGACGCCGTCCGGCACGGGGCCGAACCGGTCGACGAGCTCGACGAAGGGCAGGGTGACGATCGGCATGCGGTCGCGGTGCTCCTGGTCGCCGTCAGCTGTCGGTGCGCGGCGAGAACGAACCGTGGTCGTCGAGCGGCCCGCGCCCGACGTAGCCCTCGGTGACGTCCTCGACGATCACGTCGCCGAAGCGCGCCGGCAGCGTCGCGCCGTGCGTGCCCCGCAGCTCGTCGATCGACGCCTCGAACGAGCCCTGCACCTCGAGCGTGCCGGACGAGGCGTCCGTCACACCGATGCGCAGCACCGGGAAGCCGCGACCTTCGCACAGCCCGCGGAACCGCACGTCGTCCTCGCGGCGCACGGTCACGATGACGCGACCCGTCGACTCCGAGAACAGCGCGGTCGCCGTGTCGACGCCGTCGCGCTCCTCGAGCTCGTCGAGCACCACGCGTGCGCCGATCCCGAAGCGCAGGACCGACTCGGCGAGGGACTGGCCGAGGCCGCCGTCCGCCAGGTCGTGGGCGCTGGTGAGCAGCTGCTCGCCGGATGCCGCGTGCAGCAGCTCCGCCAGGGCCTTCTCGCGGTCGAGGTCCACCGCCGGCGGGCGACCACCGAGGTGCCCGTGGACGGTGCCGGCCCACGCCGAGCCGTCGAGCTCGAGGCTCGTCGTGCCGAGCAGGTACACGTTGTGGCCGTCGTCCTGCCAGCCCGAGGGCACGCGCAGGGCGACGTCGTCGATGATGCCGAGCACACCGACGACGGGCGTCGGGTGGATCGGGGTCGTGCCGGTCTGGTTGTAGAACGACACGTTGCCGCCGGTGACCGGGATGCCGAGCTCCATGCAGCCGTCCGCCAGGCCCTCGACGGCCTCGGAGAACTGCCACATCACCTCGGGGTTCTCCGGCGAGCCGAAGTTCAGGCAGTCGGTGACCGCGGCGGGGACGGCGCCGGTGACGGCGACGTTCCGGTACGCCTCGGCCAGCGCCAGGCGCGCGCCCTGCTTCGGGTCGAGCTGGCAGTAGCGGCCGTTGGCGTCGGTCGCGACGGTGACGCCGAGCCCCGTCTCCTCGTCGACGCGGATCATGCCGCCGTCGTCGGGGAAGGACAGCGCGGTGTTGCCGAGCACGTAGGTGTCGTACTGGTTCGTCACCCAGTTCTTCGACGCGAGGTTCGGCGAGCCGAGCAGCTGCAGGAACTGCGCCTTGAGGGCCGGACCGTCGGTCGGACGCTCGAGCGAGGCGGCGGTGTCGGCCTGCAGCGCATCGATCCACGACGGGTAGGCGACCGGGCGGTCGTACACCGGACCGTCGACGGCGACCGTGCGCGGGTCGACGTTCACGATCTCCTGGCCCTGCCAGTCGATGACGAGACGGCCGGTGCCGGTGACCTCGCCCAGGACGCTCGTCTCGACCTCCCACTTGCCGACGACCGCGAGGAACGCGTCGAGCTTGTCCGGGCGGACGACCGCCATCATGCGCTCCTGGCTCTCGGACATGAGGATTTCCTCGGCCGTGAGCGTGGGGTCGCGCAGCAGGACGTCGTCGAGCGAGATGTGCATGCCACCGTCGCCGTTCGAGGCGAGCTCGCTCGTCGCGCAGGAGATGCCAGCGGCACCGAGGTCCTGGATGCCCTCGACCAGTTCCTCGCGGAACAGCTCGAGGCAGCACTCGATGAGGACCTTCTCGGCGAAGGGGTCGCCGACCTGCACCGCCGGGCGCTTGGTCGGGCCGCCCTCGGTGAAGGTGTCGGACGCCAGGATCGACGCGCCGCCGATGCCGTCGCCACCCGTGCGGGCACCGAAGAGCACGACCTTGTTGCCGGCACCGGAGGCGTTCGCCAGGTGCAGGTCCTCGTGCCGCAGGACACCGACCGCGAGCGCGTTGACGAGCGGGTTGCCCTGGTACACCGGGTCGAAGTAGGTCTCGCCGCCGATGTTCGGCAGGCCGAGGCAGTTGCCGTAGAACGAGATGCCGCCGACGACGCCGTGCACGACGCGCGCCGTGTCCTCGTGGTCGATCGCACCGAAGCGCAGCTGGTCCATCACGGCGACCGGGCGCGCGCCCATCGAGATGATGTCGCGGACGATGCCGCCGACGCCGGTCGCGGCGCCCTGGTAGGGCTCGACGTACGACGGGTGGTTGTGCGACTCGACCTTGAAGGTCACCGCCCAACCGTTGCCCACGTCGACGACACCGGCGTTCTCGCCCATGCCGACCATCAGGTTCTTCGTCATCTCCGGCGTGACCTTCTTGCCGAACTGACGGAGGTAGTTCTTCGACGACTTGTACGAGCAGTGCTCGGACCACATCACCGAGTACATGGCGAGCTCGCCCGAGGTGGGGCGGCGGCCGAGGATCTCGCGGATCTTCGCGTACTCGTCGGCCTTGAGCCCGAGTGCCTCGTACGGCTGCTCCTTGTCGGGGGTGGCGGCGGCGTCCTGGACGGTGTCGGGCTTCGGGCGAACGTGGGTCGTCACGGTGTTGTCGTTCCCTGTCACTGGAGTCGTGTTCGTCGGAGTCGTCGTCACTTGACGAGCGTCGACTCGATCACGGAGGTGAAGAAGGTGAGGCCGTCCGTGCCGGAGGCCATCGCCGCGGGGGTGTCCGGGCCGAACCCGGGCTCCGTCGCGTGCTCGGGGTGCGGCATGAGCCCGACGACGTTGCCGCGCTCGTTCGAGACGCCCGCGATGTCGTCGATCGACCCGTTCGGGTTCACCCCGACGTAGCGGAACACGACCTGGCCGTTGTCCTCGATGCGCTTGATCTCGTCGGCGTCTGCGACGAACCGGCCGTCGGCGTTCTTCAGCGGGATCGTGATCTCCTGCCCGGCGCTGAACCCGGAGGTCCAGGCGGTGCCGGCGGTCTCGACGCGGAGCTTCTGGTCGCGGCGGATGAACTGCTGGTGCGCGTTGCGGGTGTGGGCGCCCGGCACGAGGCGGGCCTCGGCGAGCATCTGGAACCCGTTGCAGATGCCGAGCACGGGCATGCCCTTGCCTGCGGCGTCGATGACCTCGGCCATGATCGGGGCCTTCGCCGCGATGGCGCCGGCACGCAGGTAGTCGCCGTACGAGAACCCACCGGGGAGCACGATCGCGTCGACCCCCTGCAGGTCGTGGTCGCCGTGCCAGAGCGCGACGGGGTCGGCTCCTGCGAGGCGGACCGCGCGCTGGGCGTCGCGGTCGTCGAGCGAGCCCGGGAACGTGATGACGCCGATGCGCATCCGCGTCACGCGTCCTGCACGGTGACGGAGACGACGTCCTCGATCACGGCGTTCGAGAAGACGTCGGCCGCGATGTCGCGGACCTCGGCCAGCTTCGCGTCGTCGACCGGGCCGTCGACGGCGATCTCGAAGCGCTTGCCGATGCGGACGTCGGTCAGGTCGGCCTTGCCGAGACGGGCGAGGGCGTTGCCCACCGCCTTGCCCTGGGGGTCGAGGATCTCTGCCTTGGGCATGACCTCGACGACGATGGTTGGCACGTGTTCACTCCAGCGCTTGGGTGGGTTGGGTGGGACGGCATCAGTCTACGGGCCGCGCGCGCCGCGCCGGGCCGCTTGTGGAGAAGTCGTCCAAGGCGTATGTTCCAAGTCGAATAATCGCTCGCGAACACGGTCTGGAGGCACGGATGGCGTCGCTCACGCCCCTCGCGTTCGCCGCGCTCGGCCTGCTCGCCGAGGCGCCCATGCACCCGTACGAGATGTTCCAGACGATGCTCCACCGGCACGAGGACCAGAACGTCAAGGTCCGGCCGAGCACGCTGTACCACCAGATCGGACGCCTCGTGGACCTCGGGTACGCCGAGGCACTCGGGACCGCGCGCGAGGGCAACCGGCCCGAGCGCACCACCTACGCCATCACCGACCACGGCCGCGCGGAGCTCGACGCCGGACTCCGGCGCATGATCGCGGAGCCCGCCGACGAGTACCCCGAGTTCCAGCTCGCGGTGTCCCACGTCGACAACCTGACCGCCACCGACGCGGTGACCGCGATGCGCGCACGCGCTGCCGCACTCCGCGCGGAACGTGCCGGGTACGACGAAGCCGCCACGGGCCTCCAGGCCAAGCAGCTCGCCGAGCGCTACTGGCTCGACGTGTCGTACGTGCGTGGCATGCTCACCGCGCAGATCGAGTGGCTCACCGCCACCGCCGACCGGATCGCGAGCGGCGACATCCCCTGGGACGGCCCCGCCGTCCCCGACCCAGCACCACAGAAGGACCAGGACACCACTCGATGACCTCCACCACGTCCGCCGACCTGCAGCACGGGAAGAAGCCGTGGCCCGCGCTCTGGGCACTCGTCGTCGGCTTCTTCATGATCCTCGTCGACTCGACCATCGTGTCGGTCGCGACGCCCACGATCGCGCAGGCGCTCGACGCCGACATCAACGCGGTCATCTGGGTGACGAGCGCCTACCTGCTCGCGTACGCGGTGCCGCTGCTCATCACCGGGCGCCTCGGCGACCGGTTCGGCCCGAAGGTGCTGTACCAGGCGGGTCTCGTGGTGTTCACCCTCGCGAGCCTGTGGTGCGGCCTCGCCGGGTCGATCGAGGTGCTCATCCTCGCCCGCGTCGTGCAGGGCCTCGGCGCCGCGATGATGACCCCGCAGACGATGGCGGTCATCACGCGCATCTTCCCGCCGCAGAACCGCGGTGCGGCCATGGGCCTGTGGGGCGCCGTCGCCGGCGTCGCCTCGCTCGTCGGCCCGATCGTCGGCGGGCTGCTCGTCGACGGCCTCGGCTGGGAGTGGATCTTCTTCGTGAACGTCCCCGTCGGCGTCGTCGCGTTCGTGCTCGCGCAGCGCTTCGTCCCCCGCTTCGAGCGGCACGGACACCGCTTCGACTACCTGGGCATCGTGCTCAGCGCCGCCGGCATGTTCCTGCTCGTCTTCGGCATCCAGGAGGGCGAGACCTACGACTGGGGCACCATCACGGGCCCGATCTCGGTCTGGTCGCTGATCATCACCGGCATCGTCGTGCTCGCCGCCTTCGTGGTGTGGCAGGGCGTGCAGAAGGGCGAGCCGCTGCTGCCGCTCGGCCTGTTCAAGGACCGCAACTTCACGCTCGCCAACATCGCCATCACGGCCGTCGGCGTCGCGATCTCGTCGTTCGCGCTGCCGATCATGCTCTGGGCACAGGACGTCCTGCGTTTCTCGCCGACCCAGGCCGCGCTGCTGCTCGTGCCGCAGGCCGTCCTGTCCGCCGCGCTCGCACCGCTCGTCGGCAAGAACCTCAACAAGTGGAACCCGCGATGGGTCGGCTCGTTCGGCCTCGCGTGCTTCTCCGGCGGGCTGTTCTGGTTCGGTGCCCTGCTGTGGTCGGGCGCCGGCTGGGGCTGGACGCTGCTGCCGAGCGCGCTCCTCGGGCTCGCGAACGCCTGCATGTGGGGTCCGCTCTCGGTCTCGGCGACGCGCAACCTGCCGCCGGCGCTCGCCGGTGCGGGGTCGGGCGTCTACAACACCACGCGGCAGATCGGTGCGGTGCTCGGTTCGGCCGGCATCGCGGCGCTGATCGAGGCGCGCATCACGGCGAACTTCCCGTCCGGGTCGGGCACGGGCTCGGGCGGTGCGGAGCAGCAGGTCGGCGCGCTGCCGGAGTTCCTGCAGCAGCCGTTCGCCACGGCGATGGGGCAGTCGCTCGTGCTGCCGGCCGTGGTGCTCGTGGCGGCCATCGTCGCGGCGCTGTTCCTGGCGAAGCCGAAGCAGACGACGGCGTGGAAGCAGACCGGCGCGGTCGAGACGCAGCCCGGCGCGGCGGAGCCCGAGGCCGCGGCGCGCTGACGCTGCGGCGCGGTCGTCGTCACACGGACCCCGGTCCCGCTCGTGCGGGGCAGTCGTCCGGGGTGCCGGTCGTGCGGGGCAGTCGTCCGGGTCGTGCCGGTGTAGAACGACAAGACCGCTGTCGTACGACAGCGGTCTTGTCGTTCTTGCCGTCCAGAGCGGAAGAGCGTGGATCGGCGGGGACTGGTGCGACAGGATCTTCGTCGTACGACAGCGCATCTGTCGTACGACGGCGCCGCACGACCCCCCTCGGGCCCCGCTCACCCCCGCCGCTGCAGGTGCGCCCGGGTCAGCTCGGCCATCTCCTCGTCGGACAGGGCGTCCACGGAGCGGGCCTCGCGGCGGTCCGTCCGCTGCCACCGCACGAACAGCATCACGAGCACCGGGACGTCGGCGACCTCGGCGATGAACCAGAGCAGGTCACCCGCCAGGTGCTGGTCGCGCAGCGGGGTCGGGAACCACGGCTGCCCCACGGCGTGCACGAGCGACCCGTCGAGCACGTGGTCCGACACGCGCAGCACGATGCCGGGGACCGCGTCGAGCAGCAGCTCCACGAAGGCGAGCAGGAACTCGACCGTCACGAACGTCGAACTGCGGAGGACCCCCGGCTCGGACAGCGGCCCGAGCACCGTGAAGCCGAGCACCGGCACGGACACGGTGACGAGCGCGGCCCACACGCTCGACTCACGCACGACCGCCGACAGCGGGGTGAGCAGCACCGCGAAGAGCACCAGCCCGACCACGGGGGCGACGATCGCGTTGCCGAGCACCCGGATCGGCCGTGAGTGCACCACGCGGTCGGCGACGGCGGACCAGTGCGCGGGTCCGCCCAGGCGCAGCAGGGACACGGGAGCGGCCAGGGCGGCGAAGGTCGGAACCGCGAAGAACAACAGGGCGAGCCGGAGCGTGAACGCCCACCGGAGCTCCTGGTCGTACCGCCCGACGATGCCGAACTGCAGCACGGCGAAGAGCAGCAGTGCGACCAGGAACGACGCGGTGCGCCAGGCGGACCACCGGGCCCCACGGCGTCGAGCGCCGACGAGCCACCAGCCGTAGGTCACCGCGGCGACCGCCAGCAGCACCGCGGCCAGGGGATCGACGTGCCAGGTGCTCCAGAACTCGGCGGGTTCGGGCGTGGGGTGCCTCCTGGTGTCGGGCCGGACGAGCCGGCTCCGTCATCCTCCGCCCGTCCGACCCCGCCGCAGCCGGGCCGATGCGCAGCGGCGGTGAGGATCGGCTCAGGTGCCCACTGGTCCCACGGCTGCCGAGGCTGTCCGCGCGGGCCGGGTCCGGCCGAGCAACCACACCCCGACCGGCACGGCGACCGCGCCGAGGACCGCGACGCCGAAGGACAGGTGCCACTGCATCACGACGAACGCCGGACCGATCGTGCACAGCGCTGCGACGGTCACCACGGGCCACCCCGCCCGGTCGGTCCCCGGCTGCAGTCGGGGGAGCGGGCGGTCCCACCGGCGCAGCGCCCTGGCCACACCGATCGCCGCGGCCAGCACGACGACGAGTGCGATCGGCCGCGTCGCCCACCACGGCACCGAGCCCGGGTCGGGGAACGGGACGGCGAGCAGCAGCGCGACGCCGTTCAGGGCGATGTACAGCGGCAGGTGCCAGAGGTAGATCGCCATGCCGTCACGACCGAGCACGAACACGGTCGCCTGCGCCGCCCGGGTCTGCATCAGTCGGGTGAGCGGTCGGTGCACGAGCTGCACGAGGCAGACCTGCGACACCGCGAGCACCGCCAGCGGCAGCATCGGCGGGTTGAGGTCCTGCAGCATGTCCGGCGCCCAGAGCCCGACGCTCGTCAGCGGGACGAGGAGGGCGTACCCGGCCAGCGCGACCGCCGCGAGCAGCAGCCTCGAGCGGCGGGCGAACCAGCCGTCTGCCCAGAGGAACCCGAGCTGCTGCGCGAAGAGCCACACCGGGCCGAGGTTGAGGAGTCCGACCTCGGCGGTGCCGGTCGCGAAGCGGAGCGTGTCGACGGCCGTCGCGAGGACCAGCAGGACACCGAGCGTGCGGAACGGCGCCCGCGCGTGCAGGCGTGCCATCACCGGCACGCAGCACTGCGTGATGCCGTACGCGGCGAGGAACCAGAGCGGCGAGCCGATACCGAACGCGACCTCGGCGAGCAGCTCCGCGGGGGTGCCGAGGGCCGTCGCGATCCCCAGGCCGAGTGCCAGCACCACGAACAGCGGCACCGCCGGGCGGAAGAGCCGCACGAGTCGCGTCGCCACGAAGTCCCGCGCACCGCCGCCCCGAGCGAGCGTGCTGCGCCACCCGACCGCACTCGCGAACCCGCCGACCGCGAAGAACAGCGGCATCACCTGGCCCGCCCACGTCGCGGGGACGTACCAGGCCGCCTCCTGCAGCGGGCTCGTGACACCGATGCCGTCGGCCGACACCGCCACCCCGACCATCGTGACGTGCACGACGACGACGAGGACGACGCACGCCGTCCTGATGAGGTCGACGACCAGGTCCCGCTGCGCGATGATCCCCCGGACGTCCTGAGCGCTGCTGGCCGGCACGGAGTCGATCCGCGACGAAGGCCCCTGCTTCGTGGACATGCCGTGACGCTAGCGCCCGACCGGCTGGATCAGCATCGTCCCAGCGGATCGCGACCGGATCGTGACACATCGCATGCCAGCAGCGGCATACATCGTCCTGAGAGTCGCGCGCGGAGTCGCCGTGGGGGAGGGGGGCACACCGCCGCTGCGGACGGGCACGGCCGGATGGCGCGCCGACACGCGCAGCACGCCGCCCCCTGGGCCCCGAGCCCACGACCGTGTACGGTGGAGCTTGTCTTGACCGATGCAAGAGAAAGAAGTTGATGGACGCCGACGCCGACCTGCTCCGGGCTGCCGGCCTGCGGGTGACGACGCCCCGGCTGGCCGTCCTGCGTGCCTCGGGATCGATGCCGCACGCGACCGCGGACGACATCCTCACCGCGGTCTCGGTCGAGCTGCCGACGACGAGCCACCAGGCCGTCTACGGGGTGCTGGGCGCCCTGACCGGCGCAGGACTCGTCCGGCGCATCGAGCCCGCGGGCAGTCCGGCGCGGTACGAGCGGCGCACCGGGGACAACCACCACCACATCGTCTGCACGATGTGCGGCGCGGTCGAGGACGTCGACTGCGCCGTCGGCCACGCCCCCTGCCTCACGCCGTCGGAAACGCACGGCTTCGCCGTCACGACGGCCGAGGTCACGTACTGGGGCATCTGCGAACGCTGCGCAGCGGCGGAACGCGACGACGCCCAGGTCGTCACGGCCTGACTCCGGCGGGACGTCCGGAGTCGGACGAGACCGCCCGGCGCGACACCGACGTGACGCGCCCCACGAGCAACCCGAACCATCCTGACCGAACCAACCGTTCCACCTGAGGAGGAACCGTGTCCGACCAGAACACGACCGGCCCCGCCGGCACCCCCACCACGACGACCAACTCCGGCGCCCCCGTCTCGAGCGACCAGCACTCCATGGGTGTCGGCGCCGACGGCCCCCTCGCCCTCCACGACCACTACCTGGTCGAGAAGCTCGCCCAGTTCAACCGCGAGCGCGTCCCGGAGCGCGTCGTCCACGCGAAGGGCGGCGGTGCGTTCGGTACCTTCACCGTCACGCACGACGTCTCGCAGTACACGCGTGCCGCGTTCCTGCAGCCGGGCAAGCAGACCGAGATGCTCGCCCGCTTCTCGAGCGTCGCCGGTGAGCAGGGCTCCCCGGACACCTGGCGCGACCCCCGCGGCTTCGCGCTGAAGTTCTACACCGAAGAGGGCAACTACGACCTCGTCGGCAACAACACCCCGGTGTTCTTCATCCGCGACGGCATCAAGTTCCCCGACTTCATCCGCTCGCAGAAGCGCCTGCCGGGCAGCCACCTCCGCAACCACGACATGCAGTGGGACTTCTGGACCCTCTCCCCGGAGTCGGCCCACCAGGTCACGTGGCTCATGGGTGACCGCGGCCTGCCGTCGTCGTGGCGCCACATGGACGGCTTCAGCTCGCACACCTACCAGTGGATCAACGCCGAGGGCGAGCGCTTCTGGGTGAAGTACCACTTCGAGACGCAGCAGGGCCACAAGACCCTGACGCAGGAGGACGCCGACCGCATCGCCGGTGAGGACGCCGACTTCCACATCCGCGACCTGTACGAGGCGATCGAGCGCCAGGACTTCCCGAAGTGGGTCCTCAAGGTGCAGGTCATGCCGTACGCGGACGCCGAGGGCTACCGCTTCAACCCGTTCGACCTGACGAAGGTGTGGCCGCACGCGGACTACCCGCTCATCGAGGTCGGCACGATGGAGCTGAACCGCAACCCGGAGAACTACTTCGCGCAGATCGAGCAGGCCGCGTTCGCGCCGTCGAACTTCGTCCCCGGCATCGCGGCGAGCCCCGACAAGATGCTCCTCGCGCGCATCTTCAGCTACGCGGACGCCCAGCGCTACCGCGTCGGCACGAACCACGCGCAGCTGCCGGTGAACGCCCCGAAGAACGAGGTCCACTCGTACTCGAAGGACGGCGCCATGCGCTTCGACTTCCAGAAGGCGGAGGTGCCGGTGTACGCGCCGAACACCCAGGGTGGAGCGCACGCCGACCCGACCGCGACGGACGACGTCCCGGGCTGGGAGTCCGACGGCGCGCTGCAGCGCTCCGCGGCGACCCTGCACGCGGAGGACGACGACTTCGGCCAGGCCGGCACGCTCTACCGTGAGGTCCTCGACGACGCCGCGCGTGAGCGCCTGGTCGGCAACATCGCCGGCCACGTCTCGAAGGTGACGCGCGACGACCTGCGCGAGCGCGTGTTCGCCTACTGGACCAGCGTCGACGGCGACCTGGGGGCGCGCGTGCGCGCCGCGGTCGCGCCGAGCGCGCCCGGTTCGAACGAGGACCCGGAGAAGGTCGCGGTCGAGGCGTAGTCGCCACCACCTGACGGACGGGAGGCCCGGTACCAGCTGGTACCGGGCCTCCCGTCCGTCGTGTTGTCGCTCCTGGACCTGCTGGCCGTTGAGCATGACCTCGCCCGGCTGGTGGCGGGGCCCGGTCCTCGTTCCTGGACCTGCTGTCCGTTGCGCATGACCTCGCCCGGCTGGTGGCGGGGCCCGGTCCTCGTTCCTAGACCTGCTGTCCGTTGAGCATGATCTCGCCCGTCGGCCAGTCCTCCAGCTGCGCCTCGACCGGCAGGACCATCCAGCCGCCCTGCTCGGTCTCGTTCACACCGACCCCGTCGGCCGTGAAGGCCGAGAACGTGCCGACGGCGCCGTCGACCTCGTGCCAGCCCATGTGCGCGTAGAAGGGGATGCGGTCCTCGCCGGCGCCGAGGAAGCCGTAGGGCACGCGGAGTCCCTCGAGGACGGCGCGGGTGCGGACGAGGAGTTCGCGGCCGACCCCGCTGCCCTGCAGCCTCGGCGAGACGGCGACGATGCCGGTGTCGCCGACCAGGACGTCCTGCCCACCGACCGTGACGAACATCCGACGGATCCCGACGTGCGCGAGCACCGTGCCGTCCTCGCCCCAGCCGACCACGCGGCGCTCGGGCTGCATGCCGGCGTAGTCGCGGCCGCCCACGTACCAGTGCGACCAGCTCGGGAACGCCTGCCCGAGCATCGCTGCGATCGCCTCGTGGTCGGGGAGCGACAGTGCGCTCTCCTCGACCACCTCCCACCGGATGTCTTCGCTCACGGGTCCATCCTGCCGGGTCCGCCTGCGCGTCGGTGCGGCCCGAGGCTCGGCCAGGCGGACATGTTCGCGTGTGCTCGACCACGAACGTGTCCGCGGAGCCGAGCCTCGGCGCAGACCGCCCGCGCGCGAGCCGCTCAGCCGCGACCGGGCGCGGTCACCTCGATGCGGTTCGCCCACGGGTCCTCGAAGGCCACGGTCCGACCGTCGTCCGCGGTCTGCACCCCGGTGTCGTGCATGCGGGACACGAGTGCGCCGAGGTCGTCCGCACCCGGCACCTCGATCCGCACGAGCCCGAGCCCGAGTGCCTGCTGCCGGCGCCCGGCCCCGCGGGAGTTCCACGTGTTCATCGCCATGTGGTGGTGGTACCCGCCCGCGCTGACGAACAGCGCCTGGTCGCCCATCGCCGCGGTCGTCGCGAAGCCGAGCCGGTCGACGTAGAACGCCTTCGCGGTGGCGACGTCGCCCACGGACAGGTGCACGTGGCCGACCCGGCCGGGGCGCGTGCTGGCCGCTTCGAGCGCCGAGGAGGTCAGGTGTTCCTGCACGAAGGCGTTCGGGTCGACGTAGATGGTCGCCATGTCGACCATCCCGTGCGTCCACGACCACTCGGTGCGGTCGCGGTCCCAGTACAGCTCGACGCCGTTGCCCTCGGGGTCCTGGAAGTAGAACGCGTTGCTGACCAGGTGGTCGGCGCTGCCCGTGAAGGTCTGCGGGTACTTCGTCGCGACGGAGTACAGCGCTGCCGCCAGGTCGGCCTGCGTGTCGAACAGGATCGCGGTGTGGAAGAGCCCGGCCTCGTGCGGAGCGGCGTGCCGCATCGCGGGGGCGTGCTCGAGGACGACGATCGGCGTCGACCCACGACCGAGCACGGCGGTCCCGCCCGCGTTCGTCAGCACCGTCAGGCCGACGCCGTCGCGGTAGTAGGCGACCATCGTGTCGAGGTCGGCCACGCGGAGCGTGACGGCGCCCATCCCGGTGTCGGCTGCGAGCAGGTCCTGCGTGTGCATGCCCCCAGTGTGCGCCGGAATGGTTGACGCGTCAACCAAACCGCGACCACGGGCTACTTCGCGCTGAACCCGCCGTCGGTCTTCAGCAGCTGGCCGTTCACCCACCCGCCGTCCGGCCCGAGCAGGAACCCGACGAGCGCCGCGGTGTCGGTCGGCATCGACGGGCGCCCGAGCGGCGTCTGCGCGACGGCGGCCCGGCGGATCTCGTCGGTCATCCACCCGGTGTCGTTCGGGCCCGGGTTCACCAGGTTCGCACTCACCCGCACGTCACCGAGCTCGAGGGCAGCCCCGACGATCAACCGGTCGAGTGCGCCCTTGCTCGTGCCGTACGGCAGGTTGAACCCGACGTGGTCGCTCGTCAGCGCGACGATGCGACGGCGGTCCTCCGGTACGGCTGCACCCTCGCGGAGCCGCCGCGCGTACGCCTGCACGACGAGGAACGGCGCGCGCACGTTCACCGCCAGGTGTCGGTCGAACGACTCCACCGTCGTGGTCGCGAAGTCCGAGTCGACCGACTCGCAGTGCGACATCACCACGGCGGTCACCGGCGCGCCGGCCTCTGCCTCGGCGCGGCCGACGAGCGCGGCCGCCTGCTCGGGGTCGGCCAGGTCGACCGGGAGGCGCGTCACCCGTGCCCCCGCACGCTCGGCCTCCGCGACCACCGCGTCCACCCCGTCGGGGTCGGCCGCACCGTGCACGCGCGCGTCGTACGGCCCCCACCACGAGAGGGCGAGGTCCCAACCGTCGGCGGCGAGCCGCGTCGCGATCGCGGCACCGATCCCGGCGCGGCGGCCGACGCCCGTCACCAGGGCGAGCGGTCTGCTGGTGAGCGGTCCGTGGGTCATGGGTCGTGCCTCCCGTCCGGGCGACGCGTCGGTGCGTCGCCCGACCAGGATGGCATCGCACACGGGATCCCGTCGGCGCGGCGCGGCGCGGCAGGGCCAGGATGGGAGCATGCCGCCCTCCCGCCGACCCGACCTGCCGACCTTCCCGGTCGACCGTCTGCGCGACCGCATGTCGTCGTACATCTACGGCAACATCACCGTGCTCGCGGTCGCGATCGCGGTGGGGCCGGAGCAGATCGAGCACGGGGCAGCGGTGCTCACGGTGCTCGCGACGGCGGTGCTGACATACCTGGCGCACGTGCTGTCCCACCTCGTGGCGCACACCATCGGCGACACCGGTGACGACGCCGAGCACCGGGAGACGATCGGGGCGATCCTGCGCGACGCGAACCCGATCGCGACCTCCGGCCTCATCCCCGCGGTGCTCTACGCCGTCGCGTGGGCGGACTGGCTGCCGGCGCAGTGGGCGCAGACCGCGGCGATCGTCATCCTCGTCGTCCGCATCGGGATGGTCGGGGTGTTCCTGCAGCGGTTCAGCGGACGGCGTCCGACGTTCCTCGGGCTCTGGGGTGGCATCGTGCTCGCCGCGGTGGCCTTCGTGATCGGCCTGGTGAAGGTGGTGGTGACGCATTGAGCGAGCAGACCGACGAGCCCCGTGCCGGACGACCGGTACGGTCCGGGTGGCGCTTCGTCCGCGACCTGGCGGTCATCGTGGTCGTCGCGCTGCTGGCGTCCTTCCTGGTGAAGGCCTACCTGGTGCGGGCGTTCTCGATCCCGTCCGGCTCGATGGAGCGCACGCTGCTGATCGGCGACAACGTGCTGGTGAACGAGCTCGTGCCGGGCGTCGCCCCGCTCCGCCGGGGAGACGTCGTGGTCTTCCGCGACCCGGGCGACTGGCTGACCAGCGAGCAGGGCGACGACCTCATCAAGCGGGTGATCGGGCTGCCGGGCGACCGGGTGTCGTGCTGCGACGCCGAGGGACGGCTGTCCGTGAACGGGCACGCGGTCGACGAGCCGTACGTGGTCCGGCCGTCCGACGTGGACCGTGTCTCGGCGGAGGACTTCGACGTCACCGTGCCCGCGGGGCGGATCTGGGTGATGGGCGACAACCGGTACGAGTCGGCCGACTCGCGCATCCACGGGACGGTGCCGATGGCCGACGTCGTGGGCCGGGCGTTCGTCGTGACCTGGCCGGTCACGCGGTGGAGCGTGCTCGGCCGGTACGGCGAGGAGTGGGACGCGGTGCCCGACCCGCGGTGAGGGACCCCGCGCAGCGCGCTGGCCGGTCAGCAGCCGGTCGTGCTGAGCGTGACCCGCGTGACGTCGTCGCCCGACACCGTCGTCCGGACGGAGCACAGGTCGCCGGCCCGCACCGTGACGTCGCCGAGCGGGACCCCGGCGAAGTCCGCGGTGCCTCCGGGGAACACCCGCTGGTGCTCGGACAGCTTGCCGGTCGCGGCGAAGACCTTCACCTCGTAGGGGCGATCCGCAGCGTTCGACGACACGGTCACCGAGATCTGCCCGGTCGAGTCGTGGGCGCCGCACCCCGTCAGTGAGAGCGCGGCGGCAGCGCCGAGGGCGAGCACGAGCGGAGCACGACGGATCACCGTGCCGAGGGTACGCGCGTCCGACGGAGGCGCGTGTCCGGCGGATCCGGTCGCGCGCTCCCGGGTCCACCGTTCTGGGGAGGGGCGCTCCCACGGCGGACCAGTAGCGTGGAGGGCATGCACCAGGGGACCTCACCGACCTCCGCCGGATCATCGCCCGACGCCGTCCGCCGCGCGGCCCTCGTCGCCGCGCTCGACGTCGTCGACGGCGGGCCCGAGGAACGCTTCGAGCGCATCACGCGGATCGCCCGCGAGGCGTTCGGTGTCTCGGGCTCCTTCCTCAACCTCGCCGGCACCGAGGTCCTCACCATCAAGTCGCAGCAGAGCGACGCCGTGTTCGGCCCGACCATCCCGCTCCGGGACACGTTCTGCGGCCGCACGCTCGACCAGGCCGGTCCGATCGTCGTACCGGATGCCCGCGCCGACGACCGGTACGCCGACATGCCGATGGTCGTCGAGGACCCCAACGTGCGCTTCTACGCCGGTGTGCCGCTCCGCGTCGGCGACGACCACGTCAAGGTCGGCACGCTCTGCCTGGTCGACCCGCAGCCCCGGACGCTGGAGCCCGACGACCTGGCGCTGCTCGAGGAGCTCGGCGTGTGGGCGGAGCGCGAGCTCGCGGCCGGCGCGGACGAGGACCGCCTCCGGAACGTCCTCGCCGGGCTGCAGCCCACGCCGGTCACGGTGCCGGGGTACCGCATCGGCGGCATGTCGGTCCCGCACGGGGTGGTCTCCGGCGACCTGCACGAGTGGCACCTCGCCGGTGACGCCCTGCACCTGACGGTCGCGGACGTGATGGGCAAGGGCATGTCCGCCGGGCTGCTGGCGGCGACGATCCGCGGAGCGCTCCTCGCGCGGCCGGACGAGGAGCCCGGGCGGGCGATCGCCGCCCTGGACGAGCAGGTCGCGCCGGACCTCGGCCGTGCCGAGTCGTTCGCCACCATGTTCCACGGCCGGCTCGATCCGACCAGCGGGCGGATGGACTTCGTCGACGCCGGGCACGGCCTCGTCCTGCAGATGCGTGCGGACGGCCGTGAACGGACGCTCCTGTCGAACGACCTGCCGATCGGCCTGCACCCGGCCGGGCTCACCCGGTCGTCGGGGTCGCTCGTGCTCGAGCAGGGTGACGTCCTCGTGCTCGTCAGCGACGGTGCGCTCGAACTCTGGGACTCGACGCTGCAGTCGCTGTCCCGGCTCGGGGCCCTGTGGCGCGAGGAGCCCGAGATCGACGCGTTCCTGGGTCGGGTCCGCGCCCGTGCGCTCGAGCACGACCCCGGTGACGACCTGACGGTCGTCGTGCTCGTCCGCGACTGAGCCACGGCGACCGGCGACCGGCGGTCGTCGGTCGTCATGTGGTCGGACGGGAGGCGCGCGGCGGCCCCGCCACGCGCCTCCCGGTCGGCACCCGGTCATGTCGCGCTCCGCTGCGGACGACACACCCTGCTGTGGCGGGGTGCGACGTCCGTGCGAGGGCGCGACGTCCGTGCCGGGGCGCGATCCGTGATCGGCGGACGCGTGGCGGGACGCACCCGGCCGGGCCGCGACGCCGGCCCGGCGGTCAGGCGCCGAGGCGCTCGATGAGCTCCGCGTAGCGGGCGGCCGTGCGGTCCACGATCTCCGCCGGCAGCACCGGCGGGGTGCCCTGGCGGTCCCAGTTCGCGCTGAGCCAGTCGCGCACGATCTGCTTGTCGAACGAGTCCGTGCGGCTGCCGGAGCGGGCGTCCCAGTAGCGGCTGGAGTCGCTGGTCAGGACCTCGTCCGCGATCCGGATCGTGCCGTCGGTGTCGCGGCCGAACTCGAACTTCGTGTCGGCGATCACGACGTCGTGCTCGAGGGCGATCGCCGCCGCCTCACCGTAGACGCGCAGCGACAGGTCGCGGAGGGCCTCGGCGTCCTCGCGCCCGACGAGCTCGACGGTCTGCTCGAAGGAGATGTTCTCGTCGTGCTCGCCCTGCGGCGCCTTGTAGGCCGGGGTGTAGATCGGCTCGGGCAGGCGGTCGCCCTCGGACAGCCCCGCGGGCAGGGGGACACCGCACACGCTCTGCGTCTCGCGGTACTCCGCCCAACCGCTGCCGACCAGGTACCCCCGGACGACGCACTCGACCGGGAACATGGCGAGCGGCAGCACGTGCATGGACCTGGCGGCCACGGACTCCGGCACCGGGGTCCCGCCGGCACCGGGGTCGACCAGGTGGTTCGGGACGTCCGCGATGCGGTCGAACCAGAAGCGCGACAGCCGCGTCAGGAGCTCGCCCTTGCCGGGGATCGGGGGTTCGAGTGCGAAGTCGTAGGCGCTGACCCGGTCCGAGGCGACGAGCAGCAGCTCCGACGCGCTCGCGACGTCGTCGATGCCCGCGGGCACGTAGAGCTCGCGGACCTTGCCCGACGAGACGTGCCGCCAGCCGGGCAGCTCGGACACGGCCGTCACCGTGCGACCTTCGCGGCGATGTCGGTGCGGTACTGCGCCCCCTGGAGCGCGATGTCGCCGAGTCCGGCGTATGCGCGCTCCCGGGCCTGTGCGAAGTCGGTGCCCGTCGCGACGACGCTCAGCACCCGGCCGCCGGTGGCGACGAGGTCGTCGTCGAGCACGGCGGTCGCGGCGTGCGCCACGGACACGCCCTCGCGCGCTTCGGCAGCGTCGATGCCGGTGATGACCCGACCGGTGTGCGGGTTCTCCGGGTAGCCCTCGCTCGCGAGCACCACCGTGACCGCGACGTCGGTGCTGAACGCCGGTTGCGGAGCCGACGCGAGCTGTCCGGTCGCGGCCGCCGTCAGCAGGGCGCTGAGCGGCGTGGTCAGGCGGGGGAGCACGACCTGGGTCTCCGGGTCGCCGAAGCGGGCGTTGAACTCGATGACGCGGACGCCCTGTTCGGTCACGATGAGCCCGCAGTAGAGCAGGCCGATGAACGGCGTCCCCTCGTGCTCGAGTCGACGGACGGTGGGGAGCGCCACGAGCTCGGTGACCTCGGCGACGAACGCCTGCTCGGACTCCCACCGCTCGGCGAGCCACGGGAGCGGGGAGTAGGCGCCCATGCCGCCGGTGTTCGGACCGGTGTCCCCGTCGCCCAGGCGCTTGTGGTCCTGTGCGGGGCTGAGTGCCCGGACGTCGTGCCCGTCGCTCAGGAAGAACAGCGAGACCTCTTCGCCGTCGAGGAACTCCTCGACCACCACGCGGCCGTGCTGCAGCCAGTACGTGGCGTGGTCGACGGCCGCCTGCCGGTCCTCGGTCACCAGGACGCCCTTGCCCGCGGCGAGCCCGTCGGCCTTGACCACGTACGGTGCCCCGAGCTCGTCGATCGCGGCCACTGCCTCGTCCACCGTGCCGGCGTACACGGGGCGTCCGGTCGGGACCCCGGCCTCGGCCATGATGCGCTTCGCGAACGCCTTCGACCCCTCGAGCTGGGCGGCCGCACGGCTCGGGCCGAACACCGGGATGCCCCGGGTCCGGAGCGGGTCGGCGACCCCGGCGATCAACGGCGCCTCGGGCCCGACGACCACGAGCTCCACACCGTTCTCGATCGCGTACTCGGCGATCAGCTCGCCGTTCGTGGGGTCGAGCGACACGGTCTCGACGTCGGCGGCGATGCCGGCGTTGCCGGGCGCCACCGTGATGACGTGTCCGGCCCGCTCTGCGAGGAGGGCCGTGATGATCGCGTGCTCGCGGGCACCGGAACCGAGGACGAGGATTCGCACGCGGCAAGCCTACCGAGCGCGACACGCCGTCCGCGATGCGACGGCTAGCCTGTGGACATGCCGCCGAAGAGGATCGAGGACGCCGCGGGACGCTCCGCGCTCGCCGCCGTGCGCGCGGGCTCGACCGTCCGGTCGGACGTCGCGACCGCGGTCCGGTGGACCCTGCAGCGCCTGGCCGACGACGTCCCCGGCAACAGCGTCGAGGTCCGCGTCCCGCCGTTCGCCGCGGTGCAGGCGGTCCCCGGTCCACGGCACACGCGGGGGACCCCGCCGAACGTGGTGGAGACCGACGCCACGACCTGGCTGGCCCTGGCGCTGGGCGAGCTGCGGTGGGACGAGGCCCTGGCGGCGTCGCGGGTCAGCGCGTCCGGCTCCCGGGCCGACCTGACGGCGTTCCTGCCGGTCCGTACCGCGGTCTGACGCCGGTCGCGCCGCTGCGGTCGCGCGGCCGGGCGAACCGGCAGCCGGGGCGCTCGGCCGGGTCGTACAGCCTGGCTCACCGACTTAGGTAGGTCCTACCGATGTGACCGACAGGACCACCCCCGTAACGTCGAAGTCGCCGGGATTCGGACCCGACCCGAACGGGTCCGAACCCGGCGACAGGGTTCAAGGTACGCGACATGCTGCCTTCGTTGTCAACCGGTACGGCGAGTCGTGCTGCAAACCGCAACGATCGCGGTCCCATCGGGGACCTTTCCTGACCCTGCGTCAGCTTCCGAGGCGGTTCAGGACGCCGCCGGACGACCATCAGGACGCCGACGCGTGGTCAGCGGGCGCCGAGCAGCTCCACCAGCTCCGACCGCGCGTGCACGTCCCACTTCGCGAAGATCCGCGACATGTGCGCGTCGATCGTCCGCACGCTCAGGCTCAGCGTCTCCGCGATCCGCCGGTTGCTCAGGCCCTGCGCCGCGAGTTCCGCGACCTCGTACTCCCGGTTCGTCAGCGGTGGGCGGACCCGACCGGCCGACACGGCCATCCCGTGCGCGGCGAGGACCCCCTGCGCCGCCACGACCCGCGTCCGGTCGCCGGCGAGCTCGGCGTCCGCGTACTCGACGACCGCGCGGGCGAGGGGACCGTCGACGCGCGCTGCGGCTTCGCGCATGCGGGCGAGCGACGCGGTGGTGTCCCGCCCGGACGTCATGTCGTGCGTGTAGTGCTGCGTCACCGCGTACATCACGTGCAGCCACGACCCGTCACGGGTGCTGCGCTCGATGATCTCGTCCGCGTGTCGGAGTCCGGCCGGGTTGCCGAGCACCGTCTCGGTCCAGGCGATCGACACCGCCACCTGCTCGCCGGTGATCCGCATCGCGCGGCCCGGTGTGGTGCGGGCGCGCTCGAGTGCCGCGGCCGCGCGCTCGGTGTCGCCGGCGTACGCGTACGCCATGGCCAGTCGTGCCCAGGGGTAGGCCGCGAACCCGCCGTGGTCGGCCACGTCGTAGCGCTCGCACGCCGCCGAGAACGCGGCGATCGCGTCGTCCCACCGTCGCTGACCGATCGCGTGGTTGCCCAGGCCGATGAGCTCGAGCGTGAAGTCGTACTTCAGGAACGGGCTCCCGCGTCGGACCGGGATCTCGGTGACCAGGTCGGCCATGTCCCCGCGCCAGACCTGCACCTGGTGCAGCACCGAGACGTTCTCGCCGACGCCCCACGGGGCAGCCTCGACGTGCTCGACGGCGGTGGCGATCGCCCGGCGCGCGAACGCGGCGGCCTCCTCGAGCCGGCCCTCGGTCGCGAGTGCCATGGTGACACACGGCGCGAGGCACAGGAGCGACACGGGCACGGTCGGCTGCTGGAGGATGCGCGACCGCTCGATCTCCGCCCGGACCTCGGCGAACCGACCGCCCCAACCCAGGTGGGCCAGTCGGAGCAGCCGGACGTGCTCGGCCGTCTCCGGACCGACGAGGGGTGCGAGGGCCTCGGAGAGCGCCACGGCGGCGTCGACGTCGTCGTCGTGGAACTGCCGGATGTTCGCCAGGGTCTCGCACGCCTCGACCACGACGGCGTCGTCGATCTCGCCGGCGCGCTTCCTGGCGAGGTCCCACGCGGCCTCCGCGTCGGCGCGACCGGCCTCACGACCCGTGCTGTACGAGTGCGCGACGGACCGCAGGCAGAGGGCGGTGACCCGCTCGGTGGCCGTGAGCGCGGTGCGCAGTGCGGCCGAGGCCAGGGCGACGGCGCTCTCGTGCTCCTGCAGCCGGACCGCGACCTGGGTGGCGTCGATGAGCTGGCCGACCGACGGCAGCACACCGCACTCGAGCGACCAGAGCGCGGCGCGGAGCCGGGCGGCGGGCGGCGCTCCCTCCGGCCGGGCGGTCCGGAAGGCGTTGGCGCGCGCGAACAGTGCCGTGCGCCGCGCGACCGGCACGAGGCCACGGACGACCTCGCCCACGAGCGGGTGGGACGACCGGACGATGCTCGTGCCGTCCTCGGCGGAGTCGACGGCGACCAGGCCCAGCGCGACGACCCGGTCGACATCGCCGCCGGACACCATCCCGAGCAGTCGGACGAGCGGGATCGGGTCGGCGAGCGCGACGATGTCGACGACGTCACGGAGGTCCTCGGGCAGCGCGCCGAGCTCGGTGCGGTACATGTCCGCCAGGCTGTTCGACGCGGTGACCCGGCCGCGCCAGTACCAGCCCGTCGCGGTCTGGTCGAGCGCCCCGGACGTCAGTGCCGCGCGGACGACCTCGCGCAGGTACAGCGGGTTGCCGGCGGTCGCCCGGTGCACGCGCTCGGTCGAGGCGGTCTCGAGCTGCGCGCCGAGTGCCTGTGCGACGACCTCGCCGGTCTCGTGCAGGTCGAGCGGGGCGAGGTCGATGCGCTCGAGCAGGTCGTCCTGCCACAGTGCGCGGAGCGGCTCCGACAGTGCGGTGAAGTCGCGGCACGTCAGCACGAGCCGCGCACCCTGGTCGCGGACGAGCCAGGCGACGTACCGAGCCGAGATGGCGTCGAGGTGGTCGGCGTCGTCGACGCGCAGCACGACGTCGCGGTCGGCCAGGTCGTCGGTCTCGCGCAGTCGGCGTGCGGCCGAGGCGTCGTCGACCAGGTCCGCCAGGGCCGCCGGCAGCTCACCGAAGCGGTCCGCCACGGCGCCGAACGGCATCGAGCGACCGGCTTCGACCGCGGTGATCGGCACGACGACCGTGCGACCGGTGGGGTCACGGCGGGCGACGCGGTCGGTGACGCGGGCGGCGGTGGAGGTCTTGCCGAGCCCCGGTGCGCCGACGATCGCGACGCTCCAGCGGTGCTCGGCGACGACGGAGACCGCGCGGTCCTCCTCGCGACGCTGCACGATCGGCCACGGGACGCGTCCGGGCGTGCGGGGGCGGCGACGCCCACGGACGGACTGTTCGTGCACCCCGTCACCTCCCGTTCCTGGTCGTCCGCCTGCTCCCCCCGGCTCACGGATCCCGTTCCCGGGCTCCGACATCGTCCTCGACCGGGTGGTCGGTGTCCGACGGACTGCGTTCCGTGGATACCGACCGGTAGGGACATCATGCCCTGGATCGGTCGACGCGCAACAGGCCGACGGACGTCCCACAGTGGGGGACAATGGTCGGGTGAGCGACACCGACCGACCCGAAGACCGCCCGGCAGCGCCGGCCGCGACGCCGGCTCCGAGCGCCGTCAGCTCGGCGGACGAGGTCACCATCCGCCGCGCACCCAAGTTCGGCGTGTTCATCGTCGGCGGCGCGGTGCTCGGCTTCCTCGCGACCCTGCTGGTCGTGACGCTCACCATGGACATCGACCGCGGCGACCAGCAGGACGCCGACTTCGGCACGCTGGTCGGCTACTTCTCGCTCTGGGGCGTCACGATCGGCGCCTTCGTCGGGGCCGTCGTGGCGATCGTGCTCGACCGCGTGTTCGCCCGCCGCGCCGCCCGCCTGACGGCGGAGCGCGTCGAGGTCGAGCCGGCCGAGGAGACCGTCGACGGCGAGGTCGAGGAGCACGGCGACGCGGGCGGACCCGCGGGACGCACCGACCGCTGACGGTCTGCACCGCACGACGGACGGGAGGCTCCCCACCCGCTGGTGGGGAGCCTCCCGTCCGTTCCGTGGTCGCCGTGGCGACGCGACTCAGCTGAGCTGGTTCGCCTCCACCCACGACAGGTACTCCGGGCTCACCGTGCCGGTGACGTACTCACCGGTGAAGCAGCTCATCTCGAGGTCGGTGACGTCCGAGCCCTCGATGATCGCGTCACGCATGTCCGCGACCTCCTGGTAGATGAGGTGGTCGCTGCCGAGCACGCGGTTGATCTCCGGGATCTTCCGGTCGTGCGCGATCAGCTCGGCGCGGGTCGGCATGTTGATGCCGTACACGTGCGGGTACCGGACCGGGGGAGCGGCGCTCGTGAACGTGACCTCGTTCGCACCGGCTGCTCGTGCCATCTCCACGATCTCGCGGCTCGTGGTGCCGCGGACGATCGAGTCGTCGACGATCAGGATGTTCTTGCCCTTGAACTCGGACGACATCGCGTTGAGCTTCTGGCGCACCGAACGCTTGCGCTCCGCCTGCCCGGGCATGATGAACGTGCGGCCGACGTAGCGGTTCTTGAAGAAGCCCTCGCGGTAGTCGATGCCGAGCTTCTGCGCGACCTGCATGGCCGCGGGTCGGGACGAGTCCGGGATCGGCATGACCACGTCGATGTCCCCGGTCGGGGCGTACTGCGCGATCGTGTCGGCCAGGCGGTTGCCGAGACGGAGGCGGGCGTCGTACACCGAGATGCCGTTCATGACGGAGTCGGGACGCGCGAGGTAGACGTACTCGAACGAGCACGGCACCAGACGCGGGTCCTTCGCGCACTGGCGGGCGTGCATCTGGCCGTTCATCTCGATGAACACGGCCTCGCCCGGAGCGATGTCGCGGACGACCTCGTAGCCGCCGGACTCGAGCACGAGGGACTCGCTCGCGACGACCCACTCCGGCTGCCCGGCCTCGTCGAACTTGTGGCCGAGGATCAGCGGTCGGATGCCGTACGGGTCGCGGAACGCCAGCAGGCCGTGTCCGGCGATCGTGGCGATCGTGGCGTAGGAGCCCTCGACGCGCTCGTGCACGCGCTCGACCGCGTCGAACACCTGACCGGCGTCGAGCTCGCTGCCGCGGACCTGGCCCTGGAGCTCGTGCGCCAGGACGTTGACCAACAGCTCGGTGTCGCTCGTCGTGTTGAGGTGACGGCGGTCGATGTCGAACAGCTCGCGGGTGAGCTCGCGGGTGTTCGTCAGGTTGCCGTTGTGCACGAGCACGATGCCGTAGGGCGCGTTCACGTAGAACGGCTGGGCCTCTTCCTCGTTGCTCGCGACGCCCTTCGTGGCGTACCGGACGTGTCCGAGCCCCATCGTGCCGAGCAGGGCACGCATGTCGCGGGTGCGGAATGCTTCACGGACGTGCCCACGCGTCTTGTGCATGTGGTGGACGCGACCCTCGACCGTGGCGATGCCGGTCGAGTCCTGGCCCCGGTGCTGCAGGAGCAGCAGGGCGTCGTAGATGGATTGGTTGACGGGCCCCTGCGCAACGAGGCCGACGATGCCGCACATTCGCGGAGTGCTCCAGACCGTAGGATCGGGTGGTACCGAACAAGTCTGCCATGCTCCGCGGAGGACCACGCATGCCGAACCCGTACGCTGCCGCCGGTGTCGACACCGCCGCCGGTGACCTGGCCGTCGAACTCATGAAGTCCGCCGTCTCGGCGACCCACAACCCATCGGTGCTCGGTGGTGTCGGCGGGTTCGCCGGGCTCTACGACGTCTCGTTCCTCAAGGACTACGAGCGTCCGCTGCTCGCGACCTCGACCGACGGCGTCGGCACCAAGGTCGCCATCGCGCAGGCGATCGACAAGCACGACACGATCGGCCAGGACCTCGTCGGCATGGTCGTCGACGACATCGTCGTGGTCGGCGCGAAGCCGCTCTTCATGACGGACTACATCGCCTGCGGCCGGGTCGTGCCGAACCGCATCGCCGACATCGTCGCCGGCATCGCCCGCGGCTGCTCGGCGACCGGGACCGCCCTGGTCGGCGGCGAGACGGCGGAGCACCCGGGGCTGCTCGGGCCGGACGACTACGACGTGGCGGGTGCCGCGACCGGTGTCGTCGAGGCCGGGCGTCAGCTCGGCGCGCACCTCGTCGAGGACGGCGACGTCGTGGTGGCGATCGAGTCCTCCGGGCTGCACTCGAACGGGTACTCGCTCGTCCGGCACATCCTGTCCGGCAAGGGCATCGGCTACACCGACCAGCTGCCGGAGTTCGGCGCGGGGGTCTCGGTGGGCGAGGCCCTGCTCGAGCCCACCCGGCTGTACACCGCGCCGCTGCTCGACCTGCTCGACGCCCGACCCGGTGTCGTCCACTCGCTGTCCCACGTCACCGGTGGTGGCATCGCCGCGAACCTGGCGCGGGTGCTGCCCGTCGGCACCTGGGTCGAGGTCGAGCGCTCGACGTGGACGCCCCCGACGGTGTTCCGGGTGCTCGCGGACATGGCGGGGACACCGGTGGAGGACACCGAGGGCACCTGGAACCTCGGCATCGGGATGTTCGCGGTCGTCGCGGCGTCCTCGGCGTCGGCGGTGCTCGACGACCTGCGGGCCGCGGGGCTGCCCGCGTGGACGGTCGGCACGGTGTCGACCTCGGCGCGGGACCTGGACGGGTTCGAGCAGGGCGCCAAGGGCGTCGACGGGGGAGCGGTCCGACTCGTCGGTTCCTACGCGGGCTGAGGCGCACCGCCCCGACCTCGGCGGCCGCGCGGCGCCACGGTCTGCGCCGAGCTGCGCGGCGTCGTGCGGTCGCGCGGCGTCACCGTCTGCGCCGAGCTGACGGCGTCGGCGATGTGCCACCGGTGCCGGCGCGGCCGTCCTGGTCGCACGACCTGCCGCGTGCGGTCGTTCCGGTCGCGCGAACTGCCGCTCATGTCGAAGGCGAGCGGCAAGTCCTGCGACCGAAGCTCGCCGCCGCGTGCGGTGGTGCGGCGAGGTCGACCCGCTCGGGCCGTCGTCGGCGATGTTCCACCGGTGCCGGCGCGGCCGTCCTGGTCGCACGACCTGCCGCGTGCGGTCGTTCCGGTCGCGCGAACTGCCGCTCATGTCGAAGGTGAGCGGCAAGTCGTGCGACCAGGGCTCGAGCCCAGCGAGCTGGACGTGCCCGAAGACCGCCGGAGCCCGCGCACACGACGACGCCGCGCGACCCCGGAGGGTGCGCGGCGTCGACGGTCCGGGTCAGGCGGACTTGTCCTGGTCCTGCTGGGGCTCGAACTCGTCCTCGTCGTCGCCCGGTTCCTCACCGTACTGGTCAGCCCAGCGGTCGACGTAGGAGTTCTCGTCCGAGTGTTGCCCGGCGGAGAGCTCTCGCTCGAGCGCACCGTAGTTCGTGTCCGGACTGAAGTACTTCAGCTCCCGGGCGACCTTGGTGTGCTTTGCCTTCTGACGGCCGCGCCCCATGCGTGACCCCCTCGTGATCGGCTCTGGTCCGGTCCTGGCGGGTGCATGGTTGCCACCCGGGGAACCGAACGGTTCGTGGTTTGAAATCTGCCGATCACTCTACCATGTACCCCGTTCCCCACCTGCCCATCGGCGTCCCCCGTCGGCCGGTCGGAGAGGTGACCAGGGCTCACGCCGCGAGCGGCTCCGGCACGCCCCGCTTCCGCCGTGCCGAGCGCAGGACGAGGGCGTCGAGCGAGAACTGCCCGGGCCCGGTCAGGGCGATCGCGAGCGAGGCGACGGCGAGCACGAGCACGTACTCGAAGCCGCCGTCCTGGGCGAAGAACCCCGCGGTCGCGTGGGCGAGCAGGCCCGCGACGACCATGTCGACCGCGAGCAGCAGTCCGACGACCCGAGTCGCGACGCCGACCACGAGCAGGATCCCGCCGACGAGCTCGAGGCCGGCGACGAGGGGTGCCGCGACCTCGGCGAGCGGGACGCCCATGCCCGAGAAGCCCTGCGCGACGCCGGGGATCCCCTGCGCGAACTTCTGGGCGCCGTGCGCGGTGAACACCACGCCGAGGACGATGCGGAGCGCGGTCAGGCCGATGGAGGTCGATGTCGTTCGCATGGCGACGACGCTATGCGGTGACGTGTCATCGACCCGAGGCCCTCGGGGGATTGTCCGCACTCGGCCAGGGGTCACCCAGACGTCGGTCCGCCGAATCGGGGACCGACGCTCAGGAACGACCGACGCCGGTCCACCACAGCGGGGACCGGCGTCGGGCGACAGGGTGTCGCGTCAGGAGTCCGCGCCGCGCCCGGTCTGCTGCTGCAGGCGGTCGATGTGCTCGGACGCCTCGGCCTTGCTGAGGTCCGCGGGGAGCTCCTCGCCGGCCTCGCGGGCGAGGGTGTCGAGGTAGCTGCGCTGTGGTCCGGTCATGGGCTCGTCGCCGGTCACCCACTGCTCCGGGTCCTTGCTCGCGGTCGTCGAGGGGTCGGGACGCTCGCCGCCCAGGGTCTCGCCCTGGTGCGACTCGTCGGGGGTCTGGTCTGCTGCGTCGGTCATGGCGCTGAACCTACGCGCGACGCCGGACACGACACGCAGCGAGGGCGTCCCCCAGGGGACGTGCGCCGGCACGCGGACCGGGCTCCCGACCAGGCGGACGGCGGCGCTCAGACCGGCGTCGCCGTGTAGCGCACCAGGTCCGGTCCGACGCCGCTCGTCGCGATCGGCACCTCGTCGCCGCCCTGCTCGATCCAGATCGTCGCCGCCCGCTCGTCGATCCGGACGACCTCGTGCAACGACCCGTCGATGAGCACCGCCGCCCGCACGGACACCTGCCCGGTGGACGCCCGGGGCGGCAGCCCGACCACGTCGGCGTCGTACGCGGCGTACCGACCGGGGGAGAGGAACGGCGAGACCGGGGTGGTCACGACCTCGAGACCACCCTCGACGGCGCGCACGGCGACCAGGCGCACCGCCTGGTCGGTGGGCAGGGGGACGTCGACCACCGGGGCGTCGACCGGACCGGCCAGTGCACGGAAGGCGGGCCGACCGTCGGGGGCGAGCAGTCCCTCCAGGCCGTCGATCCGCACGCGACCGCGGCCACGCGAGTCGGCGTAGAGCCCCGGCTCGAGCCCGGAGCGGCGTGCCTCGAGCCGCGTGACCACGACGCGGTCCGGTCGGTACCAGTCGCGGAGCGTGGCCGGGTCGACCCAGCCGATGCTGGCGACCCCGCGGGCGAGGTCGGCGCGGTCGTCGGCGGGGCGTTCGTCGAGGGCTCCGAGCGGGTGCTCACCGCGCACGGCGACGAGTCCGGCGTACGGCCCGGCCACCGGTGGTTCGTGGTCGAGCACCTCGACGCGCTTCGACACCTTGCCGCCGTGGCCGTCGAAGGTCGCGAAGGTGCGCAGGTCGGAGATCGTCATGTCGCCGACGATGCTACGACCGGCCGCCGTCACGGCGTGCAGGTGTGGCGACGAGGAGGTGCACCTCGCCCGTGCACTGGGTCGGGTCGACGCCCTCCGCGGGACCGGCGGGACGCGACGCCCGCCGCGGCTGCAGGCCGTCGCGCTGCACCGGCGACCCCACCGGCTGCAGGCTGTTCCGCTGGACGGACCGGAGCAGACGGTCCTCCTGCGCGTCGTGGTGGGACACGCCCTGCGGCGAGCGGCGGAGTGCCGGCCGGACCGGCTCACCGCGGCGTTCCTGCCCCGGCAGCGGACGGGAGCGTCGCCCGTAGAGCAGTTCCGACGAGTCGAGCAGCCACGGCACCAGGGCCACGGTCACCCCGTGCACCAGCAGGAGCTTCTTGCGGATCCGGCGCCCGCGGTGGTTGTGCAGCAGGGTCTCCCACCAGTGCCCGACGACGAAGACCGGCGTGTAGACGGTGACGACCTCGGACCCGTGCTCGGCCCGGTGCGCCTTGATGTACCGGATGAGCGGCATCGAGATGTCGCGGTAGGGACTCGGCACGACGGTGAGCGGGACCTCGATCCCGTGCTCGACCCACTGCTCCTGCAGCCGGCGGGCCTCGGCGTCGTCGATCGCGACGTGCACCGCCTCGAGTCCGGCGTGCTGTGCCGCGATGGCGTAGTCGATCGCCTTGAGCACCGGCTTCTGGAGTGTGTTGACGAGGACGATCGCGTGGTCGCCGGTCGCGCCGAACTGCGTGTCGACGTCCGCCTCGACCTCGTGCGAGACGTCGCGGTAGTACCGGTTCACGCCGAGCATGAGGACGAACAGCACGGGCATGATCACGAACACGAGCCAGGCGCCGTGCGTGAACTTCGTGATGGTGACGACGACGAGCACGACGAAGGTGGAGGTCGCGCCGATCGCGTTGATCGTCAGCGAGCGCCACACCTGTCCGCGGTCGACGGGCTCGTCCGCGCTGCCGTCGCGGTCCGAGCGCAGCAGGCGCAGCCAGTGCCGGACCATGCCGGTCTGGCCGAGCGTGAACGACACGAAGACGCCGATGATGTACAGCTGGATGAGGCTCGTGACGTTCGCGCGGTAGACCACGAGCAGCGCGACCGCGACGAGCGCGAGCACGATGACGCCGTTCGAGTAGATGAGGCGGTCGCCGCGGGTCGACAGGGCCTTCGGCGCGTAGGAGTCCCGCGCCAGGATCGAGCCGAGCAGCGGGAAGCCGTTGAAGGCCGTGTTCGCGGCGAGGAGCAGGACCGCGGCCGTCGTCGCCTGGACGACGAAGAACAGCACGCTGCCGCCCCCGAAGGTCGCGGCGGCGATCTGCGCGATGAGCGAGCGCTGCGGTGTGGTCGCGCACGCGGTGAAGCCCTGCAGGTCGCACGCGCGCTCGGCGTAGTGCACGTGCGAGACGAGCGCGAGCGTGATGAGCCCGACGAACAGCACGATCGCGATCGAGCCCATGAGCACCAGTGTCGTCTGGGCGTTGCGGATCTTCGGGCGACGGAAGGCCTGCACGCCGTTCGCGATCGCCTCGACACCGGTCAGGGCCGAGCAGCCGGACGCGAACGCGCGCAGGAGCAGCAGCACGAAGGCCGCCTGCGTCGTGTGCTCGACGTTGTCGATCGTGTACGCGGCGGACTCGGCGACGGGGGCGTTGCCGAGGGCGGTGCGGACCAGGCCGGTGACGACCATGACGAACACCGAGCCGACGAACAGGTAGGTCGGCACCGCGAACGCCTTGCTCGACTCGCGGACGCCGCGCAGGTTCACCCCGGCGAGCAGCACGACGAAGGCGACCGCGAGCTCGACGCGGAACGGGTCGAGTCCCGGCAGCGCCGAGATGATGTTGTCCACGCCCGAGGCCACCGACACGGCGACCGTCATGACGTAGTCGACGAGCAGCGCGCTCGCCACGACGAGGCCGGCCTTCTCGCCGAGGTTCCGGTGGGCGACCTCGTAGTCGCCACCGCCGGACGGGTAGGCCTTGACGAGCTGCCGGTAGGACGCGACCACCACGACGAGCAGCAGCACCACCACGGCCGCGACCCACGGGGCGAAGGTCAGGAACGCCATCCCGCCGAGCAGCAGGATCATGAGGAGCTCCTGCGGGGCGTACGCCACGCTCGACAGCGGGTCGCTCGCGAAGATCGGCAGCGCCAGGTGCTTCGGGAGGAGCTGTCCCTCGAGCTTCTCGGAGGGCAGGGGATCGCCGATCAGTCGCGCCTTGAGCGACCGGATCTCGTTCGTCACGAGCGGCAAACCTACTCAGTTGCGCGCCCGAGTCAACACTGTGGGAACGGACAGGCGGCGACGGCCGTGCGCCGGACGCACGCCGACGGGCAGCGGACGGGAGGCGCGGCTCGCCACCACCCGTCCGCCGGCGGCCGTCAGACGGAGCGGCGCAGGGCCTCCAGGCCGTCCCGCAGGCGCGTCACCGTGTCCTCGGTGAGCGTCCCGCGCGTCGCGCGGCGACGCAGGTCCGCCCGGACCTGCTGCCGGAACGCGGCGATCGCCATCTCGACCTCGCGGAGGGCGCGGGCGCCCTCCGTCGGGACGTCGACGGGCTCGTCGGCGGTCTGACCGCGCGGGGCCTGGGCGCTCGCGGCGAGGTCCGCTCGGAGCGAGCGCATGGCCTCGCCGACCGAGGCGCGGACGCCGTCGGCCAGTGACCGCACCGAGTCGGCGACGCCGGACTCGACCGCGGCGAGCTCCTCGGCGCGGGCGTCGAGCTCGGCACGCCCGGCGTCGGTGATCGCGTACACGGTCTTGCGGCCGTCGACGGTCTTGGTGACGAGCCCCTCGGACTCGAGCTTGGCGAGCCGCGGGTACACGGTGCCGGCGCTCGGGACGTACGCGCCGCCGAAGCGCTCGCCGAGGGCCTGGATGAGCTCGTAGCCGTGCATGGGGCGGTCGGCGAGCATGGCGAGCAGTGACAGGCGCAGGTGACCGTGCGCGAAGACGGGGCTCATTCGGACGCCTCCGCGCCGGTCGGGGCGTCCGTCGGGGCGGCCGGGGCGGGCGGGGCGTGCAGGACCGCGACGTCGCCCGAGACCGAGTTGACCTTGAGGTCGAGCCACTGCCCGCTCAGCTCGCCGCCCTGCTTGACGTACGAGCCGCGGACGCCGCGGATCTCGGAGTCGTCGAACTGCAGCTTGCCGGACGCGGTGCTGACGGTGCAGCGGTACGGGACGCCGTCCTCGAGCCGGACGCTCACCGAACCGGACACGGTGTTGATGCGTGCGGCGTCCGGGGTGCCCTGCAGGTCGAGCACCACGTCGGCGTTCACCCCGTCGGCCGTGAGGCGCGGGATCGCGCCCGTCGCCACGACGTCGCCCGACACGGTGCGGACCGTCAGTGCGCCGTCGAGGTCGCGGACCGTGGTCGCCCCGGAGACGGCGTGCACGGCGAGGTCGCCCGCGAGCCCGTCGACGACGACGTCGCCCGAGACGGTGTTCACCGAGGCGCCGCGGTTCGTGCCGGAGAGCAGCGCCCCCGCGGAGACGACGCCGACCGTGACCCGTGCGTCGCGGGGGACCAGCACGCTGACGTCGGCGGTGGCGCGACCGCGGAACGACCTGAGGAAGCCGAGCGGGTCGTCCCACCGGACCTGCGGGTGGTCGATGGTGAGCGTGTCGCCGTCCAGCTCGATCTTGAGCGGCTTGCCGGACACGCCGTGCACCTCCACCCGGGCGGTCGGTTCGTCGTGGGCCACGACGTCGACCTGCCCACCGGCGAGCCCGACGCGCAGGGCGCGGACGATGCCGGTGTCGATCACCTTGGGCTCCTCGACGAGCCACTTCTCCTGGGCCATGTTGCCTCCTCGAACTCGCGATGTATCGCGTGTGTGGAGTCACGGTACATCGCGAGTGACCCGTTGTCACCAGGCCAGGATGCAGGACGGCCCCGCTCCCGGTGGGGAGCGGGGCCGTCCTGCGGAGCGGGCCTACTTCGCGGCGTCGTCCAGCGCCGCCTGTGCCTTCTCCGCCGCCGCGTCGAGGGCCTCCTTCGGACTGGTCTTCAGCAGCATCGCGGACTGCAGCTGCGTCGACAGCGCCGCGCTCACCTCGCCGTACGCGGTGATCGACGGACGGGCCTTGGCGTACTCGAGCTCGTCGGCGAAGGCCTTGAGGCGCGGGTTCTCGTCCAGGTACTGCTTCCACGTCGCGTTGTCCGCCGTGGCCTGGTTCGCGGGGAGCAGGCCGGTCGCGATGTCCCACTTCGCCTGGGTGTCCGGGCTGAGCCACCACTGCAGGAACTTCCACGAGGCGTCCTGCTTCGCGGTCGTCGTCTCGATGATGTACGAGTTGTTCGTGCCGAGGTTCATCGCCGGCTCCTCGATGCCCGGGAGCGGGAAGACACCGACGTTCTCCTTGCCGAGCGTGCTGTCGATGGTCGACAGGTCGTACGCGCCGGTGATCGCCATCGCGGCCTTCTTCGACGTGAGCGCGGGGACGGCGCCGTTCGTCGAGGTGGTCAGGAGCGACTGCGGGTAGGCCGAGCCGTCCTGCAGCATGTCCGTCCACGCGGTGAGGGCCTTCACGCCCGCGTCGCTGTTGAACTCGACCTTGGTGTTGTCCTCGTTGAGGAAGTCGCCGCCGGCACCCCAGAGCATCGACTGCCACGTGAAGACCGGCCACTCACCGGTACCGATCGGCAGGTAGGCGCCGTACTGGGTCGTGCCCTTGGTGAGCTTCTTCGCGTCGTCCTGGAACTCCGCCCACGTCGTCGGGGTGTCGGTGATGCCCGCGGCCTTGAACATCTCCTTGTTGTAGACGACGGCGTAGTCGCCGATGTCGGTCGGCAGCGTGTACTGCTTACCGTCGAACTCGCCGGTCGAGAGCATGCCCTCGGTGAAGCTGTCCTTCGTGACGTCTCCGCTCGACAGGTGGTCCTCGAGCGGCAGGACCTTGCCGGTCTGGATCACCTCGCCGGTCTGCTGCGGGGTGCTGTCACCGAGCACCATGTCGGGACCGGTGTCGTTCTTCAGCGCGTTGATGAGCTTCGCGTCGAACTGGTCGGACGAGGCCGCGTACTGGGGCTGGACGCCGATCTCGTCCTGCGAGGAGTTGTACTCGTCGATGAGCTTCTTCACCTCGGTGGCCTGCGGCCCCGTGTAGTTGTGCCAGACCGTGATCGTGGTCTTGCCGCCGCTGCCGCCGGAGTTGCCGGTGACGGAGCCGCCGGAACACCCGGACAGGGCCAGTGCAGCACCCACGGCGAGGGCCGTGGCGCCGAGCAGTCGCTTGCGCATGAGTCGTCCTTTCTCGGACTTCGGGTGGAGCGAAGGGTGCCCCCGCCTGGGGCGGAGGGTGATGAGGAGGAGTGGAGCGAGGGGCGGTGCGGGATCAGCGGAGTCCGCCGGCCATGGCCGACACGATCTGCTTCTGGAAGATGATGAAGACGATGAAGACCGGCAGGATCGCCAGCGTGGAGCCGGCCATCAGCAGGTTGAAGCTCTGGCTCGCGTTCGCGGACTGCAGCTGCGTGAGGCCGACGGAGACGGTGAAGAACTCCGTCCGCGACGCGACGAGGAACTGGAAGAAGAAGTTGTTCCAGTTGTAGACGAACGACAGGACCGCGAAGGACCCGATCATCGGCGTCGCCATCGGCGTCACGACGGACCACATCCGCCGCCACACCCCGGCACCGTCCACCCGGCTGGCGTCCTCGATCTCGCTCGGGAACGACGTGAAGAACTGCCGGAAGAGGAAGGTGCCGAGGATCGACGGGATGTTCGGGACGATGAGGCCCTGGTAGCTGTTCAGCCAGTGCAGCGAGGACAGCAGGGTGATGAGGGGCGTGAACACGACCTCGAACGGCACGAGGAGCGCGGCGAGCAGGACGACGAAGACGATGTTCTTGCCGGGGAACTTCAGGCGCGAGAACGCGAAGCCCGCAGCCAGGCTCGTCACGATCTGCCCGAGGGTGGTCGCGATCGCCACGACCGTCGAGTTGAAGAAGTACAGCCCGAAGGGGGCGACGGTGAAGATGTCGGTGTAGTTCGACAGCTCCCACTGCCGCGGCAGGAAGGTCGGCGGGAAGGCGAGTGCCTCCTCCGAGGACTTGAAGCTCGTCAGCAGCATCCAGAGGAACGGGCCGAAGAACAGCACGACCGCGACGAGCAGGATGACGTGCCGCAGGACGGCGGGTGAGTGCTTGCGGAACAGCACGCCGAACGGGCGGCTGCGGTGCGGACGGGAGGCGCGGTGTGCGTCCGCCGGGAGGGTGCGGGAGGTGATCTGGGTCACGGTGGCGGTCCTAGTTCAGCTCGACGGGATCGCGGCGGTTGATGACCCGCAGCTGGACGACCGCGACGAGGATGCCGACGATGAGCAGGAGCACGGCGGCAGCGCTGGCCGAGCCACCGTGGAAGAACACGAAGCCCTGGTTGTAGATGTAGTAGAGGATCGTCTCGCTCGAGTTGATCGGGCCGCCCTGGGTCAGGACGTAGACCTGCGTGAAGACCTGCAGCGCGCCGATCACGCCGGTGATCGCGAGGAAGCCCGTGGTCGGGGCGACCAGGGGGAGCGAGATCCGGAAGAAGCGGCGGATCGGCCCGGCGCCGTCGAGCGTCGCGGCCTCCATGTAGGACGCCGGGATGTTCGTGAGCGCGGCCGAGTAGATGATCATCGTGTAGCCGACGCCCTGCCAGATCGAGAACACGATCACCGAGACCAGGGCCCACGGCTCGGACGTCAGGAAGCCGATCGGGGGAGCACCGAGCGCGGTGACCACGCCGTTCACCAGACCACCGAGCGGCGACAGGATGAAGCTGAAGATCAGCGCGCTGCCGACGATCGGGGCGATGTACGGCACGAAGAGCAGTGCCCGGTAGACGCCGCGACCGCGGAACGGCTGCGCCAGCAGTGCCGCGAAGAACAGCCCGAGGGCCATCGTGATCGGCACCACGACCACCACGTACAGCGCCGTGTTGCCGGCCGCCCGGACGAACTCGCCGTCCTGGAACAGCCCGGTGAAGTTCGACAGGCCGACGAAGCCGTTCGTCTCGCCGGACGCGGGGTTCCAGTCGGTGAACGAGTAGAAGACGGTCTGCGCCAGTGGGTACAGGTAGAACAGCGCCAGCAGCACCGTCGTCGGGGCGATGAGCACGTAGCCCGCTCGGCCCTCGCGTCGTTCCATCCGGCTCGCGTCCGCAGTGGACGACCGTCGACCGGGGACACGCACCCGGGCCGGGTTCTCAACCGCACTCGTCATGCGGACCTCCTCTTGGCTCGTCGTTGAACGCTAGGAATCGGCTGTTTCGAGCAGATTACCGTTCGATCACCAAAAGTAAACAGTCGAATCTGCAACGACTTCGTTCGATAATCGACCGTTTCGTCGCTACAGTGTCGGCATGCACGAGCAGCACTTCCAGGACATGGACCGGAACCCCGGGTCCGTCGGGGACGTCCTCCGACTGATCCGCGTCTCGGACACGACCTCGCGCTCGAGCATCGCCAGGAGCACCGGACTCGCACCGTCCACGGCCTCGGCCCGGGTCGACGCACTGACCGCGCTCGGGCTCGTGCGCGAGAGCGGCGCCGAGGGGTCCCGCGGCGGCAGGCGTGCCCGGCGGCTCGAACTCGTGGCGGACGCCGGCTTCGTCGCCGCGGCCGACCTCGGCGCCCACCACGTGCGCATCGTGCTCACCGACCTGGCCGGCCGGATCGTCGCCGACACCGACGCCCTCGAGCACGGCGCCGCGACGGTGCCCGTCGCCGCCGGACCGCGGGCGTCGGTCGCCGCGCTGTGGGACCGGTTCGTCGAGCTCGCCCGCGACGCCGGCCTCGACACGACCCGCTTCCGCGGCGCCGCGATCAGCGTCCCCGCGCCCGTGTCGTACCCGGGCGGCAGCATCGCGACCCCGTCGTTCGAGCCGTCGTGGCACGGTGCCGTGCTGCCCGAGCTCTTCGCCGAGCACACCGACGCCCCCGTCCTCGTGGAGAACGACGCGAACCTCATCGCCCTGGCCGAGCGTCCGGGCCCCGACCGTACGGGCACGCTCGTCGCGGTGAAGCTCGGCACCCGCATCGGCTCGGGGGTGCTGCTCGACGGGCGCCTGCACCGCGGGGTGAGCGGTGCCGCCGGCGAGATCAGCCACACCCCGGTCGACGGCCAGGCCGCGATCGGCTGCACCTGCGGCGTGCCGGACTGCCTCGAGTCGGTGGCGTCCGGGGGAGCGATCGTGGCGCGGCTGCGCGCGGGCGGACGGCAGGTCGGCGGGACGAGCGACGTGCTCGCGCTCGCGGCGCAGGGCGACGCGGTCGTCCTCGACGAACTCCGCCGGGCGGGGGAGCACATCGGCCGCGTGCTCTCCGGCATCGTGAACTTCTGCAACCCGAGCGAGGTCGTGCTGGCGGGGGCGATGTCGGCGTCGTCCGTCCTGGTCGCGACGATCCGCGGGGAGCTCTACCGGTCGTGCCTGCCGATGGTCGCGGACGCCCTCGACGTCCGGGCGAGCTCGTCCCCGCGCGACGCCGGCATCCGCGGGGCGACGGTGCTCGCGATCGACGAGGTGCTCGCACCGGCACGCGTCGACGAACTCGCCCGCGCGGCGACGGAGCGGACGGCATGAGCGCCGCGGGCACGGGCTCGCACGGCGGCCGGGAGTCATCGGGCGCGGTCGTCGCCGTCGACGTCGGCGGCACCACCGTCAAGGGGATGGTCCGGGTCGGTGACGTCGTCCTCGACCGCGCGGTCGTCCCCACCCTGGCGCCGGTCGCGGCGACCGACGCGCACGCGGCGGCCACGGACGCCGCCGTGGGCGGTCCGGCGCTCGCCGCCGTCACCGCCGTCGTCGACCGACTCGCCGCAGCCGCAGCCGCCGCCGGGCACCCGCTCGCCGCCATCGGTCTCTGCACGCCCGGGGTCGTCGACGCCGAGACCGGGACGGTGGTCGTCGCGGTCAACCTCGACTGGCACGACCTGCCCCTCGCCGGACTCCTGCGCGACCGGTACGGCGTCCCCGTCGCCGTCGCGCACGACGCCCGCGCTGCCGCGACGGCCGAGATCGCGGCACGCACCGCGGCGGGCCGGGACGTCGCCGAGCTGGTCTTCATCCCGATCGGGACCGGCGTCTCCGCGAGCCTGGTCGTCGACGGGCGCCTGGTGGTCGGGGCAGCCGGAGGTGCCGGCGAGGTCGGACACGTGTGCGTCCGACCGGGCGGCGAGCCCTGCACGTGCGGGCAGCGCGGGTGCGTCGAGGTGTACGCCTCCGCACGGAACATCCGACGGCGCTACCGCGCGGCCGGCGGCACGATCGACGGCGCGACCGAGGAGATCGTCGCCGCCGTGGACACCGACCCCGTGGCCGCCGCGGTCTGGGCCGACGCGGTCGACGCGCTCGCCGCCGGGATCGCGATCCTGTCCGCCGTGCTCGACCCGGCGGTGGTCGTCGTCGGCGGCGGACTCGGCGAGTCCGGGGAACGCCTGCTCGCCCCGCTGCGCACCGCGGTGGACGCGCGGCTCGGCTGGCGTCCCGCGCCCCGCATCGAGCAGTCCCTCGCGGGCGCCGGTGCCGGCCTGGCGGGAGCAGCCCTGCTCGCCCGCACCGCAGCGCAGTCGACCGCAGCGCAGTCGGCCCCTGCGCCGCCTGCCGCCACCACCGCTGCCCACGGCGCCGAACCCACCACGGACACCGCACCACCACGAACCAGGAGGACCCCATGACCGCTCAGCGACTCCGGATCGGCCTCGTCGGCGCGGGGGTGATCGCCCACGCGCACCTGCCGAACCTGCTCCGGATCGGGGACGTCGTCGTCTTCTCCGAGGTCGGCGCCGAGGACCTCGTCGCAGCACACGGCGGCGAGGTGGTCGACTCACTCGACGAACTCCTCGCCCGCGTCGACGTGGTGGACGTCGTCGTCCCCACGTACGCCCACGCCGAGGTCGTGCGCGCGGCGCTCGCCGCAGGCAAGGACGTCATCAGCGAGAAGCCGCTCGCCCGCACCGACGCGGACGCCGACGACCTGGTCCGGCTCGCGCACGAGGCAGGTCGCCAGCTCTACCCGGCACACGTGGTCCGCTACTTCCCCGAGTACGTCCGTCTCAAGGCCGCGGTCGAGGCCGGGCAGCTCGGCGAACTGGCCGTCCTGCGGTTCGTCCGCTCGGGTGCGTTCCCGACCCGCTCCGCCTGGTTCGCCGACCCCGAGCTCTCGGGCGGCATCATCATGGACCAGATGATCCACGACCTGGACATCGCACGGTGGATCGCCGGCGACGTCGTCCGGGTCAGCGCGGTGCACGTCCGCAAGGGCACCGTCGACCACCCGGTCGAGGCGGCGCACGTGCTGCTCACCCACGCGTCCGGGGCGATCAGCCACGTCGCGGGCATCTGGGGGCCGGCGCACCTGCCGTTCGTCACCGAGTTCTCCGCCACCGGCACCCTCGGGTCCCTGTCGCACGACTCCCGCGCCGAGCGGAACTACACGGCGGAGCTCCTCGACGAAGCCGGGGTCGGCGGCGACCTGCCCGAGCTCGACCCCGCCGAGGACCCGTACTTCCTCGAGATCCGCGAGTACCTCGGGGCCTTCCGTGGCGGCGCGGTGCCCCGCGTGTCCGCCGAGGACGGCGCCACCGCGGTCCGCATCGTCAACGCCGCGCTGCGGTCGGTCGCGACGGGGCAGCCCGTCGACCTCGAGCCCGCCCCGGCGGCCGGGACGCACGAGGGGGCGACGGCGTGACCGCCCTGCGCATCGGCGTGCTGTCCTTCGCGCACACGCACGCCCTGTCCTACCTGTCCGCGCTGCAGGCGATGCCCGACGTCGAGGTCGTCGGCACCGACCCGGACGGCACCTCGACGGGCACCGACCTGGTCGACCTGCGCGGTCGTGCACTCGCCGACGCCCTCGGGGTCGCGTACGTCGACACCGTCGAGGAGCTCCTGGCGAGCGGGGTCGACGCCGTGGTGGTCACGAGCGAGAACGCCCGGCACCGTGCCCTGGTCGAACAGGCCGCCGCCGCCGGGGCCCACGTGCTGTGCGAGAAGCCGCTCGCCACGAGGTGGGAGGACGGGCTCGCGATGCGCGCCGCCGCCGAGGCCGCCGGCGTGCTGCTCATGGTCGCCTTCCCGGTCCGCTTCGCGAGCACCTTCGCCCGGCTCGCCGCGACGAAGCGGTCCGGCCGCCTCGGCGAGGTGTTCTCGGTCCGCGGTGCCAACAACGGCATGCTGCCGCTGACCCGCTCGTGGTTCACGGAACCCGGACTGTCCGGCGGCGGCGCGATCGTCGACCACGTCGTGCACATCGCGGACCTGCTCGACGAGCTCCTGGACGGCACGCCGGCCGAGACCGTCACGGCGGTCACGAACCGGGTGCTGCACGCGTCGCGCGCGCAGGCCGAGACCGCCGGTCTGGTCACCATCACCTACGCCGACGGCACGATCGCGGCGATCGACTGCTCGTGGAGCCGTCCGGACACCTCGCCGACGTGGGGTGGGCTGGCCCTCACCGTCGTCGGGACCGAGGGATCGGTGGACGTCGACTTCTTCCGGCCCAGCGTCCGCGGGCTCGACGCCGCGAGCGGCCGGTCGGTCGTCCTGCCCTACGGGCCGGACTTCGACGCCGCGATGCTCGACACGTTCGTCGCCGCGGTGCGCTCGGGCGAGCAGCCCCAGCCCGACGCGGCCGTGGGACTGCGCACCCTGGCGATCGTGCTGGCAGCGCAGGAGTCGGCCGCGACCGGCGAGACGGTGCGGGTGCGGTCCGTCTGACCCGACCCGCTGACGGCCTGGAGGCGCGGTGCCGGCCGGTGCCGCGCCTCCAGGCCGTCAGCGGGTGCGGCCCGACCGCCGAGCGGTCGCGTCAGGAGCCACCGGCCGCCGCCCACAGGCGGCGTGCGTTCGCGAGTCCGCGCTCGACCGCGTCGACGTCGTCCTCGAGTCCCTCGAACTCGATCGACACCGGCCCGTCGAACCCGCTGGCGACGATCCGCTCGACGATCCGTCCGAGCGGCAGGTCGCCGTGCCCGACCACCGTGCCGAGGACGGCGCGACCGGCCAGCGTGGTGAGCCACCCGTCGGCCGCCGGCGGGGTCTCGCGCACCAGGAAGTCCTTGAGGTGCACGACCGCCGCGACCGGCAGCACCCGCTGCACCGCGCGCAGCGGGTCGTCGTCGAGGCAGACGAAGTTGCCGACGTCGAGCAGCGCGCGGAAGCCCGGGTGGTCGACCTCGTGCACCAGCCGCAGGGTCCGCTCGCTGTCGTTGAAGGCGAAGCCGTGGTTCTCGACCATCGTCGTGATGCCGAGCGTCGCGGCGTGCTCGGCGACCGCGCGGCAGACCGGCACCACCTGCGCGAGCACCCGCTCGAACTCCGCGTGGTCGGCGTCCCGCCAGGCCCAGGGGACGACGTCGTGGCGGAGGTGCGTGATCCCGAGCCGGTGTGCGACGTCGAGGTGCTCGTGGACGCGGGCGACCTCGGCGTCGACGGTCGCCGGGTCCGAGAAGTCCGCGCCGATCACGTGGTTCGCGAGCGCGATCCCGCGGGCGGCGGCGTGCTCGCGCAGCCGATCGACGAGCTCGGGCTGCCGGGGGAGGTCGTCGCCGAACCCGCCCGCGGCGATCTCGAGGTGCTCGCCACCGGCGTCCGCGACCCGGTCGACGACGTCGAGGATCGTCAGCGCGCCGCGCTGGAGCGAGCGGGCGTAGCTGTAGGAGGACACTCCGAGTCGCATGGCGCGACCCTAGCCGCAGTCGGTGCGCCGCCACCAGGGGTGCTGCCCTGGCGTTGCGGGGACCACGGCAGGCGGCGGAAGAGCGGCATGAGCGGCTGCACCATCGGGCCGATCGCGAACGCCGCGACCACCGTGCCGACCCCGACGTCGCCGCCGAGGAGCCACCCGACCACGACGACGGTGACCTCGATGACGGTACGGGCGAGCCACAGCGGCCAGCCGAACCGCTCGTGCACGCCGACCATCAGGCCGTCCCGGGCGCCGGTGCCGAGCCCGGCGCCGATGTAGCAGGCCGTCGCGACGGCGAGCAGCGCGAGCCCCGCGGCGAACAGCAGGATCCGGGGGACCAGGCCGTCGGGCTCCGGAACGAGCCACAGCACCAGGTCGGCCGACGGACCGATCGCCAGCACGTTGCAGAGCGTGCCGATGCCGGGCTTCTGGCGGAGCGGGATCCAGAGCAGCAGGATGACGACGCTCGACGCCACGGTGATGACGCCGAACGACCAGGGCAGCACGTTCTCCAGGCCCTGCGTCAGGACCGTCCACGATCCGACGCCGACCACGGCGCGGACCTGCAGCGCGGTCGAGGCGCCGTAGAGGAAGAGCCCGACGGCGAGCTGGACGGAGCGGAGCACGAGGGCGGTGGAGCGGCGCATGCACCGATGCTCCCGCCGGATTGGCCTGGCCGTCGAGAGCCAATCGGGCTAGCGTGGCCCCGTGCCCCCGGTCTCCCTCAGTGCCCGCGCCGCCGCCCTCCTGCTGGCCGACTGGCGCGACGGCACCGACGCCCCCGCCTACGAGGCCCTGTCCGACGCCGTCCGCGTGCTCGTCATCGACGGCCGGGTGCCGCTGGGCGTCCGGTTGCCCGCCGAACGCGGGCTCGCCGAGGCCCTCGGCGTCTCCCGGACGACCGTCGCGAACGCCTACGCCCGGCTGCGGGACGACGGGTTCGTGGTGTCGCTGCGCGGGTCCGGCAGCGTCGTGCACCTGCCGCGCGACCTGGCCGGTCGGCCCGACCCCGAGCGACTCGGCGGTGTGGTGCCCGGGGACCTGCTCGACCTGCGGAAGGCCGCCCTGCACGCCGCACCCGAGGTCGCCGACGCCGTCGAGCGGGCGGTCCGGTCCGTGCCCGCCGCGCTCGCCGGCATCGGCTACGACACCGTCGGTGACCCCGGGCTCCGCGCAGCGATCGCGGACCGGTACACCGAGCGCGGGTTGCCCACCGACCCCTCGCAGGTGATCGTCACGATCGGTGCGCAGCACGCGATCGCACTGCTCGCCCGCGTCCTCGTGCGCCGCGGCGACACCGTGCTCGTCGAGTCGCCGACGTACCCGCACGCGCACGAGGCCTTCCGCGAGGCCGGTGCCCGACTCGTCGGCGTGCCCGTCGACGCCCGCGCCGGCTGGGACGCGGCAGCGCTCGAGACGACCCTGCGCCGGACGGCCCCGGCGGTCGCCTACGTCATGCCCGAGCTCCACAACCCGACCGGGGCGACCATGACGGCCGACACCCGGCGGCTGCTGCTCGACGTCGCCGCGACGACCGGCACGACCGTGGTCGCCGACGAGACGATGGGGGAGCTCCGCATCGACGGGGACCCCGCGCCGCCGCTCGCCTCGGCCGACCCGTCGGGCGCCTCGGTCGTGATGATCGGCTCCGCCGCCAAGGTCTTCTGGGGCGGCCTGCGCATCGGTTGGGTCCGGGCCGCACCGGAGCTCCTCCAGCGCCTGCTGCTCGCCCGCCCGACGGGCGACCTCGGCACGCCGGTCCTCGACCAGCTCGTCGCGCGCGAGCTCGTGCCGCGCACGGCGGCCGTCCTGGAGGGGCGGCGCACCTTCCTGCGCGCCGGTCGCGACGAGCTCGTGGCCGGCCTGCGCGCCCGGCTGCCCGAGTGGGACGTCCCGTCGCCGGCAGGCGGGTTGACGACGTGGGTCGGGCTCGGCCGTCCGGTGTCGAGCGCACTCGTCCTGGCCGCGCGGGCCGAGGGGGTGCTCCTGGCGTCGGGTGGGGTCTTCGGCCCCGACGGCGGGTTCGAGCGGTTCCTCCGGGTGCCCTGGACGACGGCCGCGGCGGACCGGGAGCGCCTGGTCGACGTGCTCGGGCGCGCGTGGTCGCGGATCGGTGGCGAGGCAGCAGGCACCCGGGGGTCACTCGCCGCGGTGGTCTGAACGCCCGGTCGTCCACAGGTGCACGTTCGTCCACGGACCTGCGCCGGGCGGTCTGGTTCGCAGGTGGAACTGCGAGGATCGGCACGTGCACCTCCTCTCGGTCTTCAGCCTCCGGAACCGCGCCCTCATCGCGCTCGTCACGATCGTCGTCGCGGTGTTCGGCGGCGTCGCCCTGACGAACCTCAAGCAGGAGCTCATCCCGAGCGTCCAGTTCCCCCAGGTGGCGATCGTCAGCGCCTACCCCGGTGCGACGCCGGAGGTCGTGTCGAACGACGTCTCGACGAAGATCGAGCAGGCCATCCAGGTCGTGCCGAACCTCGAGTCGACGAGTGCGACCTCCTCGACCGGGCAGAGCGTGGTGTCCGCCTCGTTCGACTACGGGTCGAACCTGGCCAGCGCCGAGGACAAGATCCAGACCGCGGTGAACGCCCTGTCGCTGCCGGACACCGTGCAGACCCAGATCGTCACCGGGTCCTTCGACGACCTGCCCGTGCTGCAGCTCGCCGTCACGGCCTCGGGCAACCAGGAGCAGCTCGTCGACCGGCTGAACGCCACGGCGGTGCCCGACCTCGAGAAGCTCGACGGCGTGCGGCAGGCCGACGTCTTCGGCAACCCCGGCCGCCGCATCGTGATCACCCCGGACGAGGACGAGCTCGCGGCACGGGGGCTCACGACGCAGTCGATCTCGGACGCCCTCGACGACAACGGCACGCTGATCCCCGGTGGCACGATCACGCAGGACGGCACGACCCTCTCGGTGCAGACCGGGCAGCGCATCGCGTCGCTCGACGACATCCGCGGGCTGCCCCTGACGGCGTCGAGCGGGTCCGGGTCGTCCGGCTCGTCGGCCGGTGGATCGTCCACGGGCGGTGCTGCGACGGACTCCGGCAGTGCCGCGGGCGCTCCCGGCAGCACCGGCACGGCCACCGGCTCCGCGGGTTCCGGGGACGGCACCGCGGGCGGGACGGCCGCGGGCCAGGGCCAGACCGGTGCGACCGGCACCGGGACGACCGCGACCGGCGGTGCGGGCGGGAGCACCGCCTCCACGCCGACCTCGCTCGGTGACGTCGCGACGGTGCAGATCGAGGAGTCGCCGAGCACCTCGATCAGCCGCGTCGACGGCAAGACCGCGCTGACCATCGCGATCACGAAGACGCAGGAGGCGAACACCGTCGACGTCTCCGAGACGGTGAAGGCCGCACTGCCCGGCATCGAGGCCAAGGTCACCGGCGACCCGCAGTTCACCGTGGTGTTCGACCAGGCGCCCTACATCCAGCAGTCCATCGACTCCCTGGCGGAGGAGGGCCTGCTCGGCCTCGGGTTCGCGGTCGTCGTCATCCTGGTGTTCCTGCTGTCGTGGCGGTCGACGCTGGTGACCGCGATCTCGATCCCGACCTCGGTGCTGCTCGCCGCGATCGGCATGCAGGCCGCCGGCTACACCCTCAACATCATCACGCTCGCCGCGCTCACCATCGCGATCGGCCGCGTGGTCGACGACTCGATCGTCGTCATCGAGAACATCAAACGGCACCTGCAACCCGGCGTCGACCGCGGGCGGGCGGTGCTCGACGCCGTGCGCGAGGTCGCCGGGGCGGTCACCGCCTCGACGCTCACGACCGTTGCGGTCTTCCTGCCGGTCGCGTTCGTCGCCGAGCTCGTCGGCGAGCTGTTCCGGCCCTTCGCGCTCACGGTCACGATGGCGTTGCTCGCGTCGCTGTTCGTGTCGCTGACGATCGTGCCCGTGCTCGCGTACTGGTGGCTCCGGGCGCCGAAGACGCACCGGCACGCGGCGGTGCCGACCACCGGATCGACCGAGACCGGGTCGACCGAGACCGTGCCCGCGAGCTCGTCGGCACCGGTGTCGGCTGCGTCCGGGGCGGCTGGACCGACGTCGACCGGGGCGCTGACCTCGGCCGACGACCTGCACGACGCCGGGACGTCCGACCGGCTGCGTCGCGGGTACCTGCCCGTCCTCCGCTGGGCGGTCGGCCGCCCGGCGCTCGTCCTCGTGCTCGCCCTGGTCGTCCTCGGCGGCACCGCAGCGGCCGTGCCCTTCGTCAAGACGAACTACCTCGGCGACTCCGGGCAGAACACCTTCACCGTGACGCAGGACCTCGAGCCGGGCACCAGTCTCGACGAGCAGTCGGACGCCGCGCGCAAGGTCGAGCGAGTGCTGCAGGACGTCTCCGGTGTCGAGACCGTGCAGACCACGATCGGGTCGAGCGGCCAGTCCATCCAGGCCGCGTTCGGCGGCGGCGCATCTGCCTCCGTGCAGTACAACGTCACGACCGACGCCGGGGTCGACCAGACGACGATCCAGTCCGAGGCCCGCGACCGCATCGAGCGGATCGACGGCGTCGGCGAGGTCAGCCTGTCGAGCGCCGGTGGCGGCTTCGGCGGGTCGAGCGACATCGAGGTGGACGTCACCGCGCCGACCCAGGCCGAGCTGCAGACCGCGGCGGAGAAGGTCCTCACCGAGATGCGCGGCGTCGACGGCACCACCGCGGCGTCGAGCAACCTGTCCGCCGCCGAGCCGTACCTGGCCGTCCGGGTCGACCGGACGAAGGCCGCCGAGCGCGGGCTCACCGAGACCCAGGTCGGCGGGATCGTCGCCGCTGCGGTCTCGCCGCGGGACACCGGCAGCGTCGAGATCGACGACGCCACCCTCGACGTCTACATCGCCGACCCGGAGCCGCCGACCACCATCGACGCGCTGAAGTCGCTGTCGATCCCGACCGCGAGCGGCGAGGTCCCGCTGACCGACGTCGCGACGGTCGAGCAGTCCGACGGTCCGACCACCATCACCACGTCGAACGCCGTCCGCACGGCGACCATCACGGTCACGCCCGACTCGACGAACCTCGGACAGGCGGTGCAGAACGTCACGACGGCCGTCGATGCCCTCGACCTGCCGAAGGGTGCGTCGGCGACGATCGGCGGTGTGGCGTCGAGCCAGTCGTCGGCGTTCAGCCAGCTGCTGCTCGCCGTGCTCGTCGCGATCCTGATCGTCTACGTGATCATGGTCGCGACCTTCCGGAGCCTGCTGCAGCCGATCCTGCTGCTGCTCTCGGTGCCGTTCGCGGCGACCGGTGCGCTGCTCCTGCAGATCGTCACGGGCATCCCGCTCGGGGTCGCGTCGCTCATCGGCCTGCTCATGCTCGTCGGCATCGTCGTCACGAACGCGATCGTGCTCATCGACCTCGTCAACCAGTACCGCCGCCGGGGGCTCCGCGTCCGCGAGGCACTGATCGAGGGAGCGACCCGCCGCCTCCGGCCGATCCTCATGACGGCGCTCGCGACGATCTTCGCGCTGCTGCCGATGGCGGTCGGGCTGACGGGGAAGTCGGGCTTCATCTCGCAGCCGCTCGCCCTGGTGGTGATCGGCGGTCTGGTGTCCTCGACGCTGTTGACCCTCGTCGTGCTGCCGGCGCTGTACTCGGTGGTGGAGGGCTTCCGGGAACGCCGGGCCGACCGGCGGGCGGAGCGGGAGGCGGCAGCAGAGCACTGACACCGGGCGCCGGGGTCCGGACGCTCGAGGCGTCAGTCGCGGGTGCCGGACCGAGGGCGCCGGACCGCGGGCGCCGGGTGTTGGGCGTCAGACGGCGGACGCCGGGGTCCGGATGCCCGAGACCCGCGTCAGTCGCGGGTGCCGGACTCCTCGGCGTCGACCTGCCGGAACCACGACACGAGCACGCAGGTCAGGGTCACGAGGAACACGACGGCGGCACCCTGGGCGGCGATCGCCATGTGGCCGGTGGCCGCCGAGTATCCGCCGAAGGCCACGGCGGCGGCGAACGACAGCCCGAGCAGCAGCTCCGCGTACGTCCGGACGGAGGTCCGGGTGGGCCACTCGGTGACGGGGCGCGCGGGACGGCTCGTGGTGTCGGTCACCCCTCGAGTGTGCGCGGACGCCCCAGCCCCCGCACACCCGAGTCCGGGTGCCACCCGCACGGGGCACGGCCCGGCCGGACCCGTCAGCGGAGACGGTCGCGGAGGAACGCCACCACCCGCTCGCTCATCGCCCGGTCGAGCTGGGCGATCGAGTGCGCCGTCCCCTCGACCGCGACGAACGTCACGGGGACGTCGTGCTCGCGCAGGGTGGCGACGAACTCCTGCGACTCCCACAGCGGGATGAACTCGTCGGTGGAGTGCCCCACGAAGAACGGAGCGGTCTCGTCGGTGACGTGGTACCCCGGCGAGGCCGCCCGTGCCGCCGGGCACGTCGTGTAGTCCCGGCAACCGAGGTAGAGCAGCTGCTTCCGCTGGAACGACGCCGACACCCCGTCCGGCTCGGTCGACCGCGTCGTGAGGTCGGTCGGACCGCTGAGGTCGACGACCGCGCGGATGCGGTCACCGGCGGCCCACGCGGCCGACTCGTGGTCGGTCACCGCGAGCATCGCCACGAGGTTGCCTCCCGCGCTGCCGCCGAAGAGCCCGACGCGGTCCGGGTCGATGTCGTAGGTCCCCAGCGTCGCGGGTCGGAACACCCAGTCGAGCGCTCGGCGGACGTCGTCGAGCCCCGCCGGGAACGGGTCCGTCGGTGCGAGGCGGTAGTCCACGTTCACGGTGACGAAGCCCTCGGACGCCAGGTACTGGCACACCGCCCGGTAGGCGGCGGTCGCCTTGTCACCGTGCGACCAGCTGCCCCCGTGGACGAGCATCACGGCCGGTCGGCCGCCGGCAGCACGGGTGTCCCGTGCGTCCGCGCGCGCAGTGGCGTCACCGGCCGGCGTCGCTGGCGTCGACGTCGGGGCCGTCGGGGTCGCCGTGGTGTCCGGTGCGCTGTCGGGCGGCAGGCACACGTCGAGGCGCTGCAGCGGTTCCCGACCGTAGGGCACGTCGGCGACGACCTCGATGCCGGGGTAGCGCAGCGACAGCGGGTAGATCACGGGGTCGGCGGTGACGACGTCGTCACGGTCGCCCGCCGGTGTGCCGCTGCACGACCCGAGCACGGCCGTCGCCACGAGCGCGGTGAGGAGCGCGAGCAGGGTGCGGCCGGTCTTCATCGACGTCCACGCTAATCCCGCCCGCTCGGCGCTGCGTCCGCCGTCCGGACGAGTGGGCTCCTCCCCGCGGTCGAGCCGGGCACACCTGGTCGGACCGGGCGTACCTGGTCGAACAGATCGACCAGGTGTGCCCGATCTCGCCAGGTCCACCCGAAGTCACCGGGCGCCCGGGCCGCCCGATCTCGCCAGGTACGCCCGATCTCACCAGGGACGCCGGGATCCGCCGGGTGCCAGGATGGGCACGAGACCCGCAGGAGGACCCGTGAGCCGTCGCAAGGCCTGGAACACCGACCCCGAACCGCTGCTCCGCGTCGAGGAGGGTTTCCGCCTCGACCGCGTCGACCCCGACGGCACGCCGGGCTTCCCCGGCCGCAAGATCGACGGGCTCGAGGCTCTCGCCGCCGGTGCCGACCGCCTCGCCGCCCTGCAGGAACGCCTGCACGCCGCGAGCACCGCCGGCGACCAGCGTCGTGTGCTCCTCGTGCTGCAGGCGATGGACACCGCGGGCAAGGGCGGCATCGTCTCGCACGTCGTCGGCGCGGTCGACCCGAACGGCGTCCACTACGCGGGCTTCGGGGTGCCCACCGCCGAGGAGCGCGAGCACGACTTCCTCTGGCGCATCGAACGGCAGCTCCCCGCGGCGGGGCAGCTCGGTGTGTTCGATCGATCCCACTACGAGGACGTCCTCGTCCAGAAGGTGCGCGCGTTCGCCCCGCCCGAGGAGATCGAGCGTCGGTACGGCGCGATCGTCGACTTCGAGGACCGTCTGGTCGAGCAGGGCACGACGATCGTCAAGGTCATGCTGCACATCTCGAAGGACGAGCAGCGCGAGCGCCTCGGCGACCGGCTGGACCGCCCCGACAAGCACTGGAAGTTCACCCCGGGCGACATCGACGAGCGTCTGCTGTGGGACGAGTACCAGCAGGCGTACCAGACGGTGTTCGAGCGCACCTCGACGGCCCGGGCACCCTGGTACGTCGTCCCCGCGAACCGCAAGTGGTACGCCCGACTCGCCGTGCAGCAGCTCCTGCTCCGCGCGCTCGAGGACCTCCAGCTCACCTGGCCCGCCGCCGACTTCGACGTGGCCGAGCAGCGACGGCGGCTCGCGGAGTCCTGATCCCGCTCACCGTCTGGAGGCCCGGCACCCCTCCGCCCCGCGGCCGACGGCCCGCGCGCGGCCGGTAGCCGGTCGATCGGGGCTGGCCAGGCGGGCTCGTGTCACGTAGACTCGATCGGTCGGCCTTCGGCACCGCGGTATGTGACCGCGGGTTTCGTTTGGGTGTGTGTGCGCTCGAGGGCTGGATTCACGTCGATCCGCGACGGGAAGAACCCCCTCCCCGCTGAAGAGCCCCCGCCGATGTCGCTGCCGGGCGCTGTGGGACGTCTGCACCCCGGAAAGTAGCAATGGCCCCGTACGACAAGGGCGCGCGTCAGCGTGCCGACGACCGAGTCCGCCACGCGAACGGCACGCCCGCCGCTCGCAGCAGCAAGCACCGCGGGTACCGCGCCGCCGACCCGGCCCAGCCGCGGCAGAAGCAGCGCTGGGACGCCGAGGAGCGTCGCGGCCGCGCATCGCAGGGCGAGCGCCCGGCTCGCCCGAACTGGGAGCCGCGCGACGGCGGCCAGCGCCGTGACGACCGCGGCGGACGCGGGTTCGACCGTGACCGTGGTGGTCGTGGCCACGACCGCGACGACCGTGCTCCGCGTCGGTTCGACCGTGACGACCGTGCCCCTCGTCGTGACGACGACCGTGGTGCTCGTCGGTTCGACCGCGACGACCGTGCTCCGCGTCGGTTCGACCGCGACGACCGCGCTCCCCGTCGTGATGACGACCGTGCCCCGCGTCGATTCGACCGTGACGACCGTGCTCCGCGCCGGTTCGACCGCGACGACCGCGCTCCCCGTCGTGACGACGACCGTGCCCCGCGTCGGTTCGACCGTGACGACCGTGCCCCGCGTCGGTTCGATCGTGACGACCGTGCCCCCCGTCGCGATGACGACCGTGGTGCTCGTCGGTTCGACCGTGACGACCGTGCCCCGCGCCGGTTCGACCGCGACGACCGCGCTCCCCGTCGTGACGACGACCGTGGTGCCCGACGCCCCGACCGCGACGACCGTCCGCAGCGCCGGTCGTTCGACCGTGACGACCGTGCCCCGCGTCGCTTCGACCGTGACGACCGTGCCCCGCGCCGGTTCGACCGCGACGACCGCCCGCAGCGCCGCTCCTCCGACGACGACCGCGCGCCCCGCCGCGACCGCGACGACTCGCGCCCGGCCTACGTCCCCGCGGACGACGTCAAGCTCGAGAAGCTCCAGGCCGAGGCGACCGTCGCGGCCGACGTCGAGGGCGTGACCTTCGCCGACCTCGGCATCGGCGGCAACATCTCCCGCGCCCTGGCCGAGATGGGCGCCACGGCCCCGTTCCCGATCCAGGCGGCGACGATCCCCGACGTGCTGTCCGGCAAGGACGTCCTCGGCCGTGGCCGCACCGGTTCCGGCAAGACGATCGCGTTCGGTGCGCCCCTGGTCGAGAAGCTCATGGAGCACGGCGGCGGCACGAAGCGCAAGATGGGCCGCGCCCCGCGTGCGCTCATCCTCGCCCCGACGCGTGAGCTCGCCCTGCAGATCGACCGCACGGTGCAGCCGATCGCCCGTTCGGTGGGCCTCTTCACGACGCAGATCTACGGCGGTGTGCCCTACGGCCGCCAGGAGGGTGCCCTCGAGCGCGGCGTCGACATCATCGTCGGCACGCCCGGCCGGGTGCAGGACCTCATGAACAAGGGGAAGCTCGACCTCAGCGAGGTCGTCGTCTCCGTGCTCGACGAGGCCGACCACATGTGCGACCTCGGGTTCCTCGAGCCGGTGCGCGAGATCCTCTCCGCGACCGCCGAGGTCACCCCGCAGGGCAACCGCGCCCAGAAGCTCCTGTTCAGCGCCACGCTCGACGCCCAGGTGGCGTCGCTCGTGTCCGAGTTCCTGCACGAGCCGAGCGTCCACGAGGTCGCCGGCGAAGACCAGGCGTCCTCGACCATCGACCACCGCGTGCTGGTCGTCGAGCAGCGCCAGAAGGACCAGGTGCTCGAGGAGCTCGTCGCCGGCGACGGCAAGACGATCGTCTTCGCCCGCACCCGGGCCTACGCCGAGCGCCTGGCCGACCAGTTCGAGGACGCCGGCATCCGGGCGACCTCGCTCCACGGTGACCTCAACCAGTCGCGCCGCACGCGCAACCTGCAGCTGCTCACGAGCGGCCGGGTGAACGTCCTCGTCGCGACGGACGTCGCGGCGCGCGGCATCCACGTGGACGACGTGTCGCTCGTCGTGCAGGCGGACGCCCCGGACGACTACAAGGCGTACATGCACCGCTCCGGCCGCACCGGCCGTGCCGGCAAGGAGGGCACCGTCGTCACGCTCGTCCCGCGTGGCCGCGTCCGGAAGATCGAGGGCATCCTCGAGAACGCCGAGATCGAGGCGGACCTCGTGCAGGCCGCCCCCGGCGACGGCATCGTCGCGGAGCTCGCGGCGCGCTAGACGCGACCACCTCGACCGACGGGAGGCACGGAGCCAGCTGGCACCGTGCCTCCCGTCCGTCCGGAAGGGGTCAGCGGCTGAAGAAGAGCAGGCCGCGCACGTAGCCGGCCTGGCCGGCGTGCTGCGTGCAGTCGTCGAGGATGCTGACGAGCCGTGCGCCGCGGGTCACCGGCGGGTCCCAGGCGTCGTCGACGACGGCGTCGAGGTCCTCCGGCGCCAGCGTCGCGACGTACGCGACCGTCCGCTCGTGGACCGCGCGGAGGTAGCCGTTCAACAGGTCCGCCGAGGCGCGCACGCGACCGACGTCGTCGCGCGACATCCCGTACCCGAGCGCGTCGGCCGGGAACGGCAGGTCGAACCGATCGACCCAGCCGTCCGCGATCCAGACCTGCTCGGAGCCGGCGAGGTCGGCGACCTGCGCGTCCTGCCCGCGAGCGATGTGCCAGGCGAGCCACGCGAGGGTGTTCGCGCCGGCCGCCGGGCGAGCGGCGAGCTGGTCCGCGGACAGACCGTCGAGCGCACGCTCGACCGTCTCGGGGACGCGGGAGAACGCTTCGGTGAGGAGTTCGGCAGGGGTCATGCGGCCGACGCTACGCGGCGGGTGCGGGCCCTGCTCCAGGGCCCCGGTCCGCGCTCAGCGGTCGGTGGCCGCGCGGTGCCGCCGGTCGAGCGCTGCGCCGATGTCCTCGAGGGCAGCCGCGACGCCGTTCCGCTCGGTGGCGGGGACGGCCTCGCTGAAGGCCGAGGCGTACGCGGCGCTGACGGCCCGTGCGACGGCTGCGCCCGACGGCGTCAGGTGCACGAGGATGCTCCGCCGGTCGCCCGGGTTCGGGCGCCGTTCGAGGTGCCCGTGGCGCTCGAGCCGGTCGAGCAGCGAGGTCATCGCACCGGTGCTCAGCTCGAGGACGTCGCCGGCCTGCTTCGGTGTCGTCGCCTGCCCCTCCGATGCCGCGAGGTGCACCAGGAAGCGCGTGTCGGTGATACCGAGGCCCTGCGCGGCGCTCTCGTGCGCGAGGACCCGAGCGTGCCGGACCTGCAGGACCCGGAAGGCCGCGATCATCCGTGCGAGCCCGGCGTCGTCCGCGGCCGTGCCGACACGGTGCGCCGGTGCCGGGTCGCCGATCGCGAGGTCGCTCTCGAGGTCGATCTCGACGTCGGGGGAGACCGGGGCCGGGGGGAGGCCGGTCGTGACGGTCAGGGGAGGTAGGGCGGGGGAGGTGTCCGTCACGGGGTGGCTCTTCTCGGGTGGTGATCGCGGCGGCGATCGACGGGACGCGGGCGGACCCGGGTCAGAGGTCCATGCAACAAGTATCTCAACGATTGAGACACCCCCCAACAATGGGGTCATTGCTTCTCTTGTCATCAACACGTTCGACAAGTAGCTTGATCGCCGTAGTACACAGGCACCGTAGCGCGACCAACCACCGCGGGTCCGGAGCCACCACCGATCAGAATCTCTCCTCCGGAGGACAACCATGTCCCGTGTGTCCCCTCGCGCCGCCCGTCTCGCCGCCTGGATCGCCGTGCCCGCCGCCCTCGTCGCCTCGGGCGTCGTCGTGTCGACCGCCTCGTACTCGGCCTTCTCGGCCACCACCACGAACCCCACCAGCAACTGGACCGCCGGCACCGTCGCGCTGTCGGACGACGACGCGAACACCGCGCTCTTCACCGCTGCGAACCTCAAGCCCGGCTCGACCGACAGCAAGTGCATCACCGTGACCTCCACCGGGTCGCTGCCGTCGACCGTGAAGCTCTACGCGACCTCGCCGTCGACCTCGAGCGTGCTCGCGCAGAACACCACGATCAAGATCGAGCAGGGCACCGGCGGCGGCTTCTCGTCGTGCTCGGGCTTCACCCCCGCGGCGACCGGCGGGACCCTCTTCGAGAACACGCTCCCGACCCTCGGGACGCAGGCGACGAACTTCGCCTCGGGCCTCGGCGCGTGGACCACGACCGGTGCCGCCAGCGAGACCCGGGTCTACAGGGTCACGTACACCGTCTCCGCGAACACCCCGAACGCGGCGCAGGGCACCAACGCCCAGATCGGTCTCACCTGGGAGGCCCAGAACAACTAGCAGGGCACCCCGCCCGTCACCACGCCCCCGGTCGAAGGCAGTCATGGTCAGCATCGCAGTGCACGGTGGTCACACCCCGCACGACGTGCTCCACGACGTCGTCGACTGGGGGCGTGTCGTCGTCGCGACCGCGGCCCGGGCCGTCGTCGCGACGCTCCTCGGGCTCGCGCTGTGGTCGGCCGCCCCGGCGCTCCTCGGCTGGCACCCGACCACCGTGATGACCGGGTCGATGGCACCGCGCCTCGCGCCGGGCGACGTCGTGGTGTCGCGACCGGTCGCCCCGGCGGAGATCCGGCCCGGGCAGATCCTGCTCGCGGACGACCCCGACCAGCCGGGACACCTGCGGATGCACCGGTTCGTCGAACCCGGCCCGGACGGCACCGTCGTCACGAAGGGCGACGCGAACCCGCAGGTCGACTCGACGCCGATCGAGCGTTCCGCCGTGCACGGGGTCGGCTTCCTGCGGGTGCCGTCCGTCGCCACCCCGGTGCTCTGGGTCCGCGAGGGCCGCTGGGTCGAGGTCGGCACCGTCGCGCTCGCGCTCGTCGCGGTGCTCCTGCTCTGCACGGTCGACGCTCCGCTCCGTCGACGCGGTCCGCGGCACCGCGGCGACGGTGGGCACGCGGGAGACGGCGGGACCGCGGGCCACGGCCGGGAGGCACGGCTCGCCTCCGCAGCGCCGCCCGCTGCGGGCGCTCCCGGCGTCCCGGACCGCCGGTCGCCACGTGCCGTCCCGCGCCACGTCGACGAGCGTGGCCGCGCCGCAGGCCGCGCGGCCGTGCAGCGCGTCCCTCGCGTGGGCCAGACCGGGGTCCTCGGGCTCGTCGCCGTCGTGGTCGGGGCGAGCGCCGTGCTCGTGCCGACACAGGCCGATGCTGCACCGTTCGGTCGGACCACCGGCACGGCCGTCCAGCTCACCGCCGGGACCGTACCGGTCGTCACGACCCTCTCGTGTACGGACTCGAGCAACGGCTCGGTCGTGATCGGCTGGTCGTACGCCGGGGACTTGCCGAAGTCGTTCACCGTGACCGACGAGACCGGGGCGGTGCTCGCGACAACAGCCGACGGCCAGGCGCGGAGCGCGACCGTCAAGCTCAGCAGTGCGCTCGCCCTGGGCACGAGGCGCACCGTGCAGGTGCAGACCAACGCCGCCGCGCCGGGTGCCTGGACGTCGACGCAGAGCGCAGGGGTGCCCATCCAGTTCACGTCGCTCCTCGGGCTCGGGCTCGTCTCCGGCACGAGCTGCGTGCGCTGACGTTCCTGCACGGGCAGCGGCACGCGCCGGTCCTCCACAGGGCGGCACGGGCTCGCGGGTGATGTCCCCGGCCGCCGCTACCGTGGCGGCATGCGGATCCTCCACACCGGCGACTGGCACCTCGGCCGCACGCTGCTCGGTGCGGACCTGCTCGGACACCAGTCGACCTTCGCGGACTTCCTCGTCGAGACCGTCCGCGACCGCGCGGTCGACCTGGTCGTCATCGCCGGCGACGTCTACGACCGTGCGATCCCGCCGGTCGACGCCGTCCGGCTGCTCTCGCGGACGCTCGAACGTCTGGCCGAGACGGCGACGGTCGTGCTGACCCCGGGCAACCACGACTCCGCCGCCCGGCTCGGCTTCGGCGCGGGGGTCATGCACGACCGCGTGCGGATCCTGGCGGAGCCGACGGGCATCGGCACGCCGGTGTTGCTCGACGACGAGTACGGCCCGGTCGCCGTGTACGGGATCCCGTACCTGCACCCCGACCTGACGCGCTACGCCCTCGCGGACGTGCCGGACGAGCCCCTCGCCCGGTCCCACCAGGCGGTCGTCGGCGCAGCCACCGCACGGATCCGAGCAGACCTGTCGGAGCGTCCGGGCACCCGCAGCGTCGTCGTCGCGCACGCCTTCGTCGGCGGGGCTGCTCCGAGCGACAGCGAGCAGGACATCCGGGTCGGCGGGGTCGACCAGGTCGCTGCCTCGGTGTTCGACGGCATCGACTACGTCGCGCTCGGACACCTGCACGGACCGCAGCGCGTGGGCGCGGGGGACCGCATCCGGTACGCCGGGTCGCCGCTCGCGTTCTCGTTCGGGGAACGGCAGCAGCGCAAGAGCGTCACCCTCGTCGAACTGGCGGCCGACGGTGGGGTCTCGGTGGAGCTGGTACCCGCGCCCGTGCCGCGGCGCCTGGTCGACGTCCGGACGAGCATGGAGGCGATCGAGTCCGGCGCGCACCGCGCGGACGCCGACGCCTGGGTCCGCGTCGCGGTCACCGACACCGTCCACCCCGAGCGGCTCTACGCCCGGGTGAAGGACCACTTCCCGCACGCGCTGGCGATCACGCACGAGCCCGCCGACCGCCCCGACCGGCAGGCGGCGCGGGCGGTCACCGCGACCTCCGACCCGGTCGAGGTCGCGGCCGACTTCGTCGCGTTCGCCAGCGGCGCGACGCCGGGCGACGACGACCGCGCGGTCCTGACCGAGGCGTACGAGGCAGCGGTCCTCGCGATGCACGACGACCGGGGGCGCTGATGTACCTGCACCGACTCGAACTCCGGGCGATCGGGCCCTACCCCGAACTCGTGGCGATCGACTTCGCGGCGCTCGCCGCCTCCGGGGTGTTCCTGCTCGAGGGCCCGACCGGCTCCGGCAAGTCGACCATCATCGACGCCGTGGTGTTCGCCCTGTACGGCGGGCTCGCGGGCGAGGGATCGACGCACGACCGCCTGCACAGCCAGCACGCCGATCCCGGGGTGGAACCCTTCGTGGAGCTCGTGTTCGAGACCGGTGCCGGCGTGTACCGGGTCCGCCGGACGCCGCAGTACGACCGGCCGAAGCAGCGCGGCGCAGGGACGGTGCGACAGCAGGCGTCGGCGCAGCTCTTCCGGCTCGCACACCCCGGCGACGTCGTCGGTGAGCCGGTGTCCTCGCGGATCCCGGAGATCGGGCTCGAGGTCGCTCGGGTCGTCGGACTCGACCGTGCACAGTTCCTGCAGACGGTCGTGCTCCCGCAGGGCGAGTTCGCTCGTTTCCTCCGGGCACCGGGCGAGGACCGCCGGAAGCTCCTGCAGTCGCTCTTCGGCACCCAGGTCTACGACCGCACGGCGGACGAGCTCGCCGCCCGCCGCCGAGAGGTCCAGGCCGAGGTGGAGTCCGCCGACGCCCGGGTGCGGGACGCGCTGAGCCGCTTCGCCCAGGCCGCCGGTGTCGTCGACGCCGACGAGGCCTCGGTGCCGGGGACCCTCGACGCGCTGCGCACCGTGGCCGAGGCGACCGCAGCAGATTGCACCGAGGCGGTCGCGGCGGCGGAACGCGCCCGGGTGCACGAGCACGACGTGGCCGCGCGACTGCAGGCCAGGGCACGACGTGCCGCGCTCCTCGATCGTCGCCGCGCCCTCGACGACGCCGCACCCCGGGTCGAGGCCGCCCGCGCCCGGCTCGCGCTCGCCGAACGGGCCGTCCGGGTCACGACGCCGGCACAGGGGCTCGACGCCGCCCGGTCCCGTGCTGACGAGCACCGACGCCGAGCGCACGACCTCCGTGCGCGCCTCGGTGTCCCGTCGCACGTCGACACCGCCGCACGCCGCACCGACCTGGCCACCTGCGTCGCGGCGGTCCGGCACCTCGTCGCGGTCGAGGCCACGCTCGACGACCGCCGACGGGCCCGCACGGACGCCGCCGACCGGGCCGCACTGCTCGTCCGACGGGTGGCCGAACTCGACCGTGCGCTCGAGTCGCGTCCCACCGGTCGGGCCGCGCTCGTCGAGGAAGCCCGGACCGCGGCCACCGCCGCGGGCGACGCCGAGGCCGCCCGAGCCGAGGTCGAGCGCCTCCGGCAGCTGCGCGCAGACCTCGACGCCCGTGACGCCGCAGCCGCCGCCGTGCACCGGGCGGAGCAGGTGGTGGCCGACCGTCGCGTCCGCGCCGAAGCGCTCCTGCGGACCGAGCAGGCCCTGCGTACCCGCCGCATCGCCGGACTGGCGGGCGAACTCGGCGCGGCACTCGTCCCGGGCGACCCCTGTCCAGTGTGCGGCGCGCTCGAGCACCCGGACGTCGCCCTGCCGCAGGACGACCACCCGGACGCAGCCGCCGTCGACGAAGCCGCCGACGCATCACGTGCCGCCGACGGCGCCCTCGCCGAGGCGGCGTCCGCGCTCGCCGTCGAGCGTGCCGCCCTCGAACGACTGCGCGCCGCCGTCGGGGAGACGGACGCCGACGCCCTGGCGACCCGAGCCGCGGCCGCCGACGCCCGCGTGCAGGCAGCCCACGCTGCGGCAGTCCGCGTCGCCGAGGTCGAGGGGCAGCGGACGGCGTACGACGACGAGACCCGGGCACTCGAGCGCGAGCACAACACCGTGCAGGCCGACCACGCCGTCCTCGTGGCGACGAGCGGGGCAGAGGGATCGCGGCTCGACCAGGACGCCGCTGCCGTGACGGACGCCCGACAGCGCGCAGCGACCGTCGCCGCGGGCTCCTGGGACGCATCCGCCGACACCGACGGCCGCATCGGTGGGACGTCGGACGACCGCTCCCTCGCGCAGCTGGTCCGGCAGCTCGACGACCTCGTCGCACGAGCCGACGAGGTCGCCGCCGCCGAGTCGCAGGCGACGACGGCGGCACAGGCCGTGCGCGAGCGGTCCGCCGAGGTCGACCTGGCGCTGACCGAGCAGGGCTTCGACACGCTCGACGCGGCCCGGGCAGCACTGCTCCAGCCGGATGCCTCGGCCGCGCTGCAGGCCGAGGTCGTCGCCGCCGAGCGGGAGCGTGCCGTCGTCGACGCCGGGCTCGTCGAACCGGCGGTGGTGGCGGCCGCCACCGACGAGGGCTCCGCCGCCGCCGGCTCTACCGTCGCGCTCGACCTGGACGCCACCCGCACCGCGACCGTCGCCGCTGCCGAGCGTGCGGACGAGGCCACCCGCGCGGCGGTGTCCGCGTCCGACCGGTCGGAGGCCGCAGCCCGCTGTGCCGCCGAGGTGGTCCGGGCCGTCCGTGCTCGCGACGACACGTCGGCGCGCAGCCGCGCCGTGGTCCGCCTGGCCGACGTCGCGAACGGTGTCACCGCGGTGAACCCGAGCGGGATCACCCTCGGCACCTACGTGCTCATGCGGCGCTTCGAGGACGTCGTCGCCGCGGCCAACGACCGGCTGCGGGGCATGCTCGGAGGGCGGTTCACCCTCGAGACGTCCGACGAGCGCGAGGCCGGGTCACGAGCCCGCCGGACCGGCCTCGCGCTGGCCGTCCACGACCACACCACCGACACCCGGCGCGCTCCGGGGAGCCTGTCCGGCGGCGAGACCTTCACGGTGTCGCTCTGCCTGGCACTCGGGCTCGCCGACGTCGTGCAGGCCGAGGCCGGCGGGGTCTCGCTCGGCACCCTGTTCGTCGACGAGGGGTTCGGCACGCTGGACCCGGAGACGCTGGACGACGTCATCGGGCAACTCGCACGCCTGACCGCCGGCGGACGGCAGGTCGGCATCGTGAGCCACGTCGAGGAGCTCAAGCAGCGCATCCCCGAGCGCATCGCCGTACGGCGCACCGCCGAGGGCGGCTCGCGGGTCACGACCACGGTCTGACGGTCCGCGCGGGCAGCGCAGACGTCCGACCGCAGACCGCCGCTGCGGACCCCGCGGGCGGTCGACGGACGGCTGTGGTCAGGGCGACGGCGGCGCGTCCACCGTGCCGTCGGGCGGCGGCAGGATGTCGGCGGCGATCCACGGGAAGACCCACGTGAACAGCGCGTACACGATCACCGCGAGCAGCACGAGCAGCTCGAGGACCTTCAGGGCAGCCGGGCCGGGCAGGATCCGCCAGACGAACGGGAAGATCACTTCGGCGTCTCCGAGAGTTCCTTGGGGGTGCCCTCCGAGACGGGCATCCAGTAGTCGAGCTTGGCGTGGGTCACGTAGCGCTCCTTGGCGGACCACATGGGGTGGCACGCGGTCAGGGTGAGCCAGCGGTCCTCGGCCGAGGGCGTGACACCCGGCTGGTTCGGCACCGGCGCGATCGTCTCGATCTTGTCCGGCGTGACGATCTGCGAGTCGGTGACCTTGTAGACGTACCAGACGTCGAAGTCCTTCTCCTCGTCGGTCACCCGGACGACGATCGCGTCGTCGGTCTTGAGCTCCGCGATCTGGTTGAGCGGCTTGCCGTACGTCACGCGGTGCCCGGCGACGGCGAAGTTGCCCTCGGCGCCCGGCATCGCGGTGTCCTGGTAGTGCCCGAGCCCGATCGTGTTGAGCACGCGCTCGCGGTCGGTGCCCTCACCGATCGGACGGAGGTAGTCGGCGCCGAAGCGGGGGATCTGCATCGTGCCGAACACGCTCGTGACCTCCGGCGGTTCGGCGAGCACGGGCGCTTCGCCCCGGTGCTCCGAGCCCTCGACCTTCGGCGCCGCGCGCTGCCCGAGGTCGTCGACGAGCTTCGTCTGCTCGTTCACGGCGACGACGTCCGTCCACCACGCGGTCCACACCACGTAGAGGCCCGTGCCGGCACCGGCGATGATCAGGAGCTCGGCCAGCAGCGAGACGAGCGCCCCGCCGACGGTCTGACGGCGCCGAGGGCGTCGTGGCGGCCGCGTGGCCTCGTCCTCGCGCGCCGAGCGGCGCGTCGGGGCGGTGTCGTGTGCGGTCACGGTGCTCCTGATCCGGATGGGGTGGTCGGACAGGTCTATCAGACCACGCCGAGGAACAGGTGACGAGTCCTCGCACCTGTGGATGCCCACGGGTCCCGCTAGCGTGAACGGATGACCCCGGTGTTCCGACCGTTCCGCCCCGACGACATCGAGGCGGTCGTCGCCCTGTGGGAAGCCTGTGGGTTGCTGCGTCCGTGGAACGACCCGCGTCGTGACATCGCGCGGAAGGTCGCCGAGCAGCCCGAGCTCTTCCTGGTCGCCGAGCAGCCCGACCAGCCCGAGCAGCCCGAGCACGACGACGAGCGCACGGTCGTCGGCGTCGGCATGGCTGGGTACGACGGGCACCGCGGCTGGGTGAACTACCTGGCCGTCCGTCCCGACCTGCAGGGCTCCGGACTCGGTCGCGCCTTCATGGCCGAGTTCGAACGGCTGCTCACCGAGCGCGGCTGCCCGAAGGTCAACGTGCAGGTGCGCGAGGGGAACGAGCAGGTCCTCGGGTTCTACGCTTCGCTCGGGTACGCCCCGGACCGCGCGGTCTCGCTCGGCAAGCGCCTCATCGCCGACGACTGATCCCGACGCCGGGCGCCGGACCACGGACACCAGCGCCGGACCACGGACACCAGCGCCGGACCACGTACGCCAGCCCCGGACCAAGGGCGCCCGACGCCCGCTAGGCCAGCGCCAGTCCGACCGCGGCCACGAACGCGAGCACGATCCCCGTCCACTGCACCGCGGTCAGCCGTTCGCGCAGCACGACGCCCGCGAGCACCACCGTGCCGATCGGGTACAGCGCGTTGAGGACGCTCACCACCGGGAGCGTGGCGTCGCCCGAACCGACGTGCAGCGCCGCCTGGATGCAGGCGTTCGCGAGGGCGTCGAGCACCCCGCACGCCACCACGGCGACCACCGTCGGCCGTGACCAGCGCGGCCAGCGGAACGGATCCCGCCACCGCGACGGACCCGACGAGCCGGGTCGGCGCGACCGGCCCGGTCGACGCACCGCCCTCGCGTCAGCCGCGCCAGACCGCGCGGCCGGTGCCGGCGGACCGACGCGATCCGTGCCTCCCGGCCGACCGGACCGTGCCGGCCGCACCGGCCCCGACCGCGCCGCCACCGCGACCGCCACGGCGCCGAGCAGCACCGTCTGCACCACCCGCCCGACCAGGAGCGTCGCGACCCCGGCGTCCCCGGGTGCCGCGTCGTACGCGAGCACGATCCCGCCGAACCCGCACCCTGCCACCGCGGCCGTCGATACCCCGACCGCGGTCACCCGCGCACCCGAGGAGTCCCGCACCGCCGCGACCAGCACGACCGCGAGCACCGCGACCACGAGCGCGACCGACGCCGCCAACGACAGCACCGTCCCGCCCAGCAGCGCGACGACGACCGGGGTGAGCGCGGCGAACACCGCCGTCAGGGGCGACAGCACGCTCATCGGGCCGACGGCCAGCGCCCGGTACAGCAGCAGCACCGCCACGGATCCGGAGGCACCCGCGGCCGTCCCCGCGACGACCGCGCCGGTCGAGAACGTCGCGCCCACGAGCGGCACCCCGACACCGAGCGGGACCAGCCCGACCGCCGCAGCGGCGGCCGCGACGACCACGGCCCGGACCCGGCGTGCGGCGAGGGCGCCAAGGAAGTCGGCCGCCCCGTAGACGACCGCACCGGTCAGGCCGAGCAGGACGGAGAGCACGGCTCCCATCCTGCCCGTGCCGGTAGCCTGCGCGGGTGAGCGTTCCCTACCACCGCCTGCCCCGTGTCGATGCCCGTTGGCGCTGGTGGCGTCCGCTGGTCGCGCTCGCGTTCCTCGTCGGGTACTACGTCGTGACGCAGATCGTCCTCGCGGTGGCGTACTTCGTGCCGATCGGTGCGACGCAGGGCGCCGAGGGGCTGATCGGGTTCCAGGACGACCTGACGAGCGGCGCCCTCGACCCCACGGACCCGCTCATCCTGTCGCTGACCCTGCTGTCGCTCGTGGTGCTGCTGCCCGGCATCCTGCTCGCGGTGAAGATCGCCCGGATCGGCCCGGCGGGCATCCTGTCGTCGACGCGTTTCCGAGTGCGCTGGCGGTGGACGCTGTGGTGCCTGCTCCCCACGCTCGTCATCGCGATCCCGATGTTCCTGCTGCAGACGTGGGGGATGTTCTCGTTCGACGGCGGCTTCGGCTGGGACCACGACGCCATCGGGCAGTCGACGGTCTCGCCCGCCACCCTGACCTTCACGATCGTGATGGTCCTGGTGCTCGTCCCCTTCCAGGGTGCAGCGGAGGAGTACGTCTTCCGCGGCTTCCTGATCCAGACCATCGCGTCGTGGATCCCGGTCCGGATCGTCGGCGTCGTCGTCGCCGTCGCGGTGTCGACGGTCGTGTTCGCCGCGGGGCACATCCCGAACGGCTACAACGTGTGGGGCATCCTCGACGTCGGCTCGTTCGGGCTGATCGCCGCGATCATCGTGCTGCGGACCGGCGGCATGGAGGCCACCGTCCTGCAGCACGCCTTCAACAACATCATGATCTTCGTGCTCCAGGCCCCCGGCTGGTCGAAGGTCGACCTCGATGCCTCGGACGGCACCGCGGGTGGCTTCCTGGTCACGCTCGCGACCTCGCTCGCCTTCTGGGGCATGATCGAGCTCCTCGCGTGGTGGCGGGGGCTCGACCGTCGCTTCCCGGGACACGAGGCGCCCCGCTTCCGCGGTCCGGCTCCGGTCTCGGCGGGCGGTCGGCAGTGGACCCTGCCGGGAGGCACGGGCTGGGCAGCCGCACCGGCCCGCGGTCCCGAGACGGACCGGGACACGTCGGCGGCCGGCCCGGACGACGCGGTGCCTGTGGACGAGACGGTGGGTGTCGCCCCGCGCTCGTAGGCTGGGTGCATGAGCACGACGACCACGACCTCGCCGTCGCGGGCTGCCGCGCTCGACGTCCTGCACCGCGTGTGGGGGTACGACGCCTTCCGCGGCGAGCAGGCCGCGATCATCGACCAGGTCGTCTCCGGCGGCGACGCGCTCGTGCTCATGCCGACCGGTGGCGGCAAGTCGCTCTGCTACCAGGTGCCCGCGCTCGTCCGTGACGGCGTCGGCGTGGTCGTCTCGCCGCTCATCGCCCTCATGCAGGACCAGGTCGACGCCCTCGCCGCCAACGGTGTCCGCGCCGCGTTCCTCAACTCCACCCAGGGCCCCGACGAGCGCGCCCGGGTCGAACGGGCGGTCGTCTCCGGCGAGGTCGACATGCTCTACCTCGCGCCCGAGCGCCTGCGACTCGAGTCGACCCGATCCCTGCTCGACCGCGCACGCATCGCCCTGTTCGCCATCGACGAGGCACACTGTGTGGCCCAGTGGGGCCACGACTTCCGCCCCGACTACCTCGAGCTGAGCGTGCTGCACGAGCGCTGGCCGACGGTGCCGCGCGTCGCCCTCACCGCGACCGCGACGCCGCAGACCCACCGCGAGATCTCCGGCCGCCTCGGGCTCGACGACGCCGCGCACTTCGTGGCCGACTTCGACCGGCCGAACATCCAGTACCGCATCGAGCCGAAGACCGGCGCGCTGCAGCAGCTGCTGACGTTCATCCGCACCGAGCACAGCGGCGACGCCGGGATCGTCTACTGCCTGTCCCGCAACTCGGTCGAGCGCACCGCGGCCGCCCTCGCCGACCAGGGGATCCCGGCGTTGCCGTACCACGCCGGCCTCGACGCGAAGGTCCGTGAGCGCAACCAGTCGACGTTCCTCCGCGAGGACGGCATCGTCATGGTCGCGACGATCGCCTTCGGCATGGGCATCGACAAGCCCGACGTGCGGTTCGTGGCGCACCTCGACCTGCCGAAGTCGGTCGAGGGCTACTACCAGGAGACCGGGCGTGCGGGGCGCGACGGGCTGCCCTCGACGGCGTGGCTCGCCTACGGGCTGAACGACGTCGTGCAGCAGCGCCGGATGATCGACCAGTCCGAAGGTGACGCGGCGCACCGGCGGCAGCTCAGCGCCCACCTCGACGCCATGCTCGCGCTGTGCGAGACGATCGAGTGCCGCCGGGTGCGGTTGCTGGCGTACTTCGGGCAGGAGTCCACGGCCTGCGGGAACTGCGACACCTGCATCGCACCGCCCGAGCCGTGGGACGGCACCGTGCCCGCGCAGAAGTTCCTGTCGACCGTGGTCCGGCTGGAGCGTGAGCGCGGCCAGCGGTACGGCGTCGCGCACCTCGTGGACATCCTGGTCGGCAAGCAGTCACCCCGCGTGCAGGAGCTGCGGCACGACTCCCTCGCCACGTTCGGCATCGGCAACGACCTGGGCGAGGGGGAGTGGCGTGCGGTCGCCCGGCAGCTCCTGGCGCAGGGCTACGCGGCGGTGTCGGGCGACGGCTTCGGCACGATCGTCCTCAGCCCCACGAGCGCCGAGGTCCTGAGCGGTCGTACGCGCGTGCTGATGCGTCGCGACCCGGTGAAGGCTCCGCGGAGTCAACGGGTGCGACGTCAGGCGGTCACCGACGTGCCGCAGGAGGCGCTCGGCCTGTTCGAGGCGCTGCGTGCCTGGCGTGCGGCGCAGGCCCGGGAGCAGGGGGTCCCCGCCTACGTGGTGTTCAACGACGCGACGCTGCGGGGGATCGCTGCGGTGAAGCCGGCGGACGAGGACGCTCTCAGCGAGATCTCCGGCATCGGCGGCGCGAAGCTCGAGCGCTACGGGCGCGCGGTCCTCGACGTGGTCGCAGCGCACGCGGACTGAGTCGCCGCTCCACTCGGACCCACCCACAGGACGCCCCGTCGGTCACTGACCGGCGGGGCGTTCGTCGTCTACGCGAAATATCGTATTGCGCCATCGTCGGGCTGTGACGTATTGTGTATTTCACATCTTGTCCACAACCCGACACAGAGAGCAGTATGTCCGCAGCAACGACACCCCTTGCGAAACGACGCCCCGTAGTCCGCGTCGTGCTCGTCCTCGTCACACTCGTCACCGCGTTCCACGTGTTCGCGCAGTTCCTCTGGATCGCCCCGGCCTCCGCCCTCCGCGAGCTCGTCCCCGGCAACCTCCTGTACTCGTGGCAGATCCCGTGGTTCGGCCAGAGCTGGTCCGTCTTCGCGCCGAATCCGATCAACGGCAACTACCACCTCAAGGTCCGCGCGCTCGTGAAGGACGGCTCTGGCGAGCACGTCACGCAGTGGATCGACGCGACCGATGCTGAGTACCGGATGCAGTACCACAAGCTCCTCCAGCCGCGAGCGGCATCGCTCGCATCAGAGCAGGCCTCCGACTACAAGACCGCGTGGGACGACCTGACCAAGCGTGAGCAGGAGATCGTCTCGTGGGGCTACTGGAAGGGGGACGTGCCGAAGGGCCGCTTCGAGAAGGCGCTCCGCGGGGCAGCCGGTGACGACGAGGACGCCAAGAAGGCAGCCGGCCGCTTCATCTCGAAGCATGCCTTCACCCTCGCCTACGCCACGCAGGCCGCGCGAGCCGTGTGGGGCGACGACGTGGTCCGCGTGCAGTTCCAGGTCTACCGGCAGAACGCGATCCCGTTCGCCGAGCGGCAGGACCCGGCGGCCCAGGAGCCGCCGAAGCAGCAGGCGCCGACCGGCTGGCGTGCGCCCTTCGTGATCGCCGGCCAGTCGCAGGAAGCCTTCACGAAGGTGTTCCGCCCGCTCGTCGAGGACCAGCTCCACGACGAGGACGGCACCGCCACCGACCAAGACGCCCCTGCGCCGACCGCACCGCAGAGCACGTCCCCGGCGGAGCCGGCAGCGCCGGCCGCGCCGGCTGACGCAGCCACTCCGGAACCCGCCCCGGCCCCGATCCCGGCCGAGCCCGCACCCAACCAGGAGCAGCGCTGATGGTGACCACGATCCTCCAGTCCGTCCGACGTGCTGCCGGTGTCGCCCGCAGCCTGTCCGCCGAGTTCCTCGACCTGGTCCTGGGCCTCGTCCTCCGCGCCGCGACGTTCAGCGAGCAGTGGCTGACCGGCCGCAAGAAGGCCTTGTACGGCCTCGCGGTGACCCGCTTCCTGCTCGGCCTGCTCGGCGCGGGCATGGTCCTCACCAACTGGTCGACCCGCTACTACGCGTACGGTGCCGGATCTGCCTGGACCGGCGAGCACCTCTGGCCCGGCAGTGACTTCGCCACCCTGTGGCTGACGCGCTTCTTCCACGACATCGGCGAGCAGGACCTGCTCCTCAGCCTGGCGATGGCGGGGCTCCTGCTCGTGTCGATCGCCCTCATGCTCGGCTGGCACACCCGCATCGTGATGCCACTCTTCCTGCTCGGGTACGTCTCGTGGATCGAGATGAACGACCTGCTCAGCGACCAGAGCGACAACCTCGTGCGGATGGTGCTCATCTACATGCTGTTCGCCGACCCGGCGGCGCGGCTCTCGCTCGATGCCCGGCGTCGCGCGAAGAACCGCACGGCGGTCCGACGATGGTCCCGCTGGCGCGCGCGGCTGCACCCCTACGACACGATGTTCAACAACCTCGCCGTCGTCGTGCTGGTGCTGCACGTCGCGTTCATCTACATGTCCGGTGCGCTGTACAAGGCGCAGGGCGACACCTGGTCGCACGGCTACGCGGTGTACAACCCGCTGCACGTCGATCGCTTCTCGGTCTGGCCGGAACTCGCCGACGCCATCACCTGGTGGGGGCCTGCGGTGGTCGCGATCTCCTGGGGCACGATCGTCATCCAGATGATGTTCCTGCCGATGCTGGCAACGCGCACCACCCGCATCCTCGCGCTCATGGGCGTGATGACGTTCCACCTGGGCATCGGCATCCTCATGGGTCTGCCGTTCTTCTCGCTCGCGATGATCGCCGTCGACGCCGTGCTCGTCCGCGATCGCACCTGGCGGGCGATGGGCCGCGCGGTCCGCGACCGCTGGCGTGCTCTCGGCGATGGCGAAGCGGCCCAGAGTCCCGCCAAGCCGGTGTCCGGACGACGTTCTGCCGGTGCTGCCCCGACACCCGGGTCACCCGTGCGCGTTGACGACGAGGCCGAGGTGTCCCAGGACGCCGACCTCGTGGGGAGCCGGTGAAGGCGTACGTCGTCGGCAGCGGTCCGAACGGTCTCGCCGGAGCGATCGAGCTCGCTCGGAACGGTTTCGACGTGACCGTGCTCGAGGCCACCGCGCACATCGGCGGTGGCCTCGGGTCCGCGGAGCTGACCGAACCGGGGCTGGTCCACGACCTCGGCGCCGCGTTCTTGCCGATGGCCGTCGCCTCGCCGTTCTTCCGGAGCCTCGACCTCGAGGCCCTCGGCGTCCGCTTCCGACACGCCCCGATCGCCCTCGCGCACCCGCTCGACGACGGTTCAGCCGGCCTGCTTCACCACGATCTCGGTACGACCGCCCGTGGTCTCGGCGCAGACGGCGGGCCCTGGCGTGCGCTGTTCGAGCGGTTCGCAGAGTCGTTCCCCGAGCTACTCGACGACGCGATGCAGCCGATGGTGCACCTGCCACGGCACCCGCTGCTCATGGCCCGTTTCGGGTCGGTGGCCGCGCAGTCCGCAGCACGTGTCGCCGGCACCTTCCGCACCGAGCAGGGGCGGGCGCTCTTCACGGGCGTCGCCGCGCACGCGTTCGGTCCGCTCGACAAGCCGTTCTCGTCCGCGGTCGGCGTGATGCTGACCGCCGCGGCGCACGCCGTGGGGTGGCCGGTCGTCGAGGGCGGCGCGCAGGTGCTGGCGGATGCCCTCGTCCGGCACCTCGTCGACCTCGGCGGCACCGTCGAGACGCGACGCGAGGTCCGGACGATCACCGAGCTCGGCGATGCCGACGTCGTCCTGCTCGACACGACGCCCGCCGCCGCCGTCGCCATTCTCGGCGACGCCATGCCGCGCCGCTTCCGACGCGCGTACGGCGCGTACGTGCACGGGCCGGCGGCGTTCAAGGTCGACTTCGCGGTCGAGGGGGACATCCCCTGGACTGCGGACGGTGTCCGCGACGCGGGGGTCGTGCACGTCGGCGGCAGTGCCGCAGAGGTGTCGGCCGCGGAGGCACGTGTTGCCTCCGGCGCGTCGGCCCGCCAGCCCTTCGCGCTGGTCGGGCAACAGTACGTCGCCGATCCGGGACGGTCCCGGAACGGCGTCAACCCGGTGTGGGCGTACGCCCACGTGCCGTACGGGTCGACCGTGGACGCCACGGAACGGATCGTGCGCCAGATCGAACGGTTCGCACCCGGCTTCCGGGAGCGGATCGTCTCGACGCACACCACCGGGGCCATCGGTCTGGCGGCAGCCAACGCGAACTACGTCGGCGGCGACATCAACACCGGCGCCACCGGGTTCCGGCAGCTCGTCGCCCGGCCGATCGCGGGGCGCCGGCCCTACCGGACCGGTGTGCCGAACGCGTACCTCTGCTCGGCGGCGACGCCGCCGGGGCCGGGTGTGCACGGTATGGCCGGCGCGAATGCTGCGAATGCTGCGAAGGCTGCGAAGGCTGCCATGACAGGACCCGACATAACTTGGGATGCGCTTCCCTCCTCGTGAGGGAGGTGTTTCTGAAGCGTCACGGGAAAGGCGTTGAGTATTAGTGCATTGTGCCAGCGTCATCGAGATTCGGCACTCGGACTGTGTCTCATCAAGAAGGAAATGGAAGACTGAATGAACATCCGCAATAGAACGTTTTGTGTTCGCGACGTGGTGGCGCTGGCGGCAGCTGGTGTCCTCGCGGCTGGAGTCATCGCCATGGATGATTCGGCAGCCCTGGCTGGTGGCACTGGATCGGTTAAGGCTCAGTCAGTCAAAAAGAGTGAGTCGCGGCGGATCATCTGGAAGTCTGGGTCGACTTATTATGCACTCGGCACAAGTATCCATGTCGGGACGCATGAGCACATCACAGCCGATGCGTTCAAGACGTTGGAAGATGCTCAAAAGAACGCACAGCTATGGGATGTGCCGGCTCCCGGCGAGACGGGCCACATTGGCCCTACTGGCAAGGGCTACTGCGCGTACACATGGTTTGGAGTCCAGCAGCTCAATGGTAAGTGGAATCCCAACCACTGGCATCTTGAGGGCGAGGGTAGTTGTCAGCGCGAGGATTGGGTGGATGACAAGGTAGCGTATTTGGCTTCCTTCAAGATGAGTGACGACGGCAAGCAACTGATACCAGCGAAGGCTCTGCCCACCTCCACGCCCGTAGGCAACCTATTCCGATCCCCGGCAATCACAGAGATTGGTGGAACAAGCGGGCCTGTGGTTGGCTTCATCCCCGCTGGGAAAACCGAGCTGCAACCCGGTGACGATGCCGGCGGTGGCACCGACAACGGCACCGACAACACTGGTGGGGCTGACCAGGACAACGGCACCGACCAGACCGGTGGGGCTGACCAGGACAACGGCACTGACAACACTGGTGGGGCTGACCAGGACAACGGCACCGACCAGACCGGTGGGGCTGACCAGGACAACGGCACCGACAACGGCACCGACAACACTGGTGGGGCTGACCAGGACAACGGCACCGACCAGACCGGTGGGGCTGACCAGGACAACGGCACCGACAAGACCGGTGGCGCGGACCAGGACAACGGCACCGACAACACTGGTGGCGCGGACCAGGACAACGGCACCGACAAGACCGGTGGTGCTGACCAGGACAACGGCACCGACAACGGCACCGACAAGACCGGTGGCGCGGACCAGGACAACGGCACCGACAACACTGGTGGCGCTGACCAGGACAATGGCACCGACAACGGCACCGACAAGACCGGTGGTGCGGACCAGGACAACGGCACCGACAACACTGGTGGTGCTGACCAGGACAACGGCACCGACAAGACCGGTGGCGCGGACCAGGACAACGGCACCGACAAGACCGGTGGGGCTGACCAGGACAACGGCACCGACAACGGCACCGACAAGACCGGTGGCGCTGACCAGGACAACGGCACCGACAACACTGGTGGCGCTGACCAGGACAACGGCACCGACAACGGCACCGACAACGCCGGTGGCGCTGACCAGGACAACGGCACCGACAACGGCACCGACAACACCGGTGGCGCTGACCAGGACAACGGCACCGACAAGACCGGTGGCGCGGACCAGGACAACGGCACCGACAACACTGGTGGCGCTGACCAGGACAACGGCACCGACCAGACCGGTGGCGCGGACCAGGACAACGGCACCGACAACACTGGTGGCGCGGACCAGGACAACGGCACCGACCAGACCGGTGGGAACGTGAAGGGCTCGAACGCGAACTCCACCGCGAACAAGAACGCCGCGGGTTCGTCCACGGCGTCCTTCCGGGCCGACGACAACTCCAACGCGTCGATCGTCGGAGCTGCCATCGGTGCGGCGAACTCGGACAACACGGGTGAGGCCACGGCCGCGGGTGACATCACCGCGAAGTCCGCGGCGCAGGTCGCGGGCAACATGGTGACGACGGCCTCGGCGGACACATCCAAGGACATCGCCTCGGACGCCAACATCGCTGCCCTCGGCGCTGCGAACCAGGCGGCCAACGCCGACAACAGCAGTGGCACGAACGCGAAGGGTACGTCGGCGGGCAACGGCCGTGCCGGTGCCGCGTCGAAGTCCGGTGCCATCGCGACCTCGACGACGAACGCGTCGACCGAGGCCGGCGGCACCAGCCAGGGTTCGGATGACAGCCAGGGTTCGGACGAGAACCAGGGTGCGACGAACACCGACGGCACGAACCAGGGTTCGGACAAGAACCAGGGTGCGACGAACACCGACGGCACGAACCAGGGTTCGGACAAGAACCAGGGTGCGACGGACACAAAGGGCTCGAACGCAAACTCCACCGCGAACAAGAACGCCGCGGGTTCGTCAACGGCGTCGTACAAGGCGGACGACAAGTCCAACGCCAGCGTCCAGGGTGCTGCCCTGCCTGCGGCCAACTCGGACAACACCGGCGAGGCCACGGCTGCGGCGGACATCACCGCGAAGTCGGCGGCGCAGGTCGCAGGCAACATGGTGACGACGGCTTCGGCCGACACGTCGAAGGACGTGGACGCGAACGCCAACATCGCGGCGCTCGGTGCGGCGTACCAGGCGGCCAATGCCGACAACTCGAGCGCCACGAACGCCAAGGCGTCCGCGGCGAAGAACGGCAACGCCTCGGCAGCGTCAGCGTCAGCGGCGATCGCCAAGTCCAGCTCGGACGCGTCGGGTGACGCGGCGGGCAAGGCGTCGAGCGAGCTCGCCTTCACCGGCTCCGACGTCCTGCCGGTCGTCGCGCCGCTGGCTGCGCTGCTCACCGCGCTGGGCGGTCTCGTCCTCTTCGCGGCGAAGCGTCGCAAGTCGCGCGAGGACGCGTAGTCCCACCACCCGTCACCACACCCGGTGACACCGGGGAGGCGACGGCACCCGCCGTCGCCTCCCCCTTCTGCGTACCCCCGGGACGACCACCCGGGCGTCCGCACCTGCCCACGGCCAGACCGCCGCCCACCTGGGTGGCCGGAGACCAGGAAGCACATGCACCACTTGAACACCCAGCACGCCCGACGTCGTCGCGTGCTCACCACCACGGCCCTCGGGCTCACGACCGTCGTCCTCGGCAGCACCGCTGTGGCTGCCGCGGTCGTCCCGGCACCTGCTTCGGCATCGACCGTCGCCGAACACACCGCCAAGGCGTCGGCTGCTCTGCGCGGCGCCCCCGCTCCGGACCCGCAGGTTCTCTACTCCGAGGGCTTCGAGCACGACACCACCGACCAGTGGATCGGGCTCGAGGACTACGTCGGCGCCGAAGGGGAGCGCTACACCGCCGACCCGGCCTGGCTCGACCACGACCAGTGCAACGGCATCATCCTCGACGGCGCGACCACGGATCTGCCGTCCTCGTGCGGGGCTTCGTCGCTCCGTGCCCTCGCGACCGCACTCGGCACCGTCGGTGGCAGCGCGGACCCGAAGGCGAACCACGTCGTGAGTGCGTGGACGACCGACAAGGCCGTGCCGGAGGGCGCTGTGCAGGCCGAGTCCGTGCAGACCTCGAAGATCAAGGACCCGGGCCGGTTCATCTCGTTCGGCGTGAACGCCGCAGCGGCAGCCTGCGCGGACTACGTGCATCCCCTGCTCAACTTCGCGCTCATCGACGGCGAGGTCGAGCGACCGGTCTCCGACCACGCGATCGACCCCTGCACCGACGCAGCGTCGACGGACCTGGACACCGACGGCGTCCCGCTCCGCGGCGGCTCGTTCGTCTCGAAGGGCGGCCTGCTGTTCGACGGCGACGCGATCCGCTGGGTGATGCGCAACGAGCAGACCTCACCGAGCGGCAACGACGGGGCGATCGACCAGGTCACGGTGTTCGACTCGACGCCCGAGCTCCGCGCCGACCTGACCGGCGACGACCTGATCGTCGGTGACACGGCGCGACTCACCTTCACGGTGGTGAACACGAGCGAGGCCGGCAGCAAGCCCGGCTGGTCGTTCGAGGACCGTCTCCCCGACGCACTCCGCATCGCGGACCAGCCGAACGTCGCGACCACCTGCGCGAACGGCACGGTCGAGGCAACGGCCGGCGGGCACACCGTGCAGGCCTCCGGGGACCTCCGGAACGAGGAGGCCGGCTGCACCATCGCGCTCGACGTCACCACGACGACGCCGGGGAACCACACGCTCGACGCCTCGTCGGTCACCACGTCGCGCGGCCTCGAGGACGCCGTGGACACGAAGATCGCCTTCGCGGCCGAGCACAACGCGCTCACCGTGACCGAGGAGCCGCTCCTCACCGGCGGCAACGGCGACGCCGTCGCCGACCTCGGTGAGCAGCTGGCCTTCCGCGTCACGGTGACGAACGCCGGGAACGTGGCGATCCACGACCTCGCCGTCACGTCCGGACAGGACCCGACCGACTGTGTCGCCACGAGCCTCCCGGTCGGTGCCAGCACCACCTGCACCACCGCGGCTCGCGCGGTGACCCAGGACGACGTCGACGCCGGCCGCGTCGACGACTCGGTCACCGTGTCCGCGGCATCGCGACTCGGCGCAGCGGTCGAGGCGAACGCATCCGCATCCGTCCCTACGACAGCGGCCGCTCCGGCGCTCGGCCTGGAGGCGCGGCCCACGTCGTCGACGCCGGCCGCGGTGGGCGACGAGGTCGACCTGGAGGCCGTGGTCACCAACACGGGCAACGTCACGCTCCACGACGCCTCGGTCGAGGCCGCGGGCCGCGACCTGCCGGTCACCTGCCCGTCGACCACGCTCGCACCGGGTGCGTCCGTCACGTGCGCGACGGCGACCGGGTACCGCGTCGAGCAGACGGACGTGGACAACGGCGGCGTGACGCTGCAGTTCACGTCCGCGGCCCTGCCGCCCTCGGGTGACGCCGTGACGGCCGCTGCGACCACCGACGTCCGGACCCAGGACCCAGCTGCGGCGCTCGAGGCGTCGCTCTCTGCCTCGCACGACGACCTGCACGTCGGGGAGCCGATCGCGCTGCGGGGCACGGTCCGGAACACGGGCAACGTGACCGTGCACGACCTGTCGTACGCCGTGCCCGGGCGCCCGGAGCTGGCACCCGCGTGTGACGCGACCGAGCTCACGCCGGGCGCCTCCACCGAGTGCGTGGTCGGTGTGCACGAGGTCACCCAGGCGGACGTCGATGCCGGCCGGGTCGACGTCGCGGCCGTCGTCTCGGGCGCCGCGCCCGACGGCACCGCCGTCAGAGCCGATGCGTCCACGTCCGTCGAGGTCCCCCGTCACCCGGCGCTCGGCGTCACGGCGTCCGCGAACCTGGCGGCGTCGGAGCACGAGGTGCCCGAGGCGGGCGACCTGGTCGAGCGGAGCGCCACCGTGCGGAACGACGGCGACACGACGCTGACCGCGGTGACGGCCACGGTCGGAGGTGGCGAGGCGACGTGCGCGGAGATCGATCTCGCTCCCGGCGCGGAGACCGTCTGCCGTACCGAGGACAGCGCCCTCACCCAGGGTGACGTCGATGCCGGTGCGCTGACCGTCCCGGTCACCGCCGATGCTGTGGCCCCGGACAGCTCCTCCGTCGAGGCGTCCGACCGGGTCCGTGTCGGGCTCACCGGACGCGGCGGCCTCGACGTGCAGGGTGCGATCACCACGAGCACGGACGAGCCGCTGCGGCCCGGCGTGACGGTCGACGCGTCGTTCACCGTGCGGAACACCGGCAACCGCACGCTCGACTCGCTCGCGATCGAGTCCGAGGGGCTCGACTCGGCGGTGCCCTGTGGCGTCGACGAACTCGCGCCCGGCGCGACGACGACGTGTGCCACGGAGACGCCGACCCAGGTCACGTCGACCGACGCATCCGCCGGTGAGGTCGCGCTGACGGCTCGTGCCAAGGGTCGGCTGGTCGACGTCGACGGTGCTGCGGACGAGTCGGTCACGCGTTCCGGCCTCGTCGTGACGCCCGGTACGGCGCACGAACGACCGACGTGGGTGTTCTCGCCCTGGTTCTCGAAGCAGCTCCGGACCGAGCCGGCTCCCACGCCGGCGCCGACCGCAGCGCCGGTGGTGCCCGAGCTCGCGTTCACCGGGTCGACCGTGCTCGCGGCGGTGCCCCTGGCGGTCGGCGGGTTCCTCGTCGGGGTGCTCCTCTGGGGCCTCGCACGTCGTCGTCGCACGGCTCCCGGGCACGAGTCGCACGACGGCTGAACCGTGCAGCGTGGGGGCCTCGTGGTCCCCGCGCTGCTTCCATTCCGATCGCGGCATGCAGCCCGCTCCGCGCTCACTACACTCGGAACCTCCCACGACGAGGAGGCCCGGTTGCCCGGTACGACGAAGTTCGCCACCACGATGAGCCGTGCGGTGGTGACCCCGCTCGCGCGCCTGGTCTGGCGACCGCGCATCGTGGGACGGAAGAACGTACCGAAGCACGGGCCGGTCATCCTGGCGAGCAACCACCGGTCCTTCATCGACTCCCCGGCGATCACCCTCATGGCGCCGCGCAAGGTGTCGTTCCTGGCCAAGCAGGAGTACTTCACCGGGACCGGTCTGCGTGGTGCGGTGTCGCGCGCGTTCTTCGGCGGGATCGGTGCCATCGGGGTCGAACGCGGAGCGGGAGCCGCGGCGCAGCACGCCCTCGACCTCGGGCTCGAGCGGCTCGAGGCCGGCGAGGCCTTCGCCATCTACCCCGAGGGCACCCGGTCCCTCGACGGTCGGCTCTACAAGGGTCGGACCGGCGTGGCCTGGTTGGCGCTGACGAGCGGGGCGCCGGTGGTGCCGGTCGCACTCACCGGCACCGAGGACGTGCAGCCCGTCGGCTCGCGGCTGCCGCGGCTCGCCCGCGTCACCATCGAGTTCGGTGCACCGATGGACCTGTCCCACTTCGGCGAGGCGTCGTCCGGCCGTGCACGGCGCCACGCGACCGACGCCGTCATGGACGCGATCCAGGCGTTGAGCGGGCAGGAACCCGCGAACGCCTACAACAATCCGCCGTCGACGATCGTCGAGCGGGTCAAGCAGGTGCTGCGGCGCGACGACCCGACGCAGGCGGTCGAGCCCGACTGATCCAGAACGCGCTATTGCACATTCGGAATATCAGTGGTTGAATCGTCCTCGTGCCCGAGGCACGAGCCCAGTCGGACCGCCCAGGACGGCCCGATCCACCACTGACCGGAAGGCAAGCAGCATGTCCTCCACGCCCCTCTTCGACTCGATCTCGCGTCGGGCCTCCCGCGCCGCGACCACGGCTCCGGAACAGGCGCAGCCCGCGGTGACCCTTCCGGCGGCACCGGCACCGGCACCGGCACCGGCCCCGACGGCGACGCCCGCTCCGGCAGCAGCGGTCTCCGTCACCGCCGCACGCACCCGGGTCGTCCCCGCACCCACCTCGCCGCTGACGGCTCCCGTGTCCCCGATGCGGTCCGCCCTGGTGCCGGCTGCCCTCGTCGCCGCGATCGACGAGATCCCGCAGCGGGTCGGGACCGCGCTCCCGAACGAGGTCGCCGTCACGCCCGACCAGCTCGCGCTGGTCGAAGCGGTGACCGATGCGATCACCCGCGCGGTCGTCGACGCCGTCGTCGGGGAGCTCGAGCGCATCACGCGCGACGGCGTCGTCCGCGGCTGAGCCGACCGGCACCGCCACCGATGACGGACGACGTCCGAGCGTCCCGACACACCCCATCCCGACACACCCCATCCCGACACACCCCATCCCGACACACCCCATCCCGACACACCCGATCCGATCTCCCGACACGATGACGACGACCACGACCGACAGCGCCCCCGGCTCGGCGCCGGCGGCACCGATCCGCCCCCGCGGAGCGGCCCGCCGAGCGGCGAACGACGCCGCTGCCCGGTCCGTCCGTGTCGGCCACCAGACCGCCGAGGCGGCGGTCCCCCCTGCCGCCGCCTCGGTGTCCACCACCACCACCACCATCGACGGCGCTCGGTCCGGAGCAGCCCTGCCGAGTCGTCGTGACCTCCGCACCCCTCGCCGGTCCGCCGATCGTCCCGGCAGGCTCGGCAAGCACAACAAGCACGGCCTGCGCGTACCCGACCTGCGCGTGCCCGACCCGCGCGTGTCCGGGCGACCCGGGCGTGACCGGCACGTCCCCGAGCTCCGCAGGGGCGTCGCTGTCGGTCGGCCTCAGCGTCCCGCGGCGCTGCCGGCGGCCCGATCGGGGTCGTCCTCGCGACTCCTCCCGGTGACGGCGTCCGCCCTCGCAGCCTGCCTGGTCGTCTCCGTGTCGACCCCGGCCGCCGCACTCGACGACCCCACCGGGTTCGGTCTCGGCGCCGCACCCGCATCCGCACCCGCGCACCAGGTCGCCCCGGCGCCGGAGCAGCACTACCGCGTCGCGTCCGGCGTCACCGTCACCGTCGTCCGCGACGGCTTCGACGTGCAGGCGACCCGGGCGGGTGGCGATCGACACGGCCGTGTGCAGATCACGACGGGCTCGGACGTGGTCCGTCCCGTCGCAGGGACGATCCCGACCGCCGGAGGCTTCGGCGGTCGGCAGGTCGCCGGGTGTGGTGCGTGCTCGACGAACCACCACGGGCTCGACTTCGCCGCGGCATCCGGGACGCCCGTCGTCGCCGCGATGCCCGGACGGGTCGTGTCCGCCGGGCCGCTCGGCGGGTACGGCAACCAGGTGCTCCTCGCACATCCGGACGGCACGCAGACGCGGTACGGGCACCTGTCCCGCATCGACGTCCTGCCCGGGCAGACGCTGTCGGCCGGCGAACAGCTCGGCGCCGTGGGCAGCACCGGGGTCTCCACCGGCCCGCACCTGCACTTCGAGGTCATCGTCGGCGGGACGCCGATCGATCCGGCCCCGTGGCTCGCCGCTCGCGGCCTGCTCTGAACGGGTCGCACCGGCGACGGGTGTCGGCGTCCGCACGCCGACCGGGCCAGGCTGGTCGGGCCGCGCAGGCGTAGCGTCGAGAGCGACGTCGGCAGGGTGCCGGACGCAGGACGGAGACAGTGGTGCGCGTGACGGTGCTGGGTACGGGGACGATGGGTGCAGGGGTCGCGGGGTCGCTGCTGCGCGAGGGCCACCGGGTGACCGTGTGGAACCGCAGCGCCGACAAGGCCCGCCCGCTCGGCGACGCCGGCGCCACCGTGGCGACGGACGCTGCCGCGGCGGTCAGCGACGCCGAGGTCGTCCTGCTGACGCTCTTCGACACCGATGCGGTCGTCGACGTCCTCGAGACCGCTGCCGGGGACGCTCCCGCGGACGCCGTGTGGGTGCAGGCCTCGACCATCGGCGTCGCGGGGACCGAGACCGTGGTGCAGTTGGCCGAGAAGTACGGCATCACCCTCGTCGAGGCGATGATGCTCGGCACGAAGGCCCCGGCGGAGCAGGGCAAGCTCACCATGCTCGCCGCCGGCCCGTCGGACGTGCTCGACCGTGTGGACCCGGTGCTCGACGCCATCGGGGCGAAGACCGTCCGCGCGGGGGAGCGGGTCGGCGACGGTACGGCCCTGAAGCTCGCGGCCAACGCCTGGGTCGCGTCGATCACCGCCGCCACCGGCCAGTCGCTCGCGATCGCCCGTGCGCTCGGACTCGACCCGCAGCTGTTCCTCGACGCGATCGACGGCACCGCGAGCGACTCGCCCTACGCGCACACGAAGGGTGCAGCGATGATCGGCGGTGACCTCGCGCCACAGTTCGCCCTCGACGGCCTGCGGAAGGACATCGGGCTGATCGGCGACGCGGCACGGACCGCGGGGGTGTCGACGACCCTCCTCGACGCGCTCGACCGGGTCTACGCCGACGCGAGTGCAGCCGGGCACGGCGCCGACGACATCGCTGCGGTGGGCACCGCCTTCGCCGACGACCAGCGGTAGGCCGCCCGCCGGGTCAGTCTCGGCGCAGCCAGCGCAGCACGGCGCCGCGGAGTCGTCCGACGGCCTCGTCGTTCATCGTGTTCGCCAGGTCGAAGGCCTCCCGCGCGGGGTCGGCGCCGTTCCGGATGCGCCGGAGTGCGGCGTCGGCCCGGGCACGCGCGTCGAGCTCGGCGAGCGGCATGTCGTCCTCGGGGTCGCGCGCGTGCTCGCGGCCCGGCTCCTGCGACCGCGGACCGAGCGGTGGGACCCCGACGGGTTCGTCCGGTGCGCTGGGCATGGGACGAGGCTACGCGGAGCGCTCCGTGTCGGCCGCGTCCTCGTCGTGGTCGACGACCCGGGCCATCTCCTCGAGGAACGCGACGATGACCGACATGTCCGTCTGGGGCAGGTGCTCGGCGACCTCGATCGCGCGGGTGTCGAGCTGGTCGATCACCCGCAGCACCTGCCGCATCGACCCGCCGGACGCGGTGAGGATGACCCCGCGGCGGTCGTGGGGGTCGGGGTGTCGTTCGACGTGACCGCTGCGGACGAGTCGGTCCACGAGTGCCGAGGTCGACGCCGGCGTGATCTCGAGTCGGTCGGCGAGTTCCTTCGCGTTGACGGAGCGTCCCTCGGACTCGGCGTCCAGCAGGACCCGGAGCGCGAGCAGTGCGTTCTCGCCGATGCCGAGTGCCTCGCGCGCCCGGCGCTGGGCAGCGCTCTCGGCACTCCGGTACCTACGGAGCGCGTTCAGTACGTCCACCGCGTCGACCCTGGATCCTGACCCGTACCAGAAGCCCGTGGTGGTGTTCGTCACCTCGGTCGTCATACGGACAATGCTAGACGCTCTAGTTAGATTGTCTAGCGAGTGTCCCCTGGGAGCGCGTCTGCCGGATGGCTCGCAACACCCGTGACGCGGTCCCGAAACACCGCCGCAACGCCCGCTCGGTAGCTTCGCCGCATGCAGGAGCCGACGTGCTGAGCCGACTCGCGGGGAGCGTGTTCCACGTCGGGAGCGCGGTGGAGCGGGCCGACGTGGTCGCGAGGATGCTCGACGTCTACGTCGTCCGGCCCGACGCGGGTGTGGTCGAGGAGGAGTCCACGGTCGGCTCCGTGCTGCACCGCGTCGTGGGGGCACGCGCGCCCGCACGACGCCGTGAGCGTGCGGCCGTCGTCGAGTCGCTCGCCCTCGACCGGCACGAACCCGCCTCGGTCGCACACGCGGTCGGTGTGGCACGGGACCACGCCCGTCGCGCGCGCGAGGTCGTGTCCACCGAGCTCTGGGACTGCCTCGACGTCACCCGGTCGCGCATGCCGCGCAAGGTCGCCGTCGACCGGGCGCACGAGTTCCTCGCGTGGGTGCGGGAACGGAGCGCGCTGGCCGTCGGCGTCGTCGAGGGTGACGTCAGCCGCGACGAGGTGTGGGAGTTCTTCACCCTGGGCAGGTCCCTGCTGCGGTGCGGCCTCACGGCGCGGTTGCTGGCGTCGTCGCTCGTCGATGCGGGGTCGGCGGCGTCGTGGACCACCGCGCTGCGGGCGTGCGGTGCCGGCGAGGCCTTCCGGCGGGGGCGCGACCACCACGGCGTCGATCCGCGGGACGCCGCCGGGTTCCTGCTCCACGAGTCGCACAGTCCGCGGTCGCTCGCGTTCCTCGCGGCGCGCGCCGACGACTGCCTCGCGGACGTCGCGCCCGCCTGCGTGGGGGACCAGGTCGCCGCGTTCCGGGTCGCGCGTTCGGCGCTCGGACGCGTGGAGGTCGGTGCTCCGGACCGGATCCGAGCCGCCGCCGAGGGACTCGCCGCCGCGGTCGACGCCGTCGTCGCGGCGCTCGAGGACCGCGTCTTCACGGTCGCGACCCCCGCGCGCTGAGCTGCGGTCGTCGGGCGGGGCACAGCGCCGGACGGGAGGGCCGTGGCGGGCTGGCACCGTGCCTCCCGGCCGGCATCCCGTCGCGGTGCGCGCGCGGCGGGGGTGGCCCGTGCCTCCTGGCCGACGGTCCCGACGCTCAGACCGAGCTGGACCGGTCCGCCACCGCCTCGTCGCGCTCCAGGTCGCGCCGCAGCGCGGCACGCGACGCCCGCGTGCCGACCACCGGCACCGCGTGCGTGACCGCGAGGTGCAGTCGGGCGTTGGCGTCGTACCGCAGCCGCAGGTGTTCCCAGCGGACGAGCCAGACCAGGGCGATCGCGAGCGCGACGAAGCCCGACGCGGCTCCCACCACGATCGCCCAGCGTGGCCCCCACGCATCGGCGACGGCGCCCACCACCGGGGCGCCGATCGGCGTGCCCCCGGCGAAGATCGCCATGTACAGCGCCATCACGCGACCGCGCATCGCGGGCTTCGTGGTGGTCTGCACGAGCGCGTTGGCCGTGGTCATGAAGGTGAGCGAGGCCAGGCCGACGAAGACGAGCACGACCGCGAAGGTCCAGTACGTCGGGGCGAGGGCCGCCGCCGTGCACGCCAGGCCGAAGCCGGCCGAGGCGACGACGAGGGTCCGCATCCGCGGGCGGTCCCGCCGGGCGGAGAGGAGCGCGCCGGCGACCGAACCGATCGCCATGACGGAGTTCAGCAGGCCGAACTCGCCGGCACCCTTGCCGAACTCGACCCGCGCCATGGTCGAGGTGAAGATGGGGAAGTTCACGCCGAAGGTCCCCACGACGAAGATCATGCAGAGCACCACGATGATGTCCGGACGGGTCCGCACGTAGGTGAAGCCGGCGAGGATCTGCCCCTTCCCGCGCTTCGCGCGCACGCGTTCGGCGAGCTGGGCGGGGTCGACGAAGCGGAGCGCGACGAGGACGGCCAGGAACGAGCCGGCGTTGATGACGAACACCCAGCCGGACCCGATCGCGGCGATGAGCACCCCCGCGACCGCGGGCCCGATGAGCCGGGCGGCGTTGAAGGACGCCGAGTTCAGCGCAACGGCGTTCGAGACGTGCTCGCCCTGCACGACGTCGGAGACGAACGCCTGCCGGATCGGGGTGTCGAACGCGGCGACGATGCCGAGCGCCAGGGCGAAGCCGTACAGGGACCACAGGGTCGCCGTGTCGGTGAGGACCATGATCCCGAGGCCGAGCCCGAGGGCGCCCATGAGTCCCTGCGTCAGCATGAGCATCCGCCGCCGGTCGAAGCGGTCCGCAGCCAGGCCGGTCAGCGGGAGCAGGAGCAGCTGCGGACCGAACTGCAGCGCCATCGTGATGCCGACCGCGATCGCGTCGTTGTCGGACAGCTTCGTCAGGACGATCCAGTCCTGGGCGGTGCGCTGCATCCAGGTGCCGACGTTGGAGACCAGGGCCCCGGCGAACCAGATGCGGTAGTTGCGGGTGGACAGGGAGCGGAACAGGGCGGTCACTGCTGGGCAAGCCTCCTCATGATCTCGGTGGCCTCGGCGAGGGTGCGGCGCTCGGTGGCGGTCAGGGTCGTGAGGCGCGGGGAGAGCCAGTCGTCGCGGCGGCGCCGGGTCTCCTCGACGAAGGTCGCTCCGGCCGGGGTCGCGGCGAGCAGGACCTTGCGGCGGTCGTCGCCGTGGTCGACCTTGGACACGAGGCCGCGGTCCACGAGCACCGCGATCGACTTCGTCATGCTCGGCGGTGTGACGCCGTCCTGCCGGCTGAGCTCGGCGAGGGTCATGGCGCCCTCGCGGTGCAGTCGCGCGAGGGCCGAGAACTGGCCGTCCGTCATGCTCGCGTCGACCTTCTGTGCGCGCAGCGTCCGGGACAACCGGGCCACCGCGACGCGGAGGTCGGTGGCGAGTGAGGTGTCGGGCACGACCGTTAGCCTACCTCATTAGTTCAGCGAACGAACTGGTCTGCGCGAGGTGTACGCTGCGTACGCAACACGTGTTGCTTTGTGCACGATCGACGGAACGTCGAGGAAGAAGGAGAACATGTCCGAGTTCGAGGGCAGGGTCGCCGTCGTCACCGGTGGCGGCAGCGGCATCGGGGCTGCGATCGCGAAGGAGCTCGCGGCCGCGGGCGCGCGGGTCGTCGTCACCGACATCAAGGCCGAGGCCGCGCAGCGCGTCGTGGCCGAGATCGAGGGCGCCGGGGGCACCGCGAGTGCGTTCGAGGCGAACTCCGCGGTCGCGGGCGACAACGAGCGGATGGTCCAGCACGCGGTCGACACCTTCGGCGCGCTCCACCTCGCGGTGAACAACGCCGGCATCGGTGCGGCTCCCCAGCCCATCGGCGAGTACGACGTCGAGGCGTGGGACCGGGTCCGCGCGGTCGACCTCGACGGCGTCTTCTACGGGCTCCGCTACGAGATCCCGGCGATCCTGGCTGCCGGTGGTGGCGCGATCGTGAACATGGCGTCGGTGCTGGGGTCGGTCGGCATCGCGCACAACGCCGCGTACGTGGCGTCGAAGCACGCGCTCGTCGGGCTGACCAAGGTCGCGGCGCTCGAGTACACGGCGCAGGGTGTCCGCACGAACGCGGTCGGTCCCGGGTTCATCGACACCCCGCTCGTCCGGTCGTCGCTCTCCGCCGAGGAGCTCGCGGCGCTCGAGGGTGAGCACGCGGCGAAGCGGCTCGGTACCGATGCCGAGGTCGCAGCGCTCGTGCTGTTCCTGCTGAGCGACAAGGCCTCGTTCATCAGCGGCAGCTACCACCTGGTCGACGGCGGGTACTCCGCGCACTGACCCCGGAGCGGGTGTACTTGGTCGGATCGGGCGTACCCGGTGAGAACGGGCGTACCTGATCGCAACGATCGACCAGGTACGCCCGTTCTCACCTTCCATCGCAGGTGCGATGGGAAAGAACGGGCGAACGGGAGGCGCGGCGCGGCTCGAGCGCGCCGTCTCGCCAGCGCGGACGCGACGAGCATGGTGGCGCGCCTGCCAACCGGGACGGTTCGGGCGTGCCTGGTCGGTTCGGGCGTACCTGGTCGGAACTTCCGGTCAGGTACGCCCGTTCTCTCCATGCATCGCGAGTGTCATGGGAAGGAACGGGCAGACAGGAGGCGCGACCCGAGTCCCCGACGTCGAGCACGCTGGTCGCGCCTCCCGTCCCGGCGCGTGGTGCCGATGGGCCGTCGGCTCGCGTCGGGCGCTCAGCCTGCGTCGGGCGCGAGGATCGCGTCGTGGGGGAGCAGTGCGTGCACGCCCCAGGTCCGGTTCGCGACCTGGGTCACGCGCATGCTCACCGCGACGCTCGCCATCGCCAGTGCCTGCCCGCGGGTGATCCCGTGCAGCCCGACGATCCAGTCGACCATCCGGTCGAGCGCCGTCGTCGTCGCCGTGTTGAGGTCGGCGTCGAACCCGAACGTGATGTGGCCGGCAGGGGTGTCGGCGTGGACGCCCTCGACCGGGGCGTGGTCGAGCAGGGACAGCGTCATCGTGGTGGTCATGCCGCGCTCGACCGCGGTGCCGGAGACCTCGCCGTCGCCCTGTGCGGCGTGCCCGTCGCCGACGGAGAGCAGCGCGTCCGGCACGGTGACGGGCAGGTACAGCGTCGCGCCGGCGACCAGTTCGCGGCAGTCGATGTTGCCCCCGCCGAGCGGACGCGGCGGGATCGTCGAGTGCTCCCCGGTGGGCTCCGGCGGCAGACCGACCACGCCGAGGAACGGCGCGGTCCGGACGCCCAGCCCGAGCTGGTTCCGCGCCGTGCCGGCGTCCGCGTCGACGTCCCAGAGCAGCGGCCCGCGCGACGCCGCGTCGACGAGCCCGAGCGCCCGGGCGACCGGGGTGTCGACGCCACCGGACCCGGTGTAGCCCCAGTCGTCCGGCACCAGCGCGTCGAAGCGCACGGCGAGCACCTGTCCGGGTCGCGCTCCCGCGACCGCGATCGGTCCGACCAGGCAGTGCCCGCGTCGCGGATCGAGGAGCGTCGGCGCGTCCGCCCCCGGCGCGGCCAGCCGTTCGGTGTAGCCCGCGGCGCTCAGCGTCCGGACGGTCACGGTGTCACCGTCCTCGACGCGGAGCACGGGCTCGCGTTCCGCGGTGAGGACGTCGACAGCGGTGTCGGGCGAGGCATCGATGCGGTGGGAGGTCACCGGTCGATCCTCCCAGGCGTGCAGCGTTCCTGGTGGACATGCGCAGGCTCCGAGCCGGCTGCGTGGACGCCGGACGGACACGCCACGGACCGCCAACGTCGCCCCCACGTCTGCGAGGATCGACCCGTGCCCACCTTCTCCGCCGCTCGAGGGGACTCCTCGTTCACCGACGCGCACGGCGTCGAGATCGTCTACTCGACCTGGCGCGCCGCCAGGCCGAAGGGCATCGTGCAGATCGCGCACGGCGTCGGGGAGCACGGACTCCGGTACGAGCCGCTGGCGCAGGACCTCGTCCGTGCCGGGTACACCGTGCACGCGAACGACCACCGCGGGCACGGCCGGACCGGTCTGGCGCAGTGGGACGGGGACCACGCGCGGCTCGGACGGCTCGGACCCGGTGGCCTGCGGGCGGCGATCGCGGCCGTGGAGCAGATGAGCGACGTCGCCCGCGCGCAGGACCCCGGCGTCCCGCTCGTGCTCGTCGGGCACTCGTGGGGGTCGCTCATGGCACAGCGGATCGTGAACACCTCGTCGGAGCGGTACGACGGGGTCGTGCTCTCCGCCACGGCGTACCGACTGCCCGGGTGGATGAACAGCGGCGACCTGAACGCCCGGCACGCGGGCTCCGGACCGACGAAGTTCGAGTGGATCACGCGCGACCGGGCCGTCATCGACGCGATCGCCGCCGACCCGCTCGCGGTCGAGGCCGACGTGATCAAGCTCTTCGGCGTCCGTGACGCCGCGCGGCTGCTCGGCGTGCCACGCCGAGGCATCCCGCACGACCTGCCGATCCTGCTGCAGGTCGGATCGGACGACACCCTCGGCGGCCCCCGTTCCGTGGAGCGGCTCGCCCAGGCGTACCGCCGTCGCGGTCGGCTGTCGGACGTCCAGGTCCACGTCTACGACGGGGCGCGGCACGAGGTCTACAACGAGACGAACCGCGACGAGGTGGTCGCCGACCTGATCGCGTGGCTCGACCGCCACGTGGCGCGCTGACGCGACGGGCTGCCGGACGGGAGGCGCGTGGCAGCGGTGCCCCGTGCCTCCCGTCCGGCGGACGGCGGGCGTAGGCTCGCCCTGTGCACGGTGAGTACAAGGTCCCCGGAGGCAAGCTGGTCGTCGTCGACCTCGAGGTCGTCGACGGGAGCATCCAGGAGTTCCGGCTGGCGGGTGACTTCTTCCTCGAGCCGGACGACGCGCTGCCGCTGATCGACCAGGCCGTGGACGGCCTGCCCGCGACCACCGACGCGGCCGGCATCGCCGCCGCGGTCCGCACGGCGCTGCCCGAGGGGGCGGTGCTGCTCGGCTTCACACCGGAGTCGGTGGGGGTCGCCGTCCGTCGCGCGCTCTCGCGGGCGTCGACGTGGCAGGAGTACGACTGGGAGATCGTGCACGAGGGGCCGATCAGCCCGAACGAGCACCTCGCACTCGACCAGGTCCTGACCGAGGAGGTCGGTGCCGGCCGTCGCGGTCCGACCCTGCGCATCTGGGAGTGGGACCAGCCCGCGGTCGTGATCGGGTCGTTCCAGTCCTTGAAGAACGAGGTCGACCCGACCGGTGCCGCGAAGTACGGCGTCGAGGTCGTCCGCCGCATCTCCGGCGGTGGCGCCATGTTCATGGACGCCGGCGCGATCATCTCGTACTCGTTGTACGTGCCGACCGACCTCGTGCAGGGCATGACCTTCGCCGACTCGTACGCCTACCTGGACGAGTGGGTGATCGAGGCGCTGAAGTCCCTCGGGATCGACGCGTACTACCAGCCGCTCAACGACATCTCCTCGACCAAGGGCAAGATCGGCGGCGCGGCGCAGAAGCGGCTCGGCACCGGTGCCCTGCTGCACCACGCCACGATGAGCTACGACATGGACGGCCAGAAGATGGTCGAGGTGCTCCGCATCGGTCGCGAGAAGATGAGCGACAAGGGGACGACCTCGGCCGCCAAGCGTGTCGACCCGCTGCGTTCGCAGACCGGCCTGACCCGAGCCGAGATCATCGACCGGCTGATCGGCACCTTCACGAAGCTCTACGGCGCGCACGAGGGCCACGTGACCGAGGCGGAGCGGGCCCGCGCGCGGGAGCTGGTCGAGACGAAGTTCGCGACGCGGGAGTGGCTCGAGCGGGTGCCCTGACCGGGCAGTGACGCCCGTACGGAGCGCCCTCTATGCTCTGCGCATGCGTCGTCCGAGCCGTCTCCTGTCCGCCACGGTCGCAGGACTCGTGGTCCTCGGTGTCGCGACGGCCTGCTCGTCCGCACCTGTCTCCGGACTGCTGTCCGACGATGCCGACGCGACACGGGCGGCAGGACTCGACCGGTGGGGCGACGCGATGAACGCAGCGCTGCTCGACGGGGACCGCGGCTTCGGTTCGTCGAACGGACTCGACCGTGGCGCGGCCGGGACGGAGACGCCCGCCGGCGACTGGGACCTCCTCGTCGCCTGCAACGGCGTCGACGGCAAGCGCCTGCTGGTGTCCGTGGGACCCGGCGGCCGTGACGAGGTCCTGCGCACCGACGTACCGTGCGGCCTGGTCACGAGGGTGCCGGTCACGGTGCCGCGCGGCGGCGGGCTGACGGTCGAGGTGGAGCCGCAGTCGGACGCGAGCGATGCCGTCCGGCACGGCGACGTCGTCTCGTACTGGTACGTCTCCATCGTGCACCGCGGCTTCGAGCCGGAGGCGACGGTCGTCGTCGACTGATCCGCACGACGGACACCGGCGCGGGAGCTCGCGAGCAGTCCGCCGTCGCGGCGGACCGATCGCCAGGATCATCCGCGCGGCGGAGGCCCTGGCCGGTCGACTGACGTAGCGTCGGGACCGTGAACTGGTTGATCCTCCTGGGGGCGGTGGCCGTGGCGGCCGTCGTGATGTGGGTCGCCGATCGCGTGGGGTGGATCGACCTGTCGAACAAGGCCACACGCAGCGGCGGATCCGGCGGTGTCGGCGCGATGATGGACGAGGTGTTCGCCCCGACCCGTCACGAGACGCAGGCCGAGTACGAGCGGCAGTCGCGCCTCCCGGAGGAGGCCCCGACGCCCGCCGACGACGACCACGACCTGCTCAGCGGCACCGTCCTCATCCGTGTGCCTGCGGTCGGACACCGCGGGCGGCACGAGGCGCGACCCGGCACGCTCGACCGCACCTACTGAGCGCGAGCACCTGCCGCGCTAGCGCGTGGTGAGCTCCTGGTAGTCCGGGTGCCGCTCGATCCACGCCTTGACGTAGGTGCAGAGCGGGACGACCCGGAGGGACCCCTCGCGGACGTCGTCGAGCGCGTGCTGGACGAGGATCGACGCGTGGCCACCACCGCGGTGCGCGGGGTCGACCTCGGTGTGGGTGAAGCGGATCTCGTCGCCGTCGACCTCGTACGCCGCGAAGCCGATGACCTCGCCGTCCTCGACCAGGGAGTACTGCTGCGCGTCGGTGTCGTTGCGGACCTCGGGTGATGCCATGCAGGGGACCGTACGCCGTCGGACGGGGTGGGGGCTGGGTGCGGTCGGGCGTCGGTCCGCTCTGCGGGAGGATGGTCCGGTGCGCAGCATCGACGACTCGAGCCCCGACCTCGTCGTGCTCGGCGACAACCTCGACGTCCTGCCGACACTGCCCGACGCGTCGTTCACGGTCGTCTACCTCGATCCGCCCTTCAACACCGGACGGAAGCAGCGGCGCCACGCGGTGACCGCCGAGCGCCGGACCGTCGGCGACGCCGGGACGATCACGGGCTTCCGTGGTCGGACCTACGAGCGGATCCGCGGTGACCTGATGCGCTTCGACGACCGCTTCGAGGACTACTGGGCGTTCCTCGAGCCACGCCTGCTCGAGGCCTGGCGGCTGCTCACCGACGACGGCACGCTGTACCTGCACCTCGACTACCGCGAGGCCCACTACGCCAAGGTGCTGCTCGACGCGCTCTTCGGCCGCGACGCGTTCCTCAACGAGATCATCTGGGCGTACGACTTCGGCGCGAAGTCCCGCACGCGCTGGCCGACCAAGCACGACACGATCCTGGTCTACGTGAAGGACCCGGAGCGCTACTGGTTCGACTCCGAGACGGTCGACCGCGAGCCGTACATGGCGCCGGGACTCGTCACGCCGGAGAAGCGCGAGCGTGGGAAGCTGCCGACGGACGTGTGGTGGCACACCATCGTGTCGCCGACCGGCAGCGAGAAGACCGGCTACCCGACGCAGAAGCCCGAGGGGGTCCTGCGCCGCATGGTGCAGGCGTCGTCGCGCGAGGGGGACTGGGTGCTCGACTTCTTCGCGGGGAGCGGCACGCTCGGTGCGGTCGCTCGTGACCTGGGCCGGCGGTTCGTGCTCGTGGACGACAACCCGGTCGCCGTCGACGTGATGCGGCGTCGGTTGCCGCACGCAGCGGTCGAGTCGGCGGTCGGTTCGGTGGTCGTGTCTCCCGTCGCGCAGGAGGACTGAGCGCCTGCCGCCCGGAGCGGCCAGGATGGATCGGGGCGGACGCGTTGCGCCCGGGGAGACGGGGGCGATGGCGGCGAAGAGTGTCCGCACGGCTGCGGTCGGACTGATGGTCAGTGCACTCGCCCTCACGGCCGGGTGCACGGGCGGGACGGGTTCCCCGTCGTCGCGGCCCGAGGACGCGGAGCGAGCGGTGCAGCAGATCGTGGACGACTCCGCCAGTGCGCTCGGAGGGGACTGGACCGTGGAGGAGGGCCCACGACTCGGGACGTGCACGGACGAACGCGGCAACGGCGAGGGCGTGCACTACACGATCCTGTCCTCGCGAGCCGAGCGCGGCGACATCGAGACCGATGTCAGCACCCTCACCACGCTGTGGAAGCGTGCCGGGCTCGTGACGGAGCGCTTCACCAACGGGGACGGCAGCTACTCCGGACTCAACGGCAGGGGCGCCGGGATCGCGAACATCGCGTTCAACTCGTCCGACCTGGGCGGCGGCGACACGATCAGTGCGACCTCGGAGTGCGCGGCTGGCGACTACGTCGAGCTCCGGGAGCAGGAGCGCGGGCAGCGCTGACGAGCGCGGCGCCCGTCCGGTAGGGACGACGGAGGCGACACCCTCGACGTCGTACGACGTCGACGATGTCGCCTCCCAGCGGCGGCGGGCTACTCCGCCGTGTGTCGCCCGTGGTGCTCGGCCGTGGTACCCGGCGGCGTGGCCCCGTCCGACGAGGCGTGCGCCGGGTGCGTCCGGATGGTCGCGGTCGTGGCCGGAGGCTCGTCCACCGGTGCCGCCGCGGCGTGCGCGCCGTGCGTGGTCGCGTCGGTGAGCGGTGCCCGGGTGCCGCCCTCGGGGTGGTGACCGGCGCGGTCAGCTGCACCCGTGTCGGAGGCGGGCCGGTCGGCGGGGGAGGTGGTGCCTCCGGACCGGTCCTGCGGCTGCTGCACCGTGACGTCGGGCGAGGTCGGGACCGCCCGGACCGACACCGTGTCCGGGGTGACCAGCGAGCCGGTGTCCGCCGCCGCCTGCTGCGCGTCCGCTGCCAGGCGGTCGGAGTCGCCCTTCGCCGCGTTCGCCTGTTCCTGCAGTGCAGACACCTTGCGGAGCGGCGGGACCCGGAAGAACCAGGTCAGGACGAAGGCGAGCAGGATGACACCCAGCCCGACGAAGTAGACGACGACGGCCGACTGGCTGAACCCGACCAGGAACGGACGGGTGAGCCGCTGGTCCGCACCGTTGAGGAACGATGTGTCGCTCGTGGCCGAGCCGGCGGACGAGCTGGCCGCCGTGTCGCCGTTCTTCAGCTGGTCGACCAGCTTCGGCGCGACCTCGTCGACCACGGCCTTCCGCTGGTCGGCGTTGCTGTAGTCGATCTGCAGCGTGCCGTCGACGACCTCGGCGTTCGCCTTGGACGCGGCGGTCTCGAGCGCCTGCTGCTCGGCGGCCGACTTGTTCGCGGCGACCTGCTCGGCGATGACCGAGTCGGCGGAGGCGGCGGGGATCCGGCCGGCGGCGACCTGCTGCTGCACCTGCGCGGTGACCTGCTTCGTCACGGCCTGGTCCGCGGCCTGCTTCGCCGCTGCGGCACCCTGGTCGAGACCCTGCTGCACGTTCTGCTGCACCGGGTCGACGATCTTCGACCAGATCTGGTCCATCACGCCCTTGTTCTCGGACGCGCTGGCGACCGAGGGGGTGAGCGCGGCGGTGAGGGCCGGCTTGAGCGTCGACTCGTTCTGCATCGCGCCGGTGATGTTCGTCGGCATGAGCGTGAACAGGACGGACAGGAGCACCGCGGTGCCCATCGTGCCGCCGATCTGGCGGAAGAACGTCGCTGCACTCGTGGCAACGCCGATGTCCCGCGGGGAGACCGAGTTCTGCGCGGCGAGGGTCAGTGTCTGCATGAGCTGCCCGAGCCCGAGACCGATGCCGAACATGCCGAGCATGAGGAACCAGAGGGGGCTGTCGGCGGTCAGGAAGGTGAGGAGCGTGAAGCCGATCGCCGTGAACGCGGTGCCCGTGATCGGGAAGGCGCCGTAGCGGCCGGTGCGCGAGATGATCTGACCCGAGGCGATCGAGGAGATCATCAGACCGAGCACCATCGGCAGCATGGCGAAGCCGGACTCGGTCGGGGTGACGCCCTTGACGATCTGCAGGTAGAGCGGGATCGTCAGCATCGCGCCGAACATCCCGAAGCCGACGAGCACGGACAGGACCGCGGCCATCGAGAACACCCGCGAGCCGAAGAGCTTGAGCGGGAGGATCGCGTCGTCGCCCATGGAGCGCTCGACGATCACGAAGGCGACGAGACCCAGCGCGCCGATCGCGTAGCAGGCGATCGCGCCGGGGGAGTCCCAACCCCACTCGCGACCCTGCTCGGCGATGAGGAGCAGCGGGACGAGGGTGACGATGACCAGCGAGGCGCCCCACCAGTCGATGCGGGGCTTCCCGCGGTCGCCGAACTTCGGCAGGTGCAGGAACGTCGTCACCATGAAGAGCGCGATGATGCCGACGGGCACGTTGACCAGGAAGACCCAGCGCCACCCGCTGACGAACAGGATCTCGGACGCGCCGGCGAACAGGCCGCCGACGAGCGGCCCGATGACCGAGGAGATGCCGAACACGGCGAGGAAGTAGCCCTGGTACTTGGCGCGCTCGCGCGGGGCGAGCATGTCGCCCATGATCGCGAGCGGCAGCGACATCAGGCCGCCGGCGCCGAGGCCCTGCAGCGCGCGGAACCCGGCGAGCATGAGCATCGAGGTCGAGAACGACGCGGCGAGCGACCCGAGGATGAAGATGCCGATCGCGGTGAGGAACAGCGGGCGGCGGCCGAAGATGTCGGAGAGCTTGCCGTAGATCGGCGTCGTGATCGTGGACGCGATCAGGTAGGCCGTGGTCACCCACGCCTGCTGGTCGAGCCCGTGCAGGTCGTCGCCGATCGTGCGGATGGCGGTGCCGACGATGGTCTGGTCGAGCGCGCCGAGGAACATGCCGGCCATCAGTCCGTAGATGACGAGCAGGATCTGTCGGTGGTTCATCACCGCGTTCGAGGACGTGGTGGGGGCCGCGGGTGCGGTCGCCGTCTGGGTCATTCGGTCTCCCGTGCGTACTGGTGCTCGCGCGTCGCTCTCGCCCGGGCGCGGGGGAGCGTTGTTGCGCGCACTGCAAAAATACAACCAGCGCAAACGGATTGTTCCCATCCGCCTCGTTCCTGTGGACATCGGCAGGGTCCTCCGGCGGATGCGGAGGAGCGACAGGGGCGCCACCGGACGGATCCGGTGACGCCCCTGTCGGTCGTCGGGGACTACGCGCCCAGGGCGGCGTCCACGATCTCCTTCGCTTCGCGCTGCACCTGCTCGAGGTGCTCCTGCCCGACGAAGCTCTCCGCGTAGATCTTGTAGACGTCCTCGGTGCCGGAGGGCCGTGCGGCGAACCACGCGTTGTCCGTGACCACCTTGACGCCGCCGACGGCGGCGTCGTTCCCCGGCGCCTTCGAGAGCTTCGCGGTGATCGGGTCGCCGGCCAGGGTGTCGGCGGTGATCGCGTCGCCGTCGAGCTTCGAGAGCCGGGCCTTCTGCTCCTTGCTCGCAGCGGCGTCGACCCGCTGGTAGACCGGCGCACCGAAGCGCTCCGTGAGCTCGGTGTAGAGCTGCGAGGGGGTCTTGCCGGTCACCGCGGTGATCTCGGACGCCAGGAGCGCCAGGATGATGCCGTCCTTGTCGGTCGTCCACGCCGTGCCGTCCTTGCGGAGGAACGAGGCGCCCGCGGACTCCTCGCCGCCGAACGCCACGGAGCCGTCGATGAGACCGGGGACGAACCACTTGAAGCCGACGGGGACCTCCCACAGCCGGCGGCCGAGCGACTCCGCGACGCGGTCGATGATGCTCGACGACACGAGCGTCTTGCCGATCGCCGCGTCGTCGCGCCACTCGGGGCGGTGCGCGTAGAGGTACTCGATCGCCACGGCGAGGTAGTGGTTCGGGTTCATCAGACCGCCGTCGGGCGTGACGATGCCGTGGCGGTCCGAGTCGGCGTCGTTGCCGGTCAGGACGTCGAAGTCGTCCTTGTGGGTGAGCACCGACGCCATCGCGGACGGGCTCGACGGGTCCATGCGGATCTTGCCGTCCCAGTCGAGGGTCATGAACGCCCACGTCGGGTCGACCTCGGGGTTCACGACGGTCAGGTCGAGGCCGTAGTGGTCGCGGATGCGCTCCCAGTACGGCAGCGACGCCCCACCCAGGGGGTCGGCGCCGATCTTCACCCCGGCGCGCTTGATCGCGTCGATGTCGATGATGTGCTCGAGGTCCGCGACGTACGTGCCGAGGTAGTCGTAGCCCTCGGCTGCGGTCTCGTCCTGGCGGCGGACGTCGGCGTTCCCGCCGGCGATGATCGCGTTCGCCCGGTCGGCGATCCACGACGTGGCGTCGCTGTCGGCCGGGCCACCGTGCGGCGGGTTGTACTTGAAGCCGCCGTCACGAGGGGGGTTGTGGCTCGGCGTGATGACGATGCCGTCGGCGGTGTCGCCGTGCTCTGCGCGGTTGTACCGGATGATCGCGTGGCTCAGTGCGGGCGTCGGGACGAAGCCGTCCTCGGCGTCGGCGAGCACGCGGACGCCGTTGGCGGCCAGGACCTGGAGCGCGGTCTGCTCCGCCGGCGCGGAGAGCGCGTGCGTGTCCCGGCCGATGAACAGCGGACCGGTGGTGCCCTGCTCGGTGCGGTACTCGACGATCGCCTGCGTGATCGCGGCGATGTGCGTGTCGTTGAAGGCGGTGTCGAGCGACGAGCCGCGGTGGCCGGAGGTGCCGAACACCACCTTCTGCTCGGGGATCGACACGTCGGGGACACGCTCGTGGTACGCGGCCAGGAGGGCGTCGAGGTCGACGAGGTCGTCTGCGGTCGCGGGGGTGCCGGCGCGGTCGTTCATGCGCCCATCCTGGCACCAGGACCCTCCGCGCGTCGCCGGGTGTCACGCAGCCGCACGGGTCCGGCAGGAGACCGCCCCGGTACGGCACGAGCGGCCGCCCTGCCGGGGACGTGGGGGGACGTCCCGGGTCGGGCGACCGCTCGCGGTCTGGGGGAGCCGGGGCTCAGGCGGTCCGGAACGACCCGGTCGTCGTCCGCAGCGAGCCGGTCACGGTCCGCGTCGAGGACGTCGCGGTGCCGGGACGGCGGAACTGGGTGTCCACGAAGCGGCCGAGCGCACGGCCCGCCCCGGTGCCGGTGTAGCTGCCGACCGGGCGCCATGCGGCCTCGACCGTGTACGCGCCGAGCTCGTCGCGCTGCTCGAGACCGGAGACGTAGGCGCCGCCGAGGGGGTTCTGTCGGTTCTGCACGGGTGCTCCTCGTCGTCGTGCCGAGGGTCCCGGGTCGTCGGACCGACGACCAGGACGCCGTCGGCTGTTGCCCACGACGCTACCGCGTTGTCTTGAATCATGCAAGACAACGCGACGCGGTCACGCGACGAGTTCGCAGAACGTCCGTCCGTCGGCGGTCCAGCTCTGCCGGGCTCGCAGCCCCGCCGTGGCCGCGTGACGGAGGAGTGCGTCGACGCCGACCTCGGCCCACGGGAAGCCCTCGCTCCGGTTGCCGTCCACGTCGACCACGTGCGCGGTGAACGCACGGTCCGCCGCGCGGTCCACGTGGGTCTCGACGACCACGCGGCCGCCGTCGCGGACGATCTCGCCGCACCGGGCCAGGAGCGCGACCGGGTCGCCGCCGATGCCGATGTTGCCGTCGATCACGAGGGCGGTGTCCCAGCGGCCCTCGTCGGGGATCGGGTCGAACACCGAGCCCTGCACGGCCGTGCCGCCGGAGCGTCGGGCGATCGCGACGGCCTCGGCGGAGACGTCCACGCCGAGCGAGGGGATGCCGAGCGCCCGGGCGGCGACGAGCATGCGACCGGGGCCGCACCCGATGTCGATCACGGGGCCGTCCGCGCCCTCGAGGAGGGAACGGTCGATCCGGTCGGCTGCGGCGCTCCACCGGCCGACGTCCATCGTGACCTCGACGTCGGGACGCTCCGGGTCGGTCAGGCGCAGGTGGCCGTCGGTCTGCAGGGCACGGGCGTACGGCTCGCCGCCGCCGGCGCCGAACGTGACGGTGTCGTGCATCGTCATCGGGCACCTCCGGTCGTCGTGGTCAGGGTCGTGTCGTGCTCGGCGGCGAACGCCGTGGCGAAGCGCGAGGTCGGCGCGAGGGCGGCGACCTGCTCGGCGTCCGCGACGGTGTCGACGTCGAGCAGCGCGGGCAGGGTGCCGACCGACAGGCCGGCGTCGGTCAGGCGCGCGAGCTGCACGGCGCCGGTGTCGTCCTGCGACATCGGGACGCCGCGGAGCAGGGCGCCGTCGGGCTCGCGAAGGTACAGCGACCAGAAGCCACCGTCGTCCGCCGGACCGAACCACGCGTCGCGGTCCGGGTCGTCGAACACGGGTGCGAGGTGCTCGGGGGTGGCCTGCGGGGTGTCCATGCCGACGAGCAGCGTCGGACCGGTCATCGCGTCGAACATCGCCCCGAGGCGTTCGTCGAGCCCGCCACCGACCTGGTGCAGGACCTCGAAGTCGTCGGTGCCCTCGGGCAGGACGACGCCGTCGTAGAGCAGCACGCGACGCGAGGCGGGCAGGGCACGCACCGTCGCGATCGTGTCGGCCAGCGCGGCCGAGGCGACGCGGGCAGCACCCTCCGGGGTCAGGGCCGGCGTCAGCCGGGTCTTGACCTTGCCGGGCAGGCACTCCTTGGCCACGACGACCACCGTGACGTCCGTCATGAGCGTGCTCCTTCCGTGGTGGACCCGGCCACGTCGCGGGCCGGACCGGGCGCGACCACGCGGGGGCGTGCCTCCCGGCCGTACTCGCGCAGCAGACGGGACATGTCGCGGACGGCGTTGACCGTCCCGCGGAGCGTGCCGGTGACCTTGCTGTCACCGACGCGCTGGGCGTACCCGATGTCGGACTCGTCGACCCGCCACCCGGCCGCGTGTGCCGCCAGGACCATCTCGAGCGGGTAGCCGCTGCGTCGGTCCTGCAGGTCGAGGGCGACCAGGTCGGCGCGGCGCATGACGCGCATCGGACCGAGGTCGCGGAGGCGGTAGCCGGTCGCGCGGCGCATCAGGACCGCGAGCACGCGGTTCGCGAAGCGGGCGTGCGGCGCCCACGCGCCACGGGTGGTCGGCACGCGCCGACCGAGGGCGAGGTCGGTCCGCCCGTCGGCCACGCGGGCGACGAGGTCGGGCAGCTCTGCGGGGTCCATCGAGGCATCGGCGTCGCAGAACGCGACGTACTCCGCGGTCGCGGCGGCGACGCCGGCGGCACACGCCGAGCCGAAGCCCTTGACCGGTTCGGTGACGACCGTCGCGCCGTGGGCGCGGGCGACGTCGGCGGATCCGTCGGTCGAGCCGTTGTCGACGACGATGGCGCGGTACCCCTCGGGCAGGCGGCCGATGACGCGCGGGAGCGCGTCCGCCTCGTCCAGGCAGGGGAGGATCACGTCGACGGTCATGTGGTCCATTCGGTGCGGGTCGCCCTGGCGACGGGGCCGATCTCCGGTCGCGCGCGTCGCGTCCTCGTCGGGCTGGTCGCCGGCGGGTGGGGTTCGGTCCATGCTCACGACGTAACACGATGACACGTCGCGGGGTACAGGATCCTGTCCCCCGGGGCGTGTCGAGCGCGGTGATCGGACCGTCTGGCCCGCGATCGGGGGACGGCCGGGAGGCCCGGGTGCGGTCCCGGGTCCGCGTGCGCGGGCGGGTGGTGCGTGCTCGCCCCGCGCTGGTGCGGTGGCGTCTCGCGCTGGTGCGGTGGCGTCCCGCGCTGGTGCGGTGGCGTCCCGCGCTGGTGCGGTGGCGGACGCGAGACTCGCCTGGGCGGACACGGCTCGCGCCTCGAGGCGCGAGCCGTGTCCGCTGAGACGAGTCTCAGGCGGCGTCGTCCGCTGGACGCTGCGTCACCGCTGCACGGCGGCGCGGAGCGGTGCGGTCGCGAAGTCACGCATGCCCTGCTCGAAGTCGACCTGCGCGTGCCAGCCGAGCTCCGAACGGATCCGCTCGGACGACGCCGTGACGTGCCGGACGTCTCCGAGTCGGTACTCCCCGGTGACGACCGGCTGCGGGCCGTCCGGCCCGGCGATGGCCGCGGCCATGTCACCGATGGTGTGCACGACGCCCGAGCCCACGTTGTACGCGCGGAAGGTCTCGGCGGGCAGCTCCGCGGTCGCGGCGATCGACGCGGCGTTGGCACCCGCGACGTCGTCCACGTGCACGAAGTCGCGACGCTGGCGGCCGTCCTCGAAGACGCGGGGTGCCTCGCCGCGGGCCAGGGCCGAGCGGAAGAGCGACGCGACGCCGGCGTACGGGGTGTTCGACGGCATGCCCGGCCCGTAGACGTTGTGGTAGCGCAGGGCGATCGCGGTACCGCCGGTCGCGCGGGCCCACGACGAGGCCAGGTGCTCCTGCGCGACCTTCGTCTGCGCGTAGACGTTGCGGGGGTCCAGGGCGGCCGACTCGTCGATCAGCCCGGGCACGAGCGCGCGACCGTCGGGCCCGATCGGGTCGAAGCGTCCGGCGTCGAGGTCCTCGCGTCGTCGTGCCGGCGGCCGCATCGGTTGACCGTCGGCGGTCTCGTACGCGCCCTCGCCGTAGACCACCATCGAGCTCGCGACGACCAGGCGGCCGATGCCGTGCCGGTCCATACCGGCGAGCACGTGCGCGGTCCCGGCGTCGTTGGACGACACGTAGTCCGGGGCGTCCTGGAAGTCGACGCCGAGGCCGACCTTGGCCGCCTGGTGGCAGACGACGTCGACGCCGTCGAGCGCCGCCTCGAGGGCGACACGGTCACGGACGTCACCGTGCACGAACGACAGGCCCTGCTGCTCGTGGGCGCGGACGACCTCGGACGGGTCGCCGTGCACGTCGTCACGCAGGGAGTCGAGCACGCGGACCTCGTGCCCCTCGGCGAGGGCGCGACGGACGATCGCGGACCCGATGAAGCCCGCGCCGCCGGTGACGAGCAGGCGGCTCACGCCGTCGCCCCGAGGACACTGGCGCTGGCGGCAGCGGGGACGAGCTCGCGCGGGGTGTAGTCGTCGGGCAACGCGGCGACGACGCCGCCGATGGCGCGGACGATGACCTCGTTCGCGCGGGCCAGGCGCTCCATGACGGCGCCGTGGGTGACCGGGGCGTCGGTGGACCGTGCCGCCTCGTCCTCGGTGGGGGCCAGGCCGGCGTCCGCGTCGGTCACGAAGGACAGGTTGACCGTGCCGATGCCGAGCTCGGCAGCGAGCGGCACCTCGGGCGTCATCGTCATGTTGATCGTGTGGCCGCCGGCCTCGCGCATCCAGGTCGACTCCGCGCGGGTCGAGAAGCGCGGGCCCTGGATGACGACGCACGTGCCCGTCGGCCGGAAGGGCACGTCGAGCGCGGCGACGGCGTCGATCGCGGCGCGGCGGAGCACCGGGTCGAAGGGGTCGGCGAAGGACAGGTGCTGCACCTGGTCCTCGAAGAACGTGTCCTTCCGGCCCCAGGTGCGGTCGATCAGCTGGTCGGTCACGACGAAGGTGCCGGGGGCGTAGTCCGGGTGCAGGCCACCGACCGCGCTCGACGAGACGATCGCACGCACGCCGAGGGACCGGAGGGCCCAGACGTTCGCGCGGTGGTTGATCAGGTGCGGGGCGACCGAGTGCTCGCGACCGTGGCGGGTGAGGAACGCGACGCGCTTGCCGGCCATCGTGCCGACCGTGATCGGACTCGACGTCGGGCCGTAGGGCGTGTCCACGGTGATCTCGTCGGCGGTGCCCTCCTCGAAGAGGCGGTAGAGGCCGGAGCCCCCGATCACCCCGATGCGAGCCGTCGTTCCGTCCACAGGTTCGGTCGTGGTCACGTGGTCCTCCACAGGTCCTCCGGATGTCCTCGGCGCGTGGTGCGCCCTGGATACGCTACTGACGCCCCTCCGGCATCGACCGGGAACGGGGCGTCCCCACGAGGTTCGGAGGCATCCGTGCGCACGATCGGTCAGCACCGCGACGAGGTCGCCGCGCTCCTCGCGCCCGTGCTCGCTGCGCGGGCGGAGGAGACCCTGCCGCTCGACGCGCTGGCGGACGGCGCCGGTGCCGGCCGTGGGTACCGGGTGCTCACCCGGGCCGTCTCCGCGCCGGTCCCGCTGCCGGTGTTCGACAACAGCCAGATGGACGGGTTCGCCGTCCGGTCGACCGATGCCGGCAACGACGTCCGCGTGGTCGACCCGATCCCCGCCGGGGCCGTGCCGGCACCGCTCGGCCCGGGCACCGCTGCGCCGATCATGACCGGGGCGCGGATCCCCGAGGGCGCGGACGCCGTCGTGCCGGTGGAGGCGACACCGCCGGGGGCGTTCCCCGCGGCGCTGGGGCTCGACGTGCTGACCGTGCCCGCCGGGACGACCACCGGGACGTTCGTCCGCCGGGTCGGCAGCGACGTCGCCGTCGGCGCCGAGCTCGCCCCGGCCGGGTCCCCGGTGACGCCGGCGCTCCTGGGGGCCCTGGCCTCGGCGGGTGTCCGCGAGGTGTCCGTGGTCCGCCCGGTCCACGTGCTCGTCGTGTCCACCGGCAGCGAACTCGCCGGTGACGCCGCGCCTGACGGGCTGGACGGAACGGGCGCGGTGATCCGCGACGCGAACGGTGTCGCGCTCCGTGCTGCCCTGGCCGAGGTCGGTGCGATCGCCGGTGGCGTCCGGCTCAGCGACGCCCCGGACGCCTTCCTGCCGGGGCTCGAGTCGGCCGTCGGTGACTGGGCCGACGTCGTCCTGACCACCGGTGGGATCAGTGCGGGGGCGTACGAGGTCGTGCGTCAGGTGCTCGAGCCGCGCGGACTCGCCGTGACCCCGGTCGCGATGCAGCCCGGCGGACCCCAGGCCCTCGGACTCGTCGACCTCGCCGGTCGACGAGTGCCGGTCGTGGCGTTCCCGGGCAACCCCGTGTCCGCCCTCGTGTCGTTCGAGGTGTTCCTGCGGCCGGAGCTCGCGGCCCTCGTCGGTGCACCGGACCGCCCGACCGCCGAGCTGCCGGCCGCCGAGTCGGCGAGCTCACCCGTCGGCAAGCACCAGGTCCGCCGCGGCCGGGTCGCCGACGGGCGTGTGCACTTCGTGGGCGGGCCGAGCTCGCACCTGCTCGGGCACCTCGCCGCTGCCACCCACCTCGTCCACGTCCCCCTCGGCACCGACTCCGTCGAACCGGGGGACCCGCTGACCGTCTGGAGCCTCCGATGACCGACGACCACCCGAACGGCGTGCGCGACGCCGAGCTCTCGCACGTCCGCGCCGACGGCACCGCGCACATGGTCGACGTGTCCGACAAGGACGTCACTGCCCGCTCGGCCACGGCCACGGCCACGCTGGTGACCCGCACCGACGTCGTCGAGCGGATCCTCGACGGGTCGCTGCCCAAGGGAGAGGTGATCGGCACCGCCCGGATCGCGGCGATCATGGCCGTCAAGAAGACGTCGGACCTGGTGCCGCTCTGCCACCCGCTGCCCATCGCCGGGGTCGAGGTGGACATCACCGGCGACGGCGACCGCGTGCGGATCGAGGTCTCCGTGCGCACGACCTCCCGCACCGGTGTCGAGATGGAGGCCCTGACCGGCGCGAGCGTCGCGGCACTGACCGTGTACGACATGGTGAAGGCCGTCGACCGCACGGCCGTGATCACGGACGTCCGGGTGCTCGAGAAGCACGGCGGACGCTCGGGCGACTGGAGCAACCGATGAACCCCGAACCGACCAGGGGCCGCGCGGGCGTCGTCGTGGTCTCCACGCAGGCCTCGACCAACCCCGCGCTCGACCGCACCGGACCCGTCATCGCCGCATGGCTGCGCGAGCGCGGCTTCGCCGTCGCCGAGCCGACGATCGTGCCCGACGGCGGCCTGATCGCCGAGACGGTGTCCGCCGAGCTCCTCGCGGACGCGAAGGTCGTCGTCACCACGGGCGGTACGGGCGTGACCCCGACCGACCGCACGCCCGAGGCCGTCGCACCCCTGATCGACCTCGAGCTGCCGGGCATCACCGAGGAGATCCGCCGGCGCGGACTCGCCGGTGCCGGTCCGACCGCGCTGCTGACCCGCGGGGTCGCGGGCATCGCCGGTGGCCGCACCGTCGTCGTGACCCTGCCCGGGTCGCGCGGGGGCGTCGCCGACGGGCTCGCGGTGCTGGACGGGGTGCTCGACCACGTGCTGGCCCAGCTGCACGGCGAGGGCCACGCACCCCGGAGCGCGTCGTGAGCGGCGACCGTGTCGTCGTGGCCGACGTCGTGGACCGGGTGATCACGGTGGACGAGGTCTCCGCTGCCGTCACGACCGACCGCGACGGCGCCGTCGTGACCTTCGCCGGGGTCGTCCGCGACCACGACGAGGGCAAGGGCGTCACGGCACTCGACTACGAACGGCACCCGAGCGCGGGAGACGTCATCGCCGAGGTCGCCCGGACGATCGCCGTCGACCACCCCGAGGTCCGCATCGCCGTGCTGCACCGCGTCGGCGCGCTCGGCATCGGGGACGTGGCGCTCGCCGCAGCAGTGGCGTCGCCGCACCGTGCCGAGGCCTTCGCAGCCTGCGCCGCGCTCGTCGACCTGGTGAAGGAGCGGACGCCGATCTGGAAGCGCCAGGAGTTCACCGACGGCACGGACGAGTGGGTCGCTGCGCTGTGACGGACGAGGAGACCGCGGCCGGTCACCGGTGGGCACTCGCGCAGGAGCGCGCGGAGGCCGTGCTCGCGGTTGCTGCCCCGGCCGACCGTCAGCGATCGGCGGGTGGCGTTGCATGGGTCCTCGGCGGGTCTGCGGGGATCGTCGCCGTCCTGGTCGCGCTGGCGCTCGCGGTGCCACCCGAGGCACCCGCGAGGACGGTGGTGTCGATCGGCGTCGCCCTCGGCGCGCTCGTCCTCCTGCTCACGCAGATCATCCGAGCGGCCGTGGCACGTCGACGCGCCGGACCGGCGCCAGCACCGGTGGTGGCGATCCTGCAGACGCGCGAGCGGCACGCGGTCCGGCAGGCGTTCCACGGCCGCCGCTTCGTGCCGGACGACCGTCACGACGTCGTGACCGCCGCGGCCGTGCAGGCAGCGTCGGGAACAGAGCTGGTGTGGTTCTGTGCCACAGCGGTGCTCTGGGTGAGCAGCGCTGCCGTCGGTGGCACGCTCTGGCCGATGTACGCCGCGCTCGCCGTGGTGAACATCGCAGCCGTCGTCGTTCCCGCTCGGGACACCCTCGCCGCGCGACGGTGGCTGACGCAGCACCCGCTGGCCGGGGGCGCTCTCGACGTCACCGCGGCCGAGACCTGTGGAACCGCGCAGGAGACCGACGCCCGATCGTGATCCCGGCACTCGTTCAGGGCACGGTCCCGCACTCGGCGGATCCATAGACTCCGGAGCCATGAGCGTTCTGCTGTACGGCGCGGGGATCGTGCTGCTCGTCTTCGCCCTGATCGACATCGTCACCCGGGGCGAGGACCAGGTCCGCGGACTCCCGAAGTTCGCCTGGGTCCTGATCTGCATCTTCGTGCCCGTGGTCGGCAGCATCGTGTGGTTCGCCGTCGGGCACGACTGGAGCGCGAACGACCGGAACCACGGCCGCTACCTCGAGCCGAACCGTCACGAGGACCGGTACGCCAGCATCGGTCACGCCCGTGCCGCCCACGGTGACAAGCGCGTGAACGGCACCGAGCAGGAGCTCGCCGAGCTCGAACGCGAGATCGAGTACTGGGAGGCGCAGGCGCGCCTCCGGCGTGCCAAGGAGGCCGCGGGCGAGGGCGAGCCGACCCCGGGAAGCTGAGCCGCGCCTCCAGGCCGGCAGCCGCTGCCCCGCTCGCTCGCCGCAGCCGCTGCCCCGCTCGCCGCAGCACAACCCAAAGCACGTCGCGCCGCGGAATCTCGTGGCGCGACGTGCTTTCGGTTGTTCGGGAGCACCCAACGCCACCCCGCGGCGCCCGCACCCCGCGGCGCCCGCACCCCGCGGCGCCCGCACCCCGCGGCGCCCGCACCCCGCGGCGCCCGCACCCCGCCGCGCCGCCTACCCTTGACGGGTGGCTCATCTCCTCGGCGCCGAGAACGTGCATCTCGAGTTCCCCACCCGTGTCGTCTTCGACAGCGTCACCCTCGGCCTCGACGAGGGCGACCGCATCGGCGTCGTCGGCCGCAACGGTGACGGCAAGTCGACCCTGCTCGCCCTGCTCGCGCAGCGCCTCGAGCCGGACGCCGGCCGCGTCACCCATCGGCGCGGCCTGACCGTCGGGTACCTCGACCAGCGCGACGTCCTGCCTGCGGGGGCGACCGTCGGCAGCATCGTCGTCGGCGAGCTCGAGGAACACGAGTGGGCCGGGGACCCGAAGATCCGCGACATCATCGGTGGCCTCGTGTCCGACATCCCGTGGGAGGCCACGGTCGACGACCTGTCCGGTGGGCAGCGGCGACGGATCGCGCTCGCGAAGCTGCTCGTGGGTGACTGGGACGTGCTGTTCCTCGACGAGCCGACGAACCACCTCGACGTCGAGGGCATCCAGTGGCTCGCCGACCACATCAACCGCCGGTGGTCGTCGAACCAGGGCGGCATGGTCGTCGTGACGCACGACCGGTGGTTCCTCGACGCGGTGTCGACCGACACGTGGGAGGTCCACGACGGTGTCGTCGAGCCGTTCGAGGGCGGCTACGCGGCGTACATCCTGCAGCGCGTCGAGCGTGACCGGCAGGCAGCCGCGAGCGAGCAGCGGCGGCAGAACCTGGCCCGCAAGGAGCTCGCCTGGCTCCGCCGCGGTGCCCCCGCGCGGACCAGCAAGCCGAAGTTCCGCATCGACGCGGCGAACGCCCTGATCGACGACGTGCCGCCGATCCGTGACACCGTCGGCCTGTCGCAGATGGCGACCGCCCGGCTGGGCAAGGACGTCGTCGACCTGCTCGACATCGGTGTCTCGTTCGGCGACGACGTGATCCTGCGTGACGTCGAGTGGCGGATCGCACCGGGGGAGCGGACCGGCATCCTCGGACCGAACGGTGCGGGCAAGTCCACGCTCCTCAACCTGGTGTCCGGCAAGCTGCAGCCGACCACCGGCCGCGTGAAGACCGGCAAGACCGTGCAGGTCGCGGTGCTCGACCAGCAGCTCGCCGACCTGCAGCAGTTCGCGGACGACCGTGTCCGCGAGGTCGTCGCCCGCAAGAAGACGAGTTACATCGCAGACGGCAAGGAGATGACGCCGTCGCAGCTGCTCGAGCGGCTCGGCTTCACCTCGGAGCAGCTGTCCACGCCGGTCAAGGACCTCTCCGGCGGGCAGAAGCGCCGCCTGCAGCTCATGCTCATCCTGCTCGACGAGCCGAACGTGCTGATCCTCGACGAGCCGACGAACGACCTCGACACCGACATGCTCGCCGCGATGGAGGACCTGCTCGACACCTGGCCGGGCACCCTGCTCGTCGTGTCGCACGACCGGTACCTGCTCGAGCGGGTCACCGACCAGCAGTACGCGGTCCTCGGCGGGCACCTCCGTCACCTGCCCGGCGGCGTCGACGAGTACATGCGGCTGCGCGCGTCCGGCTCCGTCCCGCAGACGGCTGCTGCGGCCGCCGCGGCCTCGGCCGGGAGGCCCGACACGGCTCCGGCAAGCGGCTCCGGCGGTGCCGCGGCCGGGTCCACCACCCCTGCCGCGCCCGGCCTGTCGGGTGCGGACCGTCGCGTCGCGGAGAAGGAGATGTCGGCCCTCGACCGGAAGATCGCGAAGGCGGGGCAGGACCGGCAGAAGCTGCTCGACGCGTTCGCCGCGCACGACCAGTCGGACTACGCGGGGCTCGGGGCGCTGCAGACGAAGCTCGGGGCGCTCGACGCCGAGGTCGAGCAGCTCGAGGAGCGGTGGCTCGAGGTGGCCGAGCAGCTCGGGGTGTAGCGGGGGCCGCGGGTCGGAGACCCGTAGCTCGACCGACGTAGCGTTACCGGGTGGCCCGGGTCAGGGGCCCTCGCAGCCGAGTTCGGTCGGCTCGAGGTCCTCGCCCCGGCCCACGCCGTAGGCGGACGGATCCGTGACCGTGCGCAGTCGGCCGAGCCGGTCCTGCTCGGTGACGACGACGGCGCGGACGAACCCGGCGCGCTGGTCCGGGTCGAGCACGAACCGACCGACGACGTCGAGGTGCCCGTGCGGCGGGACGACGAGCCCACTGTCGACCGGCACCGTCCGGCCGTACTCCGACGGGCGCGCGGCGTCCTCGGTGACGGTGAGCCCGGCAGCGTCCGCGGTCGGGTGCGGCGCGAGCGCGAGGTGTTCGAGCCGCACGCCCTGCACGGTGTCGACCCGGACCGTGCGGACGTGCACGTCGTGGGCGGTGTCGTTGGCGAACGCCGTCAGGAACCAGGCGGCTGCGTCGCTGTCGTCGACTCCGGGTCGATGCTGTCCTGCTCGGGGACCGCTCCGGCTGCATCACCGCCACCGGGGTTCGCCACGACCTCCCAGAGGTGGCCGTCCGGGTCCTGGAAGAAGCCGGACCACATTCCCCACGGGCGCGTGTACGGCGCCGCGAGCATCGTCGCTCCGGCGGCTGCCGCACGGTCGAGGAACGCCTGTGCGGCCTCCTGCGACGGCTCGAAGTGCCCGATGGTGGTGCTCGGTGCCTCGGCGAGTGCGACGCCGGAGTCCTTCCGCATGTCCTCGCGCCCGTAGACACTGACGATCGACCCGTCGTCGAGGGTGAACATCGCCGTGGTGCCGCCGGCCTCCGTGTCGCTCGACGGGTACTCGGTGCCGATGACGCCGCTGCCGTCGATGCCGAGCAGCGCGCGGTAGAACGATGCCGAGCGTCCGACGTCGGCAACGGCGAGGGTGATGGCGTGCATGCCGCGCACGCTACGCCGGACCGGCTGCCGTCAGTCGCCGAGCCCGAGGATGAGTCGTCGGAGCAGCCCGGACAGCTGCGCCTGCTCGTCCTCGGATACCCCGGACAGGATCGCGCGTTCGGCCTGGAGCAGGTCCGCGATCGCGGCGTCCACGGCCGCGCGACCGCTCGCCGTGAGGGACACGAGGATGCCCCGACCGTCCCGCGGGTCCGTCCGCCGGTTCACGAGTCCTCGTGCCGCGAGCCGGTCGACCCGGTTCGTCATCGTGCCGCTCGACACCAGGGTCTGCTGCAGCAGCGCCTTCGGGCTGAGCTCGTACGGTTCGCCCGCACGCCGCAGCGCCGACAGCACGTCGAACTCCCACGGCTCGACGTCGCTCGCGTCGAACGCGGCCCGTCGTGCGCGGTCGAGGTGCCGGGCGAGCCGGTCGACGCGGGACAGGACCTCGAGCGGCCCGAAGTCCAGGTCGCCCCGCTCCCGACCCCACGCCGCGACGATCCGGTCGACCTCGTCCTGCTGCGGCATCCCTCCATCTTGGCCGAACCGGTCGCGCGCGGCCAGCGCCCGGGCCGTGGGAGGATGGACGGGCACCGGACGGGCTCCACCCCGTCCGGTGTGTTCCGCCTTGGTGTAACGGCAGCACGACGGCCTTTGGTGCCGTTAGGTCCGGGTTCGAATCCTGGAGGCGGAGCGCGGGGGTGATCCGAGTTTTCGGTGTTCGGGTTGAGACTTTTCGCTGCTGGGGGGGGGGGGGGCTTGGCGGCCCGGAAAGCCGGATTGGGCGCACCGCGGACGAACTGCGAGACGTCGAAGGCGATTGCACCCATAGGCCAAAGGTGCTCTGCGCCAACGACGGTACCCCCTGCCCGAAAAACGGGCAGGGGTACCGCGGCTGGGGCGGCCGTTAGGAGGATCGATGTTCAGTTCGGAGCGAGCAGTGCGCTGTGCGATGAGTCTGAGTTGCTCTATCTCCGCAAGTCGGTTGAACGGGTTGCGACGATCGTGCTCTTCGACCGTGAGGCTGTCGAGGCCCTGCTCGAAGAGCGCCGCGCTCGAGCGGTTCATGCGGTTCATACCCCGGAGAGCGAGGCGGGCCTTGAGCCAGTCGATGATGCGGGAGATGTTGGCGCTGTGTCCGCCGAACCGTTGGACAGCGTCGCCCGGCGCGTCATCACCGCCCTGAACTGGGCGTAACCCCGCTCGGGCAACCGCTCAACGGCGTCGCATCGGCTGTGAGCGGGTCGCGCGATCGGCGGCCGGCCACGAGTGACGGTCCTGATGCTGTAAGGCTCGACGCGGTCATTGAGTTCACGCATTGACCGAGTCGGAGACTCTCACGGTCATCGACCAGCAGATCGAACGCGGGATAGGAGGAATCGCAGTTGGTTCCGTAGTTCTTGTAGCAATGTCGCGTCGTGGTCGTTGCGGTAGTCGGCGCGGAGGAGTGTGTTTGCGGTGATGATGTGGTCTGGGTGGTCTGGGTGGTCTGGGTGGTCTGTGTAGCCGGCGGCTGCGGTGAGGAAGATCCTGGGATCGGCTGGGCAGACGAGTTCGGTGCTGGAGAAGCCGACCGTGTCGGATTCGGGGTAGAGGTGAGCTCGCGCTGTGTCTCGCAGGCGGTGGTCGCTCGCATTGTGATTGAGGGCGCGACGGAGCAAGCGTCAACCACGGGTTGACGTCACCCTGAAGGCGCGGCAGCATGTCACCCATGCGGAACACCATGATTCTCGGACTCATCGCCCTTGCTTTCGGACTCCTCGCGATCGGAACCGGTTACGCCTGGAGCGTCGGGCGTGACGGCATGCTTCTCGCTGTCGCAATTGGGGCCATCGTCTTCGGTCTCGTCTTCGCGGTGTTCGCCGTGAATGCAGCACGGGGCCAGCGCTGAGCCGCATGACCGACTCTGACGCCATCACCGCACAGCTGCGGGAGCTGATCGCCCGCGCCCTCCCCGAGCTGGACGACGACGATCCCGGTCTCGGTCCGGAGGCGCTCCGCGAGCAGTCACTGAGAGCGGTTGAGCTGTGCCTGACGATGCGCTCGTCGCTCCGTGAGGTCACCCAGGCGGCCGTCGACGGGGCAAGGCGGAACGGGGCCTCCTGGGCAGCGATCGGGCAGATCCTCGGTTCGTCTCGGCAGGCCGCGCAACAGATGTACGGGTCGGCGGGGGTCGACGCTGCTCCGTCCGCGGTCGACGCCGCGCCAGTGGTTCGGACGCTCTACCCGGTGACCGCGTTCGACGAGATGGGCAAGCTCGCGAAGCTGGGCGCCGATGGCTGGCACGCGATCCGTGTCGGGCTGCAGTCCCACGAGCTCGTGCAGGACACCCGCCCGTGGGAGCACGTGCGGGTGCTCCAGGGGGGCCGGAAATCCACTCGCCTGCCGATCGAGGGCTGGACGGAGGTTCCCGGCGGGACGTTCCCATGGGTGTACTTCACGCGACCGGTTCCGTCTGGACCGAGGGATTCGACTCGCCGATGACATGCGGGAAGATCCGGGCCCCGTTCGAGGGGTAGAACGTACCGCCGCAAAACCTGTTATGGTCGCCGCGTGAGTTTTCTTGGGGGAGACATCCACGGCTTCGTGATGAGCTGGATGCAGGGGGCACAGGCCACTCGGAGGCGTCAGCGCGTGGCGTTCGCGGCGACGATCGAAGGCGCAGAAGCATTCGCGACGTCGTGGTTCGGTAGCGACTTCGACGCCGTGTTCGTGCCGAACGTCGAAGGGCGCACGACCGACGGCGCCCCGCTCGTCGGTTTTGACGGAGAGCTCGCCGAGGACGGCGAGGTACGGCTCGACGATGACCTCATCATCCAGTTCCAGAACTACGCGGTCGCCGAGTTCCTGAGCTTCCCTGGCCCGACGGTGCTGGTGCCGCAGACGAGCCACGACCGTGACGCCTTCGCGGCGCACCTGGCCGCGGCCCGTTCGACCGGCGTGTTCCCGGCCGTCCTCACCGATCCGCAGGTCGTCGTCGGCGATCGTCAGGCCTGGGTGGGCGGACCGGTCCCTGCCGAACCCGATTTCGTGTTCGTCGGCGAGGACGGGACCGTGTCATCGTCGCCGTGGGGGCCGGGGTACGGCCGGATAACGGACGGCCAGTTCGCTGCTGACACGGGCGTGCAGGACGGTCCTGTAGACGAGGCGGCGCTGCATTTCCTGCAGACGCTGGAAGCGTTGCGGTACGCCGCCGCGCGTGGCCTCGGCAGCCTGTCGGCCTCCGGCTACGGATCGTTCCTCGACAGCGATTCGTCCCCCGAATCCGTGCGTACCCAGACGACGAGCGGCGCGGTGCTCCTGTTCGACGCCGAACACCACCTGCTCCACATCTCCGACCAGCACAAGACGTACTCACTCACCCGCGACTTGGCCTCCCTCGTCGAGCTGCAACTCCGGTTCGGCGACCAGGCGCTCGAGCACGCGGATGAGTCGACCACTCTTCGCCGGCTTCCGGAGGACGAACGAGCCTCCGCCCTGGAGCAGGTGCGGAAGTTCATCGGGTCGCGGCTCTCCGCCGGCGAGGCCGAGCGGGTCAGCGCGTGAGCGGCGTCAGCTCGCCAGTCCTTCCCGCCGCGCTGACCGAAGCCCTCGGCGACCACGCCGGTGACGTCGTAATTGCTGACCTCTACGGCGATCAGGGCTCGAACGTGTACGAGGCGGCTGCGGTCCACGACACGCATGAGATCCGCGAGCTCATACGGGCGACACGAGGGGCCGGTTCCGAGGTACTCGAATTCGCAGCGGGCTCGGGCCGTCTCTCGCTGCCCCTCGCCGCTGCCGGAAGGCGGATCGTCGGCGTCGACTCGTCGCCGTCGATGATCGCGCTCCTCGACGACAAACTCGCCGGGCGCCATGCGGCACTCCGCTCGTCGATCCGCACGGTCGTCGCCGACATGACCACGTACGACGACGGAACCCGGTACTCCACCACGGTGCTCGGGTGCATCTCCATCTCGCTCCTCGACGAGGACCAGCGCAGGCGCTTTTTCCGTGGCGCGTCCGCCTGGCTCGCCCCAGACGGCGTCCTGCTCATGTCCACGACGGACACGACTGTGCTCGGCGACACCACCGGCAGGTACCAGGACTTCCCGGGACTCTCTGGCCAGCGGTACCGATTGTTCGAGGAAATCGACCTGCTCGAGTCGGTCCGTCACGTCGGGGTCATCGACGTCGACGACCTACGCAGCGACCCGGTGACGGTCTTCTTGACACATGTGCGCGCCATCGCCCCCGCCGTGCTCGAGGCGGAACTCGCCGATGTCGGTCTGCGCGTCCGTGCCGTGCGCCCGGTCGCGACGCCGGACGGAGCACACCCGATCGTCATCCTCGAAGCGGTGTGGGCATGACCGAGCCGCGTGCGAACAGCGTCTGGCCCGCACTCGTTCCCCTTGCCACGCACAACGACCCCGGCACGCAGATCGTCGCGGCCTCAGGGACGCGCTTGACGTTCGGTGATGGGACCGAGTCGCTCTGCGGGACGAGCGGATTGTGGAACGTGAACCTCGGCTACGGCAACGAGCACATCGCGGAAGCGGTGCACGAGGCCATGCTGCGTGCGTCCTACGTGTCGCTGTTCCGCTACTGGAGCGAGGACATCGAGGCCGCAGCCGCTCAGCTTCGCGATGCAGCCGGACCCGGGCGCTACGCACGGGTCCTGTTCACGACGTCCGGGGGTTCCGCGAACGACGCTGTCATGAAGCTAGCCCGGCACTTCGCAATCCTGGACGGTCAGCCGGCCCGGAAGACCATCGTCGGACTGACGGGGAGCTACCACGGTCTCACCTACGGTGCGCACGCGCTCAGCGGTGACGACCTCGGTCAGCCGCTCTACGGAGTCGATTCACGGCAGATCCGTCACGTGACTCCAAACGACCTCCACGAGCTGGAACGGTTGCTCTCCGCGACCGGGGACCGGGTCGCCGCCGTCATCGTCGAGCCGGTCCTGGGGTCCGGCGCCTTCCCACTCAACGATGAGTACGTCGAACGCCTGTGCGCGCTCCGTGATCACCACGGCTTCCTCCTCGTCGCTGACGAGGTCGCCACCGGTTTCGGACGGACCGGGCAGATGTTCGCCTCGGAGTCCTGGCCGGGCTCGCCCGACCTCCTCATCGCGTCCAAGGGGCTGACGAACGGCACGCAGGCTGCCGCGGCGATCCTCGTCGCTGAGCGGGTCACGGAGCGGTTCCGCGGGAACGAGAGTGTCTTCGTGCACGCCGAGACGCAAGCAGGGACCCCGGTCGTCGGAGCGGCGATCAGTGCGACGATCGACGAATTCGAGCGGTCGAGCGTGGTCGACCAAGCCCGTCACCTGGGCCGCACTCTGGACGCGGAACTCGACGCGATCCGCGCCGAGTACCCGTCGGTGCTCGAGACTCGGGGTCTCGGGAACTTCCGAGCCGTCGCGCTGGCCGATCGGGAGGGCGAACCGCAGCGCGAGCCAACGGTTCTGGCCGGCGTCCGGCACTCGATCCGGCGAGCAGGCGCCATCGTCCACCCTGGGCCCGACGGGTTCCAGCTCGTGCCCGCACTGACCTACACCGACGACGACGTTCAGACGTTGTTCGCTGCTGTCCGCTCCGGACTCGATGAGTACGACGATGCGCTCCGCGGCTGACGGCCTGGGCTGGGTCGTTCAGCCCGGTCCGCTGAGCATCGACTCGTTCGGCGAGTTCGTGCGCCAGGTCGCCGGCGCGACCGCGGTGAGCCGCGTCTGCATCGTCGCAGACCGCCACCGTGCTGCGCTCCCGACCATCAGTGGCCTCGTCGGCGAGCTCGTTGAACGCTTCGACGCCGAGGTCCACGCTGCGGAGGACGACAGCGATGAGCTCGTCGCGAGCATCGCCGGAGCCGGGCCGTGGGACGTCGTGATCGGAGTGGGCGGCGGTGTCACGCTCGACGTCGCGAAGCTGGTCGCGCTGCGGTCCGACGACCTCCGCAGAGCCACCGCCCCGGGCCGGTCGAGCCGTGTCGTCCTGCCGGACAGTGCGCGGACGGCGCGGCTCGCCCTGGTCCCGACGACGTTCGGTACCGGTTCGGAGCAGTCGTTGTCGGCATGCCTAACCACGCGAGGGCGGAAGCGCCTGGTGTCCGGCACAGCCCTGGGTGCGGACGTCGTCCTGGCACGGCCGGATCTGCTCGCCAGCCTCGACAACGAGCAGGTGACGGAAGGGCTAGTCGAAGTGGCCCTCCGCTTGACCACCGTCTACGCATCGGGCGAAACGGCGCCGCTGGCGGACACGCTCACGCAGGCCGCGCTCAGACAGGTCGTCGAGCTGGCGCCGCGACTCGGGTGTGGTGAGCGTGCGACGTCCGACCTCCGCACCCTCGCCTCGATCAGTGCATTCAGCCACTCCGGCTGGCTGAGCCGGGACCGACCTCCGATGACGACCCTGCCGTGGATCATCACGACGGAGGCATCGCTGGCCTGGTCATGCACGAAGGCGGTCGCCGCCTCGCTCGTCATGCCCGCCTACTGGTCCGTCATGCCGGAGCGCGACGGCAGGCTCGGGTCGCACGAGCGGCTCTGCGAACTCTGGGCGGCGTCGCTCCCATCGGCAGCGACGCCGGCCGAGGCGCTGAGCACCGTCACCGGCGAACGGCTGGCTCAGCCGTCCGGCGAGAAATTCACCCTGTTCAGCGACGACGCGCTCGCGGCGCGGATCACTGAACGCTGGGGTGCCGGACTTCCCTTTACGGGGGAGGCGAGTCGAGACGACGTCCGAGAGGTCGTCGCCGCAGCACTCGCTCTAGGGAAAACGGTCGCACAGACCCTGTGACCGATGACTGTTTGAAGGGAGGGACAAACATGCAGGAACTCAAGACGAACACCATGCTCGACCTCGGCGCGACCGAGCTGGAGGACATGGAAGCACCGGACTTCTGGGGTGGCTTCGCAGTCGGCGTTGGTTCGGCCATCGCCGCTGCCGGCGCAGCCGCCGCGATCGTGGCGCTGACCTGATCCGTCGCTACTCGGTGCGCGGACAGACGTGCGCGCACCGAGGAGCGAGGCGGGGGCGCGTCTTCGCACCCGCAAGAACCTGATAACGAAAGGAGTGTGACATGACCGAGACAATCACTTCGGTGGGCACCCTCGACTTCGCCGTGAGCGAGCTCGAGGACCTCGAGGCGCCTGGCTTCTGGGACACGGCCGCGGGCTTCGCGACCGGCGTCATCGTCGGCGGCGGCATGGTCGCCGGTGGGGTCCTGATCCTCACGTGACGACCGTCGAGGGGTGGTCTCGAAAACGGGACCGCCCCTCGATCCACGGCGTCAACACGCGACCAGCACTCCTGCTCGATCATCGAGAGGTACGAATCATGAACCTGGCCGAGTTCAACGGCTTCAGCAAGACCTACGGCAGCAAACAGGTCGTCGAGGACCTGACTTTCGCCGTGCCCGAGGGACGTGTTGTCGGATTGCTCGGCAAGAACGGAGCAGGTAAGTCCACCGCGCTGCGTGGCCTGCTCGGATTGGTCCGTCCCACGTCCGGACACGCGCTCGTACAGGGACAGCCGTTCTCGTCGCTGTCGAACCCCGCCCGGGTCGTCGGGTACAGCGTGGACGGGGTCCAGTCACTGCAGCACGCCCGCGTCGCCGACGACCTTTCGACGTGGGCGAACCTCGTCGGCGCGTCGAGAGCCCGCGTCGAGGAACTCCTCGACCTGGTCGGGATGACCGAGCACCGACGCACACGGGTGCAGAAGCTGTCGACGGGCCAGAAGCAACGCCACGCACTCGCCATCGCCCTCCTCGCGCAGCCGCGCCTGCTCATCCTCGACGAGCCGACGAACGGGCTGGACCCGCAGGGCATCCGGTGGCTCCGTGAACTGATCCGTCACTACGCAGGACTGGGGAACAGCGTGTTGATCTCGAGCCACATGCTCGCCGAGGTGGAGCACACCGTCGACGACGTGGTCATCCTCGACCGGACGGTTCGGTACTCCGGCTCCCTCGCCGACCTCACGGGCAACGGCGCCTCGCTCGAGGAGCGGTTCTTCGACCTCGTGCCCACCCCCGTCGCGGCTGGGGCCGGACGATGAGCGCCGTGGCCACGCTCGCGCTGCGTTCCGAGGTCCGTCGTGCCTGGCTCGGTCGGGCAGTGCCCTACTTCCTGGTGTTCGGCGTGGTCCTCACCGCGGTGTCGGCGGGTGGCACCTTCTCCGGACTGACCGCGCAGTTGCGTACTCCGAACGGCGACGTCGAGACGACCGTCACGATGGTCCGAACGTGGTTCGCGCTCTCCCTGTTCATCGGGATGGCGACCGCATTCGACTCGGCTCGGGAGGTCAGCTCCGGCGTCGCGAGTCGCGTCATCACCGCAGTCGGCAGCAGGACCTCCTACTTCATCGGCAAGGCGACTAACGGGATCCTGGTCGGCTTCGTCGGCGCGCTGCTCGGAGCGGCCGCGTCGATCGGCTTCGCGTCGATCCTGCTGTCGATGAACGACTCGGGCCTCCACATGTCGAAGGAAGCCTGGCTGATCGTCCTCGGCTGCGCCGCTGTGAACACGGTCGCTGGGCTTTGGGGCACCTTCATTGGCCTGCTAACCCGCAATGCGATCGTGGCGATCGTCATCGTGTTCGCGTTGTGCATGTTGGTCGAGCCGGCGCTCCAGGCGTTCCTCCCCGATGTCGGAAAGTTCTTCATGACCAACGCGATGGCGTCGGTCTACCTCGACAAGCAGGACCACCTACTGCCCGTGCCCGGAGCGAGCGCCGTCATCGCCGGCTGGCTGGCGGTGCTCGGGCTCGGTGCGTTCCTGCTCACCCGCGCGAAGGACCTTCGTTGACCGAGGTACTCCAAACCCGACCGACCCTCTCGCCGGCGTCGTCAATCACGCAGACGGCCGAGGGGTGGGTCGGGGTCAACCCCGACGGCAAGGCCTACACGTTGGGCGAGGCAATCGCGCTCTACGCGCTCGCGCTGGAGACCGCGAGAACCAACGACGAGCTGCGGGACCGACTGCGCAGCGACACCGGTCAGGAGTGGACCGACGCAGACCTCGGCGCTGCACGGGGCCAGCTCGCGAAGCTCGGATTCCTCGAGCACGACGCTGGATCCGCGGCATCGCGGAAGCGGCGGGTCCGGTACGTCCCGCCCCTGACGGTGCAGGTCACGCTCGCGAACCCCGAGCGGCTCTTCTCGCTCCTGCAGCGGTCGTTGCAGCGGGTCAGCGGTCGGACGGTGTCCACCGTGGTCGCCACGGTGGTCGCTGCTGGACTGCTCGCAGCGGTCATCAACAGGGACGTCGTACTCAGTAGCGTCACGCATCCGCTCGGACTCTCCGAGTACGCGGTGCTCGTGGTGATGCTTACCGCTGCGACGGCGCTGCATGAGGCCGGGCACGCCGGAGCACTCGCTCGGCTGGGCGGCCGCCCACGACGCGTCGGCGTCATGCTTTTCTACCTGATGCCCGCGTTCTTCTGCGACGTGTCGGATGCCTGGCGAGTCGGTGATCGACGACAGCGGGCGCTCGTGGCCGCGAGCGGTGTCCTCGTGCAGGTCACCCTCGCAGGCCTGGCAGAGACGGCCGCGCTGCTCCCGTTCGGCGAGGCGTGGACCGAGGTGCTAGCTGCTTTTGGAGTCGTGTCCTTCCTCGCAGCGCTGGTGAACGCTATCCCGTTCGTGAAATTCGACGGGTACATCGCGCTCATGGCCCTCACCAATCACAACTTCCTACGACGGGATGCCATCGCCGAGGGACGTCGATTGCTCGCGCGGTCCTTCCTCTCCCGCAGGGTGACGTACGCCTTCCCGGAGCAGCGCTGGATGCGCTGGTACGGCGTCGGCTGCATCCTGTTCCCGGGCTACCTGGTCGCATCGGCGATGTGGTTGTGGTTGGGCGACCTCCGCGCGTTCGGCGTCGTCGGTGGGGTAATTGCGCTGGTGGCTGTCCTCGCCTTCGTCGTTGCGGTCGCCCGTGAGGTCGGGCGGGTGCTTCGGACCGCCGTGGACGCCGGCATGCCCGTCGTCGGCGCTGGGACGGCTGCCGTCGTGCTCCTCGGGCTGGCAGTCGCGGCGGGAACCCTCGTCTCGGTTCCGTCGGTCACCGTGGGCGGGTACGTTCGAGACGGCCACGACGTCCGACTCGTACTCCCCGTCGGCGCTGACGCTGACTCCATTGCCCGTCCGGCCCGCGTGGTCCTGCGGAGCAACGGTCTGTTCCTGCACGACGGCGACGTTGAGGCGGCCCTCATGAGTTCAACACGGTTCGGCTCGGAGGTCGTGCCGTTCGCCGCCGTGGCACCGGTGCGAACCTCGATGGTCGAGTTCCGTGCGTTCTCCGCGCCGCTTGAGCTCAGCGGTCAGGACGCGGCCATCCGCGATCTTGACCCCGCTGGCCAAGCAGTGGTCTCCGGACCCTCCGCGCCGTTATGGCGAGTGCTCTGGGACGGGATGTTCTGAGCTCGGCGGCGGCGCGCTCGACGAACCGGCCGCGTTCCGGGCGGGAGGCGCAGAGACCGCCCATGCCGCGTCTCACGCCAGAGATCGGCCGCGCCGCCCGAAGTCGAGCGTGCGCGGCGCGGGGATGTCCGCCCACCGCGTCCCTCCAAGCAACAATGGCGCGGCGGTGTGACGCCAAGCTGATCAGCCGGCCTTCGTCAGCTGGGCAGGTTGTGGCGGAGGTCGTAGCCGGTATCGGCGCGGAACAGCAGCCGGTCTCGAATCTCTTGCAGTGATGCTGCGTCGTCGGCGTTGCGGTAGTCGGCGCGGAGGAGCGTGTTCGCGGTGATGATGTCGTCGGTGCGGTCCGTGTAGCCGGCGGCGGCTGCGGTGAGGAAGATGGTGGGGTCGGCTGGGCGGATGAGTTCGGTGCCGGAGAAGTCGATCGTGTCGGGTTCGAAGCCGAGCGCGGCCATGTCGACCTCTTGTTCGGTGAACGCGAGTCAGGCGCGATCACTGAAATACCACTTCTCTCGTTCGTGCGGGGCGCGGAGCTGCCGTGCAGCCGAGCTGGGAGACAGCTGAGGCTCGGACCGACCTGCGAACGCAGCTCGGTGCGGCGTTCTCCGCATTACACGCGAGATGCTCGGGCTGACAGCTGTCTCGACCATTAAGGGCCCGATCGACGCTCGTGCTGACCGACCGGACGGCCGGCGCGATGGCGGTTATCGGGGCCGGAGCGGTGCGGTCGCGGTTCCAGGCGGGTGTGCGCCATGGATCACCGCGTGGTGCCATGGAACGCAAACCCAATGCCCCTGGAACGCTCACAATCAGTGGGGGCAGCGATCCGCGCGCCTGCTGGCATCCGCGAATAAGCCGAACACCTCGCGCGGCGTCGGTCCGGTCGACGCCGGTCAGCCTCCCTTCGCGACGGGTGTCGCGACGTGCCCAGTCGCCTCCCCGAGAGCCCCGGCGACGACCTGTGGTGCGCCGGTCCGCCTCTCCGCGGCTCGCAGCCGCGACGGGGCGGTGCTGACCCGTGAGCGTGGCGACGATCGCGTACTTCGAGCGACAACGGCGCATGCGCCTCGATACAACGGCACGAGCGTGCGCATGTCGCGCATGGTCATTGCGCACTTCGAGCAGGTCTGTCAGGATGAGCGCGCAGCACCGATCCACCGGTGCCCACCGTCAACGTCGACTGGAGGATCCCCGCATGAGTGACTTCGACGGGCTGTTGCGAGCCCGGTCCGACGGGGGCGCAGAAGCGCTCCTCCCGACTCCCACGGTCCAGTGCCACGCGGCCAACCTCGCGTTCCTGCCCGGGGGAGACCTCGCCTGCGTGTGGTTCGGCGGCACGCAGGAGGGCGTCTCCGACATCTCGATCCACCTGTCGCGCCTCCCTGCCGGGACGGAGCGCTGGCTCGAGCCCGTCCAGCTGAGCTTCGACAGTGCGCGTTCCGAGCAGAACCCGATCCTCTTCACCGCGCCGGACGGCACCGTCTGGTTGCTGTACACCGCGCAGCTCGCCGGGAACCAGGACACCTCCGAGGTACGACGACGGGTCTCCCGCGACGGCGGCGAGACCTGGGGAGAGCCGGCACCGCTGCTCGGACGCGATGCGCCGGTCGGCGTGTTCGTGCGCCAGGCACCCGTCGTGCTCGAGAGCGGTCGGATCCTGCTCCCGGTGTTCAACTGCCGGACGGTCCCCGGTGAGAAGTGGGTGGGCAACGACGACACCGCCTCGGTCTGGTACTCCGACGACGGCGGCGAGACCTGGTCCGAGGTCGCCGTGCCCGAGTCGACCGGGTGCGTGCACATGAACATCGTGCCGCGCGATGACGGCGTGCTCTGGGCGTGCTTCCGATCCCGCTGGGCTGACCACGTCTACGAGTCGACGTCGTCGGACGGCGGGATGACCTGGGAGCCGTGCCGGCCGCTCGACCTGCCGAACAACAACTCGTCGATCCAGGCGCGCTCCCTCGACGACGGCCGCATCGCGATGGTGATGAACCACTCGAGCAAGGACGACGCGACGAGCCGCCGTGTCTCCCTGTACGACGAGATCGACGACGCGGGCCTCGCAGCCGACAGCGGCCCGCGGGTCGCTGAGCCCGCGTTCGACGCCGACGGCCCGAGTGCGTTCTGGGGCGCCCCGCGCGCGCCGATGACGCTCGTGGTCTCGAGCCCCGACGGGCGATCCTGGCCGACCGCCTACGACATCGAGAACGGCGACGGGTACTGCCTCTCGAACAACAGCCGTGAGTCACGCAACCGGGAGCTGTCCTACCCCTCGGTGCTCCCCGATCCGGCCGGGGGGCTGCACGTCGCCTACACGTGGCACCGAAAGTCGATCAAGCACGTGTACCTGCCTGCTGACGTCCTCGCTGCGATCGTGTCGACGCCGTCCGTCTCCGCCGGCCCGGACCTCCCTGCGAAGGAGCAGCGAGCATGACCCTCCCCATGGTCTTCGCACTCGCGATCACCGTCTTCATGATCGTGCTGATCATGATCGACCGCCTGCCGTTCGGCGTCCCGCCGTTGATCGCCTGCCTCCTGATGGTGGTGTTCGGCGTCGTGCCGATCAACGTGGCCTTCAGCGGCTTCGCCAACGCGACCATCATCATGCTCGCCTCGTTCATGGCGGTGATCGCCGCCTTGCAGAAGACCGACCTCGTCTCGGGCTTCAAGCGGATGATCACGAGACTCGGGACGAAGGGCGGGTTCCGTGCCTACGTCCTCATCGTCGTGTTCGTCATGGTGGGGTGCAGCATCTTCGGCACGGGGTCGACCGCTTACTACGTGCTGGTCATCGGCTTGCTGTCGACGCTCGCGTACAACAAGAAGCTGCCGCCGTCGAAGGTCCTCATGCCCGCCGGGTTCGCCGCGAACCACCCGATGCTGCCGTTCAACGTGGCGCTGCAGTACGGCATCGTCGTCGCGGTGCTCGAGGCAGCAGGGGTCCGGGAGAACATCGACCTCGTCCGGTTCTCGATCGTCAACCTCGTGCTCAGTCTCGGATTCCTCGTCTGGTGTCTCATCGCCTACCGTCTGCTGCCGGATCACCCCATCGTCGACGGCGAGTCCGCCCCGGAGAGCACGAGCGCGGCGAAGGAACCGGCCACGGTCGGTGCCGGCAGCACCCCGACCGGCGACGCGTCCACGCCGGGCACACGTGCCGCTTCGTCCGCAGCGGACCCGGCCACGCCCGGCCCCCACGCCGCCGACGCGAACGCGACCGCGATCGCCTCGTCGAGCGCGACCGCGACGGTCACCGCGCCGACGCTGGACCGTCGGAAGCAACTGGCGACGTACGCCTGCTTCGTCCTGGCGATCGCCGGCATGATCTCCTACAGCTACATCGGCGACGCGGGGTACGCGATCACGGGCCTCTCCGTGGCACTCCTCCTGGTGATGAAGGTCCTGGACTTCACGGAGATCCGCGACGCCATCAGCCAGCCGATCATCATCATGTCCGCCGGTGTCATCGGCATCGCTGAGGCGCTCGGCGCGACCGGGCTCACGAAGCTCGTCGGCGAGTCCGTCGCCGGACTGCTCGGCGGCAACGTCAGCCCCTTCCTGCTGGTGTTCGCGTTCTGTGTCCTGACGAGTGTCCTCGCGACCCTCACGGGGTCGACGATCGGCACGGTGTACGTCTTCGCACCGCTGGCGATCGCGACCTGCGTCAGCCTGGGGCTCAACCCCGCGGCTGCGGCCGTCGCCATCGTCATCTCCGGGTGGAACGGACACTTCCTCCCCATCGACGGGCTCCCCGCGATGGTGATGGGGGTCGGGAAGTACTCGCTCCTCCAGTTCTGGAAGTTCACCATCCCGATGTACTTCATCCGCCTGCTGGCGCTGACGGCCGGCGCCCTCCTGCTCTTCCCGATGTGACGGACCTGACGTGACGGAGAACCTGTCGTGACGACCACCTTCGAGCTCGCCCACGTGGGCATCAACAACCCCGACGCCGCAGCCGCGCAGGAACTGTGCGACCTCTTCTGCCTCATGTTCAACCTCGACCCCCGCCAGGGGAAGAAGTCCGAGTTCGCCGGCACGTTCTTCGAGTGCGTGCGATCCCAGTACCTGGGTACGCACGGCCACATCGGGATGTCGACCGACGACCTGGAGGCAGCGGTCGAGGAACTCACCGCGAAGGGCTTCGGCTTCGACCAGGACACGGCTGCACACTTCGAGGACGGCCGTCTGCAGAACATCTACCTGGCGGGGGAGTACGGCGGCTTCGCGGTCCACGTGATGCAGCAACCCCGTCCCTGACCCACCACCCGACCGCCTGGCCCCCCAGCCGACAAGGAGTACCTGCAGTGACCACCACGATCAGCGGCAGCATCCACGCGCTCGTCACCCCGTTCCACGACGACGAGTCGCTCGACCTCGACCAGATGCGGCTGCACACCGACCGCGCCGTCCGGGCGGGCGCCGACGGCGTCTTCTGCCTCGGTACCAACGGCGAGTTCTTCCAGCAGACCGAGGACGAACGGCTCGCCGTGCTCGAGGCGGTCGTCGACGCCACCGGTGGCCGCGTCCCCGTCTACGGCGGCGCCGGTGCCGTCGGGACGAAGGAGACGGTGCGCATCGCCCAGCGCATGCAGGCGTCGGGTGCCGACGTGCTGTCGGTGATCACGCCCTACTTCGCTGCGGCGTCGCAGGACGAGCTGTACCGCCACTTCGCGGCGGTCGCCGGAGCCGTCGACATCCCGGTGCTCATCTACAACATCCCCGCGCGGACCGGGAACACCATCACGCCGGCGACGGTCGCCCGACTCGCGGAGATCGACAACATCGCGGGTGTCAAGGACTCGTCGGGGAACTTCGACGCGATCCTGCAGCTGATCGAGCTGACCGATCCCGAGCACTTCGCGGTGCTCGCGGGGACCGACTCGCTGGTCCTGCCGACGCTGCAGGCCGGCGGCGCGGGCGGCATCACCGCCGTCGCGAACGTCTACCCGCGGACCATGGTCGAGATCACCCGGAAGTGGGCGGCGGGCGACCTCGAGGGGGCCCGCGCGGCGCAGGCGTCGATCCGCCCGCTGCGCAACCTGTTCGCGCTCGGCAACCCGAACACGATCGTCAAGGCGGCCACCAACGCCGCCGGCGAGCCCGTGGGGCCGTGCCGCGCGCCGTTCAACCTGCTGAGCGAGGCGGCGCTCGAGAAGATCGCGGACACGGTGCGCGCCGATCAGGCGGCAGGACTGGGCTGAGCCTGCGCGACCCCGGACCGACGGGAGGCGCGGTGCCAGCCGGCACCGCGCCTCCTGTCCGTCACGTGGTCGGGCCGCCACCTGTGCGTCAGCGGTTGTAGGCCGGCATCGGTCCGCGGAGCGCAGCGGCCACGTCGTCGACAGCCCGCTGCACGTCCTCCGGCAGCGCACCGGCGGCCAGCGCGGTGAGGTTCGCCTCGATGTTCGTGAGCCGCGACCCACCGATCAGGACGGCGTCCACGACGGCACGGCCGATCGTCCAGCGCAGCGCGAGCTCGGCCATCGGCATCCCCGCACCCTCGGCGATCGCACGGAGCTGTCCGACCGCGGCGAAGACCTCGTCGTTCCAGTACCGGTCGCGGTACATGCCGGCGAGCGGCGAGGACCCGAAGCGTCCCGCGGTCGGGTGCTCGTCCGGTCGGTGCCTGCCGGTCAGGAGCCCGCCGCCGAGCGGGTTGTAGACGATCGTCGCGAGTCCGGTGCTCCTGGCGTACTCGGCGTACTCGTCGTCGATGCGGGTCGCGATCACGCTGTAGACCTGCTGCCCGAGGACGGGCGCGTCGAGACCGAGTCGCGCGGCGGTGTGCCGCAGCTCCGCGATCTGCCAGGCCGCGAAGTTCGAGACACCCCACGTGCGCACCACGCCCGCCTCGACGAGCGCCCGGACGGCGGTCAGCGTCTCCTCCGCCGTGGTCGAGCGGTCGGGCTGGTGCAGGTAGAGGACGTCGACGTGGTCCGTCCGGAGCCGTCGGAGGCTCGCGCGCACGCACCGTTCGACCGCCACGGCGGACAGCGGCGCGGCCCCTCCGGCGTCCGGGTTCGGGATGCCGACCTTCGTCGCGAGCACGACCCCGTCGCGGCGTCCGGCGAGCACGGAGCCGAGGATCTCCTCGCTGCGGCCGCCGGCGTACCCGTTGGCCGTGTCGATGCCGGTCCCGCCGGATGCCAGGAAGCGGTCGACCATCTCGGCCGCCGTGGGCTCGTCGACGCTGTCGCCGAAGGTCATGGTGCCGAGGACGGCGGGGGCGAGCCGCCGGCCTCGGATGTCGGTGTCACGCACTGGGTTCCTCTCGTTCGGGCGCCGTCGGAGCGACTCGTCGTCGAGTCGCCGAGGGGCAGCCGTGCGCGCCCACTATTGCGTGTTTCACGCAGTTCGTCTAGCGTGTTTCGTGCACGCCGTCGATGCTTCGACGGGACCGTCCACCGAGCCCGAGGAGGGGTCCGATGTCGAACCGCCTCGCCGCGATCGCCGACGACCTGTCCGGAGCCGCCGAGGTCGCTGCGGTCCTCGGCACCGGGTCGGTCACCGTCGCCCTGACGCTCCCCGCCGCGCTCGAGCACGTCGCTCGATCGCGGTCCGACGTCGTTCTGGACTGCGACACGCGGTCGCTCGACCCGGCCGCGCGTCGTGCGGCCGTCGCGCAGGCATCACAACGGATGCGCGCAGCCGGAGCGCCGGTGCGGCTGGTGAAGACCGACTCGCTGCTGCGCGGCGGCGTGGGAGACGTCATCGACGGGCTCCTCGACGCCGGCGCACGCGTCGTGGTCGCCACGGCGCTCCCGGCACTCGGGAGGACGGTCGTCCACGGTCAGCTCCTCGTGCACGGCCGCCCGGTGGCGGATGCAGGGCTGCACGGCCTGGAGGCCCGGGTCGTCCCCGGCCCACTGGCCGCGGTCGGACCGCGAGCCCGGTCCGTCCCGCTCGCGGTCGTCCGCGCCGGGAGCGCGGCCGTCCTCGACGCGGTCGAGCGAGCGATCGGCGCCGGCGAGGTCCCCGTCGTCGACGCCGCCTCGGACCACGACCTCGACCGGATCGCAGCGGCGCTCGACGGTGCGGACTGCACGATCGTCGGGTCCGGCGGGATCGCTGCGGCAGTCGGTCGCCTCCGCGGAGCGCAGCCCCCGGGCCCCGTCGTGACGAACGATCGGGAGCGGGTGGCGCTCGCCGGGGGACTCCAGCCCGTCCTCCTCGTCGTGGGCACGGCCAGCACCGAGGCGACCGGGCAGCTCGCGGCCCTCGCAGCGAACGGTGTCCCCGTCGTGCCCGTGCCCCGTGACGTCCTGCTCCGCGCCGTCGACCGCCGTGAGGTCGACGACGTCGACCACCCGGCGATCCAGGAAGCGCGCGCAGCCCTGCGCAGTGGGAGCGCGGCGATCTGCGTCGAGGACCGGAACGACCCGGTCCCGCACCTCGCCCGACGGCTCGCCGACGGTCTCGGCATCGTGGCCGCCACCATCAGCGGTCGGTCCGCCCTGGTGCTGACCGGTGGCGAGACCGCCCGCTCCGTGCTCAGTCGCCTCGGCATCGCGACCATCGTGCCCGAGGGCGCCGTCGAACCCGGATGCGTCGTGTCCCGCGCGGACGACGGCCGGCTCGTCGTCACACGACCCGGCAGCTTCGGGACCGTCACGAACCTGCTCGACGCGGCCACGTTCCTCCAGTCCGCTCGCGACGACCCGTCCGCGACGCAGGCCGCGTCGAAGCGGCCGCAGGCCGCACGAACCGAAAGGCAGTACCGCAGATGAACGCAACTCCGATCGTCGCTGTCACGATGGGTGACGGGGCCGGTGTCGGCCCAGAGATCGTCGTCGAGGCCGTCGTGTCGCCGGACGTCCTGGCCGTCTGCCGCCCCGTCGTCATCGGCGACCTCGGTCGTCTCCGCCAGGCCGCCGCCATCCGGAACGTCGACGTCACCTTCAACGTCGTCGAGGACGTCGCTGACGCCGGGCACCGGGACGGCGTCATCGACGTGGTCGACCTCGGACTCCTGCCCGAGGACCTGCCGTGGGGGCAGCTCTCGCCGGTCGCCGGCGATGCAGCCTTCCAGTACATCCGTGTCGCGTGCGAAGCGGCGATGGCCGGGAAGGTCCAGGCGATCTGCACGGCTCCGCTCAACAAGGAGGCGCTGCACGCCGGTGGCCACGTCTTCCCCGGGCACACCGAGCTCCTCGCCGAGCTCATGGGCGTCGACGAGGTCTCGATGATGCTCTCGACCGCCAAGCTGAAGGTCGTCCACGTGACCACCCACCTCGGTCTCATCGACGCCGTCGCGAAGATCGAACCCGGACTCGTCGAGCGGACCATCCGGCGCGGGAACGAAGCCCTCGTCCGGTCGGGCAACCCGCACCCGAAGATCGGTGTCGCGGCGATCAACCCGCACGCCGGCGAGAACGGCCTCTTCGGGTACGGCGAGGAGGCCGAGAAGATCGCTCCGGGCGTCGAAGCGGCGCGCGCCGACGGCATCGACGCCGTCGGACCGCTCCCGGCCGACACCCTCTTCTTCCTCGCCGGCCGCGGGGACTACGACCTGGTGGTCGCGATGTACCACGACCAGGGGCACGGCCCCGTGAAGGTGCTCGGGATCGAGGCCGGGGTGAACATCACGGTGGGTCTGCCGGTCATCCGCACGTCGGTGGACCACGGGACGGCGTTCGACATCGCGGGCTCGGGCAAGGCCGATGTCGCTAGCATGATCGAGGCGCTCCGCCAGGCCGCCGAGCTCGCCCCGACGTCGGGCGCGCTGCGACCGGCCTCGGGCGCCTGACAGGTCCTGAGTCCCCACTGTCCGGAAGGTGCCCGTGTCGATCTCGGCCAGAGCTCGGCGTGACGCGATCGTCACGCTCGCGACGACGGTCGGACTCGCGAGCGTCGACGAACTCTCGGAGCGGTTCGGGGTCACGGCATCCACCATCCGCCGGGACCTCGCGACCCTGCAGGAGCAGCGGAAGCTCACCCGGACGTTCGGTGGCGCGATGGCTGTGGCCGCGCACCCCGAGGCGTCGCTGCGGCAGCGGCTCGGTGAGCACTTCGACGCGAAGCGCGACATCGCGCGGCGCGCAGCCGAGGCCGTGCAGCCCGGGACGTCGCTCTTCCTCGACAACGGCTCGACCGTCGCGGCGTTCGCCCATGCGCTCCCGGTGGACGCCGACCTCACCGTCACCACCACCAGCGTCGGGGTCGTCACCGACATGGCGGACCGCGACGACGTCCGACTCGTCATGCTCGGCGGCGAGTACCGGTCGTTGAGCAACGGCTTCGTCGGACCCCTGACGGAGGCGGCGCTCGAGTACCTGACGTTCGATGCGGCGTACCTCGGCGCCGACGCGGTGTCCCCGGAGCGTGGGATCTGCGAGGCGGACCTCGGTCAGATCCGCCTGAAGGAACTCATCGCTCGTCGTGCGGCAGCGGTGTACGTCCTCGCTGACTCCTCGAAGCTCGCGCAGTCGGAGTTCCACGCATGGACCCGGCTCGGTGGCGGATGGACCCTCGTCACCGACGACGGCATCGCACCGGACCTCGTCGAGCGCTTCGACACCGCGGACGTCACCGTCGTCACGGCCTGACCGCCCGCACGTCCGAGGACGGGACGCGCCACCACCAGGCGGGCCGTGCTCGCGGAGGTCCGGCGCCCGGCGCGCTAGGGTCGGCGCGTGGGGCTTCGGGAGCGGGACCGATCACGGCAGATCAACGTCCGGGCACTCGTCGCGATCGCCCTGATCGTCCTGTGGGGCATCGTGCTCGTGGCGACCGGAGTCTTCGACCCCGCACACCAGACCCCGCCGTCCCAGTTCGACCACGACGACGGGATGCTCCCGCCCACAGCAGACGACCGTCGGACCTCTGCCGTCCAGGCTGCCGCGTTGATCGGGTCCTTGCCCGTCGCCGTCCTCGCCCTCTGCATCGCGGCGAGCTCGCTCCGCGTCTGGCGCGAACAGGTGTCGGCGGTCATCGCGACCGGTCTCGCCAGCCTCGCCGCGCTGGCCGCGATCGGCCTCGCCTGGATCGGCGTCGGCACCGTCGTCTTCTTCACCTAGCCGCTGCGCTCGGACCTCGTCCGCTCGTCCCACCAGCCGATCGGCTCCGTTCCGGTCTCGACCGCCGAGCCGTCGCACCGGACGAGCCGGGCACGGTGTGCGGTGCGGGACTCGTGTGGTTGGGGTTCGTGATCATCGTCGATCTCCTCGTGACGAGGGACTACCGGCGGGTGGCGGTCGAGCCCTCGGGCTCGACGATGGTGCGGACGGCCTCGGTCGAGATCCGCTCGTCGGTGGCGGGAGCGGAGCCGGGACCGTCTGCGCGAGCCGACGCGCCGTGGTCGTCGGCGGACATCGTCCGCTCGTCGAACGGCGCCGCACCGGACAGCACCCGCTCGACCTGCTGCTTGTCGATCTGCTTCGTCCACGTCCCGACCAGCACCGTGGCCACGGCGTTCCCGGTGAAGTTCGTCAGCGCGCGGGCCTCGGACATGAACCGGTCGATGCCGACGATCAGGCCGACGCCGTCGACCAGGTCCGGGCGGTGCGCCTGCAGGCCGCCGGCGAGGGTGGCGAGTCCGGCACCGGTCACCCCGGCAGCACCCTTCGAGGCGATGATCATGAAGACCAGGAGCGAGATCTGCTCGGGGATGTTCAGCGGCGTGCCGAGGGCGTTCGCGATGAACAGCGAGGACATCGTCAGGTAGATCGCGGTGCCGTCGAGGTTGAACGAGTACCCGGTCGGCACCGTGACGCCGACGACGGGCTTCGAGACGCCGAGGTGCTCCATCTTCGCGATGAGCCGCGGGAGGCTGACCTCGCTGGAGGACGTCGACACGATGAGCAGGTACTCGCGGCCGAGGTACTTCATGAGCCGGAAGATGTTGACGCCGGTCACGACGCGGAGCAGGACACCGAGGACGCCGACGACGAACACGATGCAGGTGATGTAGAACGCGACCATGAGGGTCCCGAGCGCGACGAGCGCCGCGACGCCGGTGGCACCGACCACCGCTGCGATGGCCCCGAAGGCGCCGATCGGGGCGGCCCACATCACCATCGCGAGGATGCGGAACACCAGGGCCTGCAGGTGTCGGATGCCGGTGAGGATCGGCGCACCCTTCTCGCCCATCGCCTGCAGCGCGAAGCCGACGAGCAGCGCGACGAACAGGGTCTGCAGGATGCTGCCGCTCGTCAGGGACGACACGAGCGTCGCGGGGATGATCCCGAGCAGGAACCCGGACGTCGAGGACGCGCTCTCCTCGGTGCCGGCGGGCAGCTCGTACGTCGCCTTCGACATGTCGAGCTGGTCGCCGGGGTGGATGAGGTTGCCGACGACGAGGCCGATCGCCAGGGCGAACGTCGACATCGCGACGAAGTAGCCGAGCGCCAACCCGCCGACCTTGCCGACCGTTGCCGCCTTCGCGATGGAGCCGACGCCGAGCACGATCGTGCAGAAGATGACCGGCGCGATCATCATCTTGATCAGCGCGATGAAGCCGTCGCCGATCGGCTTGAGTCCGACGGCGAAGTCGGGGGCCGTCAGGCCGACCACGATGCCGGCGAGCACGGCCACGATGACCGCGATGTAGAGCCAGTGCGAGCGATCCAGACCGCGTCGCCGTGGGCGGGCGGTGGTCGAATGCGTCGATGCCATGCGACTTCCTTGTCGTCAGGACCGGGAGCGGCGTCGCTCCGGTCGGTTCGTCCTCGGGGGAACGGACACACCCTCGCGCGGAGCGACCCGCGGCGGCGACTTGTGTTCACAACGTTCACGGGGAGGCTGCGCGGACGGGCCCCCGTGCGCGAGGATGGGTCGTCCCGCAACGGAGCGAGGAGGCAGCTCAGTGGTACCCCGTCGGTGGAGCATCGCCGCGCGACTCTTCGCGCTGCAGCTGCTGTTCGTCGTGGTCGGGGTGGCGGTCGGTGGCGTCTGGAGCTGGACCTCGGCGCGAGCCGACCTCGAGGCGGACGCGGCCGAGAAGTCCACCGCCGTCGCGGTGTCGATCGCCCGGAACCCGTTCGTGGTCCAGCAGGCGACCACCGCGGACCCGTCCGAGCGCCTCGAGCCGTACGCGCTCGACCTGATGCGCCGCACCCACACGGACTTCATCACGATCATGGCGCCCGACCGGACCCGGTGGACGCACCCCGACCGGTCGGAGCTCGGCCGGCCGTTCCGCGGTACGGTCCAGCCGGCGCTCGACGGCCGGACCTTCACCGAGACCTCCACCGGGACGCTCGGCCCCTCGGTGCGGGCCGTCACGCCGATCACCGACGACGACGGCCGGATCGTCGGGCTGGTCGCCGCCGGTGTCACCGTGGCGAACATCTCGAGTGCCCTCGTGCCGCGACTCACGTCGGTCGTCCTGCTCGGCCTGGCGGTGGTCGCGGTGTCCGCGTTGTTCTCGTGGTTGCTCAGCCGGTACCTCGGTCGGGTCACCGCGGGACGGGGCCCGGAGGAGCTCGCGCGGGTCTTCGCGTCCTACGAGGGCGTGCTCCACTCGGTGCACGAGGGGCTCGTGGTCGTCGACCGGTCGGGCGCGGTCGTCCTGCACAACGACCGTGCGGCGGAGCTGCTGCACCTGCCGGCGCCGGCCGAACGCCAGGATCCGGTGCCGCTGGCGGCGCTCGACGTGCCGGACGCCCTCCGGACCCTGCTCGCATCGGGTGACCGTGCTGTGGACGAGACGTACGCCACGAGCGACCGGGTGCTCGTGGTGAACCAGGAGATGGCGTTCCCGCGGGGGGCGACCCGGCCGGTCGGCACCGTCGCGACCATCCGCGACCAGACCGACCTGCTGCACCTGTCCGGCGAGCTCGCCGCCACCAGGACGCTCACCGATGCGCTGCGGTCGCAGACGCACGAGTTCGCCAACCGCCTGCACACCGTCGTCGCGCTGCTGGAGCTCGGTCGGGTCGACGAGGCGATCCGGTTCGCCGCACACGAGATCGACCGCCACAGCGAGGTCGAGCGGCACGGCGAGACCGACCGGCGCAGCGGGACCGACGCGTCCGGCGAGAGCGACCCGTGCGCCGACCTGGCGCACACCGAGCCCGAGGTGCTCGACGCCCTCCTCGCCGCCAAGCGGGCACAGGCGGGCGAGCGCGGCGTCGACCTGGTCGCCGACACGAGCGGACTGCTCGACCCCGTCCCGGCCGCACCCGCCGACGTGGTCACCGTGCTCGGCAACCTCGTGGACAACGCCGTCGACGCCGTCGCCGGCTCCCCGCAGGGCCCGGACCGCGGCCGCGTCGAGGTCGTCGTCGCCGCAGCCGGCGGGACCGTCCGGCTCGTCGTCCGCGACGACGGACCGGGCATCGCCGACGCCGACGCCGTCTACGAGCGCGGGTGGTCGACGAAGCAGTCCGGTCCCGAGGGACGCGGCATCGGCCTCGACCTCGTCCGCGCCACCCTGGCCCGCATCGGCGGTGACGTCGCCGTGACCACGGGACCGGACGGCAGCACCTTCACCGTCGAGATCACCACCGGGCGGGTGCCCTCGTGACCGCGCCCATCCGGGTCCTCATCGTCGAGGACGAGCCGCTGACCGCCGAGGCGCACACGGCCTACGTGTCGCGCCTCGAGGGCTTCGCCGTGGTCGGCACCGTGGGGACCGGTCGGGCGATGCTCGCCGCGGTCGCTGCGGAGCGACCGGACCTCGTGCTGCTCGACCTGAACCTGCCGGACGCCCACGGCCTGCAGCTCGTCCGCACGCTGCGGGCCGCCGGTTCCGCCGTCGACGTCGTCGCGGTGACCGCGGCACACGACGTCCAGGCGGTGCGGAACGCGATCGCCCTCGGGGTCGTGCAGTACCTCGTCAAGCCCTTCAGCTTCCGGTCGTTCGCCGACCGGATGACGTCGTACCGCGAGTTCCGGCGAGGGTTCGAGGACCGTCGTGCCCTCACGCAGGCCGACATCGACCAGCGGCTCGGGACGCTCCGTCCGGTCGCGCCCGCCGACCACGAGAAGGGCATCGCCCCGGAGACGCTCGAGGTGGTGCGCGACGCACTGCTGCAGCGGTCCGACGGTGGTTCGGCATCCGAGGTCGCCGAGGCGACCGGGCTGTCGCGGGTCACCGCCCGGCGGTACCTCGAGCACCTGGCCGCCGCCGGGCAGGTCGCCAAGGACGTCCGCCACCGCGGGCAGGGACGGCCGGAGTACGAGTACCGCTGGTTGCGCTGATCGGCGCGCTGCGGGCGTGCGACGTGCGGCGTACCGGACGGGAGGCACGACGCGTGCCGGCGCGGCACGCTGCGGCCGTGCGCGGTGCCGGACGGGAGGCACGGTGCGGGCCGGCACCGCGCCCTCCGTCCGTGGCCGGGTCACCCCGGCGACGGGGTCAGCGTGCGCGGGCCGTGCCCGCGTCCGCACCTGCTCCGGTCCGGTCCTGCCGGAACCACTGCAGGAGCTCCCGCACCGCGGCGAGGTCCGGTGCCCCGCCGTGGTCGTCGGGCAGGAAGTCGAGGTCGTCGAAGGTGGTGCGGTGACCGGGCACCGCGGCGCGCTGCAGGGTGGTCTCGGCCGCGTAGCCCATCGACCAGTCCGGGAACTGCCGTGCGGGCACCTGTTCCTCGAGCAGCACGGTGACCTGGTCGTGGCGCGGGTCCTCGGCGATGTACGCCATCTTCTCGCGGACCGCCGTGGCAGGCCCCTCGAGCAGCTGCAGGAACCGGTGGTCGCGGAACAGCAGCAGACCGGTCACGCCGGCGCGGGCGTTCGCGCTGCGGGCGTGCGCCAGCAGGTCGTCGAGGTCGTCGAGTCCGAAGCCGACGACCGCGCGGCTGGCGTAGACGAGCGACAGCAGCGCGCCGTCACCCGGGGTCTGCGTCGGTTCCGATGAGGGCTGCACGGGTCCACTCAACCCGCGCGAGCCGAGAGCCGACCCGGTGACCGGGCGGTGACGTCCCCCGGTTCCCTGTGACCGACGTCGTGCCGCTCTCTACGGTGGAGCGATGCGAGAAGAGCTCGAGGCGGTCCTGCAGGCACACCGCGTCACGCCACTGCCCGACGGCGTGGACCGTGCCAGTGCCTGCGACCCGGAGCTGCCGAGCGCGGAGATCGTCGGGTGGGCGACCCTCGTCGTGGCCGGGGTGCCGCTGTCGGCGTCCGAGCAGGACCGGCTCGCGGACACCGCAGCGAACGCGTTCGCCCTCATCGCGGTGCTCCCCGTGGGCGGCCGACCGTACTTCGCCCGGCTCGGGCTGATCGCGACCCTGGCGTCGGCGCTCGCCGTGGGAGCGCCCGCTCCGCGCTAGTCCCTCGCCGCGCCCACGTCCGCCGAGTGCGTGACTAGGCTCAGCACGTGCGGTCCGCGGGTGGTTCCCGGAAGGGCCGTCGGGCCGGACGGGCAGAGAGCAGGAGACCACGTGGCGCGAGCGACGAGCATCCGCGACGTGGCGGCCGAGGCCGGGGTGTCGATCACGACGGTGTCGCACGCGCTGAGCGGCAAGGGCACCGTGAGTGCCCGGACGCGCCTCCGGGTCGAGGAAGCGGTCGAACGGCTCGGGTACGCGCCGAACCCGATCGCCCGTGCCATGCGGACCGACCGACGGGCGGTCCTGGGGTTCGTGTCCGAGGAGATCGCGTCGACCCCGTACGCGGGCAAGATCATCGTCGGGGCGCAGGCCGAGGCCGCCGCGCACGACCACGTCCTGATGATCGTCGACATCGCAGCCGGGGAGTTCGACGACCCGCGCATCGACGCCCTGATCCAGCGGCAGGTCGACGCGGTGGTGTTCGCCTCGGCGTCGAACCGGGTCATCCGGCTGCCGCGGTCGCTCGACCCGGCCCGGACGGTGCTGCTCGACGCGTTCGACCCCGCTGCTCCGGTGCCGTCGGTGGTGCCCGACGAGCAGGACATCGCCGCGACGGCGGTCCGCGCGTTGCTCGCGGCGGGGCACCGGCGCATCGCGCACCTGACGGTCGAGGGCGCCGGTCCCGCCGTGACCGGCCGGGTCGAGGGGTACGAGCGGACCCTGGTGGAGGCCGGCGGCACCCCCGTGGTGGTCCGCGCGGTCGGCGAGGTCGCGGATGCCGCAGCGGGCTTCCGGGCGGCGACGGAGCTGTTCGGACCGGTACCGGAGGCAGCCGGCGACCGCGCCGCCGAGCGCCCGACCGCGGTGTTCGCCTTCAACGACCAGATGGCGATGGGGGTCTACCAGGTCGCGGAGGAGCGGGGCATGCGGATCGGCCGTGACCTGTCGGTCGTCGGCATCGACGACCTGCAGCTCGTGGCCGCCGCCCTGCGTCCGGGCCTGACGACCGTCGCGCTCCCGCACGAGCAGATGGGTCGTGCGGCGGTCCGCCGTGCGCTCGAGCAGACGGGAGCGCTGACCGCACCGCCGACGCCGCGTGCCGGGGTCGAGCGGCTCCGCGGAGAGCTCGTCGTCCGCGACTCGATCGGACCGGTAACCGTTACTCGTTCGTGACCCGCGCCCGTGGCGAGCGGACGGCCCCTGTGTGATGCTCTTCCTCAACACAAAACGATTTGGGTTTGTGCGAGTGAAAGGTCGAAGTAATGAGGCTTCGTAAGGGCATCGCCGTCGCCGCCGCGCTCGCGGTCGGGACCGGCTTGACGCTGACCGGCTGCAGCGCCGGAGGATCCGCATCGTCCGACGGCACGGTCACGATCTCCGGTGGCTTCACCGGTGCGCAGGCCACGGCGTTCCAGAAGGACCTGGACACGTGGGCCGAGGGCCAGGGCATCACGGTCAAGTACTCGGGCAGCGACAGCTTCCAGACGTCGATCGTCACGCAGGTGAAGGGCGGCCAGGCCCCCGACGTCGCGATCTTCCCCCAGCCCGGCGTGCTCAAGTCCCTCATCAGCCAGGGCATCCAGCCGCTCGACGACCTCGTGGACGTCAAGAGCGTCACCGCGGACGAGGCGAACGGCCTCGCCGACATCGCGAAGGTCAACGGCAAGACGTACGGCCTGCCCTACAACATCAACGTGAAGTCGCTCGTCTGGTACGACCCGGCCGCGTTCGAGGCCAAGGGGTACGAGGTCCCGAAGACCGACGCCGAGCTCACCGCGCTGCAGGAGAAGATCATCAAGGACGGCTCCGGCTACCCGTGGTGCGTCGGCATCGCGTCGCAGGGCTCGAACGGCTGGCCGATGACGGACTGGCTCGAGGAGTACGTGCTCCGCTACGGCGGCCTCGAGAAGTACGACGACTGGATCACCCACGAGGTGAAGTTCGACTCGCCCCTGGTCAAGCAGGCCGCGGGCAAGGTCGAGTCGATGATCTTCGCCGACGGCGCGGTCAACGGCGGCGGCAAGGCCATGGCGTCCACCGACTTCGGCGCGGCGGGCAACAACCTGTTCGTCGACGGCGGCAAGTCGGCGGGGCAGTGCTACATGATGCGCCAGGGCACCTTCATCACGGGCAACTTCCCGGCCGCGATCCAGGAGCAGATCGCGAAGGGCGACACGACGAACGTGAACGCCTTCCCGCTCCCGACGCCCGAGGGTGCCGCGACCTCCGGCACGCTCGGCGGTGGTGACCTGGTCGCCGCGTTCAAGACGGACGACGACACGAAGAAGGTCGTCGACTACCTGGTCGGCAAGGAGTTCGGCACGAACGGCTACGCCAAGAACTGGTCGGCCGCGCTCTCGCCGCACAACGACTTCCCGGCGTCCGAGTACACCAGCCCGTTCCAGAAGGTCGCGCAGCAGGCCGTGAAGGACTCGAAGGTGTTCGGCTTCGACGCCTCCGACCAGATGCCCGGAGCCGTCGGTGCCGGTACCGAGTGGACGAACCTGACGGCCTGGACCGCGGGTCAGCAGTCACTCGACCAGACACTCAAGGCCATCGACGACTCCTGGCCGTCGCAGTAACACCCTCCACCTGCGCCGTGGCGGTGCCGACCGGCGCCGCCACGGCCGTCGGCGCCTGCACGCCGCGACGACACACCCCGACAACGAAGTGAGGTGACCCCTCGTGCAGCAAGTCCTCAGCGTCCTCGTCTCCGTCATCGGCGGACTGGCCGTCTCGTTCCTGATCTACCTCGGGCTGAACTTCCTGGTCTCGAAGACGCACGGCAAGTGGCACGGTCGACTGCTGCCCTACGTCTTCATCGGGCCGGTCCTGCTCCTCCTGCTCGTCTTCCTGGTCGTCCCGACGGTGCAGACGGTCATCCAGAGCCTGCAGAAGACGGACCAGTACGGGCTGACGTCCTTCGGCGGCCTCGACAACTACGTCTCGCTCTTCTCGACGCCGTCGTTCCTGTCGACCCTGTTCAACAACCTGCTCTGGATCATCGTCGTCCCGGCGGTGGTGGTCGTGATCGGGCTGCTCGTGGCGACCCTGGCGGACCGCCTCGGGCCGAAGCGCGAGAAGACGTTCAAGTCCCTGATCTTCCTGCCGATGTCGGTGAGCTTCATCGCGGCCGCGTCGATGTGGTCGTTCGTGTACGCGTACAACGCACCGGGACAGCCCCAGGTCGGACTGCTCAACGGCATCTGGACCGCGATCACGCACCAGAACCCGATCCCGTGGCTGCAGAACGACTTCCTGCGCATGAACAGCTTCCTGCTCATGGCGGTCGTGATCTGGCTGAACGCCGGCTACGCGATGGTCCTGCTCTCCGCGGCGATCAAGGCCGTGCCCGAGGAGACGATCGAGGCGGCACGCATCGACGGTGCCAGCGAGCGGCAGGCGTTCTTCCGCGTCATCGCTCCCCAGATCCGCACCACCATCATCGCCGTCGGCATCACGGTCCTCATCACGGTGATGAAGATCTTCGACATCGTCTTCGCGATGACCAACGGGCAGTTCGACACGAACGTGCTCGGCGTCGAGTTCTACTCGCAGTTCTTCGCGTTCAACAACCCCGGGAAGGCGTCCGCCGTGGTCGTCATCCTCATCCTCGCCGTGGTGCCCGTCATCGTGTACCAGGTGCGGACCTACCGCGAACAGGAGGCCCTCCGATGACCGAGATCGTCCCGGTGGCCGGAGCCCCGGAGATCGTCGCGACGAAGCGCGAACGGGTCACGAAGACCAGCGCCGAGCAGCGTCCCCGCGTCCTGCTGAGCATCGTCATGGGCGTCATCGCCGTGCTCTGGATGGTGCCGGCGATCGGCCTGCTCGTCACGAGCTTCCGCACGACGACCGCCGCCCAGAGCACCGGGTGGTGGACCGTCTTCGGGAACCTGTTCGGTACGGAGTGGACCCTCGACAACTACTCGAACGCGCTGACGGGGGCGACCTCGGGGACCGGGCAGAGCCTGGCGGCCGAGTTCCTCAACAGCGTCGCCGTCGCGGTCCCGGCCACGATCCTGCCGCTCATGATCTCCGCGTTCGCGGCCTACGCGTTCACGTTCCTGCAGTTCCGGTTCAAGGAGTTCTACTTCGCGGTCATCGTCGGGCTGCTCGTGGTGCCCGTGCAGATCTCGCTGATCCCGGTCCTGCAGCTGTACAAGACGATCACGCAGGCGACCGGGCTGCAGATCACCGGCACCTTCCCGGCGGCGTGGATCGTGCACTCGGCGTTCGCGCTCCCGCTCTGCATCTACATCCTGCGGAACTACATGTCGACGCTCCCCGTCGCGCTCATCGAGGCCGCCCGCGTCGACGGCGCGTCGCACTTCCAGATCTTCTGGCGGCTCGCGGTCCCGATGTCGGTGCCGGCGCTGGCGTCGTTCGCGATCTTCCAGTTCCTCTGGGTCTGGAACGACTACCTCGTCGCGTACATCTTCATCGGCAACACGAACCCCGTGCTGCAGCAGGGCCTGCTCGGGCTGCTCGGACAGTACGGGTCGGGCTGGAACCTGGTCGCGGCCGGCTCGTTCATCGTGCTGATCGTGCCCCTCGTGGTGTTCCTGTCGCTCCAGCGCTTCTTCGTCCGTGGCCTCACCGCAGGGTCGGTCAAGTGAGCACGGAGACGGCCACGCAGTCCGACGCGCCGGAGACGGAGCGCAGCCGGACCGAGCCAGCGACGGACGGCGCCACGATCCGGCGCCCGCGGCGGCACTTCACGCCCGCCCGCAACTGGATGAACGACCCGAACGGCCTGGTCGTCCACGACGGCCGGTACCACCTCTACTTCCAGCACAACCCGGACGGGATCGACCACGGCACGGTCGGCTGGGGGCACGCGTCGAGCACCGACCTGCTCACGTGGACCGAGCACGAGGTGGCGCTCGAGGCCGACGCGGACGGGCAGGTCTTCTCGGGCTCCGTGGTGTTCGACGCGGAGAACACGAGCGGGCTCGGATCGGCCGAGCAGCCGCCGCTGGTCGCGATCTGGACGCAGGCCGCCGAGACCGAGCAGTCGCAGGCCCTCGCCTCCAGCACCGACGGCGGGTACCGGTGGTTGAAGTACCCGGGGAACCCGGTGCTGCGCCGCGGCTCCGCCGACTTCCGCGACCCGAAGGTGTTCCGGTACGAGGGCACGGACGGCCCCTGCTGGATCATGGTCGCCGTCGAGGCCCAGGACCGCCAGGTGCTCGTGCACCGGTCGACCGACCTGCGCACCTGGACCCTCGTGTCGACCTACGGTCCCGCCGGTCCGGTCGGTGGCGTCTGGGAGTGCCCGGACCTCTTCCCCCTGACCGTCGACGGCGACCCCGACCGCGTGGTCTGGGTGCTGCTGGTCAGCCTCAACCCCGGCGGGGTCGCGGGCGGATCCGGTACGCACGTCGTGCTCGGGCAGTTCGACGGGGAGCGGTTCGTCCCGGACGAGCCGCTCCCCGCCGAGACCCGGTCGCCGGACGGGTCCTGGCGGCAGCAGTCCACCGAGGAGCTCGCGACGTACCGCTGGCTCGACCACGGTCCCGACTCGTACGCCGGCGTGACCTTCTCCGGTACGGGCCTCCGAGACCGGACGCTCGTCGCGTGGATGGACAACTGGGACTACGCGAAGGACCTGCCGACCACGCCGTGGCGCGGCGCGATGACCGCTGCTCGGGCCCTCGGCCTGACCGAGCGGGACGGACGCCTCGAGCTGGTGCAGCGGATCGTCGGCCCGACCGGTGCCGTGGACACGGTACTCCGTCACGACGACGACGCGGCGAGCACCCACGAGCTCCCGGGACTCGTCCGCGTCGAGGTCGTGATCACGCTGCGCGGACCCGACGGTGTGGTCCGGTTGGAGCTCGACGACGCCGACGGCCGACGTCGGCTCGGCCTGCGCTACGACGCCGCCGACGCCTCGCTCCGGCTCGACCGTCCCGCCGTGCCGGGGCTCCCGGCGTCGTTCGGACGGCACGTGGCGTCGACGGTGCGACCGGAGGGCGACCGCGTCGCGCTCACCCTGTGGTTCGACGAGTCGTCGGTCGAGGTCTCGTCGGGTGCCGGCACCGGCTCGATGACGGCGCTGCTCGCCGGGTCGGCGACCGACGCACGCCGTCGCCTGCTGGTGGACCCCGGGCCGCACGCGGTCACCGTGACGGCATCCGCCGACGCGGACGAGACGACCCCGGTCGGCTGACCCGACGCCGTGCCGGACGGGAGGCCCGTGGCGACGCCGCCACGGGCCTCCCGTCCGGCACCCGGTCCGGTCAGCGCGCGGTGCCCCGCTCCTGCTCGCCCGTCGCACGGTCCGGTGCGTCCGGCGAGTCGCGCCGTCGACCGCGCAGCAGGTCCGCCGACCGGATGAGGCGCAGCGACGTCACCAGCACGACACCGCCGAGCACGTTGAACACGAGCACGTAGCCGAACCAGGCGGCCCACTGGCCGTACGTGATCGACGCCCCCGCCTGGATGGCGCCGAAGACCAGCAGCGAGTCCAGGATCGAGTGGAAGAGCTGCAGACCGGCCAGCAGGAAGCCACCGGCGACCGCCGCGACGAGCTTCGCCGGGTCGGAGTCGGTGCCCTGCTGCATGCGGGTCACGAGGGTGATCGTGCTCCCACCGAGCACGGCGAGCACCGCGGTCTGCAGTCCGAAGGGGGCGTCGACGTAGTGCCGGGCGGACTCCTCGAGCACCGTGTGCCACTGCGGGAACGCCTGGACGACGAGCCACATCACGACCCAACCGCCGGCGAGGTTGCTGACCAGCGTCCCCGCCCAGAGCCGGACGAGCTGCCACACCGTGCCCTCCCGGGCGACGAGCGCCACGATCGGCACGAGGAAGTTCTCGGTGAAGAGCTCGCTGTGCGCCAGGTACAGCGCGACGAGCCCGAAGCTGAAGGCGAGGCCCGCGAGCAGGTGGCTGTCGGTCTCGTGCAGGACGGCCAGGTACCCCATCACGCCGAGCCCGATCTCCAGGCCGCCGGCGAACCCGGTCGCGAGCACCACCCGCAGGGTCCGCTGCAGGCGTTCGGCCCCCTCGTCGACCACCGCGTCGAAGGACTCCTCGATCTCGTCCTCGACCGGGGCGTCGTTGTCGCCGACCTCGCGGCGTCGTTCGTCCGTCACCGGTCCGACGGTAGCCCCGGGCCCGCTGGGAGCCGACGACGGTGCGGATCGGGGCCCGGCGGACGCGCAGCGGGGTCGTGCCGCCACCGCATCTCTAGAACGGATCCTCACTTCTCCTGACGTCCAGCGCGGGCCTGCCGACAGGGGTCCCTGCGACCCGACGCACGCCCCGCCGAACCTCCGCCCCCGGAAGGGACCCCTCCGTGCACCTGGTCCGCACCGTCGTCGTCACGCTCCTGCTCGGCGGGCTCTCGCTCGCGCCCGTCGCCGCCGCGGACCTCGCGTCGGCGAGCACCCTCCCGACGGTCCTGCCGGACCCTGCCGAAGGGACCGGAGCCGCCGACCCGGCAGACCCGCCGGTCGACCGGGCCGCCGCATCCGCTCCCGGTGCTGCCGGCCCGCAGGTCGACGGCGTGCGCGTCGGGGCCGGCTCGTACGCGCCGACGCCGCCGGCGGAGATCGCGTCCGTCGCCGACGTGCGGAAGACCGTCGACCAGCACCTGTACGTCGACCCGTCGCAGGCGGGGAAGCCCGTCCCCACGAACCAGTGGTGGACCGACCTGCTCGTCAGCAGGTACTCGGGCGACATGTGGGCGTACCCGTTCGTGTCGTCGAACAGTGCGCAGGGGACGAAGGTGACCCTCCCGACGTCCTGGAACGCGGACGGCACCGCGATGCGACTCGACGCGCCGGTCACCGTGGGCGGCACGGTCGACCCGGCGCCGGACGCCTCCGACCGGGTGCTCGCCGACTTCGAGGACGGTCTGCCCGACGGGTGGACCACGACCGGTGACGCCTTCGCCGGGACCGCATCCGGGACGGCGACCGGTCAGAGCGCCGTGTCCGGCTGGCTCGGTGGTGGGTTCGTCGACTCGTTCACCGACCGCGACGGCGACGGCGCGACCGGCACGCTCACCTCGCCGGGGTTCACGGTCGACCGGTCGACCCTCGCCTTCCTGGTCGGCGGGGGCCGACACCCCGGGGCCGAGGCGGTGCAGCTGCTCGTCGACGGCGAGGTGGTCGAGGAGGCGACCGGCGCGGACAGCGAGGAGCTGCGCTGGACGACGTGGGACGTCAGCGCGTACCGCGGACGGACGGCGCAGGTCCGGGTCGTCGACTCGCTCCGTGCCGGGTGGGCGCACGTCCTGGTCGACCAGGTGCTGCTCACGGACGCCCCGGACGGCATCGCGGAGCGCTTCACCACGGCGTTCTCCGCCGATCGGGCCGACGCCCTGCGCTGGGGCGACTGGAACGTGAGCTGGCGGATGCCGCAGGCCGGACCGGGCGGTCAGTACATGGACGTGACGAGCGTGCAGGGGTCGCCGTACGAGTGGTTCGAGTTCCACGGCATGACCCCGCGCATCACCCTGCAGGACGGCGCCGCGCTCACCGACGCCGACGGCCGCGGACTCACCGGGACGATCACGACCGACCGCTTCGAGATCCGGCAGGACGGGCACGTGTTCGGGGTGCACGCACCCACGGGCACCACCTTCACCCGCTCCGGGAACGTGCTCGAGGCATCCGCGGGCACCCCCTTCCTCGTGCTCAGCGCGGTGCCCGAGCAGGGGCTGACGCTCGACGACCTGCACCGCACGGCCTTCGCCGTCCCGCGGGACACCCGGATGGACTACTCGTACGACCCCGCGGCGGGACAGGTCGAGCAGCGGTGGACACTGCAGACCGACGTGCTGCAGGGCTCGGACCACGACACCGTCCAGGGCTGGCTGCAGCACCAGTACGCCGAGGCGACGCACGACCTGTCGTTCACCGGAGCCACGTACGCGACGCCGCGCGGCACGATGAGGACGACCGTCGGGCACGACGGCTGGACGCTGCGGTACGCCTTCAGCGGGCTGACCCCGATCGGCGCCGAGCCGACGAGCACGGGCGACGACCCGTACCGCGAGGAGGTCATGCGGCAGTACCTGTCGGACTACGCCGCGAAGGAGACCTACGGCGGCGACACCTACTGGGGCGGCAAGGACCTGCAGCAGCTCGGCGCGTACATGAGCGTCGCGGACCAGGTCGGCGACACCGAGGACGCCGACCGGATGCGGGCGACCCTCGAGCGCGCACTCACGGACTGGTACACGTACAGCGAGGGCGAGCGGGAGCACTTCTTCGCGATGTACCCGACGTGGAAGGCCCTCATCGGGTTCGGCGACTCGTACGGGTCCGCCCAGTTCAACGACAACCACTTCCACTACGGCTACTTCACACTCGCGACCGCGCTGCTCGGACGGGCCGACCCCGAGTGGGCACAGCGGTACGGCGAGATGGCGACCCTCGTCGCGAAGCAGTACGCGAACTGGGACCGGGACGACGAGCGCTTCCCGCACTTCCGCACCTTCGGCGTGTGGACCGGTCACTCGAACGCCGGCGGTGTGTCCTCGCCGGGCGGCAACAACCAGGAGTCGTCGTCCGAGGCGATCCAGTCCGAGGCCGGGCTGTTCCTGCTCGGGTCGGTGCTCGGTGACGAGGACATGCAGGCAGCCGGTGCGGTGCAGTACGTCACCGAGCGTGCCGCCGTCCGCGACTACTACCAGAACGCCCACGGCAACCCGGCGTCGGCGGCGTACGACGGCGACGGCGCGTTCCCCGAGGCGTACGACGCCGGACAGGCCGGCATCCTCTTCGACTCCGGGCAGGCCGAGGCCACGTACTTCTCCGGCGACCCCGCGTGGATCTACGGGATCCAGTGGATGCCGACCGCGCCGTGGTTCACGTACTTCGGGTGGGACCCGGACTTCTCGAAGGCGATCATGCGGCAGATGATGGCAGCCCGGGGCGAGGTCGTCGGGCAGGACGGCGTCGTGGACGGCAACGCCGGGCACGTGCAGATGCTCACCAAGAAGTGGTGGGGCGTCGGTACCTACGGGGACGTCGCGATCACGCGGGACCGGCCGGCGGCGATCGGTGAGCTGCAGGACGCGATCCGGGCCGTGGAACGGAACCACCCGGGCTACGTGACCGCGAAGACCGCGACGAACCCCCTGTACGACCGGTCGACGGACACGCTGTACGTCTCGGTCGACGACGACGGCTCCGTCGTGTTCCCGTCCCGGTGGTGGACACCCGAGGCCCTGCCGGCGGCACTCGTGCCCGCGCAGCTCGACGGCCCGACGGCGGACCGGCAGCCGGGGGACTGGCCGGAGCCGTCGCCGCTCCTGCCGTTCCTCGTCACCGACTACCGGGCGGACCCCGACACCATCGGCCGGCTGTACGGCGTCGACCTGACCCACCACCGCCCGGGCGCCGACACCGCCCGCGCGGCCGCCGTCTTCAGCGAGATGGGCGATGCACTCGGCAACGTCGTCCTCGGGTTCCTCGCCCAGTACGACCCGGACACCTACGCCGACGTCCACGCGGCGCTCTGGGAGGCGCAGGACCCGACCGTGACCGGACAGTCGATGGCCGGGATGGTCTACCACCAGGCGATGTCGAACCGCACCGTCGGGCACGAGGTCACCGACCGCCACACGTCGAACCCGCTGAGCCAGGTGTTCCGCGCCGCCGACGGCACGTACTCCTACGTGATCGACAACGTCGACGACGTCCAGCGCACCTACGACGTGTACGCGGGGCAGCGGGTCGTCGGGCAGATCGCGGTGCCCGCCCGGACGCAGATCACGTCGCACCTCGATGCCCGACTGGCGAAGGTCGTCGTCGGGACGGCGGGCGACCCGCGCACGCTCGCCCCGGGCAGCACGACCGCGTTCACCGCGACCGGCTACGACCAATACGGCGCGACCGTGCCGCTCGACGACGTGCGGTGGTCGACGAGTGCGGGGACGATCGACCAGGACGGCACCCTGCACGCGGGGGCCGCGGCGGACCAGGTGTCCGTGACCGCGACCGTCGGCACGGTCTCCGACGCGTACGACGTCCGTGTCGCCCCGGCACCGGTGCTCACGGGCATCGCCGTGACGCCCGGCACCGCCCGTGCCGTGGTCGGCGAGCCGGTGACGTTCTCCGCCGAGGGCCACGACCAGTACGGTGACCCGGCTCCGCTGCCCGCCGACGTCGCCTGGAGCACCACCGCTCCCGGCACGGTCACCGGTGACGGGACCCTCACCACCACCGCGCCCGGCGCAGGCTACGTCGTCGCGACGGTGGGCGACGTCGAGGCCGGCGGGGTCGAGGCCGGCGGGGTCGAGGGCAGCGCCGTCGTGTCGTCGATCGCCTCTGTCCCGGTGGTCGAGGGGACCACCGCGACCGCGAGCTCGACCGACGGGGGCAACACCGCGGCGAAGGCCGTCGACGGGGACCCCGCCACCCGCTGGGAGAGCGCGCACGGCGTCGACACGGTGGACCTGACGCTCGACCTCGGGTCCGCGCGGGACGTCGACTCCGTCAGGGTCACGTGGGAGAACGCCGCGGCGGCACGGTACGTCGTGCAGGTGTCCGACACGGACGACGGCCCCTGGCGGAACGTCCGCACCGTCACGAACGCGGACGCGTCGGTGGACACCGTGCCGGTCGGCGCGACCGCCCGCTTCGTCCGGCTGCACATGACCGACCGCCTCACCCAGTACGGCTACTCGGTCTGGGACGTGCAGGTGAGCGGGACACCGGCCACCGCCGACGTGGACGTGCGCGACCTGCTGGTCGCCCCGCGCAGCGTCACGGTGCTGCCCGGCGCCGCCGTCCGGCTCGCCGCGTACGGGTTCGACGCCGACGGCTACGGCGGTCTGCTGACCGGTGACGCCCAGCCCGTCTGGACCGCGGACGACGGTGCGACGGTGAGCGCCTCGGGCACGGCGACCCTGCCGGACCGCGGCGGTGCCACCGCGACGGTCCGCGCGGTCCGTGGTGCGGCGACCGGGCAGGCCGTCCTCACGACCCTCGACCAGGGTGAGTCGCCCGCGGTCTCCCGCGACGTCGCCGTCGGCAAGCCGGTGACGACCTCGTCCGACGAGCGCGGTGACCTGTCCGGCGACGCCGCCGTCGACGACGACGACACGACCCGGTGGTCGAGCACGGCTCGCGACGGCGAGTGGCTCGCCGTCGACCTCGGCTCGGTGCTGCCGCTCGACCGCGTCGAGGTCCTCTGGGAGACGGCTGCAGCGGCGTCGGACCACGTCGAGGTCCGCGACCGGGCATCCGACCCGTGGCGCACGGTCTCGACGACGGCCGAGGGACGGGGCGGGACGGAGACGCACGACCTCGACGGCATCCGGGCCCGCTTCGTGCGCCTGGTGGCCGACTCGCGCACGACCCGGTACGGCGTCTCGGTGTGGTCGTTCCGGGTGTTCTCCACCGAGGGCACGCCGACGCCGGACCTCGCCCGGCGCGCCGCGGTCTCGTCGTCCGGCGACGAGTCGGCAGGCACACCGGCGCGTCACGCGGTGGACGGGGACCCGGGCACGCGGTGGGCGAGCGAGCACCGGGACGATGCCCGGCTCGACGTCGACCTCGGTGCGCGCCACGAGGTGCACGAGGCGACGATCCGGTGGGAGGACGCGTACGGCCGCGCCTACCGCATCGAGGGACGGGACGGGACGACGGGCGCGTGGACGACCATCGTCACCGTCACCGACGGTGACGGCGGCACCGACCGGGTCCCGCTGTCCGGTACGTGGCGGCAGATCCGGTTGCAGGGTGTCGACCGGGCGACGCCGTACGGGTACTCGACGTACGCCTTCGAGGTCCGGTAGCGCGGGCGGCGGGCGGAGGACGACGTCGCCGCCCGCCCGCCTCGTCAGCCGAGCGCTGCCGCGAGCAGCTCGTCGACGAGCTCGACGTAGCCGAGGCCCACCGCCGCGTACATCCGCGGGACCTGCGACTGCTCGGTGAAGCCCGGCGCCGTGTTCACCTCGTTGAGCACCACCCCGTCACCGGTGACGAAGAAGTCGAAGCGGGCGACCCCGGCGCAGCCCAGGACCTCGTAGAGCACGGCGGCGGCACCGGTGACCGCTGCGTGCTCGGCGACCGACAGGCCGGCCGGGATCCGGAACGGGGCGCTGCCGTCGTACTTCTGTTCCCGGTCGAAGACGCCGCGCCCGTCGGTGGCGATCTCCAGTGTCGCGCCGCACCGCAGGACGCCGGACCGGTCGCGGAACAGCGCCACGTCGACCTCACGCCCGGCGACGAACGACTCGACGAGCACGGTGCCGCCGGCGGAGCGTGCGTGCTCGATCGCCGCCGTCAGGTCGTCGTGCCGCCGGACCAGGGTGACGCCGTTGCTCGACCCGGCAGACATCGGCTTCACCACGAGCGGGGGTGCGGACGGGACGGCCGCCGCTGCCTCGGTCGCCGACACCGCTGCCGCGACGCGCACGGCGGGCGCGCAGGCGATGCCGACCGCGCCGGCGACCGTCTTCGTCACCCACTTGTCCGCCGCGAGGGCGCCGGCTCGGACCGGTGAGCCGACGACGGGCACGCCGACGAGGTCGAGCAGCCCGGCGACGGCGCCGTCCTCGCCGTGCTCGCCGTGGAGCAGCGGGAAGGCCGCGTCGCAGGACGTCAACCGGGCGACGGCATCGGCCGGGGACAGGAGCGCCCCGCCCTCGTCGTGCCACGTGCCGTCACGGCCGACGGTCAGCGGGACCGCGGTGTGGCCGCCGGTGCGGAGTGCGGCGACGACGGCCGCCGCGGAGGCCAGGGACACGTCGTGCTCGTCGTTCGCGCCGCCGCCGATCACGGCGACGCGGTGGTGTGGTCGGTCGGTCACGGGTGCTCCTCGGTGCTCGGATTGGTGCTGGTGCTGGTGCTGGTGCTGGTGCGGTGCACGCGGGCGACCCGGCTGCCGATCCGCGTGACGAGCTCGTGCGGGATCGTCCCCGCCCACGCCGCCCACTCGGCGACGGTCGGTTCGCCGCCGTCCCCGGGGCCGAACACGGTGACCGGTTCGCCCGGGGACGTGCGTTCGGTGCCGGTGTCGACGACGACGCTGTCCATCGAGAAGCGCCCGACGACCGGACACCGGCGCCCACGGACCAGGACCTCGGCCCGGCCCGAGGCAGCGCGGGGGAGACCGTCGCCGTACCCGAGCGGCAGCAGCGCCAGGTTCGTCGCGGACGCGGTCGTGCTCGTCCCGCCGTACCCGATGCGGGTGCCCGCCCGCGCCGAGCGCGAGGACACGACCACGGTCGTCAGTGACAGCGCCGGCCGCAGCCGGTCGGTCGTGCCCGAGGGGTCGATGCCGAAGAGTCCGGCGCCGATCCGGTGCAGGTCGAACCCGGCCCCGACGCCGGTCAGCGTGGCAGCGGTGGCCGCGAGGTGCACCGTGGACGGGGTCAGCCCGCGGCGACGGGCGGTCCGGACGGCGTTGCCGAAGAGCAGGCGTTCGCGGACGTTCTGGTCGTCCTCGGGGCGGTCCGCCGAGGACATGTGCCCCATCACGCCGACGACCCGGACCGCGCCGGTGCCCTCGGCCTCGCGCGCCAGCGAGCACAGCGCTGCCCAGTCGGCCGGCGCACACCCCTCGCGGGCCATGCCGACGTCGACGTGCAGGTGCACCCGTGCCGCGCGACCGACGGCGCGTGCCGCGACCACGACGGCGACCAGGACGGCGGGGTCGGCGACGGCGAGCGCGACGTCGGCGCCGACCGCCGCGGCGAAGTCCGCGTCCGGTGGGTTCAGCCAGCTCAGCACCGGTGCGGTCACGCCCTCGGCGCGGACCGCGAGCGCCTCGTCGACGCTCGTGACACCGACGGAGCCGGCCCCGGCCTCCAGGACGGACCGTGCGACCGCCCCGTGCCCGAACCCGTCGGCCTTGAGCACCGCCATCAACCGTCCGCCCGTCAGGGCGGCGAAGAAGGTCGTGTTGGCGCGGATGGCGTCGTCGTGGACCGTCAGGAGCGACCCGGACGCGGTCACTGCTGCATCCGCGGGTCGCCGGTCGGGTCCCAGTACTTGCGGGGGCACCCGTCGGAGGGGGCGTCCGGCCGGAGCTCGAAGTGCCACGCCTCGTTGTCGTAGACCTGGCAGAGCCCGTACCGAGCGCCGTTGTCCTGCAGCCAGGTGGCCGCATCCCAGTCCCCGATGTCGATCGCCTCGCCGCGGACGTGGAGCGACGTCTCGGGCGTCGAGACCCAGCGCGCCGCCTCCTGCCGCGAGCCGTACTCGGCGACGGCGTCGTCGAGGAGTCGTTCCTGGAGCGCGGGGGAGCGCCAGCCGCTGTTCACGACGAAGCGCACGCCCTCGCCCTCGGCGTCCCGGGCAGCGCGACGGACCGCGTCGAGCAGGTCCGGCTGCAGTCGTGCGACCGCGGGCAGGTCGTCGTCGAAGACCGACGCGCCGGACGGCACCTCGCCGGCGGCGGATCCGGTGGCGGCGCCGGCCGTGCCGTCGTCGTGTGTGCCGGCGGAGGCGCCGGTGAGGCCGTGCCCCGGTGCGCCGCCGGTCGCTCCGGGGCGGCCGGAGACGGCGGACAGCACGACGAGGACGACGGCGACCGCCGCGACGAGGGCGAGGAGGACGACGACGACCAGGACGGCCCCGGTTCGTCGCGGTCGTGCGGGGACGGGGACGGAGGGAGGAGCGGGACGGTGCTGCATGTCGACCAGTGCAGCGTGGACCGTGTCGTCGGAGCGTACGCGTTTCCGCATACGCTCCCGACACGTACCGCCGCCTAGCATCGGTGCCGTGCGTGTGCTGATCCTCGAGGACGAGCCCCTGCTCGCCGAGGCCGTCCGCGACGGCTTCCGCCTCGAGGCCATCGCGGCCGACGTCGCGCAGGACGGGGACGCCGCGCTCGAGCTCCTCGCGCTGAACCGCTACGACGTCGCGGTGCTCGACCGGGACGTCCCCGGGCCGACCGGCGACGAGGTCGCCGCACACCTGGTCGCGACCGACGCCGGCGTCCCGGTGCTCATGCTGACCGCGGCCGACCGACTCGACGACAAGGTCTCCGGCTTCGCCGTCGGTGCTGACGACTACCTGACGAAGCCGTTCGCACTGCGGGAGCTCGTGCTCCGCGTCCGCGCGCTGGCACGGCGGAGCGGCGAGCACCGCCCACCGGTCCTCGAAGCGGCGGGGCTGCGGGTCGACCCGTTCCGCCGCGAGGTCTTCCGCGACGGCCACCACGTCGCCCTCACCCGCAAGCAGTTCGCCGTGCTCGAGGTCCTCGTCCGCGCCGGTGGCGGGGTGGTGAGTGCCGAGCAGCTGCTCGAACGCGCCTGGGACGAGAACGCGGACCCCTTCACGAACGCCGTCCGGATCACGGTGTCGGCGCTCCGCAAGCGCCTGGGGGAGCCGTGGGTGATCGCCACCGTGCCGGGCGTCGGCTACCGCATCGACACCGACGGACCGCGTGCCGACGGCGTGACGGACGGCGGCTCGTGACCGACCGTCGCCGCGGCGCCAGCGTGCGGGTGCGACTCGCCCTCAGCTACGCGGGGGTGGTGGTGCTCACCGGAGCGCTGATCCTCGCCGTGGTCTGGGTGTTCCTCCTGCGGTACGTGCCCGTCGGGAACCTGGCCACGACCGACGGCTACGTCCCGGATCGTTCCGACCTCGTCCGTGCGTTCGTCCCCGCAGCGGCCGCGGTGTCCGTGGGACTCGTGGTCGTCGGGCTGGTCGGCGGGTGGTTCCTCGCCGGGAGGGTGCTGGCGCCGCTCCACCGGATCACCGACGCCACGCGACAGGTCGCGGCGGGGTCGCTCGCGCACCGCGTCGCGCTCCCCGGGCGACGCGACGAGTTCCGCGACCTCGCCGACGCGTTCGACGGGATGGTCGGACGGCTCGAGGCGTACGTGGCGGAGCAGCAGCGCTTCGCGGCGAACGCCTCGCACGAGCTGCGGACGCCGCTGGCCACGACGCGCGCGCTGCTCGAGGTCGCCGCCCGCGAGCCGGACCGCGACCCGGCCGGGGTCCTCGAGCGGTTGCGGAACGTGAACGAGCGGGCGGTCGACCTGACCGAGGCCCTGCTGGTGCTCGCACGAGCCGGCCGGGAGCTCCCGGACCGCGAGCGGGTGGACCTGTCGCTCCTGGCGGACGAGGCCGTCGAGACCGTCCTGCCCCTCGCCGAGGCGCGGGGCATCGACGTCGAGCCCGTCACGGCGACGGCGTGGACGACCGGCTCGACGTCCCTGCTGCTCCAGCTCGTGACGAACCTCCTGCAGAACGCCGTCGTCCACAACGTCGGCCCGGGGCGGGACGGCTGGGTCCGCGTCACGACGGGCACCCGGCACGGCGCGTCGGTCGTCGTGGTCGAGAACCCCGGTGCCGTCGTGCCGGCCGCGGTCGTCCCGACCCTCACCGAGCCGTTCCAACGGGTGGCCTCGCGGCGGCGCGAGGACGACGCCGGCGCCGGTCTCGGTCTGGCGATCGTCGCGGCGATCGTGACCTCGCACGGTGGCACGCTCGACGTCGCCGCACGTCCGGAGGGCGGTCTCGTCGTCGAGGTGGCACTGCCCGCCGCGGGGTCCCCGGCCGGGCCGTCCTCCGCCGCGTGAGCGCCGTCGTGCACGGGAGCCGAGCCGCTCCGTGCGAGGATCGGTCGGTGCAAGCAACGCCCGTCGCCGTCGTCATCGCCGCGATGACCGAGGAACTCTCCGCCGTCGCCACCCTGCTGGGGGGTGTCGTCATCGACGACGGGCCGGTGGGCGGACACGACGAACACCACCTGCTCGACGTCGGCGGATCGGTGGTCGCCCTCCGCCGCAGCGGCATCGGGTTCACGAACGCGACGGCCGCCGTCGCGCACTGCTTCCACGACTTCGGCACCGTCCCGGTGCTCAGCGTCGGGACCGCCGGCGGGCTCATGCGCGGCATCGAGATCGGTGACGTCGTCGTCGGCGAGCACTACGTGAACATCAACGCGGACGCGACGGCGTTCGGCTACGCGCTCGGGCAGGTCCCCGGGATGCCGCCGCAGTACGCGCCCGACTCCCGCATGCTCGCCCGCGCCGCCGCTGCTCGGACGCCGTACCGCATCCGATCCGCGACCATCGGCTCGAGCGAGGTCTTCGTCACCGAGGGGCGCGCCCGTGCGTTGCGCGAGGTCTTCCCCGCGGTCGCAGCGGTGGACATGGAGTCCGCGGCCATCGCGCAGTTCGCGCACGTGCACGACATGCCGTTCCTGTCGATCCGTGGGATCAGCGACCTGTGCGCACCGGACGGCGACGAGTTCCGGGAGCACCTCGACGACGCGTCGGCACGCGCAGCGCGCGTGGCGCACGACGTGCTGCTCGACCTGGCGGCCTGAGGCGGCGACCACCAGCGACCACCGCCGCCCACCGGACGGGAGGCAGGGCACCCGTCGGTCCCGCGCCTCCCGTCCGTCGGTCGCCCGCGTCGGACGCGCGTGGCGGCAGACCGGGTGAGCGCCGGGTCAGCGACGCCGGCGGCTGGCGATCAGGCCGCCGAACACCAGGACGACCGCGATCACGAAGACGATCAGCTGGGCCGGTTGGAACCCGTCGAGGTCCATGGTGCACTCCTTCCGTGCGCGGGACGTCCGCGCTCGCATCGACCCGAACGGTAGGACGCGGTTCCTGTACGCGTCGAGGGGACGGGGTACGACTCCTGCACGACAGCCGGTCTCCGCACACTCGTGCACGGTTGGGCGCCAGCCGAGTGCCTCGACGCTCCGCCGGTGCGATGATGATCCGCGGCCGTCGCCCGGACGGCCCGGACGGAAGTGACGAGCGTGACCGAGACCCGCTCCCCGGCGCCGACGAGCGACACCGTCGACGACCCCTCGCACGGGCCGGCGAAGGGCATCGCAGCCCTCGCCCTCACCGCCCTCGGCGTCGTGTTCGGCGACATCGGCACCAGCCCGCTGTACGCCCTCCGCACGGTGTTCACCATCGACGGCGGCATCGTGAAGGCGAACCAGGAGGACGTCTACGGCGTCATCTCGATCATGTTCTGGAGCGTCACGATCGTCGTGTCGATCAAGTACGTGCTCGTGCTCATGCGCGCCGACAACGACGGCGAGGGCGGGGTCATGGCGCTCGCCGCACTGGCGCGCCGGCTCTACGCGAAGCGGCGCGGGGGCGCGACGGTCTTCCTGGTGATCGGCATCATCGGTGTCTCGCTCTTCTACGGCGACTCGGTCATCACCCCGGCCGTGTCCGTGCTCTCCGCGGTCGAGGGGCTCTCGACCGCGGCGCCGTCGCTCGAGCACCTCATCGTGCCGATCGCGGCCGTCATCCTCGTGCTGCTGTTCCTCGTGCAGCGGTTCGGCACCGGCAAGGTCGGCAACCTGTTCGGTCCGGTGATGCTGCTCTGGTTCGTGGTCATCGCCGCGGCCGGCGTCCCGCACATCGTCGCGCACCCCGGCGTGCTGCAGGGGCTCTCGCCGACCTGGGCGATCTCCTTCCTCGTCGCCCACCCGTACATCACGTTCGTGGCGATGGGCGCCGTCGTGCTCGTCATCACCGGGGCCGAGGCGCTGTACGCGGACATGGGCCACTTCGGCCGTCCGGCGATCCTCCGCGCCTGGTTCTTCGTGGTGTTCCCGGCGCTCGTGCTCAACTACCTCGGCCAGGCGTCGCTGGTGCTGCAGGACCCCTCGGCGGCGAAGGACCCGTTCTTCCTGCTCTTCCCGGACGCCCTGCAGATCCCGGTCGTCGTGCTCGCGACGATGGCCACGGTGATCGCGAGCCAGGCGGTCATCTCCGGCGCCTTCTCGCTCACGCGTCAAGCCGTCCAGCTCGGGCTGCTGCCGCCCCTGACGATCCGGCAGACCTCGCGGGAGGAAGGCGGCCAGATCTACCTGCCGGCGGTCAACCTGCTGCTCTTCATCGGTGTCCTCGCGATCATGCTCGCCTTCCGGTCGTCGGCGAGCCTCGCCACCGCGTACGGGGTGTCGGTGACCGGCGCGCTGGTCGTGGACACGCTGCTGCTGCTCCTGGTCGTCAAGCCGCTCTGGCACTGGGCGACGTGGAAGCTCGTGCTGGCCGCGGTGGTCTTCGGCGGGCTCGAGCTGACCTTCCTGGCCGGCAACCTGTCGAAGATCGTGCACGGCGGTTGGGTCCCGCTGCTCATCGCCCTCGCGGTGATCACGCTGATGACGACCTGGCGTCGGGGACGGCAGCTCGTGCAGGAGGAACGCAAGGAACGCGAGGGGTCGCTCGCCGAGTTCATCGAGCGCATCAACACGAAGCACGTCCCACGGGTCGAGGGCATCGCGATCTTCCCGCACCCCAACAAGGAGACGACCCCGCTGGCGCTCCGCGCGAACGTCGAGCACAACCACGTGGTGCACCGGACCGTGATCATCGTCTCGGTGCTCACCGCGAACGTGCCGCACGTGCCGCACGCCAGGGCGTTCTTCCGCGACGACCTCGGGTACGAGGACGACGGCATCGACCACATCACGGTGAAGTTCGGCTTCTCCGACGACCAGGACCTGCCGCGGGCCCTGCACGCCGCGTGCCTGGCCGAGGTGCTCGACGTCGATCCGGAGGCGATCGCCGGGGCGTCGTACTTCATCTCGCGCGGTGCGCTCCGACCGCAGGCAGGCAACCGCGGCATGGCGCGCTGGCGGAAGAAGCTCTTCGTCGGGTTGGCGCACAACGCGGCCGATCCGGCAGCGCGCTTCGGGCTGCCGGCACAGCGCACGGTGACGATGGGCAGCGACGTCGAGCTCTGAGCGCCGTCCGTGCGGCTGAGCACCGTCCAGGCGGACGGCGTAGCGTCCGACGGGTCGTTCCGCCACCCGGGCTCCTGCGGCACCGAACGGAAGCCGCACCATGGCACACCGGAACGACCTCACCTGGCGTCAGGACAGCGACGCCTCCTGGTCGGCGTGGGCCGACGGCCGCGTGCTGGCCCGCATCACGCTCCAGCGGCAGTACGAGCTCGAGTCCGAGGACGGATCGGTGCGCGGGTCGCACAGCGCACTCGGCAGTGCGCAGGCGCAGCTCGAGGCCTGGTACCAGTGGGAGACCGCGGTCGGCGACGCCTGAGGCCGCCGTCCCGGCCGCCGCAGCACTCCGCCCCGTCGCGGTGACGACCTGCCGGCCACGTCCACGGCGCGCCAGGAGGACCGCTCGGACCGTGCCGTCGGGGGAGCCCGGTCGGGTCAGTGCGCGCGGCCCCGCAGGCGACCGACACCGAGCACGATGCCGACCACGACCATGCCGAGCACGAGCCCGAACACGGCCGACACCGCGGTGTCGACGATCCACGTGACGACCGGGCCGGCGACCTCGACCGCGTGCTCGACCACGTGCAGCAGTTCTTCCGGGCCCGCCCAGAACGTCTCCGCCAGGTTCGCGATCACCAGGTGCCCACCGACCCAGAGCATGGCGACCGTGCCGACGATGCTGATGACCCGGAACACCGTCGGCATCGCGCGCACGATCCGCGCACCGGCACGGCGGGTCCGCCGGGAGTCGTTCTTCATCATCTGCAGGCCGATGTCGTCGACCTTCACCAGGAGCGCCACGGCGCCGTAGACCAGGGCCGTCATCCCGAGCCCGATCAGCGCGAGGGCACCGACCTTCGGCCAGAAGTCGAGCCCGGTGTCCAGGCTCGACAGGGCGATGAGCATGATCTCGGTGCTGAGGATGAGGTCGGTGCGCACGGCGCCGAAGACGAGCCTGGGCTCCGTGGTCGGCTGCGCGTCGCCGGCGGCCTCGTGGTGCACACCGAACCACTCGGTGACCTTCTCGGCGCCCTCGAAGCACAGGTACGTGCCGCCGATGACGAGCAGCCAGGGCAGCACCCACGGGGCGAACGCCGACAGCAGCAGCGCCAACGGGATGATGATGACGAACTTGTTGAAGAGGCTGCCGAGCGCGATGCGCCCGACGACGGGGAGTTCGCGAGCCGGTTGCAGTCCCTGGACGTACTGCGGAGTGACCGCCGCGTCGTCGATCACGACCCCCGCGGTCTTCGCGCTGGCCTTGAGGGCCGCGGAGAGGATGTCGTCCACCACGGCGAGCAACCCGACTGACATGTCGCTCACCCTACTGGAGCGGTCACCGGCGTCCGTCCCGCGCCCTCCCACCGGCCGGCGCTTCCCCCAGGTCGGGGTACGTGCGACGGCGGGTCCGCGCCGACATCCGCGGAGCGGCGCGCAGTCAGACCGTTCTGCTCGCGCGAACGGGGTACGCCGCTGGGGGTTGCCTGGCAGCCGCCCGTCGTTCCACTGACGGCAGCCCTTCCCGAGCCGACACAGCAGGGCACACCGAGCACCACCACCACGGTCCGCCGACGCCACCCACGTCGGCGCCCACAGGCAGGAGCGCCCCTTGCAGTCTTCGATCGTCGCAGCCCTCACCGTCGCCGTGCTCGCAGTCGGCGCGGTCGCCGATGTCTCGGCTCCCCCCTCCGCGTCCGCCGCACCGACGTCGACCACGACGACCTCCGCCCCGAAGGGCGCCGTCGTGTCGAACGGTCGGACCTGGAAGCAGACCTACCGGCAGGACTTCGCCACGGCCGCGCCGGCGGGCGAGGTCGCCGCGAAGTACCCGGGCATGGGCCTGTACGACGGGTTCTCCGACACGAGCGGTCAGGGGCGCTACACACCGTCGAAGGTGCTGAGCGTGCAGAACGGTGCGCTCGACTTCTGGCTGCGGTCCGACCGCGGTCAGCCGCTCGCCGCGGCCGTCATGCCCGACGGCTACGCGCCGCACCGCACCGGCCGCGTCTCGATCCGCTACAAGACCACGAAGACCCCCGGGTACAAGTTCGTCGTGATCCTGTGGCCGTCGAGCGACCGGTGGAACGAGGGCGAGATCGACTGGCCCGAAGCGGCCCTCGGCGCGAAGCCCCGACCCGCGTCGGCCGTCCCGGGCAGCCTGCGGAACGGCGCCATGACCTTCCAGCCGGAGCGTGAGACCTTCGCGGCCACCGACACGAGCAGCTACCACGTCGCCACCACCGAGTGGGACAGCAAGGTGGTCCGCTTCTTCTGGGACGGCAAGCTGGTCGCGTCGACGACGAAGGCCGTGCCGACGAAGCCGATGCGGGTCACGCTGCAGGCCGAGACCGACACCGGTGGGCGCGTGCCGGCGGGCGCCTCGGGGCACGTGAGCGTCGACTGGATCGCGATCTACGACTGACGGGAGGCGCGGTGTCGGTGAGCGGGACCGCCCACCGGCACCGCGCCTCCGTGCTCAGCCCGTGGTGCGACGGGCGGTCAGCCGACCGCGGCCCAGTGGCAGTGCGCTGCTGCGGTAGGCGAAGCCGTCGGCATCGCCGACCGTGCCGCTGGCGGTGCCGAAGTGCCACAGGCGGTTGAAGCAGGAGACGCCGATCCGGGTCGACCCGTCGTCGGCGACCGCCCACGTGCCGGTGCCCCACTGGGCCGGGTGACCGACGCCGTCGATCGTCACCGTCGGTCGTGCTCCCCAGGTCAGCAGGGGGCGACCGAGGTCGAGGGTGATCCGGCGCTTCGTCGTGCCGGACGGCTGTGGGGTGTCCATGCGGTCAGGGTACGGGCGTCGGGACCCTGAACGCGCTCGGGCGGCCGTCCGTAGGATCCGCTGCATGGCTGACTTCACCGCTGCACAGGCCGCCGTCGTCCGGATCGAGCGCGCGGAGGAGGGCCGGTGGGACCTCACACTCGTCAGCGACTCCGGCGTCCGGATGGGGCACGGCGTGCACCTCCCCGACGCTGCGTCCGACGACGCCGAGGACGAGCGGGTCGCAGCCCTCGACTTCGTGCGCGGGTACGGGTTCAGCTTCGAGGCCGACGCCGTCGTCACGGACGGCCCGGACGCGTTCTGGGCACCGTTGCTCCCGCTCGGGTCCGACGAGCACCCGACGGACTGAGGCTGGTCAGTCCTGGTCGTCGAGCGCTGACCGTTCGAACCCGATCAACCAGGTCACCCCGAACGCGTCGCGCACCGTTCCGTCCCAGTCGCCCCACGGCCGCTCCTGGAGGTCGTCGACCACCGTGCCGTCGGAGGCCAGGTCCACGAACCACCGCCGGAGCACCTCGGGCCGGGCGCTCCCGAGCAGGGCGAACAACAAGCCGGAGACCGCGAGCGCGGTGTCGTCGGGGCCGGTGTCGGCGGCGAAGAGCCGGACCGGGCCGACGAGCTCGCCGTGCGCCACGGCGCCGGGCGGCCCGTCCTCTCGAGCGGCCTCCTCGTACGAGGTGACGCGGACGTCGCCGCCGAAGACCTGCTGCCAGCGGGCGAGCGCCGTGCGGGCGGTGCCGGGGAGCAGGAGGTACGGGGTCGGGGCTGTGCCGTCCATGGGCTGACCGTACTCCGGTGCTCGCAGGCGGGCCCCCTTCGGCCTCCCTGTCCGTGGTCGACGTGAGACGCCGGCGTCGTGCCGAGACGCCGGCGTCGTGCCGAGACGCCGCCGAAGAGGACGGCGTCTCGCGCGATCGGGGGCGTCTCGCGGTGACGCCGGCGTCTCGGACCCGTCCGGCACGGCGAAACGCCGGCGTCTCGGGCCGGCCGCCCGGCTCAGGCGCGGTGCCGCGTCCGACGCGCCCGGCGCAGTCCGACCACGGCCGTGCCGAGCGTGAGGAGCGCCACGGCCCAGCCGATCGGCACGGCGGCATCGGCCCCGGTCCAGGCGAGCTCGCCGGCGGTGTCCGCGACGGAGCGGGCGCTCGACGGACCACCGTCCGGGTCCTGCCCGACCCGGGCTGCGGTGGTGGCGTCTCCCTCGGGAGCGGTCGCCGCCCGTCCGCCGGTCACCCGCACCGGGAACGTGGTCGCGGTGCCGTCGACCGACACCCGGACGGTCTGCGACGCCGCACCGGTGAAGGTCACCGTGACGGTCCCGTCGGCGCGGTCGACCCGGTCGGCGTCGTCGCTCGCACGGACCTCGGCGTCCTCGGCGACCGCCACCGTGTTGCCGAACCGGTCGGTCGTCCACGGTTCGAGCGTGAGGGAGCCGCCGAGCGCCACGCTCAGCGGATCCGGGTAGACCCTGCCGTCGGCACCGACCCAGGTGTACGTACCGTCCGACGCGGCGGGGACGGTGCGGACGACCACGCCGACGCCGGTGGCGGCAGCCGGCAGGACGGTCCAGCGCACCCAGTGCTCCGCGGAGCCGACCGCGGTCGTCGCGGTGACCCGCACGGTGGCGGTGCCCGCGTGGGTCGGGGTGCCGGAGAGCACACCGTGGGCGAAGGTCAGCCCGTCGTCCGGGTGGGCCGTGGCGCCGTCGGCGGTGGTGAGCGAGTACGTGGCTCCGTCGGCGTCCCGTGCGCGCAGGTCGGCGGAGGACGGTTCGCCGGCCCGGACGGTCGGGAGCACCTGGGGGGAGGACTCGCTGGTGGCCGCTGCCCAGGACGGCACGTCCGCCGTCGTCGGCGGGGTGACCGGTGTCGGCGACGACGACGCTGTCGACGCCGACACGGGCTGGGTGGCGCCCCGGGCCGTGGCGGCCGGCAGGACGCCGAGTGCGGCGGCGACCAGCACGGCGGCAGCCGCTGCGGTGGTGCGCGCTGCGGACCGAGCGCTCGGGACGTGGTGCATGGTGCTCCTCGCGGATCCCCGGAGCGTCGGGAGACCGCGCCGGGACCGGTCGTCGGGTACGTCCGGTGCCGCGAGCGTAGGCGGCGAGGAACCTTCGCGGACGATCGGTTGCGGCTTCCCGAAGGGACCCTGTGGAACCCCGCAGCGCCGTGCGGCACCGTGCGTCGCACCGCGGGCGCGGATCAGGACGCGGCGATCGCGCCCATCTCGGCGACGACGGTGCGGAGCTTCACCGCGAGCTCGTCGCTGTCACCGACGGTGTCGCGGTGCGCGACCTCGGACAGCGCGGACAGCACGAGTCCGACGGCCGTGCGAGCGGTCTGCTCGTCGGTGCGCGACGACACCGTGGCGAGGAGCGACTGCCGCGACTCGGCCATCCACTGCATGACCATCGGTGCCATCTCGGGTCGGAGCACGAGGAGCTCCTTCATCCGGCGGCGGTCCTGGGAGAGCGGGACGGTCGCGGCGATCAGGACGCACAGGTCGTCGACGAGTCGGCCGTCCGCCTCGGCGAAGCGCGTGGCCGCCCACTCCGGCACCTCGACGGTGTCGAGACCGAGCGCCGCGTGCGCCTTCGACGTGAAGTAGTTGAAGAAGGTCCGCGGGGAGACGTCGGCGTCGCTGCAGATCTGCTCGACGGTGACGCCGTCGAGACCGTGCTCGGAGACGAGCGTCAGGGCGGCGTCGTGGAGCGCCTGCCGGGTCTGCTGCTTCTTCCGCTCGCGCAACGTGCACGGCGCGGTGACCGGCTCCGGTGCTGCTGTGGTGCTCACGTGCACTCCTGTGGTGCTGGGCGGCCACCGTGTCCTGCGGTGGCCCGGGTCGTCTGCGCCGGACGGGTCCGGCACGGGGAGGCCGCCCGCACCCCGGGCGGGGTGCGGGCGGCCGGGGGTCACCGACGCTGGGTCGGCGTGGAGCCGGTCATCGGCCCGGTGAACGATCCGGCCTCGGCTGCCGCGAGCCCGGCGCGGGCCTCGAGCTCGGCCTCGGCCGACGGCGCCGAGCGGTCGACATCGGACGAGGAACCGTCGGACGAGGAGCCGTCTGACGAGGATCCGTTCGCGGCGTCGTGCTGTTCCTGCAGCGCCGAGCGCTGGCGCAGCGGCGGCACCCGGAAGAACCAGGTGAGCACGAAGGCGAGCAGGATCACGCCGAGTCCGACCCAGTAGATCGTCACGGACGAGGCGTTGAAGCCCGCCATGAACGGCCGCGTGAGGCGGCTGTCGGCGCCGGTGAGGAACGAGGTGTCGTTCGTGCTCGTCGCCGCGGAGTCCGAACTGGCGCCGTCGTCGATCTGCTTCGCCAGGGCCGGCGTGAGCTCGTCCACCCAGTACGACCGCTGCGAGGCGTTCGACCAGTCGACCGACACCGTGCCGTCCTGGACGCTGGCGTGCGCCTCGTCCGCCACGGCCTCGAGGGCTGCGGACTCTGCGGCCGGGGTGGCCGCTGCGACCTGCTGGTCGATCACGCCCTGCGCCGCGGCTGCGGGCACGGCACCGGCGGCGACCTGCTGCTGCACGGCCGCGGTGACCTGCTGCGTGACGGCCTGGTCGGCCGCCTGCTTCGCCTGCGCCGAGGCGTCGTCGAGCTTCCCCTGGACGGTCTGCTGCAGCGGGGTGGTGATCGGGGCCCAGATCGTGTCGATCGCGCCCTGGTTGGCCGGCTTGCTCGCCACCGCGGGGTCGAGTGCGGCCGACAGCGCCGGCTTGAGGTCGGCCTGGTTCGCGGTCGCCGTCAGGATGTTGCTCGGCATGACCGAGAACAGGATCGAGAGCAGCACCGCGGTGCCGAGCGTTCCGCCGATCTGCCGGAAGAACGTCGCCGAGCTGGTCGCGACGCCCATGTCCCGGGCCTCGACCGAGCCCTGCGACGCCAGGGTCAGCGACTGCATGACCGAGCCGAGCCCGAGGCCGATCAGGAACATGCCGATCATGAGGAACCAGAGCGGCTTGTCGATCGTCATGAAGGTCAGGACGACGTAGCCGGCCGACACCAGGAACGTGCCGATGACCGGGAAGATCCGGTAGCGGCCGACACGGGCGACGATCTGGCCCGAGGTGATCGACGCGATCATCAGCCCACCGACGAGCGGCAGCGTGGCGAAGCCCGACTCGGTCGGGGTCAGGCCCACGACGATCTGCAGGTAGAGCGGGATGGTCAGCATGGCGCCGAACATCGCGAAGCCGACCAGGAACCCGATGACGGTCGCCATCGAGAACGTGCCGGAGCGGAAGAGCTTCAGCGGGATGATCGCCGCGTCGCCCATCTTCGACTCGACGAGCAGCAGTGCGACGAGTCCGAGCGCACCGATCACGTAGCTGGCGATCGCGGCGGGCGAGCCCCAGCCCCAGGTGCGGCCCTGCTCGGCGACGAGCAGCAGCGGCACGAGCGTGACGATGACGGCCGTCGCGCCCCACCAGTCGACCTTCGGCTTGTCGCCCTTGCCGTGCACCTTCGGCAGGTGCAGGAAGACGATCACCATGATGAGCGCGGCGACGCCGATCGGCACGTTGATGAGGAGCACCCAGCGCCACCCGGTGATCCAGAGGATCTCGGAGGAGCCGGCGAGCAGGCCGCCGATGAGCGGTCCGATGACGGACGAGATGCCGAACACGGCGAGGAAGTACCCCTGGTACTTCGCACGCTCACGCGGCGCGAGGATGTCACCCATGATCGCGAGCGGCAGCGACATGAGCGCGCCGGCGCCGATGCCCTGCACGGCACGGAAGGCCGCGAGCATGAGCATCGAGGTGGACATCGAGGACAGCACGGCGCCGAGGATGAAGACGACGATGCCGAAGATGTAGAGCGGCCGTCGGCCGAAGATGTCGGAGAGCTTGCCGTAGATCGGCGTCGCGATCGTCGACGTGATCAGGTAGGCCGTGGTCACCCATGCCTGCTGGTCGAGACCGTGCAGGTCGTCGCCGATGGTGCGGATCGCCGTGCCGAACACCGTCTGGCCGAGGGACGACAGGAACATGCCCGCCATCAGGCCGTAGATCACCAGGAGGATCTGGCGGTGCGTCATGAGCGGCTGCTGGCCGGAGGTGCCGGGCGCGTGCGCGCCGGTCGCCGCGTCGGGGCCGGCGGTGTCGCGGCCCTGCTGCACCGAGACGGGTGCGGTGGCGGTCATCGAACTCCTTTTTCGTACTGTGTAACTTTGCAGACCGCGCAACGATACATCGGGTGGTTCCGAAATGCAACTAAATGGCGACGGACGGGAGGCGCGTCGCGGCGCCGCCACGCGCCTTCCGTCCGGCCACCGCTCGCCCGGTCGCGTCAGCGGGCGTCCGCCGTCCGAGGTACCGTTTCCCCATGAGCACGGACACCGCCACCGCCACCGAGACCGCCGACGAGGGGCCCGTGGTGACCTTCGCCGACCTCGGCCTGAGCGATCCGGTGCTCAAGGCCGTCAAGGACATCGGCTACGAGACCCCCTCCGCCATCCAGGAAGCGACGATCCCGACGCTGCTCGAGGGGCGCGACGTCGTCGGCCTCGCGCAGACCGGCACCGGCAAGACCGCGGCGTTCGCGCTGCCGATCCTGTCCCGCATGGAGTCGGGCAGCAAGGTGCCCCAGGCCCTCGTGCTGTCGCCGACCCGTGAGCTCGCGCTGCAGGTGTGCGAGGCGTTCGAGCAGTTCGCATCGCACATGAAGCACGTGCACGTCCTGCCCGTCTACGGCGGCCAGGCGTACGGCGTGCAGCTGTCCGCGCTGCGCCGTGGCGTCGACGTCGTCGTCGGCACGCCCGGTCGCATCATGGACCACATCGCCAAGGGCACGCTCGACCTGTCCCAGCTGAAGTACCTCGTGCTCGACGAGGCCGACGAGATGCTCAAGATGGGCTTCGCCGAGGACGTCGAGACGATCCTGGCCGAGACGCCGGACGACAAGCAGGTCGCGCTGTTCTCGGCGACGATGCCCGCGCAGATCCGTCGCATCTCGCAGCAGTACCTGAACGACCCGTCCGAGATCACCGTCAAGACCAAGACGAAGACCGCCGCGAACATCACGCAGCGCTACCTGATGGTGTCGTACCCGCAGAAGGTCGACGCGCTCACCCGCATCCTCGAGGTCGAGGACTTCGAGGGCATGATCATCTTCGTCCGCACGAAGAGCGAGACCGAGACCCTGGCCGAGAAGCTCCGCGCCCGCGGGTACGCCGCGGCGGCGATCAGCGGTGACGTCGCCCAGGCGCAGCGCGAGCGCACGGTCAACCAGCTGAAGTCCGGCAAGCTCGACATCCTGGTCGCCACCGACGTCGCCGCCCGTGGCCTCGACGTCGACCGCATCACCCACGTCGTGAACTTCGACATCCCCGTCGACATCGAGTCCTACGTGCACCGCATCGGCCGCACCGGTCGCGCGGGCCGCAAGGGTGACTCGATCAGCTTCGTCACGCCGCGCGAGCGCCGGCTCCTGTCGGCCATCGAGCGCCACACGAAGCAGCCGCTCACGCAGATGCAGCTGCCCACGGTCGAGGACGTCAACGAGACGCGCCTCAGCCGGTTCGACGACGCGATCACCGCGGCGCTCGAGCAGCAGGACCGCATCGAGAAGTTCCGTGACGTCATCGCGCACTACGTCCGCAACCACGACGTGCCCGCCGAGGACGTCTCGGCCGCGCTCGCGGTCGTGGCGCAGGGTGACTCGCCGCTGCTGCTCGACCCGGCCGACGACCAGCTCCGCAACCAGGTGGACCGCGACGGCCGCCGTGGTGAGCGCCGCGACCGTGACGACGACCGTGGTGGCCGCGAGGACCGTGGGCCGCGCCGCTCGCAGCCGATGACCGCCTACCGGATCGAGGTCGGGCGTCGCCACCGCGTCGAGCCGCGCCAGATCGTCGGCGCCCTGGCGAACGAGGGCGGCCTGCGGCGCGACGACTTCGGCGCGATCCAGATCCGACCCGACTTCTCGATCGTCGAGCTGCCCGAGAGCATGGACCCGGGCGTGCTCGACCGGCTCGCCGACACCCGGATCAGCGGGAAGCTCATCGAGATCGCGCCGGACCGCCGCGGCGGTGCCCGTCGGTACGACCGCGACGACCGCGGACCGCGTGCGCCCCGTCGGGACGACCGTCCCCGCCGTGACGACCGCCGCGACGACGACCGTCCGGCACGCAAGCCCCGGCACTGACCAGTCATCGGTCGGTCACTGACCGGCCACTGACCGGCCACTGATCCGCTGCGCGACCCCGTTCTCCGGGGTCGCGCAGTCGCGTCGCGGGACCCCATCGGCCCTGCCCACTGCCGGGCCGACTCCGGGACGGACGCGAGCCGCCCGCCCGTCGCGGGTCGTGCCTCCCGTCCGGTCGGCTCAGACGGTCAGCCCGTCCACCGTGCGGCGGCAGACCTCGTCCCAGGGCGTCGGGCCGAACCCGAAGTGCGCACGGGTCGCGGTGTCGTCGACCACGTAGGGGGCCGACCACTGGTAGCCGAGCTGCGCGACCTCCCGCATGAACGGGGACACCGCGCCGATCCCGCGGAGCAGGCCGATCGGCAGTGACCGCACGCGGACGGCGGGCCGACCGGCCGTCCGGAGCATCTCGGTGAGGACCTGCTCCTGGGTCCGCGGTGCGTTGGTCGGGACGATCCAGGTCCGACCGTGCGACCGCTCGTCGTCCGCCGCGGCGACGAGGAGCCGCGCGACGTCGCCGACGTCGGTGTACGAGTGCGGCTTGTCCGAGCGCCCGATCACGGTGACGGGCTTCCCCCGCATCGCGGTCGGGAGCACCCGCGTGACGTGCCCGTTGACGCCGGTGCCCGGGCCGACGTAGTCCGAGCCGCGGACCTCGACCGTGCGGATGCGTCCGGCCTCGTGCGCCGCCAGCGCGTCTGCCCACATCCGGGCCCGCAGGACGCCCTTGTGGTCGGTCGCGGCGTCGGGCAGGTCCGCGCGCATCGGTCCGTCGACCGGGCCGTACGGGTACAGGTTCCCGGTGATCGCGTACACGGCACCCGTCCGCTCGGCGGCGGTGAGGAGGGAGGACGCCAGCGGCGGCCACACCCGCTCCCACTGCGTGTAGTCGCCGGGGTTCGCGCAGTTGTGGAGTGCTGCCGCGCCGTCCGCGACGGCCGTCAGGGCGTCCGCGTCGGCGGCGTCGAGCCCGACGTGGCGGACCCCGGGCAGACCGGTGTCGCGTCCGGAGCGGGTGACGACGACGACCTCGTCGCCACGCTCGGACAGCAGTGCCGCAGTGTGGCGACCGACGGGGCCGGCGCCGACGACGACGTGGTGACGGGGCATGGTTCCTCCTGAGATTCGGGAGAGCAGTGCTCTCGGAAGCCATCATGCAGCCGGACGGGCTCCGATGCAAGAGCAGTGCTCTCGTTTGTGTGCAGTGCTCTCCCGTGGCACGCTTGACGGCATGGTGGAGAAGGCGAGGACCGCCCGGTCCCTGGCACGGGAGGCCGTGCACGCGAGCATCCTCGCGGCCGCGCGCGCCCGGCTCACCGAGGAGGGACCGGAGCAGCTGAGCCTGCGCGCCGTCGCTCGTGACGTCGGCCTGGTGTCCTCCGCCGTGTACCGGTACTTCCCGAGCCGCGACGACCTGCTCACCGCGCTGCTCGTGCTCGACTACGACGAACTCGGCGCCGCGGTCGAGGCGGCAGAGGCGCCGGTCGACCGGTCCGACCACGTCGGCCGCTGGGTCGCCGCGTGTCGTGCCGTCCGGCAGTGGGCGATCGGGCACCCCGGGGACTTCGCGCTCCTGTACGGCTCACCCGTGCCCGGGTACGTCGCACCGCAGGACACGGTCGAGCCCGCCTCGCGGACGACGCACGTGCTCGTCCGCGTCGTCACCGACGCGTGGTCGGGGGTCGCCGGGTCCGAGCTGGCTCCGGACTGGAGGCTCGGTGCCGGTCCCGCGATCGGCTCGCGGCCCGCAGCGCCGGGCGCCGTCGCCGACGCGGTCGCCTACACACGAGAGCGCGGCTTCCACGACGACCCCTCGCCCGAGGTCGTCCTGCGGACCCTGATCGCCTGGACGACGGTGTTCGGCGTCCTGTCGTTCGAGCTGTTCGGGCACGCGGTCGGCTCGGTGACCGACCCGGCGGCGTACTTCGACGAGGTGATCGTCCGCCTCGCGCACGATCTGGGGCTCGCAGCGCCCGGATGAGCCGATCTCACCCCGCGGACGGGGCGGCGGGCTGACAGCGGTGCCCTGCCTGCGGTAGACAGGGCGGTACGGCGCACTCACCCAGCGCTCGCCGGCTGCAGCAGGAAGGACGCCGATGACCGCGCTCGACGTCAGCCGTCAGGACCGTCGCCGACTCACCACCGGTACCCCGACCAAGCGGCTCGCGACCGTGCGCACCGTCGCGCTCCTCGCGTCGATCGCCGGCGTCAACTACATCGTCTGGCGCTGGATCGGCTCGGTGAACTGGCACTCGTGGTGGATCGCGGTGCCGCTGATCCTCGCGGAGACCTACAGCGTGATCGACTCGCTGCTGTTCGCGTTCGGCGCCTGGCGACTCCGCGAACGCGGGGAACCGCCGACGAAGCCCGCCGGGGACGTCACCGTCGACGTCTTCATCACGACGTACAACGAGCCGGTCGAGCTGGTCGTCCGCACCGCCCGTGCGGCGAAGGCGATCACGCACCCGCACGCCACGTGGATCCTCGACGACGGCAACCGCCCGGAGATGCGCGCCGCCGCCGAGTCCCTCGGCATCGGCGTGATCACGCGCGGCGCCGACTGGGTCGACCGGCCACGGCACGCGAAGGCCGGCAACCTCAACAACGCGCTGCTCGCGACGCAGGGCGAGTTCCTGCTCATCCTCGACGCCGACCAGGTCCCGGAGCCGTCGATCCTCGACCGGACGCTCGGCTACTTCAAGGACGAGCGCATGGCGCTGGTCCAGACGCCGCAGTGGTTCGAGAACGTACCCGAGGCCGACCTGCTCGGCAGCCAGGCGCCGCTGTTCTACGGGCCCATCCAGCAGTCGAAGGACGGCTGGAACGCGGCGTTCTTCTGCGGGTCGAACGCGATCCTGCGGCGCGAGGCACTCATGCAGCTCGGCGTGACCCGCTACGTGCGCGAGGTCGAGGAGTCCGTCGAGCGGACCATCAAGACGTCGCGGAAGCTGCTCGCACGAGCCCGCGAGACCGAGACCGACCCGCGGGTGCTCGACGCGCTCGACGGTGCGGAGCAGGTCGTCGACCGTGCCCGTGACCAGATCGACCGCGGCGAACCGCTCGGCGACGTCACCTACGACTTCCAGCGCGGCATCGACGCGATCGCGTACCGGTTCGCCGCCGCCGACCTCGAGTCGGTCCGCCGTGACCTGCAGGAGCTCGCCGCGATGTCGACCGAGGCGGACACCTTCGCCGGCCTCGACGACGCTGCCCTCGACGTGCTCGGACGACGGGACGCCTCGCCGGTGGCCGCGATCGAGTCCATCGCGGTGCTCGCCCGGGCGCTCGACGTGAACCGCGACGACGAGGCCCAGCCGATCATGCCGCTCGCCACGATCTCCGTGACCGAGGACATGGCGACCGCGATGCGCCTGCACGGCCTGGGATGGAGGTCCGCGTACCACGACGAGATCCTGGCGAAGGGCCTCGCGCCGGAGGACCTGCCCACCATGCTCGTGCAGCGACTCCGCTGGGCGCAGGGCACCATGCAGGTCTTCTTCCGCGAGAACCCCCTCGTGCAGAAGGGCCTGTCGTGGGGGCAGCGCCTCATGTACTTCTCGACCATGTGGAGCTACCTGTCGGGCTTCGCGGCGATCGTGTACATCGCGGCCCCGGTGCTCTGCCTGTCGTTCGGTGTCGTGCCCGTGCAGGCCTACAGCGTCGACTTCTTCGTGCGGCTCATCCCGTTCCTCGTGCTCAACCAGCTGCTGTTCTGGGTGGTGGCCGCCGGCAGACCCACGTGGCGCGGGCAGCAGTACTCGCTCGCGCTGTTCCCCGTCTGGATCGAGTCGGTGACGAGCGCGTTCGAGAACGTGTTCCGTGGCAAGCCACTGGGGTTCCGGGTCACGCCGAAGGTCAAGGACGAGTCCGACCAGCGACCGCGGTGGGACCTCGTGAAGCCCCAGCTGTACGCGATGGGTGCGCTCGTCGCCGCCCTCGTGATGATCGCGATCCGGTACGCCACGGGCCAGGCGGACGGCATCGCGCCGCTCGTGAACACCGCGTGGGTGATCTTCGACCTGTTCATCTTCAGCATCGTCGTCCGCGCCGTGCTCTACCGCGGACCGGAGGCGGGGACGCCGCAGTCCGAACACGTGTCCTCGACGGCAGGAGGCCCACTGTGACCGACCACGACCTGACCTTCGACGTCCCGGCCGTCGCCGAGTCGCTCGACGTCGTGCAGGACCGCTTCGGCGCCTGGTGGGACACCATGGCGATCGACGACGCCCGTCTCCGCTTCTCGCTCGAGACCGCCCTCGCCGAGATCGCCGCCAACATCGTCGAGCACACGCGACGCACCGATGCCGAGGCCGGCCGCGGGTACACGGTGGAGCTCTGCGCCACGGACCGTGAGCTCGTCGCGGTGCTCACCGACAACGGGCGCCCCGCCGACGTCGACCTGTCCGCCGTGACCATGGCCGACCCCGACGAGGAGAGCGGTCGCGGCCTCGCGCTGGCGATCGCCGCGCTCGACCGCCTCGAGCACGAGCACACCGGCGGCCACAACATCTGGACCCTGGCGTGCAACCGGTGAGGGGCGCGCTGGCGAAGGCCGTCGCGTTCCTCGTCGTCGTCGGGACGCTGCTGCTCGGCGGGGCGCTCCCCGCGTCGGCCGTGTCGGCTCCGGGTCGTGCCGGCGAGACGCCCTCCGACGGGCGCGTGTGGTTCGGCCCGGACCTCGACTGGGGGAGCGACGCCCCCGACGGGTACGAGGGTCGGCTCGGCGCGACGCCGTCGGTCTACGGGGTCGAGATCGAGTACCCCTTCGACCGCAGCGCACGGGACGAGTTCCTGCGGGCGACCCGCGCGGCGGCGACCCAGGGCGCGGTGCTCGCGGTGAGCCTGGAGCCGTCGCGGTCGCTGCGGTCCCTCACGAAGGCCGACGCCGCCGCGGCGAACCGGCTGTTCGAGGAGGTCCACCGGCAGTACGACACCCAGTTGCTCGTGCGCTTCGCTCCCCAGATGAACGGCACGTGGGTTCGCTGGGGACAGCAGCCGACCGCGTTCGTCCCGGCGTTCCGGACGCTGGCCGCGGCCGTGCACGCGGGTGACTCCGACGCTGCCATGGTGTGGTCGCCGTCGTACGGCGCGGGCTACCCGTTCGGCGAGTCCGCCGGGCGGCTGCAGACCCTGTCGGGCAGCGACGTCGCCGAGCTGGACACCGACGGCGACGGCCGACTCACCGCCGCCGACGACCCCTACGGCCCGTACTGGCCCGGCGCCGAGAGCGTCGACTGGGTCGGGCTGTCGATGTTCTTCTTCGGCAAGGGCAAGGCGACCGAGGCCGCCGGTCGCGACGTCCCGCTGACCCGCAACGAGGTCCCGCAGGACGGCGAGGTCGCGGCACGCTTCGACGAGACCTGGGGCTACGAGCAGACGCAGTCCGAGGGCACGTTCACCGAGCGCTTCGCACAGGGCGAGGACCGGCCGATGCTGCTCGACACCGGCGCGCTGTACGACCACTCGTTGCGCGGTGCGGCCGAGCTCCCGGTCAAGCAGGCGTGGTGGCGGCAGGTGATCGCCGCCGTGCAGGACCACCCCGAGGTCCGGGGCGTGACGTTCCTCGAGACGAACCGGCGCGAGCCCGAGGCCGGCAACCGCGTCGCCGACTGGCGGGACACGGCCGACCCCGGGATCGCCGGGTCCTTCCGGACGGACCTCGAACAGGCCGGGGCCTTCGTCCTCGGACCGGTGACGGAGCGCGTGACGACGCAGGAGGGTGCCGCGGCGATCAGCCAGCAGTACGAGACCGGCGGCGACCAGATGGCGTGGATCGTCTGGTGCGCCTTCGGCCTCGCAGCGGCGTTCCTGCTGAGCGGGCTCGTCGGACGGCTGCTGCCGAGCTGGCGGTACCCCGACGACGGCAAGCCCGGGCGCGACCTGCGCCTCGACCTCTTCCGCGGGTTCATCATCCTCGCGGTGGTGATCACGCACATCGAGATCGGCGGGCCCTACTCGTACATCACGCTGCACGCCACCGGTGCGATCACCGGCGCCGAGATGTTCGTGTTCCTGTCCGGCATGGTGCTCGGCATGACGTACCCGTTCGCGATCAAGAAGTTCGGCGAGTGGGTGGCGGCCGTCGGGGCGTGGAAGCGGGCGCGGAAGCAGTACGTCGTCACCCTGGCGGTGATCGTGGTCGTCTTCGCGCTGAGCTTCGTGCCGTTCCTGGACACCGATGCGATCACCACCTTCACCGACCGGGGGACCGGCACCGGGGGCGTCGGCGCCGAGGGCCGGGTGTACGACCTGTACCCGAACGCGATGCAGCTGCTGGCCTACCCGCCGCCCTGGTTCGCGATCCGGCAGTTCCTGCTGCTCGAGATGGGGCCGTGGCCGTTCAACATCATGGGCCTGTTCGTGGTGCTGAGCCTGTTCATCCCCGTCTTCCTGTGGGTGATCCGGCGCGGCTTCTGGTGGGCGCTGCTCCTCGTCAGCTGGGGGCTGTACGCGTTCCAGGCGCTGAACCCCGAGTTCCGCCCGCTGAACTCGCAGTTCGAGTCGGTGTTCCCGCTGCTCACCTGGCAGGTGGTCTTCACGCACGGCCTGGTGCTCGGCTACTACCGGCGCCAGGTGATCGGGGCGCTGACCGGCCGACTCGGCAAGGTCCTGATCGGCATCGGGATCACCGGGTACGCCGCGTTCCTCGTCTACGTGTGGGCGGGCGACCAGTTCGGGTTCACCCCGGCACCGTTCCCCGCGTCGATGTACAACGACCTGTACAACACGGCGTACCAGCGGGTGGACCTGCAGTGGGGGCGTCTGGTCGACATCGCCTTCTTCGCGATCGTCTCGTACGCGATCCTCACCGTGTTCTGGAAGCCCATCAGCGCCGTCATCGGGTGGCTGTGGATCCCGATCGGGCAGGCGAGTCTCTACGTGTTCGTCTGGCAGGTCTTCTTCGCGCTGGCCATCGCGTCGATCCCGGGCGTGGACTGGTTCAACGGCTGGATCGGCTTCGCGGCCCACACGGCCCTGATCCTGCTGGTCTGGTACATGATCCGGAAGCGCTTCATGTTCTCGGTCATCCCGCGCTGACCCGCGTGGGCGGCGTGGTCCGTCGCAGCGGGCTCCGAGTCTCGTCCTGACCGACGGTCCTCGCGGTCGGCGGCACGAGGACCGTCGCTGAGCCCGAGTCTCGGGCCGGGCTGGGCCGGGCCGGGCCGGGCGGGCGGGACGGAACGACGGACGGGAGGCGCGGTGCCAGCTGGCACCGCGCCTCCGGTCCGTCGCGTGGTCCCGTCAGCGCGTGGCGACGCGCAGCGGCTGCGGTTCCACCGGGTCCGGGGGGACCGGCAGGGAGCCGCGGACCTGGTTCTGCGCCTGGCAGTCGCTCGTGCAGTTCGTCGCGCCCTGCGACAGCTCGACCGCGTCCTCGCCGAGCACACCACCCATGCGTCCGCCGGGCTGGACCGTCCAGGTCGTGGTCGTCGCGGTCTGCGAGGTCTTCGTCGCGACCTGCGGGCTGTCCTTGCCGAGCAGCATCTGGTGCGCGTCGCTGCCCGAGGACACCGCCGCGACGCCGTCGCCGAAGTTGATCTTCCCCGTGTAGGGGTTGGTGAAGTAGAACAGCCCGGCCCCGAGCGTGTGCGTGAACGTCACGGGCTGGGCGAACTCGGTCTCCATCTGGAAGATCCCGCCCTGGGCGCCGTCCTTCGCCTGGATCTTGAACTTGCCCGCGCCGGTGCCGAAGATCGCCACGAGCGTGTCGTCGCGGACCTCGAGCGAGGAGAGCTTCGTGCCGGCGAGCTGCGCGGCGGTGAGCGACGGGACCTTCGAGGCGAACACCACGGTCGGCTTCGTCACCATCCGCTGGGTGTCCGGTGCCCCGGTCAGCGTGTAGTCGTACACGCCGAGGTCGGCGATGCGGATGTCGAAGCCGTTGTGCTTGCCGCGGACCGCGATGGTGCCGGTGACGGCGACGTCCTTGAGCTTGAAGTCCTTGCCGACCGCGGGGTTCGTCGTGGCGCCGTTGACGGTGACGGCGTAGTCCCCGCCGGTCGACGTCTTGCCGGACGCGTTCGCGGGGGACACCCCGACGAGGGCCGCCGCGGCGACGGCGCCGAGCGCGATCGCGGTGGCGATGCCGGTGGTGCGGCGTCGCGTGCGCTGGGTGGTCATGGGGTGCCTCCTGGGCTGGTCCGACGCGCCGGCGGTGGTCGCGTCCCTCGTGACGATCGTCGCCGGGACGCGGAGGCGGCACCATCGGACCTTGGTACTAGTACCCGCTCCGCCGGCGTGTGCACGGCCGGGTCGTCACCAGCCGTGGTCGCGGGCCCAGAGCGCCGCACTCGTCCGGTCGGCGACGCCGATGCGGCGGAACAGCGATCCGACGTGCACCTTCACGGTCCGTTCGGCGATCCCGAGCTCGGTCGCGATCTGGCGGTTCGACAGGCCGCGTGCGATGCGGTCGAGCACGTCGCGCTCGCGGGGCGGCAGGGCCGGTCCGCGGTCCCGCCCCGGAGCCGGCGCACCCGGCAGCAGGGCACGGGCGACGCGTGGGTCGACGGGTGCCTCGTGGCGCGCCGTCGAGCGGACCGCGGCGACGACCTCCTCCGGGGCCGCGTCCTTGAGCAGGTACCCGGTCGCCCCGGCGGCCAGGGCAGCGCGCACGCGGTCGTCGTCGGAGAAGGTGGTGAGGACGAGCACCCGGACCGTCGGCATCGTGGTGCGGATCACCCGCGTCGCCTCGACCCCGCCCGCGCCCGGCATGGAGAGGTCCATCACGACGACGTCCGGGCGCAGGGACGCGGCACGCTCGGTGGCCTCCTCACCCGTGCCTGCCTCGCCGACCACGTCGCAGTCGGTCGTGGTCGCGAGCACGGCGCGGAGGCCCTGTCGGACCAGGGCGTGGTCGTCGACGAGCAGGACCCTCACCGCAGCGACTCCGTCCTGGCGGGCAGCGTCAGCTCCCAGGCGGTCCCCGCCCCAGGTGCGGTCCGCAGCAGCAGCGCGCCGCCGGTGTCCTCGGCGACCTCGCGCAGGAGCGTCGTGCCGAGGTGCCCGGCGGGAGCCGGCCCGTCGAGGAGCCGCGGGTCGAACCCCACCCCGTCGTCGGACACGCGCACCACCAGGTCCCCGCGGTCGGTCCGCACCGACACCCGGATGCGGGTCGCGTCGGCGTGCTTCACGGCGTTCCAGACCGCCTCACGCACGAAGCGCACGACCGCGGTCCGCGCGGCCGTGGAGGCCTCGAGCGGCTCCGGCACGTCGACGTCCGTCACCACCCCCGCGGCCCGGGCACGGGCGCACGCGTCGTCGAGCGCGGCACCCAGGCCGTCGCGACCGGGAGCGGCCGGGCGGATCGTCGCCATCGAGGTCCGGAGGGCGGACACCGCCTGCCGGAGCGTCTCGGCGGCGGCACGGGTCTCGGGCACCGCACCGAGGGAGAGTGCGAGCCCGGCGACGTCCTGCACGGGACCGTCGTGCAGTTCGCCCGCGAGGCGTCGGCGCTCGGCCGCCTCGGCGTCGAGCGCGCGCCCGAGCAACCGCTCGCGGAGCCGCTGGCCCGTGCGGATCCGCACGAGCAGCCAGAGCAGCAGCGGCACGAGCAGCACGAGCACGACCCCGACGGTGCCGAACGCCAGCGCGGCGAACGCGGCACGCAGGTCGGCGGCGCGGGCGATGACCTGGTCGTACGGCCGGTACGCCTCGAACAGCAGGGCCTCGCCCGAGGGCGTGTGCACCGCCTGGTACGCCTCGAGCAGCGGTCCGTGCCCGCGTTCGTACCGGTTCTCGGGCTCGTCCAGGTCGGACACCTCGGCGTCGGACCGGTCGGACCGGAGCGCCGCGAGGTCCTCGTCGGAGAGCGGGAAGCGCTCGCCGACCAGCCGGGGTTCGTCGGACCAGAGCACGGTGCCGTCCGCACCCCAGAGCTTCAGACGCACCGTCGAGCCGGCGCGGGACTCGCCGGCCAGGGCGTCGTCGAGTCGTGCGCGGGCGACGGCTCGGGCGTCCGGGTCGCCGCTGGTGACGTCGTCCACGAGGGCGGGCTCCACCACCACCCGGGCGAGCGCAGCCGTGTCGGCGGTGGCGTCCCGCACGGCGAAGGACTCGGCGACGCGCTGCGACACGAGGGTGCCCGCGGTCGCGACGACGGCGCCGCCGAGCAGCGCGGCGACGACGACCCCGACGAGGACCCGCCGCCAGGGGGTCCGTGCCGCACGACGACGCGGGTCGGCGGTGACGAGCACGACCGGGGTCGGCTGCCCGCTGGTCGACGCCCGGTGTCCACGCACGGAGCAACCGTAATCGCCCTGAGCTGCACTCGCGTCCTGGTCGCGGATGCCGGACGAGCCGACCGTTTGCCGTGTGCCCGTTCCTCCCCATCACGCCTGGAGTGGGAAGCGGAACCGCGCGTACCTGGTCAGGAGGAACGACCTGGTACGCGCGGATCCGCCCGCGACGCGCGGATCCGTCCGGCGGGGTGGCGCGAACAGCGACGGACGGGAGGCGCGGTGCCGGCCGGCACCGCGCCTCGCGTCCGTGCCTGCGTCAGCCCGCGGGCGTGCGGTCCGGCGTGGAGGCGAGCGCCTGCCGCACCGACCCCCACGCGGCGAGCCGCTCCCGGACGGCGTCGTCCCGCTCGACCTCGAGCGCCGTCGCGTGCGCCTGCTCGAGCACGTCGTCGACCACGACGCGCTGACCCGAGCGGGCGGAGGCGATCGCCGCGTCCACCATCACCAGGCTCATGACGTTGCCGTGCACCTCGCCGTCGGGGGTGACCCCGGTCCGGACGGCCCGCACGAAGGACGCGAGCGCCCCGGCGATCTCCGTACCGACTCCCGGCGCACCCGCCGGCGTGCCGGGTGCGTCGTCGATCACGCTCGACGGGTCGTGGTCGCCGTCCCACGACGCCGACCCCGACGCTCCCGACGCGCGCCAGTCACCGTTCCACGACGTCTCGTCACCGGGCGCGCACCACGAGCCGTCGTAGACGTAGCGGACGTCGTCCTCGAAGGTGAACACCGCGGCGGCGTCCGCGTCACCGCGGTACCAGGACCACGACGGGTTCCACGACTCGCAGTACACCGACACCGGGTCGCGCTCGAGCACGTAGCGGGCGGAGTCGAAGGCGTGGATCGCCATGTCGAGGAGCAGGACGTCGTCCATCTCCTCGCGGAAGCCGCCGAAGTGCGGGGCCTTCGCGAACCGGGTGTTCAGGCTGCCGACGCCGCCGAGCGCGCGGACGTGCTGCCGGAAGGCCACGAGCTGGTCGTTGTAGCGGCGCGACTGCGACACCATGAACAGCTGCCCGGTGGCCTCGGCGGCGGCGGCGAGGGAGAGCGCCTCGGCGACGGTCTGCGCCGCGGGCTTCTCGCCGAGGACGGGGAGCCCCGCGTGCAGGGCGTCCATCGTCACCGGGTGGTGGGCGACGGGCACCGTGATGTCGAGGACGGCCTCGGCGCCGGTCTCCGCCAGGAGTGCGGGCAGGTCGCGACCGACCGGGATCGTCGGGGACCCGGCGAGCTCGGCCCCGGCTCGGGCGGCGTCGAGGTCGAGGTCGACGACACCGACGAGCTCGACGTCCGGGTCGGCGGCGACCGTCCCGAGCCACGCGCGGCCCATGCCGCCGGCGCCGACCTGCACGACCCGCAGCGGGGCGTGCTCGGTCATGCGCGGGCCTCGGCGGGCTCGGCGGGCTCGGCGGGCTCGGCGGGGTCGGTGGGCTCGGCGAGCTCGTCTTCGGGTGCGTCGTCGAACGGGCCGCGGTAGTGCTGCCCGTCGAAGTACTCGCCGAGGTCGTAGCGGCGCAGGGTCGGCAGCTCGCGCTCGCGCTCCGGTCGCGCCCACTCGGTCGCGTTCGCGATCACCCGTCGGACGTCCGGGTGGTGGTACACGGGGAAGTCCTGGTCACCGGGGGAGAAGTAGAAGATCCTCCCCAGGCCGCGGCGGTAGGTCATGCCGCTCCGGAAGACCTCGCCGCCGGTGAACCCGGAGATGAAGACCAGCTCGTCGGGCGTGGGCACGTCGAAGTACTCGCCGTACATCTCCTGCTCGGGGATGACGATCGGGTTCGGGACACCGCGTGTGATCGGGTGCTGCGGGTTCACGGTCCAGACGAGCTCCTGGTCGTGCTCGCTCCGCCAGCGCAGGGTGCACGTGGTGCCCATGAGCTTGCCGAAGATCTTCGACCAGTGGCCGGAGTGCAGGACCACGAGCCCCATGCCGGACAGCACGTGCTTGTGGACGCGGTCGACCACGGCGTCGTCGACGTCGGCGTGGGCGGCGTGCCCCCACCAGGTCAGGACGTCGGTCTCGGCGAGCACGGCATCGGTCAGCCCGTGCTCCGGCTCCTGCATGGTGGCGGTGCGGACGACGGCATCCGGCAGGTTCTCGCGGATGCCGTCGGCGATCGCGCCGTGCATGCCGTCTGGGTAGCGCTCGGCGACGTGCTGCTCGACCTGCTCGTGGACGTTCTCGCCCCAGACGGTGATGCGCAGCGGGGTGGTGGTCATGGTGTGGGCCTTCCTGGAGGGGTGGCGTGGAGCACGTCGGGGGCGGTCGTCACTTGACCGCCCCGCCGAGTGCACCGGCGGAGATGTAGCGCTGGGCGACGATGAGGAGCACGGCCGCCGGCAGGGACGCGAGGACCGACGTCGCCATGACGGGTCCCCAGTCGGTGACGTTCGAGCCGATGTAGTTGTAGATGCCGAGCGTGATCGGTCGGACCGCGTCGGTCGAGGTGAGCGTGAGCGCGATGAGGAAGTCGCCCCACGCGCCGAGGAACGTGAAGAGTGCCGCGGTGACGATGGCGTTGCGGCTGATCGGCAGCACGATCGACACGAAGGCACGCAGGTCGTTCGCGCCGTCGACGAGCGCGGCCTCGACCAGGCTCGGCGGGATCGACTCCATGAACGCCCGCATGAGCAGGATCGCGAAGGGCACCTGCACGGCGCTGTCGGCCAGGATCAGCCCGACGTAGCTGTTGAGCAGCCCGACGTTGTTGAAGAGCGTGTACAGCGCGTTGGCGATCACGATGCCGGGGATCATCTGGGTGATGAGCAGCACGAGCAGGAACACCTTCGTGCCGCGCATCCGGAACCGGGCGAGGCCGTACGCCGCCGGGGTCGCGATCGCCAGCGTGAGCACGACGGTGCCGAGGCCGATGATCATGCTCGACACGAAGTTCTGCCCCTGCTGGGCGAAGGCCGCCCGGTAGCCGGCGAACGTCGGGTTCCACGGGAACCAGGTCGCGGTGGCGGCTCCCGAGGTCGCCTGGAGGCTCGTGTTCACCATCCAGTACACGGGGAAGACCATGATCGCGAGGAACACGATCCCGAGGATGGTGAACGGCAACCCCTTCGCGGTGCGGCGCGGGCGGGGCGCTCGTGCGCTCCGCTTCGTCGTGATCGCGCGGGTGACGGTCACGGTCTGGTTCGCGAGTCCGACGCTCATTCGTCGACCGCCTTCCGGGAGATCGCGATGTAGACCATCGCGAAGACGAACGAGACGACGATGAGCACGTTGCTCACCGCGGCTCCGATGCCGAACTGGAAGTTGATGAACGACTGGTGGTAGGCGTTCGTGGCGAGCGTCTGCGTCGAGTTCGCGGGACCGCCGCCGGTCAGGCCGAGGATGATGTCGACGACCTTCAGCGTGTAGACGACCCCGAGCACGATGACCACGCTCACGACGCTCCGGATGCTCGGCCAGGTGATGTACCAGAACGCCTTGACGCCGGTGGCACCGTCGAGGGCGCCCGCTTCGTAGAGCTCCGGCGGGACGGACTGCAGCCCGCTGTACAGGATCGTCGTGTTGAAGGGGATGCCGAGCCAGACGTTCACGCCGATGACGGCGATGAGGGCCAGGCTCGGGCTGACCAGCCACGGCACGGGGCCGATGCCGACGACGCCGAGCAGCTGGTTCAGCGCACCGCTGTCCTGGTCGAGCAGCCACTTCCACACCGCGCTCGAGGCGATGAGGGGGAGCAGCCACGGCAGGAGCAGCAGGCCGCGCAGGAAGCCCGACAGCGGGAAGTGCCGCCGGAAGAACAGCGCGAGGCCGAGGCCGAGGACGAACTGCAGGACGATCGAGCCCGCGGTGAACAGGGCGGTGTTGACGACGCTGGTCGTGAAGACGCTGCTCGAGAAGACCGCGATGTAGTTGCCGAGGCCGACCCAGGGGGCCTCGCCGGTGAAGAAGGTCTTCGTCGTGTAGTCCTGGAACGACATCAGGATGTTCTTGACCACGGGGTAGCCGAAGAACAGGGCCACGAACACCGCGGCCGGCACGACGAACAGCCAGCGGGTGATGGACGACCGGATGCGCGCGCGGCGCTGTCCGGGGCGGGCGGGGGCCGCGGGCGTCGTCGCCCGGGGCCGGATCTGCGTGGAGGCGCTCATGTCAGGTCCTTCCGTCAGGGAACGGGGAGCCGGTCTCGCGACCGGCTCCCCGGCTCCGCTACTGGTTCTGCGACTGCGCCTGCTCGAGCGCCTGCTCGGGGTCGGCCTTGCCGGTCAGTGCGAGCTGCACGGCGGTGTAGATCCTCGTGGCGGCCTTGGGCCAGTCCGGTCCGAGCTCGGCCGTCCGGGCCCGGGCGGTCTGCACGGTGGTGACGAACGAGGCCACGTCGGCGTGGTCCTCCGCCCACTTCTTGCCGACCTCGATGTTGGTGGGCACATTGCCGCTGACCCCGGCCAGGACGGCCTGCATCTTGTCGCTGTTCAGGCACCCGACGAACTTGCCGGCGAGCTGCATCGTGTCCTTGTTCCCGGTCTGCGGGACGGTGAAGGCCTCGCCGCCGAGCGGGGCGACGGTCTCGGACCCGGTGCGCGTCGGGATCGGGACGCTGTCGAACTCGAGGTCCTTCGCCTTCTTGAGCGCCGGCAGCTGCCACGGACCGTTGATCATCATCGCGGCCTTGCCGGCGATGAACTGGTTGTTGACGTCGGCCTGCGCCCAGTTGATCGAGCTCTTCGACATCGAGCCGTCGTCCTGCAGGTCCTGCACGAGCTGCAGCGCCTGGGCGGCCTCGGGCGTCGCGATGTCCTTCTCGTCGCCGCCGTTCGACCAGAAGAACGGCAGGAACTGCCAGGTGCCCTCGTAGGTGTTGATGTTGCTCATCGCGAAGCCGTACGTCGACCCGTTCGTGAGCTTCTTCGCGGCTTCCTTGAGCTCGTCCCACGTCTTGGGCGGCTGGACGCCTGCCTCGTCGAGCAGCTTCTTGTTGTAGTACAGCGCGATGGAGTTCGTGTTCGGCTGCAGCCCGTAGAGCTTGCCCTCGAACGTGTTCGCGCCCTTCACGCCGGGGACGTCGTCGTCCGCGTCGAGGCCGTAGTCGGCGAGGTCGGACAGCGCCCCGGACGAGGCGATCTGCTGCACGTCGGGGTTGTCGAGCATGAGCACGTCGGGCAGGGTGCGCGACGACGCCTGCTGCAGGACCTTCGAGATGAGGCCGGCGCCGGCGACGTGGTTGATCTTCACCTCGACGCCGACGTCCTTCGCGCACTGCTGGTACACGGGGTCGTAGTTGGCGTCGTAGTAGTCCTCGATCGTGAGGGTCTTGCCGCCGCCGCCGGACGACGATGCGTTGCCGGAGCCGGAGCACCCGGCCAGGACGAGGGGGACCGTCGCGACGATCGCGGCGGCGCCGACGAGGGCGCGGCCCCGGCGGGACGTGGAGCGGAAACCAGGCTTCATTGCACTGCTCTTCTCTTCGCGGATGCGGGGAAGGACACGGTGCGTCGACTCCATTGACGTCGTCGTCGCGGTGGTCCTGGGGCGAGAAGCTAACAGAGAAGCGCTTCACCTGTAAAGCGCTTTTCTGGTTCCGGTGCGGGTCTATGCTCGTGACCACCGCAGTGCACGCGGAGCAGGACGGCACCGTCGCCGGCCTGCCGCCGGACCTGCACGGAACCCGACGGTGCCGATCGATCAGGAGGGGCCGATGGCCACGATGCAGCAGGTCGCCGACCGCGCCGGCGTCTCCATCGCGACGGTGTCGTTCGTGGTGAACGGCACGAAGTACGTCACGCCGGCGACGACGGCGAAGGTCACCGCGGCGATGCGCGAGCTGAAGTTCCGCGGCAACGTCGTGGCGCGCGCGCTCGCCAGCCGGCGGACGCGGATCATCGCCCTGCTCTTCCCGACCACGGGCAACCGCTTCAGCCCGACCACGTCCGAGTTCTTCATGAACGCCGCGGAGCGGGCCTCCGAGCGCGGGTACCACCTGGTGCTCTGGCCCGTCGACCCGGCCGGCGACGACCTCGACGACCTCGTCTCCGGCGGTCTCGTCGACGGCGTCGTGCTCATGGAGGTGCGGATGGACGACCCGCGCGTGGTCAAGCTGTCCGAGCTCGGGGTGCCCTTCACCCTGATCGGCCGGACGCGCGACGCGGACGAGCTGCCGTACGTGGACATCGACTTCGAGACCACCATCGAGGACGGACTCGACCACCTGCAGGGTCTCGGCCACCGGCGCTTCGGGCTCGTGCTCGAGAGCCTCGAGGGCACACCGATGGCCGGGTACGCACCGCACCTGCGGGTCGAGGACACCTTCCGCCGCTCGGTCGCCGAGCGCGGTGGTGCGGGAACGATCGTGTACGCCGGCCCCGGGAGCGAGGGCGGTCGCGACGCCGCCCGACGCCTGCTCGAGGCGGACCCGGACGTCACCGCGGTGCTCGTGATGAAGGACGACTCGTCCGCCGGTCTGCTGGTCGGTCTCTACGCCGCGGGTCGACGGGTGCCTGATGACGTCTCGGTGCTCAGCATCGCGTCGTCGGCCGCAGCGGGGGACCAGCACCACCCCCGCCTGTCGACGATGATCGCGCCCGGTCGCGAGCTCGGCGTGCGCGCGGCCGACGCGCTGATCGACCGCCTCGACGGCACGTCCGTCGAGCTCCCGCACTTCCTGCTGCCCTGCGTGCTCCGCCCCGCCGAGTCGACGGCCCCCGCACCCACCCGCTGACCAGCGCGGCCATGCCTCGGACGGGAGGCACGTGGCGGGGCCCGCACCGCGCCTCCCGTCCGTCGCCTACTCAGGCTCCCTGTGCGGTCGCTCAGGCGCGCTTGGTTCTGTGGTGCCACGTGATCGCCGGGTGCTCGCGCACCCTTCGTCGAGGAGGACGGATGGCAATCGACCGCAGGCTCTTCCTGCTCGGGGGCACGGGGGTGCTGCTGCTCGCCGGCTGCTCCACCCGGCCGGAGCGCACCACCGTCGAGCAGTGGCCCACCGACCCGCCCGAGGGCGACGTCACGATCAGCTGGTGGGCGGGGCAGGTGGCCTCGAAGGACGGCGGTGACCTCCGTCGCCGGTTGATCGCGGAGTTCCAGAAGGAGCACCCGAACATCCGCGTGCGGATCGTCAGCGCCCCGAGCGACACCGACACGAACCGCACCAGCCTGACGACGCAGATCGCCGCGGGGAGCCCGACACCGGACGTGTACCTGGGCGACGTCGCGTGGCCCGGGCAGTTCGCGAAGAACAAGCTCGCGACCCCGGTGAACCAGCTCGTCGGCGAGGACTTCTTCGAGCAGTTCCCCGAGGGACTCCGGCTGGCCGCCAGCGTCGACGGGACCTACTACATGTTCCCGCTCTACATCGACGAGTCGTTCTTCCTGTACCGGCAGGACCTGCTCGACAAGCACGGGTTCCAGGTCCCGCGCTCGTGGGAGGAGGTCAAGGAGACCGCCGCGAAGCTCGTCGACACGGGCGACGTCGACTACGGGCTGGCGTTCCAGGGCGACGTGTACGAGGGCCTCACCTGCAACGTCACCGAGTTCGTCGCCGATGCGGGCGGCTCGCTGCTCAACGACGACCTGACGAAGCCCGCGACCACGAGCTCGGAGACGAAGCGCGCCTTCGAGTTCATGCGGTCGCTCATCACCGACGGCGCCGCACCGCGCGCGACCCTGACGTACCAGGAGCAGGACACGAACGACGCCTTCGCAGGCGGTCGCGCCGCGTTCCTGCGCAACTGGTCGTACGCGTGGGGCATCGCCAACGGGCCGGACTCCGCGGTCGCGGGCAAGGTCGGTCTCGCCGCGCGCCCGACGTTCGACGGCACGGACGAGCACCACTCGACGATCGGTGGGTGGGGGAACTACATCAACCCGCACACCCAGCAGCCCGCGGCGGCGCTCACCTTCGCGGCCTGGATGTCGAGCGAGACGGCGCAGCAGTTCCTCACCCGCGAGGGCGGTGTCCTGCCGGCCCGCAGCGCGAGCCTGGTCAGCGACGACGCGAAGCGGCAGAACCGCCCGACGTACGACACCGCGGCGGGCATCACGCTCGTTCCCCGTCCGACCTCGACGGCGTACTACCCGAAGGTCTCGCAGGGCGTGTACCAGAACGGCAACAGCATCCTCGGCGGGCAGGCGTCCGTCGACGGCGGCACCCGCGCGATGGCCTCCGCGATCTCGCTCGCCCTGACCGGGGACGCGCTGTGAGCGCCGGCACCGCGACGCGGACGCCGGCCGGTGCGGCCGGGGGACGGACTCCGGGGAGGAGGCCCGACGGGTACCGCCAGGCGAGCGCTCGGTCGCGGATGGAGCGCGTCCGTGCCCGGGGCGCGTGGGGCTTCGCCGCCCCGGCGCTCCTGGTCGTCGCCGCGGTCACGATCTTCCCGGTGGTGTACTCGATCGTCCTGAGCTTCGCGGACGTCGAGATCGGCTACGACGGCTTCACGATCCAGGGCTTCGGCCTCGGCAACTACGCGGCCCTGCTGCAGAGCGCCGACTGGTACCGGGCGCTCGGCTTCACGGTGCTGTACACGGTCGTCACGGTGTCCGTGGAGCTCGTCCTCGGCATGCTCGTCGCCCTGGTGCTCGAACGGCTCGGGGTCACCCGCGGCTGGATGCTCGCGCTGCTCCTCGTGCCGTGGTCGCTCGTGACGATCGTGAACGCACAGCTGTGGAAGTACATCTACGACTCGACGTACGGCGTCGCGACGTGGTTCTTCGGGCTGTTCGGCGACGCCCCGGTGATCCTCGGTGAACCGGTCCCCGCGATCACGGGTCTGATGGTCGCGGACATCTGGAAGACCACGCCGTTCGTGGCGATCATCCTGCTCGCGGGCCTCGTCCAGATCTCGGAGGACCTCTACGAGGCCGCCGAGCTCGACGGGGCGAACGGGTGGCAGACGTTCTGGCGCGTCGTCGTCCCGCAGTTGGCTCCGACCCTGACGATCGCGGTCCTGTTCCGCGTGCTGCAGGCGTTCGGCGTCTTCGACCTGCCGTTCGTGCTGACGAACGGCGGACCGGGCACCACCACCCAGTCGCTCGCGATCATGGGCTACAAGGTGCTCTTCCAGGACATCAACATCGGACCGGGCGCAGCGATCGCGACCAGCACGGCGGTCATCGTGGCCGTCGGGTGCCTGCTCTTCCTGCGGGCGTTCCGGAACCAGGCGAAGGGAGGGGATGCCTGATGCCCCGTCAACGTGTCCGCAAGGGCTGGCGGAAGTGGGTCAACACCGTCAACGTCAGCGGTGTCGTCATCGCCGTGCTCACCGCGCTGCCGCTCTACTGGCTGGTCTCGACCTCGCTCAAGCCGTCGTCGGAGATCGCCCAGTCGCCGCCGACCGTCGTGCCGCAGTCGCTGACGTTCGACAACTTCGTCGTGGCCTTCCGCGACAACGCCCTCGGGCAGTACATGGTGAACAGCATCGTGGTGTCGGTGGCGACGACGGTCATCGTGCTCGCGCTGTCGTTCCTCGCCGGCTACGCCCTCGCCGGGCGGTGGATCAAGGGCCGCACGGCGATCATGACCTCGCTGCTCATGCTGTCGGTCTTCCCGGCGATCGCGGTCCTGACGCCGCTGTACCTGCTCGAGCGGAACCTCGGGCTGCTCAACTCGTACCCGGGCCTGGTCGTGCCGTACGTCGCGTTCAACCTGCCCTTCGCCATCTGGATCATGCGCAACTACCTGCAGGGGATCCCCTCGACCATCGAGGAGGCCTCCGAGATCGACGGCGCCGGCGCCTGGCGCACCGTGCTGTCGGTGATCCTGCCCATGGCGAAGCCCGGGCTCTTCACCGTCGGGGTGTTCACCTTCACGGCGTCGTGGAGCGAGTTCCTCATGGCGCTCACGTTCAACAGCGAGAACTCGTTCCGGACCATCCCGGTCGGCATCGCCCTGTTCGGGACCCAGTTCACCGTGCCGTTCGCGCAGATCTTCGCGGCGAGCGTCGCCGCGACGATCCCGATCGTCATCCTCGTGCTGGTGTTCCGCCGCTCGATCGTCTCCGGGCTCACCAGCGGAGCGGTCAAGGGGTGACGTCCGCAGCCTCGGTGACCGCGGACCGGTCGCCGGCCCCGTGACGGACGGGAGGCCCGTGGCGATCCCGCCACGGGCCTCCCGTCCGTCACCCGGCCGGTGCTCGCTCGTCGCGGCCCGGACGGTGCCGTGCCGTCAGCGACGTGCGTCGCGCGCGGTGTCGGTGAAGAAGTCGGCGTACAGGCCGTTCGCGTCCTGCAGCTCGCCGTACTTCCACCGCTTGCGCATCCGGCGGAACGTCTCGATGCGCACCGGGTCGATGCCCGGCTCGGACTGGTACGAACCCATGGTTCCTCCCCGTTTCCCTGATCCACCCCCGTGTGGGGGTACCCAGTGGTGACGGTACGGGCAGAGCGGCTCCGCGTCCGGCAAGATAGGTCGGGAAGTTACCTAACTGCGCTTGTTGGACAAACGTTCGAGCAGGGTCCTCGGCCGCCCGTAGCCTGCCGTCAGGGGGTCGGAGCGCCGTACTCGAGCGCCTCGATCACACGATCGATCACGCGGACGTACCGCGTGATCTCGCGCTCGGAGAAGGAGGACAGGAGCTCGTGCAGGTGCTCGTTCGTACTGTCCATCGCCGCGGCGTAGGCGCGCTGCGTCTCCGGCGTGAGCTCGATGAACCGGCTGCGGCCGTCCTCCGGGTTCGGCACGCGGCACAGGTGCCCGGCGCGTTCGAGCCGGTCGACCGTCCCGGTGACCGCCGGGCCCGTCAGGCCGAGGTGCGACACGAGGTCCTTCACCCGGACCGTCCGGTCCGCCGCAGCGGCGCGGGCGACGAACTGCAGGACCGTGAGGTCCGAACCGGAGACGGAGAGGCGTTCGCGCAGTCGGCCGCGGAGGGCACCCATCGCGGCCTCGAGCCGGGTGATCGCCGCCGTCAGGTCGATCTCACTCACGTGGTCGCCCCCTCCGTGCGCATCGGTCGTGCGCGACACTACGCGGCACCCACCCCAGAACCGTATCCGGATAACGAGGAAGCATGCGCCATCTGGACAGAGCCACGCCGACGGACCTGCCGTGGCTGACCCGTTGATCGAGGCGTTCGGCGCCGAGGAGACCATCGCACCGGTGCGGTTCGAGGTGTCCGGGACGCGCCCGGACGCCGCCGTCCGCGCCCTCGGCGGCATCTACGCGGGGGAGCGGTGGAGCGCCGTGCCGTCCCACGGGCGGTTCGACTACCGCTACACCGCGATCGGGGACAGCGAGGTCACCATCCGGCGCTCCCAGATGCACGGCGAGATCCGGGGCTGGATGCCCGTCGGCTCGGTCGACTACGTCGTCACGTGGATCAGCACCGGCACGGGTGAGCTCGAGATGCGCGGTGAGCGCTGGCCCATGCTGCACGACACCCCGGTGATGTTCCCCGCCGACGAGGAGTTCGGCTTCGTCACCGCGGACTACGACCAGCGGCTGGTGCACTTCGACCGCGAGTTCGTCCGACGTGTCGCCGCGGCGCGGGCGGACGTCGCGGACCGGCCGATGCGGTTCGACGCGCGACGCGGTGCCGACGAGTCGATCGAGCACCGCTGGCAGGGTGCCCTGACGGCGTTGTCCCGGGCGCTGCGCGTCGGCGGACCGGACTCAGACGCGTGGCAGGACGCCAAGGTCACCGCTGCCGAGGTCTTCCTCGACATGTTCCCGCCGCAGAGCGACGACCTGCCCGACGTGCTGGAGCAGCCGCGGAACGCCCGGCTCCGGGCCGCCGTGGAGTACATCCACGCGCACGCCGCCGAACCGGTGTCGATCGTCGACCTGTCCGAGGCCGCGGGGTTGAGCGTGCGGTCCGTCCAGGAGTCCTTCCGGCGGGTCTTCGACGTCTCCCCGCTGACCTACCTGCGCCACGTGCGGCTCGACCGCGTGCACGAGGAGCTCCTCGAGGCAGGGCCGCAGGCCGGTGCCGTCGGGGACATCGCGCGCCGGTGGGGCTTCGCGCACCTCGGGCGGTTCTCGGCGTCCTACGCCGAGCGCTTCGGCGAGTACCCGAAGCAGACGCTGCGGCGCTGAGCGCTGCGCCGCGCCGGTCGGCGCAGCGCGCAGCGGCGGGCGCGACGTGCTCACGCGCAACCAGGAGCACGTCGCGCCACGGAACGCCGTGGCGCGACGTGTCTTCGGTTGTGCCGCTGGCGCCGCGGGCGCGAGGGGCGCGAGCGGCGCGGCCTGCGCCGCTGTCGGCGGGTGCGACGTGCTCACGCATGACCAGGAGCACGTCGCGCCACGGAAAGCCGTGGCGCGACGTGCCGTCGGTTGTGCCGCAGGCGTCGTGGGCGCCGCGGGCGCGAGCGGCGCGGCCCGCGCCGCGGCAACGACGTGATTCCGTCTCCCGACCGCGGCGCACTGTCGCTCCCGCGGACGACTCGCGCCACCGCGCAGCAGGCGAGCACCGCCGGACGGGAGGCGCGGTGCCGGGTCGTCGCGCGCCTCCCGTCCGTCGACCCGTCGGGACGGCTGAGCGGGTACGACATGCCGCGGTCGTACGTCGAGCGGGCGCGATCGGTTGCCAGCAGCGCCGAGGGTGACGGATGTGGCCCGCTCGTCGTGCGGACGGGAGGCGCGGTGCCAAGTCGTCGCGCGCCTCCCGTCCGTCGACCTGTCCGTCGGCCCGTCGCGACGGCTGAGCGGGTACGACCCGCCGCGGGCGTGCGTCGGGCGGGTGCGATCGGTTGTCAGCAGTGCCGAGCGTGACGGATGTGGCCCGCTCGCCGTACTGACGGGAAGCGCCGCGCAGCGGCCGCGCGCCTCAGGCGTGCGCCGGCGCCGTGCTGCTCCGGACGCGCAGCGTCGAGCGCAGGCGCACGTGGTCGCTCGTGGGCTCGCCGCGGAGCATGGCGAGGAGCATCGCGACCGCGCTCGCGCCGAGTTCGGCGAGCGGCTGAGCCACGGTGGTGAGCGGCGGCGTCGTGGTCGACGCCTGCGGGACGTCGTCGAACCCGACGACCGACAGATCCTCGGGCACGCGCAGCCCGAGCGACGCTGCGGCGTGCAGCACGCCGATGGCCGACGAGTCGTTCGCGGCGAACACCGCCGTCGGCCGGTCGGGCAGCGTGAGGAGCTCGTGAGCAACGGCTGCCGAGCGCTCCTCCTGGTAGTCACCGGCGCGCACGAGTCGCTCGTCGACCGCGATGCCGGCGGCGGCGAGGGCGTCCCGGTAGCCGGTCTCGCGGAGCTGCGACGACGCCAGGTCACTGCGCCCCTGCACGTGGGCGATGCGGGTGTGCCCGAGCTCGAGCAGGTGGTCCACGGCGTCCCGGGCCCCGGCGACGTTGTCGGTGTCGACGGTCGCGTGGCCCTCCGGCCCGGTGTGCGGGTCGATCGCGACGACGGGGATGGACGCTCCCGACAGGGCGGCGGAGGGGGTCACGACGATGGCGCCGTCGATGAGCGTTCCGGACAGGCGTGAGAGCGAGCGGCGTTCCCACCCGGGCTGCCCCGTGCCGGCCTCGAGTCCGGCGTAGGCGAGCAGCTCGTAGCCGGTCCCCGTGGTCGCCGCCGAGACGCCGCGCAGGAGCTCGGTCGAGAACGGCTCGAACTCGGGGACCAGGATGCCGATGACGTTGGTGCGGGAGCTCCGCAGGCTGCGCGCGACGAGGGACGTCTCGTAGCCCAGGCGCTCGACCACCTCCTGGACACGGAGCATGGTCGCGGGCGCCACGCCGTCGCGGTTGTTGACCACCTTCGACACGGTCGGGATCGAGACGCCGGCGGCACGCGCGACGTCCGCGATCGTGACCCGCCCCGGTCCGGGCGTGTGGTCGACGGCGGTCTGCATGTGCTCACCGTACCGCCGCCACAGCGTTCCGCCAGCGGACACATCACGGTTAGAAAACGTTATCGATAACGATTGACAAGCCCGTGGAGCAGCTGGCACGCTCTCCGCAGCGGCATCGACTGCCGCGAACGTCAACGACGACACCGAGGAGTTCCACGATGACGAGGAAGATCCGTGCCGCGGCAGCCATCGCGCTGGTCGGGGCCACCGCTCTCACGCTGGCGGGTTGTTCCGCCGGCGGCAGCGACCCGTCGGAGGACGGCGGCAAGGTCACGATGACCTTCTGGCACAACTCGACCACCGGTCCGGGCAAGGCCTACTGGGACAGCACCGTCAAGGCGTTCGAGGAGAAGTACCCGAACGTCACCATCAAGACCCAGGCGATCCAGAACGAGGACCTGGACGGCAAGCTCCAGACCGCGCTCAACTCCGGTGACGGTCCGGACGTCTTCCTGCAGCGCGGCGGCGGCAAGATGGACGCGATGATCGCGGCCGGTCAGCTCATGGACATCTCCGACTCGATCAGCGACGACGCGAAGCAGTCGATCAGCAAGGGCACCTTCGCCGGGTACGAGAAGGACGGGAAGACCTACGCCATGCCGGGCGCCGTGCTCCCCGAGGGCATCTGGTACTCGAAGGACCTGTTCGAGCAGGCCGGCATCGACGGCACCCCGACCACGATGCACGAGATGAACGAGGACATCGCCAAGCTCAAGGCCAAGGACATCGACCCGGTGGCCGTCGGCGCGAAGGACGCCTGGCCCGCCGCGCACTGGTACTACAACTTCGCGCTCCGCGAGTGCAGCGAGAAGACGCTGAACGACGCGGCGAAGACGCTCGAGTTCGACGACGCGTGCTGGACCAAGGCCGGCCAGCAGCTCGAGGACTTCACCGCGACGAAGCCCTTCAACCAGGGCTTCCTCACCACCGCCGCGCAGCAGGGCGCCGGCAGCTCGGCCGGACTCCTGGCGAACCACAAGGCCGCGATGGAGCTCATGGGCGCCTGGGACCCGGGCGTGATCGCCTCGCTGACCCCCGACGCGAAGCCGCTCGGCGACCTCGGGTGGTTCCCGTTCCCCGCGGTGGACGGCGGCAAGGGTGACCCGAAGTCGATGATGGGTGGTGTCGACGGCAACTCCTGCTCGGCACAGGCCCCGAAGAAGGCCTGCACGGACTTCCTCAACTTCATCGTGCAGAAGGACAACCAGGAGGCGTACTACAAGGCCTTCAACGCGATCCCCGTCAACAAGGACGCGCAGTCCGTCGTGTCCGAGCCCTACCTGAAGACGGCCCTCGCCGCCTACCAGGAGGCCCCGTTCGTCTCGCAGTACCTCGACACCCTGTACGGCCAGAACGTCGGCAACGCGCTGAACACCAGCGTCGTCGACCTGCTCGCCGGCAAGGGCAGCGCGAAGGACATCGTCGAGACCACCAACCAGGCCGCGGCCAAGGGCTGATCATGGCGCTCGACACCTCCCTCGGCACGACCCCGGCGAAGGCGTCGGGCACGGCTCCCGGGACGTCCCCGGCGGGGAGCGGTTCGCCGCTCCCCGCCCGGCGGACCGCCCAGCGCGTCGCCGACTGGCGCAAGCGCGTCGAGATCGCGGTCCTCGCCGGACCCGCGGTCATCGTCTTCGTGACGTTCGTCATCCTGCCGGTGGCGCTCGCCGCGTACTACGGCTTCTACAAGTGGCAGGGCTACGGCCCGCCGACGAACTTCGTCGGGCTGCAGAACTACCTGATCATCTTCCAGGACAAGGCGTTCCAGTCGGTCCTGCTGCACAACGGCTTCATCGTCGTGATGTCGCTCGTGCTCCAGGGCCCGATCGCCATCGTCCTCGCCCTGCTGCTCAACCAGAAGATGCGCGGCCGCGGGCTCGTCCGCGTGCTCGTCTTCGTGCCCTACGTGATCTCCGAGGTCATCGTCGGCACCGGCTGGAGCCTCATGCTGCAGTCCAACGGCGCCGTGAACGACCTGATGCAGGGCATCGGACTCGGCGGACTCCGTCAGGACTGGCTGTCCAACCCGGACATCGCCATCTGGAGCCTCCTCGCGATCATCTCGTGGAAGTACATCGGCTTCGCGGTGATCCTGTTCCTGGCCGGTCTGCAGAGCATCCCCGAGGAGCTCTTCGAGGCCGCGGCGATCGACGGTGCGAGCTACTGGCAGATCCAGCGCCGCATCACCCTGCCGCTGCTCGGCCCCACCATCCGCATCTGGGCGTTCCTGTCGATCATCGGCTCGCTCCAGCTGTTCGACCTCGTCTACATCATCTGGGGCCAGTACATCTCGTCGACCGCAGGGACCTCGACCATGGCGACGTACATGGTCGCGAACGGCCGGACCTCGGGCAACTACGGCTTCGGCAGTGCCGTCGCGGTGGTCATGTTCCTGATCTCGCTCGCCGTCGCCCTGGTCTACCAGCACTTCGTGCTCCGTCGGGACACCGCCGGCGCCATCACCGAGAGGAAGCACTGATGGCCGTCACCAGCGCCACCACCAACCTCGTCGCCCCCGGCCGCCGCGGTGCCCGGGCACGGAAGTCCGGCGCAGCACTCGGCCAGGCGAGCCCACTGACCTACGTCGTCGCGATCCTGTTCGTCGCCGCGAACCTCGCCCCGGTGCTCTACATCGTGCTGGGCGGGTTCCGGACGAACTCGCAGATCACGACGAGCCCGGCCGGTCTGCCGGCACCGTTCCAGTTCGGCAACTACGGATCGGTCCTGTCGAGCGGGATCTTCTGGCAGCAGCTCGGCAACTCGACGATCAGCGCGGTCACCACGACGCTCGGCGTCGTCGTGCTCGGGCTCATGGTCAGCTTCGTGCTCGCCCGCTACTCCTTCCGGGGTCGCGGTGCGGTGTACGCGCTGTTCGCCGCGGGCCTGATGTTCCCGATCACGGTCGCGATCACACCGCTCTACCTGCTCGTCAAGGACCTCGGTCTCACGAACAGCCTGGCGGGCGTGATCCTGCCGCAGATCGCCTTCGCCCTGCCGACGACCGTCATCATCCTGGTGCCGTTCCTGCGGGCGATCCCGGACGAGCTCGAGGAGGCCGCCTCGATCGACGGGGCCAGCCGCCTCGGCTTCTTCTTCCGGATGATCGTCCCGCTGTCCCTGCCCGGTGTGGTGACCGTCGGCATCCTGGCGTTCATCGGCAGCTGGAACAGCTACATCCTGCCGCTGTTCATCCTCAACAACGAGGCCGCCTACACGCTGCCGCTCGGCGTCCAGGCGTTCTCGTCGCAGTACTCCGTCGACACGGCGAAGGTGCTCGCCTTCACGTCGATGTCGATGATCCCCGCGCTGGTGTTCTTCACGATCTTCCAGAAGCGCATCGTCGGCGGTCTGACCGGGGCGGTGAAGGGGTGACCACGCTCGACCACACGGTCACCACCGACGGCACCACCGACGGCCAGGCGGCACGCGGCACGTCCGCACCGCGGCCCGCCGCCACCCGTGACGGACGGGAGGGACGTGGCGACGCCGCCACGGGCCTCCCGTCCGACCCGGGGCACGTCACGGACGCGACCGCGTCCGACCGCGTCACCACGCTGCTGGCCGCGATGACCCTCGAGGAGAAGACCGCGCAGCTGGTCGGCTACTGGCTCGACCAGAACGGCGTCGTCGCCCCGATGCAGGGCGAGATGGCCGCGGCCCAGCAGGGCACGACGCTCACCGACGTCACCCGGCACGGCCTCGGCCAGTACACCCGCGTGTACGGCACCCGTCCCGTCGAGCCCGACGAGCGCGCCGCCTGGCTGTGGGCGGAGCAGCGTCGGCTGAAGCGCGAGACCCGCCTCGGCATCCCGGCGCTCGTGCACGAGGAGTGCCTGACCGGGCTCGCGGCGTGGAAGGCCGCGACGTTCCCGACACCGCTGGCGTGGGGTGCGTCGTTCGACCCGGAGCTCGTCGAGCACGTCGGTGCCGTGATCGGCCGCTCGATGCGCGAGCTCGGCGTCCACCAGGGCCTCGCGCCCGTGCTCGACGTCGTCCGCGACCCCCGCTGGGGACGGGTCGACGAGTGCATCGGCGAGGACCCGTACCTCGTCGGCACCGTCGGTACCGCGTACGTCCGCGGTGTGCAGAGCGCCGGCGTCGACGCCACGCTCAAGCACTTCCTCGGCTACTCGGCCTCGCGCGCCGGCCGCAACCACGCCCCGGTCCACGCCGGACCGCGCGAGGTCGCCGACGTGTTCCTGCCGCCGTTCGAGATGGCCCTCGTCGACGGCGGCGCGCGGAGCGTCATGAACTCGTACGCCGAGGTCGACGGCGTCCCCGTCGCCGCCGACCCCGCGCTGCTCACCGACCTGCTGCGCGACCGGCTCGGGTTCGACGGCACGGTCGTGGCCGACTACTTCTCCGTCGCGTTCCTCGAGGTCATGCACGGCGTCGCCCGTGACCGCGGCGAGGCCGCTGCGACGGCGCTCGCCGCCGGCATCGACGTCGAGCTGCCGACCGGTGACGCCTACCTGGCGCCGCTGGTCGAGCGGGTGCGCAGCGGACTCGTCGACGAGGCCCTCGTCGACCGCGCCGTGCTGCGCGTGCTCCGGCAGAAGGAGCGGCTCGGCCTGCTCGACCCGGACGTCTTCGAGGACGAACCGCCCACCGGCGTCGACCTCGACTCGCCGGAGCACCGGGCGCTCGCGCGGCGGCTCGCGGCGGAGTCGCTCGTGCTGCTCTCGAACGACGGCGTGCTGCCGCTCGACGGTGGCGCCGCAGCCCCCGTCTCCCCGACCCCGGGCGCCGACTTGCAGAGCCCCGTCGCGGTGATCGGCCCGAACGCCCACCGCGCCGAGGCCCTGCAGGGCTGCTACTCCTTCGCCAACCACGTGCTGGCCACGCACCCCGGGCTGGAGGCCGGTTTCGCGATCCCGACCGTGCTCGAGGCGCTGCAGGACGCGCTCGGGTCCGACACCATCCGGTACGCCCGTGGTGCCGAGGTCGAGGGCGAGGACCGCGCCGGGTTCGCCGAGGCGGTGGCGGTCGCGCGGGAGTCCTCGGTGGCGGTCGTCGTCGTCGGCGACCAGGCCGGCCTGTTCGGTCGTGGCACGGTCGGCGAGGGCAACGACTCCGAGTCGCTCGACCTGCCGGGCGTGCAGCGCGAGCTCGTCGAGGCCGTCGTCGCCACCGGCACGCCGACCGTCGTCGTGCTGCTGACCGGTCGTCCGTACGCGATCGGCTGGGCACTCGACGGCGACCAGCCGAAGCCTGCGGCGGTCGTCCAGGCGTTCTTCCCGGGCGAGGAGGGCGGCACCGCGATCGCCGACCTGCTCACCGGTGCCGCGGCGCCGTCCGGCCGCCTGCCCGTCTCGCTGCCGCGGTCGGCCGGCGCGCAGCCGTACTCGTACCTGCACCCTCGTCTCGGCGGACCGTCCGACGTCACCGCGACGGACTCCACGCCCGTCCGACCGTTCGGCTTCGGCCTGACCTGGACGTCCTTCGCGTACGAGGACCTGACGGTGGACGGGACCGCGTCCACGGACGGAGCGCTCACCGCGTCGGTCACCGTGCGGAACACCGGCGACCGGGACGGCGTCGAAGTCGTCCAGCTCTACGGGCACGACCCGCACGCGTCGATCACGCGCCCGGTCGCGCAGCTGCTCGGCTACGCCCGGGTCGCGGTCGCGGCGGGGGAGTGCGTCACGGTGCGGTTCGACGTGCCGGTGCAGCGGTTCGCCTTCACCGACCGCGCGATGCGGAAGGTGGTCGAGCCGGGGGACGTCGAGGTGTGGGTCGCGTCCGACGCGGCGGCGTCGCGGCCGGGAGGCCCGGTGGAGACGGGCGGGATCGTCGCGTCCGGGGACGGACCGGTCCGGCACGAGTTCCCCCGGTCGGCGACGGACCGTGCGGTCGTGCGCCTGACCGGCGCCGTGCACGAGGTCACGCTGGCCGACCGGCGCACCGTGACCTGGACGACCGTCTGAGCTGCCGACGCCGCCGTGGAGTGTCCGGATCAGGGCCTCCGCGGCGGCGTCCGCGTGCGTTCCGACGTCCGGCCGGTAGCGTGGAACGAGTCTTCCACGGGGACCGCGTCACGGTGCGCCACCACGCACCGCGGCCCCGGTGGACCAGGAGGAGGACGACACCCGTGAGCACCGACGACCAGGCACGCGTGCGCAGCGCGCTCGTGGCGGCACTCGACGTCGTCGACGCGCCACCGTCGGAGCGCTTCGAGCGCATCGTCCGGGTCGCGCGCGAGGTCTTCGACGTGCCGCTGTCGTACGTCAACGTGCTCGACGACGACCTGCTGCACACCCTCACCCCGAACGTGCCCGACGAGATCGTCTCCGGACCGGTCGGGTGGTCCTTCTGCCAGCTGACGGTGCAGCACACGGAGCCGACCGTCGTGCCGGACACCACGGCCGACCCCCGGACCGCCGACCTGCCGGGCGTGACACGGCGCGGCATCCGGTTCTACGCGGGCGTCCCGCTCACGATCGCGGGTGGGGAGCCCGTCGGGACGCTCTGCCTGATGGACACGCGACCGCGCGCCTTCTCACCCCAGGACACCGCCGCGCTCATCGACCTCGGACACTGGGCCGAGCGCGCGCTCGCCCAGGGGCTGCACCACGACCGCCTGCTCGAGGTCGCAGGCGCACTCGCGCCGAGCACCGTCGCGCCCGACGGCTACCGGATCGCCGGCACAACGGTGCCCTACGGCGACCTCAGCGGCGACCTGCACGACTGGTCGGTCGTCGACGGCGACCTCGTGCTGACGCTCGCCGACGTCATGGGCAAGGAGCAGCCGGCCGCGCTCCTCGCGGCCGGGATCCGGGCCGCCCTCCGGCAGCACCGCACCGTCGCGCCCGTGGCCGCCGTCGCCGCCGTCGAACCCGCCCTCGCCGAGGACCTCGGACGTGCGAGCGCCTTCGCCACACTGTTCCACGCCCGGCTCGACCCGGCCAGCGGCGTGGTCGACGTGGTGGACGCGGGCCACGGGCTGGCGGTGCACGTGCCGGCGGCGGGGACGCCTCGGGTGCTCCGGTCCCACGGGCTGCCGCTGGGGTTGCACGCCGAGGGTGCACGGCGCCGGGCGTCGACCACGGTCCTGGAGCCCGGGGACGCCCTCGTCGTGGTGAGCGACGGCGCGCTCGACCTGGGTGACGGGACGATCGACACCCTGCTGGACCTCGCGCGGACCCTGCGCGCCGCGTCGAGCGTCGACGCCTTCCTCGAGACGGTGCGGCTGCGTGCGGCCGAGCGGGCCGAGGACGACGTGACGGTCGTCGTCCTCGGCCGGGCCTGACCGCGCGCAGCGGCCTCCGGCTCAGGCAGCCATCGGGCCGTACCGGCGGTGCCCCTTGACGTCGTAGCGGTCGAGCATCATCACCTTGTCCCAGGCGGCGACGAAGTCCCGCACGAACCGCTCCTGCCCGTCGCTGCCGGCGTAGACGTCGACGATCGAACGGAGCTGCGCGTTCGACCCGAACACCAGGTCGTTCCGCGAGGCCGTCCACCGCTCCTCGCCGGTGGCCTGCACGGTCCCGGTGAAGGTCGTCTCGGTGTCGTCGGTCTTCTTCCACACCAGGTCGGTGTCCGTGAGGTTGACGAAGAAGTCCGTCGTGAGCGCCCCGACGCGGTCGGTCAGGACGCCCGTCGACGAGCCGTCCCAGTTCGCGCCGAGCACCCGCAGCCCGCCGGTGATCACCGTCCACTCCGGTGCCGTGAGCGTCATGAGGTTCGCACGGTCCAGGAACACCGCCTCCGGAGCGACACCGGGGGCGAAGTCCGCGAAGCGCTCGGACACGTGGTTCCGGAACCCGTCGGCGACGGGGCGCAGCCACTCGAACATCTCGACGTCGGTCTGCTCCTGGCAGGCGTCCACACGGCCGGGCGTGAACGGCACGGTGACCTCGACACCCGCGGCGCGTGCGGCGTCCTCCACCCCGACGCAACCGGCGAGCACGACCAGGTCGGCGAGCGAGACGTGCTTCCCGTCCTGCTCGAAGGCGGCCTTGACGCTGCGGAGGGTCTCGACGACCGGGACCGTCCGCCGGTTGATCGGCCAGTCCTTCTGCGGGGCGAGCGCGATCCGCCCGCCGTTGGCACCGCCGCGCTTGTCACTGTCCCGGTAGGTCGACGCGGCGGAGTACGCGGTGACGACCAGGTCGGAGACCGAGGTGCCGGTCGACCGGATCGCCGCTCGGAGCGTCTCGACGTCCGCGTCGCTCAGGGGCTCGCCGACCGGGTCGGGCAGCGGGTCCTGCCACAGCAGGTCGTCCGAGATCGTCGTCTCCGGACCGAGGTAGCGGTGCTTCGGCCCCATGTCGCGGTGCGTCAGCTTGTACCAGGCCTTCGAGAAGGCCGTGGTGAACAGGTCGAAGTCGGCGAGGAAGCGCTCGCACACCTCGCGGTAGGCCGGGTCGACCTTCAGCGCGATGTCCGAGGTCATCATCATGAGCGCGTGTGTCTCGCCGGGCACGTGGGCGTCCGGGGTGCGCGGGGCGTCGGGGTCCGCCGGGGTCCACTGCAGGGCGCCCGCCGGGCTCTTGGTCTGCTCCCACTCGTGGCCGAACAGGTTCTCCAGGTAGCTGTTGTCCCAGCGGGTCGGGTCCTGGGTCCAGCTGCCCTCGATGCCGTTCGTCATCGTGTCCTTGCCGTTGCCGGCACCCTTCGGGTTGTGCCACCCGAGCCCCATCGCCTCGATCGGCGCGATCTCCGGCGGCGGACCGATCTCGGCCGCGGGGACCTGGCCGTGGCTCTTGCCGAACGCGTGGCCACCGGCGATCAGGGCGACCGTCTCCTCGTCGTTCATGGCCATCCGGCTGAAGGTGATGCGGATGTCCCGCGCCGAGCCCATCGGGTCGCCGTTCGCGTACGGTCCCTCGGGGTTCACGTAGATGAGCGCCTGGTGCGAGGCAGCGAGCGGGCTCTGCAGGTCGTAGTCCGCGTCGCCGTTCTCGCCGTGCCACCGCTCGTCGCGCTGGACCATGTCGTCCTGGCTCTCGACGTGGTGCGGGTCCCGGACCTCCGGGCCCCACCAGGTGCCCTCGTCCGGCTCCCACGCGTCGAGTCGACCGCCGCCGAAGCCGTACGTCGGCAGACCCATGAGCTCGAGCGAGCAGTTCCCCGTGAGGACCATCAGGTCGGCCCACGAGAGCGCGTTGCCGTACTTGTGCTTGATCGGCTGGAGCAGACGACGCGACTTGTCGGTGTTCCCGTTGTCCCACCAGCTGCTGATCGGGGCGAAGCGCTGCATCGCGGTGCCCGCTCCGCCGCGACCGTCCGCGATCCGGTAGGTCCCCGCGGCGTGCCAGGCCATCCGGATCATCTGCGGGCCGTAGTTGCCGTAGTCCGCGGGCCACCAGTCGACCGAGGTCGTGAGCAGCTGCGTGATGTCGCGCTTGAGCTCGTCGAGGTCGATCGTCGCGAAGGCCGCCGCGTAGTCGAAGTCCGCACCGAGCGGGTCGGCGTCGACGCCGTTGCGGTGCAGCAGCTCGACACGGAGCCGCTGCGGGTACCAGCCCTCGAGCGACGACGGTGCCTGACCGAACGTCCCGCCCAGGTGGTCACCGCCGGCGGGCAGGGACCCGGCCATGTGGAAGCTGCAGGTGTCGGTGCCGTCGGCGTCCCGGCCGTGGGAGCCGTGGAAGGACGCGCCCTGCGGGGTCGCGGTGTCGTGCTGCCCGCTGTCGTCGGTGCCGTGCGTGCCGGTCGTGCTGTCGTTGCTCAACGCTGCTCCTGTTCGATGACTGTCCGCGGAACGCGGGGGACGCCCGTCACGCTCCGCCCCGAGGCTGTGAGGACGGCGGGAGCAGTGCGCATCCCGCCGGTGGGTCCGGTCAGCCCTTCCAGACGGACACGGCGCCGGCGTGACCGATCACGACGACCTCGACGAGCGAGCCGATGCCGGCGGCGACGAGCAGCACGGGGCCGACGATCCCCACCGCTCGTGCCAGCCCGGCGTCCGCGACCCGCGGGGCGGCGAAGCGGTGCCAGCCCCACCAGAGCGTCAGCAGCACGAACACCGCGATCGACCACGGCAGCAGTCCGTCGGCGAGCTCGGTGTGCCGCTCGAGCAGCGCGGTCTCACGCTCGCGGTGTTCGAGCCACTCGCCGGACGAGGTCGCGAGCGGCACCGAGACCAGCGCCACCAGGGCGATGGCCGGCGCGCCGACCGCGAGCCACCGTCGGGCTGCCGGCCAGGCCGCCGTCACGATCGCGGTGAGGGCCGCGACGGGCACCGAGACCGTGGTCAGGTGCACGAGGAGCGGGTGCAGGGGGATGCCGTCGAACTGCCAGTCCATCGTGGCCTTCCGGATCGCGCGTCGGTGGTTCCGACGACCTGCGATCAGCCAAGCGGACCGACCGGTACCGCGCTCGCCCGGCAGGCCGGTCGACGCGCTCCGCGATCACTCGAGACCTCACACGGAGCGGCCGGAGCGCCACACCGGGACGACCCCGTCAGGGGCGGTGGTCGTACCGACCCGGCGGTGGGTCGAGCGGCAGCTGTCGCGGCGACTGGCCGCCGTTCCTCGCAGCGCCCACGGCCGTGAGGGAGCGGGTCACGATGCTCACCGCGGTCGCGAACCACCCGCGCCTCCGCGGGTGCTCGAACGCGTCGTCACCCCACGGTCGGTCGTCGTCCGAGTGCCCCATGACGCCCCTCCCGGTGTCGGTGCTCGTGAGGCTACACGGCCGCGGCCCGCACCGGGAGGTCCGGGATCCGACCTCGCTCCGGGAACCCCGGGGGAGCGTGGGTACCGTGGCACTCCTCACACCGTGAAGGAGCACGCCATGTCGGACGCACACGACCCCCGCGACACCACCAACGACCCCGAGGGCACCGAGAAGGCCGACGGCCTCGGCGAGGACGGCACGATCCCCGCGCACCCCGAGGGCGTCGCCGCCGGCTTCGCCGGTGACGACTCGCACTTCAACCCCGAAGAGGACGACGAGACGGCGGAGTAGCCGACCCGAGCACGAGACGTACGGGAGGCCCGTGGCGACGCCGCCACGGGCCTCCCGTTGCGTCTCCGGTCGCCGCGTCGTCTGCGGGACCGGGCCGCGGATCGGTACCGTGTCGGGCATGGCCCGCTTCACACCCCCCGCTGCCGACGCGATGCGTGCGGCCCTGCTCGCCGCCGCCCGCGACGAGTTCGCTGCGCACGGGCTGGGCGGGGCGCGGATCGAGCGCCTCGCCGCCGACGCCGGGAGCAACAAGGCGCAGGTGTTCCACTACTTCGGGGGCAAGGACGGCCTGTTCGACGCGCTGCTGACGAGCGAGCTGACGGCCGTGCACGAGGCCGCGCCGCTCGACACGGCCGACCTGGCGGCGTGGGCCGGACGCCTGCACGACGTCCTGGTCGAGCGTCCCTGGGTGCAGCGTCTCGCCACCTGGCACCGGCTCGAGCGGCCGGAGACACCGATCGAGGCGCTCGCCGAGCAGTACGCCGACGCCGTCGCCGAGGTCGAGCGGGCACAGCGCGCCGGTGTGCTCCCGCGGCGCTTCCGCCCCGCGGTGCTCTACGGGCTGGTCGTCCAGCTCGCGGAGGTCTGGTCGACGCTCCGGCCCGAGGCGTCCGCTCCGGTCGCCGCGGTCGTGCCGCAGCGCCGCCGTCAGGTCGTCGTGGACGCCGTCGGAGCGCTGCTCGGCGACTGACCGGTGTCCCGTCGGGCCCTGCGGTGCAACGTGTCCGAGGGGCGCTCGCCGAAGGCGCCGGCGTAGGTCCCCGCGAACCGGCCGAGGTGTGCGAACCCCCACGCCTGCGCCACCTCGGAGACCGTGGTGGTGGTCGGGTCCCCGGCCTCGAGCGCGGCACGGACCCGGTGCAGTCGCACGTCGCGCAGGAACTGCATCGGGCTCGCGGCTCCGACGCGGTGGAACGCCGCCTGCAGCCCGCGGGCGCTGAGCCCGGTGGCGCGACAGACGTCGGCAGTGGTGAGCGGGCGGTGCGCGTTCGCGGCGATCCACTCCTGCGCGACCCGTACCGATCCCCGTCCTGCGGCCGTGACGCCGGACGCAGCGGTCACGTCGAACGCCCCGATGACGGCCTCGGCGACGCGACGGTGCTGCACCGAGCGGACGACGGGGTCGGCGCCCGGGTCCCACAGGGTCGTGGCGGCGCCCGCGATGGTCCGCCGCAGTGCGGGGAGCGCGTCCGGGTCGGCCTCCGCGCGCAGGTCCAGCGGGCCGGGGAGGTCACCGCGGACCGCAGCCGAGACGGACTCGAGGAAGGCGCCGTCGAAGCGGATCACGTGCTGGACCGCGGGGGCGGCGTCGAAGGTGAACGGGCGTCCTGCCGGGTACATCACGGGGACGTTCGGCCGCATGGTGATCCGGTCACGGCGGTCGGTGTCGAGGACCATGCCCGGCCCGGTCGCCCACGCCAGGGTGTACTGGCGCCCCGGGTTGATCGTGCCCCAGCGGTGCGCCGCGACCGCTGACGTCGCGGTGGTCACCTGGTCGTCGCCGACCGCGCGGTACCGGTACGAGAACCCCTCGGAGACCGCCTGTCCGATGTTGATGTCGTGACTGCTGTAGACGCCCTCGAACAGCTCCACGGCGTCGTCGACCGCTGCGCCGTGCTGTTCGGTGGCGGTGGGGGTGCGGAGATCGGTTCGCATGCGCGCACCAGTCTGCGCCTCCTCGCCGAGGACCAGTGGTGCAGTGCGCGTCGCGGCGTTCCGGCGTTGCGGCGTTGCGGCGTTGCGGCGTTGCGGCGTTAAATTTATCGTCGCCGGTCCGACGTTGTTGACTTTAACTGCGGGTCAGCCGAGGTGCCGAGCGAGGAACGCGGCCTGCCGCTCCCAGTGCCGGTGGCCGCCGCCCTCGTGGCCGTTGTAGGGGTAGACCTCGATGTGCTTGTCGGTCGACGCGAGCGCGTTGTACGCAGCGAAGGTCGTGCGCGGCGGGACCACGTCGTCCATGAGGGCGACCGAGAACAGCGCCGGGGCCGTGATGCCTGCGGCCAGGTTCACGCCGTCGAAGTACGCCGCGGTGTCCCACACGGTGTCGACCGCGTCCCGGTGCACGGCGAGGTACTGGGCGAGCTCGAGGTAGGGGCCGCCGGTCGCGACGTCGGTGCCGTGCTCCCAGTCGGACAGGAACGCGACGTCGGGCAGCACGGCGACGAGCGGCGCGGTGTGTGCCTCGACCAGGGCGGCCGCCGCGATCGCGATGCCCCCGCCCTGGCTGCCGCCGGTCAGTGCGATGCGGTCCCGGTCGACGCCCGGCAGTGTCCGCACGGCGTCGACGAGTCGGACGGCGTCCGTGTAGACCCGCCGGTAGTAGTGCTCGGCGGGCGAGGCGATGCCGCTCGCCATCCACCCGCCACCGTTCGGGCCGGACCCGTGCGGGTCGGGGGTGTCGCCGCCGGTTCCCCAGCCGCTGCCCTGCCCGCGGGTGTCCATCACGACGTGCACGTACCCGGCGAGCGCCCACGCGACCCGCTCGCCGGGCAGCCCGCGACCACCGCCGTAGCCGATGAACTCGACCACGGCGGGCAGGTCGCCCGTCGAGCCCGCCGGTCGCGAGACCCAGGCGCGGACGGGGTCGCCGCCGAAGCCCGGGAACGTCAGGTCCTGCACGTCGAGCGCCGTGACCGGCGTGGTGGCGGGGGCGAGCACGTGCTCGATTCCGGCGCCGGCCGCCCGCGCCTCGGCGACGGTGGCCGTCCAGAAGGCGTCGAGGTCGTCGGGCCGCCGCACGGTCGGGCGGTAGGCGCGCAGCTGGTCGAGGGGCAGGTCGGTGAGCGGCATGGGGTCCTCGCTGGTGGTGGGTCGTTCCGGGTGTCCCTGGTCGGAACGGGCGTACCTGGTCGGGAGTTCCGACCGGGTACGCCCGATTCCACCAGGTGGACGCGCCTCAGCGCATCAGCGTGCGGCGGCGCGGTACTGCTCGAGCACCTCGGGGTGCGGGTCCGCGGGCACCACGGTCGCGGCGACCTCCCACGACGGCAGGCTCCCGGTCAGCACCCACGCGGCCTGTCGAGCGGCACCCGAGGCGACGTACTCGCCCGGTTCCGGGATCGACACGTCGCGGCCGAACACCTGCGCGGCGACGGCCCGGACGGCCTCGTTCCGCGCGGCGCCGCCGATCAGCAGCAGCCGCGACACCTGCACTCCGGTGGCCTCGACCGCGGCGAGGCCGTCGGCCAGGGCGCAGAGCATGCCCTCGACTGCGGCGCGGGCGAGGTGCGCCCGGTCGGTCGTCGCGGGCGTCATGCCCACGAGCGAGGCGGTGGCGTCCGGTCGGTTCGGGGTGCGCTCGCCGACGAAGTACGGCACGAGCACGAGCCCGTCCGCCCCTGCCGGCGCCTGCAGCGCCAGCTCGCCGAGCTCGCCGTGGTCGACGGAGAGGAGTCCGCCGATCACCTCGAGCACGCGGGCCGCGTTGAGCGTGGTGACGATCGGGAGGCGCGACCCGGTCCCGTCGGCGAAGCCCGCCACGGTCCCGCTCGGGTCCGTCACCTCGGTGTCGGTGACGCCGAAGACGGTCCCGCTGGTCCCGAGGGACACCGCGACGTCACCCGGGCCGAGCCCGAGGCCGAGCGCTGCCCCGGCGTTGTCGCCGAGCCCCGGGCCGACGACGAGACCGGCGCGGGCGACGGCGCCGCCCGGCAGCTCGACGTCGGACGCCAGGGTGCCCATCGCCTCGTCGGGCGCCACGACCCGCGGCACCACGACCGGGCCGTCGCCGTCGGCGTGCGCGTCGCCGTCGTGCGGTCCGGCAGCGACCCGCGAGGGACGCCCGAGCGCCTGCTCGAACAGCTCCGCGTCGTACTCCCGGCGCACCGGGTCCCAGTAGCCGGTGCCGCTGGCGTCAGAACCGTCGGTCGCCAGCGCGTCGAGGTCCGGCCCGAGCGGGCTCTCGTCGGCGGGGCCGTACCCGCGCAGTCGCCACGACAGCCAGTCGTGGGGGAGCGCGACGGCGGCGACGCGCGCCGCGTTGTCGGGCTCCGCGTCGCGGAGCCACCGCAGCTTGGTGCCGGTGAAGGATGCCACTGGGACCAGCCCCGTCCGGGCGACCCATGCCTCCCGGCCGAGCTCCTCGACCATCTGCGCGGCCGCGTCGGCGCTGCGGACGTCGTTCCACAGGAGTGCGTCGCGGACCACGCGACCGTCGGCGTCGAGCGCGACCATGCCGTGCTGCTGCCCGGCGATCGCGACGGCGGCGACGTCGTCGAACCCGCCGGCGTCCGAGATCGCGGTGCCGAGCGCGTCCCACCAGTGGCGGGGGTCGACGGAGGTGCCGTCCGGGTGGGACGCGCGCCCCTCCCGGACGACCGCACCGGTCGCCGCGTCACGGACCGTGACCTTGCAGGACTGGGTCGAGGAGTCGACCCCTGCGACCAGCCGACGCTCGACGACGTCAGCCACGAGCGCCCATGAGGTGCTCGATCGCGAGCTGCTGCAGGCGCACGAAGCCGAAGCCCTTGCCGCCGAAGTACGCGTCGGCGTCGAAGTCCTCGTAGGCCGAGCGGTCGGCGAGGAAGTCGTCGTACGACTCACCGCTGTTCAGCGTCGGCGTCGAGAGCTCGTCGACCTTCGCGGCGGACAGGGCCTCCTGCACCTCGGGGTCGGCGCGGAACGCCTGGGCGCGCTCCTTGAGGAGCAGGTACATGCGCATGTTCGCCTGCGCCGAGTCCCAGACGCCGGTGATGTCCTCGGTGCGGCTCGGCTTGTAGTCGAAGTGGCGGGGGCCGTCGTACGCCTGGCCGCCCTGCGGGGCACCGTGCTCGAGCAGGTCGACGAGCGAGAAGGCGTTCTGCAGGTCGCCGTGGCCGAACACCAGGTCCTGGTCGTACTTGATGCCGCGCTGCCCGTTGAGGTCGATGTGGAAGAGCTTGCCCTGGTAGAGCGCCTGGGCGATGCCGGCCGTGAAGTTCAGGCCCGCCATCTGCTCGTGGCCGACCTCGGGGTTGATGCCGAAGAGCTCCGGACGCTCGAGCGTCTCGGTGAAGGCGATCGCGTGGCCGAGGGTCGGCAGGAGGATGTCGCCGCGGGGCTCGTTCGGCTTCGGCTCGATGGCGAAGCGGATGTCGTAGCCCTTGTCGGTGACGTACTGGGCGAGCAGGTTCACGGCCTCGCGGTAGCGCTCGAGCGCGGCCTGCACGTCCTTGGCGGAGTCGTACTCGGAGCCCTCGCGGCCGCCCCACATGACGAAGGTCTTCGCGCCGAGCTCGGCGGCCAGGTCGAGGTTGCGGAGCACCTTGCGGAGGGCGAAGCGACGGACGTTCCGGTCGTTCGAGGTGAAGCCGCCGTCCTTGAAGACGGGTGCCGAGAACAGGTTCGTCGTGACCATCGGCACGATGATGCCGGTGGAGTCGAGCGCGCCCTTGAGACGGTCGATCTGTGCCTGGCGCTCGGCGTCGGTCGAGCCGAACGCGAACAGGTCGTCGTCGTGGAAGGTCAGGCCGTAGGCACCGAGCTCGTCGAGCTTCTCGACCGCCTCGACCACGTCCAGCGCGGGACGGGTCGGGCCGCCGAACGGGTCGGAGCCGTTGTAGCCGATGGTCCAGAGACCGAAGGAGAACTTGTCGTCGCGGGTGGGCGTCGTTGCCATGGTGGATCACCGTTCGTCGTCGAAACAAAATGTTGCCGCGCCCAACATAAGCGGTAGGGTGGATCCTGGCAACACCGGATCGCAAAGGAGCGAGTGGATGGCACAGGACGGACACGGACCGGGACGACTGCGCGTCGCCATGGTCGGGCACGGCTTCATGGGAGCGGCGCACTCCCAGGCGTGGCGGACCGCACCGCGGTTCTTCGACCTCGGCGTCGAACCCGAGATGGCCGTGGTGGTCGGCCGTGACGCCGAGCGCACCGAGGCAGCGCGCGTGCAGTACGGGTGGCAGGCCGCGTCGACGGACTGGCGGCAGGTGGTGGCGGACCCCGACATCGACCTCGTCGACATCGTCTCGCCCGGTTCCTCGCACGTCGAGATCGCGATCGCCGCGCTCGAGGCCGGCAAGCACGTCCTCTGTGAGAAGCCCCTCGCCAACACGGTCGAGGAGGCCGAGGCGATGACCGCCGCTGCGGAGGCCGCCGCCGAGCGCGGCGTCCGCGCGATGGTCGGCTTCAGCTACCGCCGCGTCCCTGCGATCGCGTTCGCTCGGCAGCTGGTGGCGGACGGGAGGATCGGCACGGTCCGCCAGGTCCGCGCGCTCTACCTGCAGGACTGGTTGTCCGACGAGGACGGCCCGATGACGTGGCGCCTCGACAAGGCGCTCGCCGGCTCGGGCTCGCTCGGCGACATCGGTGCGCACGCGATCGACCTCGTCGAGCACGTCACGGGCGCACACCTGTCGACCGTGTCCGGCACGCTCGAGACCTTCGTGCACGAACGTCCGCTGATGGCCGAGGGGGTCGGGCTCTCCGGCACCGCGTCGAGCGAGCGCGGACAGGTCACCGTCGACGACGCCGCGTTCTTCCTCGGTCGGCTCACCGGCGGCGCTGCCGAGGGTGCGATCGGCACCTTCGAGGCCACGCGCTACGCGACCGGGCGGAAGAACGGCCTGACGCTCGAGGTCAGCGGGTCCGAGGGCGCGATCCAGTTCGACCTCGAGTCGATGAACGAGCTGCGCCTGTACGAGTCGTCGGCACCCGCGGGGGAGCAGGGCTTCCGTCGCGTCCTCGTCACCGAGCCGGAGCACGAGTACATGGCCGCCTGGTGGCCGACCGGGCACCTCATCGGCTACGAGCACACCTTCAGCCACCAGGTCGCCGACCTCGTGCGGGCGATCGTCGCGGGCACCGACCCCTCGCCGTCGTTCGCCGACGGCCTGCACGTGCAGCGCGTCCTCGACGCGGTCGAGCGCAGCGCGTCCGACGGCAGCGCCTGGACGGCGATCTGATGGCCGACACGACGAAGCGAGCGCTGGTCGTCCGTGGCGGGTGGGACGGGCACATGCCCGTCGAGACCACCGACCTGTTCGTCCCCTTCCTGCGCGACAACGGCTTCGACGTCCACGTGTCGGACTCGACGGCGGTGTACGCCGACGAGTCCGTGATGGCGGACGTCGACCTGATCGTGCAGGTCGTCACGATGTCGACCATCGCCGACGACGAGTTCGCGGGACTGCAGCAGGCGGTGCTCGGCGGCGCCGGGCTCGCCGGGTGGCACGGCGGGATCGCGGACGCCTTCCGGAACACCGCCGACTACCTGCACATGGTCGGCGGGCAGTTCGCGCACCACGCGGGCAAGCACCCGTCCGAGCGCACCGGCGAGCAGTCCGACAACTACATCCCGTACACGGTGCACATCACCGAGGCCGGGCACGAGCACCCGATCACGCAGGGCATCGAGGACTTCGACCTCGTGACCGAGCAGTACTGGGTGCTCTCCGACGAGTACAACGACGTGCTGGCGACGACGACGCAGGAGGCCCGGGACTTCGACGCCTGGAACCGTCCGGTCACCGCGCCGGCGATCTGGACCCGGCAGTGGGGGCAGGGACGCGTGTTCGTCTCGGCACCCGGGCACCGGCTCGAGGTCGTCGAGTCGCAGCCGCTCCGCACGATCATCGAGAGGGGACTCCTGTGGGCAGCCCGATGAAGGTCGGTGTCGTCGGGGTCGGCGTCATCAGCCAGCAGTACTTCGAGCACTTCCCGGCGCTGCCCGGGCTCGAGCTCACCGCCGTCGCGGACATCGACGTGGCCCGGGCACGGTCGGTGGGCGAGACGCAGGGCGTCCGCGGTTCCTCGGTCGACGAGCTGATCGCCGCGGACGACGTCGACGTCGTGCTCAACCTGACGATCCCGGCGGCCCACGCCGAGATCGCCACGCGGGCGCTCGAGGCCGGCAAGCACGTGTACGGCGAGAAGCCGCTCGCGATGTCGACGGCCGAGGCGCGCCCCGTGCTCGACCTCGCGCGTCGCTCGGGCCTGCGGGTGGGCAGCGCGCCGGACACCGTGCTCGGCACCGGGATCCAGACGGCGCGGCAGGCGCTCGACAGCGGCGCGATCGGCACCCCGGTCGGCGCCGCCGTGTCGTGGTCGGCGCCCGGACACGAGCTCTGGCACCCGGCGCCGGCGTTCTACTACCAGCCCGGCGGCGGCCCGCTGCTCGACATGGGGCCGTACTACCTGACGAGCCTCGTGTCGTTCTTCGGCCCGGTCGTCCGGGTCAGCGGAGCCTCGACCCGGTCGGACCGCGAGCGCACCATCGCGACCGGCCCCGCGGCCGGCACCCCGCTCCGGGTCGACATCGACACGCACGTCGTCGCCGTCCTCGAGCACGCGGACGGCGTCGTCTCGACCGTCACGGTGTCGTTCGAGGTCTGGGCCACCAGGGCGCCGCTGTTCGAGGTGTTCGGCACCGCGGGCACCCTCGGCGTCCCCGACCCGAACCGGTTCTCCGACACCGTGTCGATCGCCGACGCCGCCACCCGCGAGTGGCGGGACCTGCCGACGAGCGCCGGGTACGCCGACGCCGGACGCGGCTACGGCCTGGCCGACATGGCGCACGCGATCGCGACGGATCGCCCGCACCGCGCGTCCGGCGACCTCGCGTTCCACGTGCTCGAGGTGATGGAGGCGGTCTCCACCGCGGCCCGCGAGCACACCGTGGTCGAGGTCCGGTCGCGCGTCGACCGCCCCGACACCGTGCCGGCCGGTGCCACCCCCGGGTCCTGGTGAGCCAGACTCAGCAGCAGCAGCAGCAGCAGCAGCAGCAGCAGCACGACGCGACACGACACGACAGGCGAGGAAGGACGACGACGATGACGACGACGGACGGAACCGGCGAGACCGGGGCGAGCGGCGCCTCCAGGCCGGACGGCGGCGGCCGCTCGACCAGGCCGGTGACCCTGTTCACCGGGCAGTGGGCGGACCTGCCCTTCGAGGAGGTCGCACGGCTGGCGGGCGAGTGGGGCTACGACGGGCTGGAGATCGCCTGCTGGGGCGACCACCTGGACGTCCGACGCGCCGCGACGGACCCGGCGTACGTGGCCGACCGGAAGGCGGTCCTGGAGCGCAACGGACTGCAGGTCTGGACGATCGCGAACCACCTGACCGGCCAGGCCGTCTGCGACGACCCGATCGACCAGCGGCACGAGGACATCCTCGCGCCGCACGTGTGGGGCGACGGCGACCCCGAGGGCGTCCGGCAGCGGGCGGCGGAGGAGCTGCAGTGGACCGCCCGTGCGGCCGCTGCGCTCGGGGTGTCGACCGTGACCGGCTTCTCGGGATCCTCGATCTGGAAGACCGTCGCCGGGTTCCCGCCCGTGCCCCCGGCGATGATCGAGGCCGGGTACCAGGACTTCCACGACCGCTGGTCGCCGATCCTCGACGTGTTCGAGGAGGTCGGCGTCCGCTTCGCGCTCGAGGTGCACCCGTCCGAGATCGCCTACGACTACTGGACCGCGAAGCGGGCGCTCGAGGTGTTCCGGGACCGCCCGTCGTTCGGGTTCAACTTCGACCCGTCGCACTTCGTGTGGCAGGACCTCGACCCCGCCGCGTTCCTGCTCGACTTCGCCGACCGGGTGTACCACGTGCACTGCAAGGAGTCGGTGAAGCAGCTCGACGGCCGCAACGGTCGACTCGGATCGCACCTGCCGTGGGGCGACCCCCGTCGTGGGTGGGACTTCGTCTCCGCCGGGCACGGGGACGTGCCGTGGGAGCGGGTGTTCCGCGTGCTGAACCACATCGGGTACGACGGCCCGACGAGCGTCGAGTGGGAGGACGCCGGCATGGACCGACTGGTCGGCGGCCCCGAGGCGCTCGCGTTCGTGCGTCGCCTGGGGACGATCGCCCCACCGGACGCCGCGTTCGACGCCGCGTTCTCCCGCTCGCGCTGAGCCGCGCGCGGGTACGGACGGACCCGCGAGACTCGGCACCGCGGACAGTTCCGCGGTGCCGAACCCGCGAAGGTGTCCGCCGAGCCGAGACTCGGCCCCCCACACCACACCAAACCACACCACCACGAGGAGGACCCATGGCCAGGTCGGCCACGACCACGCCCGGGAACGTCGCGCGCGTCCTCCGTATCGTGCACGAGGGCGGGCCGGTCACCCGAGCCGAGCTCACCCGTCGGACGGGACTCAACCGGTCGACGGTCCTGGCGCTCGTCGGGGAGCTCGTCGAGCAGGGGTTCGTGCACGAGGAGCTCCCGGGAGCCGGGGCGGACCGTCCCGCCGGGGTCGGTCGGCCGAGCGCCGTCGTCCGGGCATCGCGCGACGTCGTGGCTGCCGCGGTGACCGTGGAGATCGACGCCGTCGCGGTGGCGCTCGTCGCGCTCGACGGCACCGTGCGCGACCGCCTCGTCGAACCGCAGTCGAGCGTGCCCGGTGCCGCCGCAGCGATCGACGCCGTGGCCCGTGTCCTCGCCACGCTGACCGCACGCGCCGATCCGGCACTGCGGCTCGTCGGTGTGGGCGTCGCGGTGCCGGGCATCGTCCGGGTCGAGGACGGGGTCGTCCGCGACGCCCCGCACCTCGGTTGGCGGGACGAGCCCTTCGCCGGGCCCCTCGCCGAGCGTCTCGGGCTGCCCGTCCGCGCGGCGAACGACGCGAACGTCGGTGCGTGGGCCGAACGGCTCTACGGCAGCGCGCGCGGCGTCGACGACCTCGTGTACCTCAACGGCGGCGCCAGCGGCATCGGCGGTGGGATCGTCAGCGCCGGCCGCCCGTTCAGCGGCGCGGACGGGTACGCGGGCGAGCTCGGGCACACCTTCGTCGCGGCGAACGGCATCCGCTGCCACTGCGGGGCGATCGGGTGCCTGGAGACCGAGGCTTCACGCGGGGCCCTCACCGCGGTGACCCGGACCGCGCCCGACGACCTGGACGCCCTCGCCGCCGCCCTGGCCGAGGGACACGACGCGGTCGAACGGGTCGTGGACCGCCAGGTGACCGCGCTCGCGACGGCGATCCGGAACGCCATCCACACCGTCGACCCGCAGGTCGTCGTGCTCGGGGGGTTCCTCGGCGTGCTGCTCGGGCACGTGGGGGACCGCGTCGAGGACGACGTCCGGGCGCAGACGATGGCCGCGATGACCGACCGGCTGCGCATCGTGCCGGCGGAGCTCGGCCGTGACGTCCTCGTCCGGGGCGCCGCCGAGCTCGGCTTCGCCGACCTGCTGCGCGACGGGACGCTGCCGACCACGACCGGCGCGACCACGACCGGCCCGAGCGGCGCGACCCCGACCGGCGCGACCGGCGCGCCCGGGACCCGCGCGACCGCCGCGACCTCGACCCGCGCGTCCGACACCGACCACACCACAGCCGACCGCGACGACGCGGTCGAGGAAGCGAGATCCGCATGAGCACCACCTCCGACACCCAGCGCGCGAGCGTCCTGCTCGGCACCGAGGACCTGACGATCGAGGATCGCCCCGTCCCCGAGGTCGCCCCCGGCGACGTGCTCGTCCGCGTGGCCGCCGTCGGCGTCTGCGGCTCCGACGTCCACTACTACCGCCACGGCCGCATCGGCGACTTCGTCGTCGAGGAGCCGCTCGTCCTCGGTCACGAGCTCTCCGGCACGATCGCCGCCGTCGGCGAGGGCGTCGACCCCGCCCGCGTCGGCGAGCGCGTCGCCGTCGAGCCCCAGCGCCCCTGCCACCGCTGCGCGCAGTGCCTGGCCGGCCGGTACAACCTCTGCCCGCACATGCGCTTCTACGCGACACCGCCGGTCGACGGTGCCTTCGCCGAGTACGTGACGATCGAGGCCGAGTTCGCGCACGCCCTGCCCGACACGGTGTCCTTCGAGGCGGGTGCACTGCTCGAGCCGCTGTCCGTCGGCATCGCCGCGGCGCGCAAGGCCGGCATCGTGCCCGGCTCGAGCGTCCTGATCGCCGGTGCCGGTCCGATCGGGGTCATCTGCGCCCAGGTCGCCCGGGCGTTCGGCGCGACCCGCGTGGTCGTCAGTGACCTCGTCCCCGAGCGGCGCGAGCGGGCGCTGTCCTTCGGCGCCACCGAGGTCGTCGACCCCGTCGCCGTCGACGTCACCTCGGACATCGTCCCCGTCGACGCCTTCATCGACGCCAGCGGTGCGCCCCGTGCCGTCTCGGACGGCATCAAGGCCGTCGGGCCCGCCGGTGCCGCGGTGCTCGTCGGCCTCGGCAACTCCGAGATGGTGCTGCCCGTCGAGCACATCCAGAACCTCGAGGTGACGGTCACCGGCATCTTCCGCTACACGAACACCTGGCCGGTCGCGATCGGTCTGGTCGCGTCGGGCCAGGTCGACCTCGACGCGCTCGTCACCGGGCGCTTCGGACTCGACGCGGTCCGCGAGGCCCTCGAGAGCGACACCGACCCGGCCTCGCTCAAGTCCGTCGTCTACCCGAACGGCGTGCCCGCGGGCGCGTGAGGACGCGAGCCGACGTGCGCGACGCGGGGTCGCGCCGTCCGGTGAGCGGTCGACGGACGGGAGGCGCGGTGCCGGCGGGTGCCGTCCTCCCGTCCGTCGTCCGGTCACCACGGCGAGCCGTGGCCGGGTCGGCCCCGCCGCGACACCGCGACGCGCTACGGTTCGGCCATGACCGCGACACCGGCGGCGGCAGTGCCGCGACGCACCGACCGGCGGGCACTCGTGTCCTGGGCGCTCTGGGACTGGGGGTCCTCGGCGTTCACCGCCGTCGTCACCACCTTCGTCTTCAGCACCTACCTGGCGAGTCGGGCGTTCGTCGACCCGCGGCTCGTCGCTGCCGAGGACTCGTCGACGGCCGCTGCGCAGACGGTCGAGCGGGAGCTGGCGCACAACGCCGCGACGGTGTCGACGGCCCTGACCCTGGCGGGGATCGTCGTGGCGCTCGTCGCACCCGCGGTGGGGCGGCTGGCGGACTCGTCCGGGCACCGCCGCCGGTCCGTGCTCATCGGGACGATCGGGGTGGCGCTGTCGATCGGGGCGATGGTGTTCGTCGCGCCGCAGCAGCCGTACCTGGTGCTCGGCGCAGCGCTCCTCGGCATCGGGACCGTCGCGTACGAGGTCGCCACCGTCGGCTACAACGCGATGCTCGGCCAGGTGGCGTCGGGCCCGCAGACCGGACGCGTCTCGGCGATCGGCTGGGCCGCCGGGTACTTCGGCGGGATCGTGTTGCTCGTCGTCCTGCTCCTGCTCTGCATCCAGGACTTCGGCACCGAGGGCGTCGCCGGCCTGCTGCAGCTGCCGTCGACCGTCGCGTCCGGGTCGTGGGACGTCCGGGTCGCGATCGGGATCGCCGCGGTGTGGCTCGCGGTCAGCTCGGTCCCGCTCTTCCTGACCGTGCCCGAGGCGGCGCCGGACCGTTCGCGCACGGGCGGTCTGCTCAGCGCCTACCGTGACCTCGGACGGCACGTCGCCCGGCTGTGGCGGGAACGCCGCAACGTCCTGGTCTTCCTGCTCGCGAGCGCCGTGTTCCGCGACGGCGTCGGTGCGGTCTTCACCTTCGGCGGCATCGTCGCCGCGCAGGTGTTCGGCTTCAGCCCGTCGCAGGTGATCCTCTTCGCGATCGCGGCGAACGTGGTGGCGGGTGTCGCGACCTTCGCCTCCGGGCGGCTCGACGACCGCTTCGGTTCCCGGGCGGTCATCACGGTCGCGCTCGTCGGGCTCGCGCTCACCGGCATCGGGGTGTTCCTGATCGGGAGCGCGACGGCCGGGTTCTGGGTGCTCGGGCTCACGCTGGCGATCTTCGTCGGGCCGGTGCAGTCGTCGTCCAGGGCGTACCTGGCACGCCTCGCCACCCCGGGACGCGAGGGCGAGCTCTTCGGCCTCTACGCGACGACCGGGCGTGCGGCGTCGTTCCTCGCGCCGGCGCTGTTCGGCATCGCGGTGACGGTCGGCGGCTCGACGCGGTACGGGATCATCGGCGTGGTCGTGGTCCTCGTCGCGGGCCTCGTGCTCATGGCGTTCGTGCAGCGGGAGCCCGCGCGGGCGTAGCGCACGGTCCGCTCGCCCCGCTCCGGGCCGGCGCTGCCGGTGCGGGTCGAGCACCCGGTCGGAGCACATGCGCCAGGATGGGTGCATGACCGACCAGCGGATCGCCGTCGTCGTCCTCGCCGCCGGGCAGGGCACGCGCATGAAGTCGTCCACCCCGAAGGTGCTGCACCGCCTCGCCGGCCTGCCCCTGCTGGCGCACGTGCTGCGCACGGCGTCCTCGATCGAGCCGGAGCACGTCGCCGTCGTCGTGCGGCACGAGCGCGAGCGCGTCGCGGCCGAGGTCGCCGAGCGTGCCCCCGGGGCGATCGTGGTCGACCAGGACGAGGTCCCCGGCACCGGACGCGCCGTCGAGGTCGCGGTGCAGGCGCTCCCGGCGGACTTCGACGGCTCGGTCGTGGTGCTCTCCGGGGACGTCCCGCTGCTCGACACGGCGTCGCTCCGACGCCTCGTGGACGCGCACGCCGGCAACGCCGTCACTCTGGTCAGCGCGATCGCCCCGGACCCGACGGGGCTCGGCCGGGTCGTCCGCGACGCCGCCGGGGCGTTCGTGCGCGTCGTCGAGCACAAGGACGCCACCGAGGCCGAACGGGCCATCACCGAGGCGAACGCCGGCATCTACGCGTTCGACGTGACCCACCTGCGTGCGGTGCTGCCCTCGCTCACCACGGCCAACGCGCAGGGCGAGAAGTACGTCACCGACGTCCCGTCGCTCGTCGCCGCGCGCGGGGGAGCGATCGACGTCGTCACGCTGACCGACCCGTGGCTCGTCGCCGGCATCAACGACCGCGCGCAGCTCGCCGACGCGGCGCGTGAGCTCAACGCCCGCATCGTCCGTCGGCACCAGCTCGCCGGTGTCACCGTGCAGGACCCGGCGACCACGTGGATCGACGTCGACGTCACCGTCGAGGCCGACGCCGAGATCCTCCCCGGCACGCAGCTCGTCGGGGCGACGGCGATCGCCGCCGGCGCGGTGGTCGGACCGGACACCACGCTCCGCGACACCGAGGTCGGAGCCGGCGCGGTCGTGAACCGTGTCGACGCGACGCTGGCGGTCATCGGCGACGGCGCCACGGTCGGTCCCTTCGCCTACCTGCGACCGGGGACGGTCCTGGGCGAGCACGGCAAGATCGGCACGTTCGTCGAGACGAAGAACGCGGTGATCGGCCGCGGCAGCAAGGTCCCGCACCTGTCGTACATCGGTGACGCCGAGGTCGGCGAGGACTCGAACATCGGGGCCAACACGATCACCGCGAACTACGACGGCGTGCACAAGCACCGCACCGAGGTCGGGTCGAACGTCCGCACGGGCTCGCACAACGTGTTCGTCGCCCCGGTTAGGATTGGTGACGGGGCGTACACCGGCGCGGGTACGACCGTCCGCAAGGACGTACCGGCCGGGTCGCTGGCGATCAGCTACGCCCCGCAGCGCAACACCGACGGATGGGTCGAGGAACACCGACCCGGTTCGCCGGCGGCCGAGGCGGCTCGGCGCGCGCACGGCGAACAGATCTGACGGCGGTCGGGTCGATCGAGACGACCCCGAGCGGGTCAGGGAGTGAGCACCGCACTTGTCCGGAATCAAGACCACGGGCCAGAAACGACTCGTCCTCGTGTCGGGCCGGGCGCACCCGGAACTCTCGGCGCAGATCGCCGACGAGCTCGGAGTCGACCTGGTGCCGACCGATGCCCGGACCTTCGCGAACGGTGAGCTCTACGCCCGCTTCGACGAGTCGGTCCGCGGTTGCGACGCGTTCGTCATCCAGTCGCACACCGCGCCCATCAACGAGTGGCTCATGGAGCAGCTCATCATGGTCGACGCCCTGAAGCGTGCCTCGGCGAAGCGCATCACCGTCGTCGCGCCCTTCTACCCCTACGCGCGCCAGGACAAGAAGGGCCGCGGGCGCGAGCCGATCTCGGCCCGGCTCGTCGCCGACCTGTTCAAGGCCGCCGGTGCCCACCGCATCATGAGCGTCGACCTGCACGCCGCACAGATCCAGGGCTTCTTCGACGGCCCCGTGGACCACCTGTTCGCCATGCCCGTCCTGCTCGAGCGCTTCCAGCAGATCCTCGACCCGAAGACCCTGACCGTGGTGTCGCCCGACATGGGCCGTGTGCGCGTCGCCGACATCTGGTCCGAGAAGCTCGGTGCTCCGCTGGCGATCATCCACAAGCGGCGCGACCCGCTCGTGCCGAACCAGGTGTCCGTGCACGAGATCGTCGGTGACGTCTCGGGCCGCGTGTGCCTGCTCGTCGACGACCTCATCGACACCGGCCGCACCATCGCGAAGGCCGCCGAGGCGCTGAAGAACGCCGGCGCGACCGGCGTGGTCGTCGCGGCGACCCACGCCGTGTTCTCCGACCCGGCCACCGAGCTGCTGCAGAGCGAGTTCATCGACCGCGTCGTCGTCACCGACACGCTGCCCCTGCCCGAGGACAAGCGCTGGGACCGCCTCGAGGTCCTGCCGATCGCGCCGCTCATCGCCCGCGCGATCCACGAGGTCTTCGACGACGGGTCCGTGACCTCCATGTTCGACGGTGCCGCGTAGGCGGACCGGCCGCGCGTCGGGCGTGACCCGGCCGGCGGGCTGAGCCGTGCCTCCCGTCCACGCGGCACGCGCTGCCCTGGCTGCCCGTCTGCGGGCGACGGGCAGCGTGTTCGCCGAGGACGAGGCCGACCTGCTGCTCGAGGCCGGCGACGGCGATCCCGTGAAGCTGCGCGGGCTCGTGCAGCGGCGACTCGACGGTGAACCGCTCGAGGTCGTGCTCGGCTGGGCCGCGTTCGACGGGCACCGTGTCCGGGTCGTCCCGGGGGTCTTCGTGCCGCGGACCCGCACCACCGTCGTCGTCGAGCAGGCCGCGCGACGCCTGCACCGCTACGACCGGGTCGTCGACCTGTGCTGCGGTGTCGGGGCGATCTCGGTGGCGTTGCTCGGACGGGTCGGCGCACTCGACCTCGTCGCGGCGGACATCGACGCGGACGCCGTCGACGTCGCGGCGGAGAACATCGGCGACCGGGGGATCGTCGTCCTGGGCGACCTGTTCGCGCCGCTGCCCGAGCGCTTCCGCGGCGTCGTCGACGTCGTCGCGGTGAACGCGCCGTACGTGCCGTCGGACGCGCTGGCCACCATGCCGGCCGAGGCGCGGGAGCACGAGCGGCGCATCGCGCTGGACGGTGGGCCGGACGGGCTCGACGTGCACCGGCGCGTGGCCGCGGGAGCGGGGGAGTGGCTGCGCCCGGGCGGCGCGGTCGTCATCGAGGTCTCGTCGACGCAGGCGCCGCAGTCCGCTGCGCTGTTCGAGGGCGCCGGGTTCACCGTGACGGTCGAGTCCGACGAGCAGGTCGAGGGCACGTGCATCGTCGCGGAGTTCCCCGCCTGACACTCGTCCGCCGCGGTACCGTCGCGGTGTGGAGTACTCGTTCGCACCGCCGACCGCAGCGGAGTTCCGGGCCCTGTACGACGAGACCGGGTGGGGTGCGTGGGACCTCGAACGGTTCCGTCGGGCGCTGGCCGGCAGCTGGCTGGTGTGCAGCGCACGCGACGAGACGGGGCGTCTGGTCGGCATCGGACGGCTGATCAGCGACGGCGCCCTGCACGCCTTCGTGACCGAGATGATCGTGGCGGAGGACGCGCGCGGCCGGGGCGTCGGCGGCGAGGTGCTCGCGCGGCTCGTCGACGAGTCGCGCCGTCGTGGGGTCGACGACGTGCAGCTCTTCGCGGCTCGGGGCCGAGCTGCCTTCTACGAGCAGCGTGGCTTCGGACGCCGGCACGAGGACGGACCGGGCATGGACCTCGTGACGGTCGTCGCGGCGCCCGGCAGCGGCAGCGACGGCATCGGCAGCGGGGTCAGCCGGCGCTGACCTGCACCGTGTGCCACCCGGTCGCGCCGTTCGGCGCCGGCGGCCGCTCGACGCTCGTCTGCACCTGACCGTCGGCGCTGACCGCCCGGACCCGGATCGTGTGCGAGCCGGCGTCGGGCGTCCAGCGGTACACCCACTGTCGCCAGGTGTCGGCCGAGACGGAGTCGGCGAGCGTGGCGTCCTGCCACGAGCCGTCGTCGATGCGGACCTGCACGGCCTTCACGCCGGTGTGCGGCTGCCACGCGACGCCGGCGACCGCGACCTGCTGCCCGGCGGTCACCGAGGCACCGCCGCGAGGGGTGTCGATCCGCGACTCGAGCTTCACCGGCCCGCGCTCCGACCACCCGCGGGGTGTCCAGTAGCCCTGGGCGTCGGCGAAGCGGGTGACCTCGAGCTCCGTCACCCACTTCGTCGCGGAGACGTACCCGAACAGCCCGGGGACCACCATCCGCACCGGGAACCCGTGCTCGGCCGGCAGCGGTTCGCCGTTCATCCCGATCGCGAGCAGCGCAGCCGTGCCCTCGTCCTGCAGCACGTCCAGCGGCGTGCCCGCGGAGAACCCGTCGATGCTGCGGGACAGCACCATGTCGGCACCGTCCTGGACACCCGCACGAGCGAGCAGCTCACGGATCGGGTAGCCCAGCCACAGCGCGTTGCCGATCAGGTCGCCGCCGACCTCGTTCGACACGCAGCTGAGCGTGGCCATGTGCTCCTGCAGCGGGAGCGCCAGCAGCTCGTCCCACGTCAGCTCGACCTCGCGGTCGACGGCGCCGTGGATGCGGAGCGACCAGTCCGCGGGGTCGACGGACGGGACCCGCAGCGCGGTGTCGATCCGGTAGAAGTCGGCGTTCGGGGTGACGTAGGGCGTGATCCCGTCGACGTCGAGGGACGCGCCCCCGGGAACGGCGGGCGCGGTCGTCGCCGCGCGGGGCAGCCGGACCGCCCGCCGTGCCGCTGCGGCGGCCTGCGCCGCCGCGGTGCCGGCTCGCGACGCTCCTCCCACGACGATCGCCGCCACGGCCGTCGTCGCGCTCCACACGAGGAAGGTGCGCCGCTCGGTCGCCGCGGGGCGGGGCGAGGCCGACGGCACGGCGGTCGCTGCCTCCCACCGGCGGAGGTGGCGCAGGAGCACGCGGAGCACGACGATCGCGGCTGCGACGCCGAGGACCGTGGGCGCTCCGTCCCACGTGCCGCTGCCCGATCGGGTGGTGACGGCGATCAGCGCGAGGACCGCACCGGCCGCGAGGACGAGCGCGCCGAACGGCGGGCGGGCACGTTCGAGCACACCGGCGCCGGCGCTGACCGCGGCCGTCACCACGGCCATGAGCACGAAGAGGGCGACCTTGTCCCCGGTGCCGAACAGGCCGACCATCAGGTCCTTCGCCGCCGGGGGAGCGAGGTCGATCACGGCGGAGCCGACGGCCACCAGCGGACTGCCCGCCCCGCCGAGCAGCAGCGCTCCGAGCTCGGCGACCGCCAGGAACGCGGCGATCGCGATCACGCCGCAGACCGCGGCGAGCAGGGCCGGGCGACGGACCGGGGTCGGGGTCGGTGCCTGCTCGGTGGTCGGTGCCGCTGACGTGCTCACCCGTGCAGCGTAGGTCGGCGCCACCGCGGATGGGCTGACAACAGCACGGCGGTGGACGCCTCGGTCCCGCTCCGCGCCGGGTTCGTCGGTCGTGCGCCGCTCCGGGACAGCGCCGCCGACCGCGGCCGTGCGAGGATCGGGAGCGTGTTGGACCGACCAGACCGCGTGCCCAGCGGCCGCCGCGCGCACCGGCCGCGGACGCCGGGGAGCGCTGGCCGCCGGTTCGCGGTCCTGCGGTGGACCCTCGTCGGTGTCTGGACCGCGCTCGTCGTCAGCCGCATCGTGGTCGTGGCGGCAGCGCCGCAGACCGACCTGGCGTTCCTCGGCATCGTCGAGCTCGTCGCGATCTCCGTCGGCGTGGTCGGGCTCGTCGTCGCCGTCGTCCGCGCCCGCGCGATCCGTCGGCGACGCGCGGACGAAGCGCTCGCACTGGCCATCCGTCGCATCGACCCGACGGTCTGGCTGGTCCCCGCGGCGCCGACACCGGAACTGCGCCAGGACGTGCTGCGGGCCCGCCCCGAGGTCACCCTGGGCGAGCGCGTGACCTGGGCGTTCGGAGCCACCGAGGCGTCGCTCTGGGAACTCGAGGAGCGCCGGGCGACGCGGCTGCTCGTGATCCGCTGGAGCCGGATGGTGCACGTCGGGGTCGAGGACGTCCCGGGGGAGCGCGACGCGAGCGCCGTGGCGATGCACTACGTCCGACCGGACGACTCCGCTGCCGTCGCGACGTTCTTCGTCCGCTCGTCGCCCGGGTCCCGACGGCTGCTCGGACGGGGACCTCGGCTCGAGCGACTCGTCGCCGACCTCGCGCGGGAGCGGATCGTGGCCTGACCGCGTCGCCCGTGTCCGGCCCCGGGGCCGAACGGATCGACCGACCGGCCGCGGCAGCTGCCTCCTCCGGCCGGGCGGGAGCACGCCCCGCCGACCCGGCGGGAGCACGCCCCGCCGACCCGGCGGCAGCAGGCCCCGCCGTCCGACGGGGCCTGCTGCCCGACCGGGTCAGTGCGTGGAGGGTTCCTGCTCGACCTCGCGCCGGCCGTCCTCGGACCACAGCGTGTGGAACGTGCCGTCCTTGTCGACGCGCTGGTAGGTGTGCGCTCCGAAGAAGTCACGCTGCCCCTGGATGAGCGCCGCCGGCAGTCGATCGGACGCGAGCGAGTCGAAGTACGCCAGCGCGGACGAGAACCCCGGGGCGGGGATGCCGGACGCAGCGGCGATGCCGACGATGCGACGCCAGGCCGCTTCGCCCTCGGCGACGGCGTCCGCGAAGTACGGGTCGACCAGCAGGCTCTCGAGCGCGGGGTTCTTGTCGTACGCCTCGACGATGCGGTTGAGGAACTGGGCGCGGATGATGCAGCCACCGCGCCAGATCTTCGCGACCGCGCCGAGGTCGATGTCCCAGTCGTACTCCTTCGCCCCGGCGATGATGAGGTCGAAGCCCTGCGCGTACGCGACCACCTTCGACGCGTACAGCGCGGCCCGGACGTCGTCCTCGAACGTGTCGGGGACGTCGACCACGTCCGGCCGGTTCGTCACGGAGCGCTGGACGGCTGCGCGCTGCGACGGCTTCGAGGACACCGCGCGGGCGAAGACCGCCTCACCGATGCCGGAGACGGGGATGCCGAGCCCGACCGCGTTCTGCACCGTCCACACACCCGTGCCCTTGGACCCGGCCTCGTCACGGATGACGTCGACGAGCGGCTTCCCGGAGTCGGCGTCCTGCTGCTTGAGGACCTCGCCGGTGATCTCGATCAGGTAGGACTCGAGGTCGCCCTCGTTCCACTTCTCGTAGATCTGGACGAGTTCGTCGACCGAGTGTCCGCCGGCACGACGGAGCAGGTCGTAGGACTCGGCGATCAACTGCATGTCCGCGTACTCGATGCCGTTGTGGACCATCTTGACGAAGTGACCGGCGCCGTCGGTACCGATGTGCGTCACGCACGGCTCGCCCTCGGCCACCGCGGCGATCGACTTCAGGATCGGGCCGAGGGTCTCCCACGCCTCGTCCGAGCCGCCGGGCATGATCGACGGGCCCTTCAGCGCGCCCTCCTCGCCACCCGAGATGCCGGTGCCGACGAAGTTGAGGCCCTGCTCACGCAGGTCGTGCTCGCGGCGGATGGTGTCGTGGAAGTTGGCGTTACCGCCGTCGACGATGATGTCGCCTTCCTCGAAACGGTCGGCGAGCTGCTCGATGACGGCGTCGGTGCCCTTGCCCGCCTGCACCATGATGATCGCGGTGCGCGGCTTCGACAGCGACGCGACGAAGCCGTCGATGTCCTCGGACGCGATGAACCCCATGTCGCCGTGCTCGTCCAGCAACTCCTGGGTGCGCGCGTAGGTGCGGTTGTACACCGCGACCGTGTTGCCCTCGCGCGAGGCGAGGTTGCGGGCCAGGTTCGACCCCATCACCGCCAGACCGACGACACCGATGTTCGCCGTGCCGCCGTCGTCGTGCTGTTCGTTGTCCGCCACCTGAGTCTCCTTCGTCCTGACGTGTCGCGGCCCACGGTACGACCGACACCTGGGGTCGGCACGGGGATCCGGTCAACTGGGGACGGGAAGCGGACGACCCGTACTGTGGAGGGATGACCGACCACGACGTCCTCCCGCCCGTGCTCGTGATGGGTGTCTCCGGCTCGGGCAAGTCCACGATCGGTCAGGCGCTGGCCGACGCGCTCGCCGAGCAGGGCCAGCCGAGCACGTTCGTCGACGCCGACGACCTCCACCCGGCCGCCAACAAGGAGAAGATGCGGCAGGGTACGCCGCTGACCGACGAGGACCGATGGCCGTGGCTGGACGCCTGCGCGGCACGGATCGCCGAGGTGCAGGCGTCGGGGCGCCGGTGCGTGATGGCGAACTCCGCGCTGAAGCGCGTCTACCGCGACCGGCTGCGCAGCGCGGCACCCGACCTGGTGATCGCCTTCCTCGACGGCTCGCACGACCTCATCGCCGAGCGCCAGGCGCACCGCCACCACGAGTACATGCCGTCGTCGCTGCTCGACTCGCAGTTCGCGACCCTCGAGCGGCCCCAGCCCGACGAGACCGTCGTCGCGGTGTCCATCGAGGGGTCGGTCGACGACACCGTGGCGACGATCACGTCGGCGCTGGCGGTCACTTCCGGCTGAGCTCCGCGAGCCGCGAGCGGTACTCGTCCGCGTCGATGTCACCCCGGGCGAACCGGTCGGCGAGGACGGCCCGGGCATCGGACCGCGCCCGCCAGCCGCCGCGACGCAGGACGCCGAACACGACGGCGGTGGCCAGGAGCACCAGCAGGAAGAACGCCGGGAACAGGAAGAAGGGCGGCCCGCCGTGCCCGAGGGGGCCGACGGCGGCGAAGGTGGAGAGAGCGGTGTGCACGGTTGCCTCCTGGGCGGATCGTGTCGCCCGGTCGGGCGACGTTCCCAGCATCCGGCCCGGAGGCTCGTCCCGCGTCCGCCACGGAGGCCGACTCCCGCCTGCTCCCGCAGCCGTACGACCGGTCCTCCTGCACCACCGACTACTCCCGTAGGAGTAGTCCACAGCTCCTGCCACGACCCGATGCCGTGCCGCCGAGGCGACCCTAGGCTCGGACGCATGCACCGCACCCCCACTGCCGCCGCCGAGGCGACCGACGACCAGCGAGACGGCGTCCGTCGCTTCGCCCGGTTCGGTCGGGTACTGCCGGTCGCACTCGTGCAGATCGTGGGGACACTGCTGGCGGCGCGCTTCCCGACCGGGCCGACCGACACCGTCGGCCCTCGCGGTGGCCCGCCCTGGGCGACCCACGTCCTCGGCTCCTCGATCGTCGACGCAGCGCAGCCGGGTCCACTCGCGATCGTGCTGCTCGTCGTCGGGGTGCTCGTCCTGCCGTGGCGCTGGCGGTGGCCGACGGGCGTCCTCGCCGTGACGCTCGTGACGACGATCGGCTACGCCCTGCTGGTCAGTCCGCGGGGGCCGTTCGTGGCCGCGCTGACGATGGCGGCGGTGAACGCGTGGCTGCACGGGGGCCGCACCGCAGTGGGTGTCGCGCTCGGACTGGCCGTCACGGCGCTGCCGACCGCCGACGAGTTCCTCGGCCGTGCACCCGCGCGGAACCTCGACGCGGTCGTCCTCGCCGTCGCCTGGGCAGCGGTGACCCTGTCCGTGGCGGAGCTCGTCCGCGTCCGTCTCGACCGCGTCGCGGACCGACGGCGTCGGCGCGCTGCCGCAGAGCAGGAACGCGCCCGTGACGAGCGCGTCCGCATCGCCCGTGAGCTCCACGATTCCGTCGCCCACAGCATGTCGCTCATCAACCTGCAGGCGGGTGTCGCGCTCCACCTGGGGTCCGCGCTCCCCGAGCAGACCCGCACCTCGTTGGCCGACATCCGTGAGACGAGCCGCGAGGCACTGGTCGAGCTGCGGACGATCCTCGGGGTCCTCCGGTCGGTCGACGGGTCCGGGGACCGGGTCGTTGACAGGACGGACGGACCGACCGGCGGAACGGCCGACCGCGGGTCCGCCGGGAGCGAGCCGCTCCCCGGCGCCGTGGACCGCACCCCCGTCCCGGGGCTCGACCGCCTGGCGGACCTGGTCGAGCGGGCACGCGCGGCCGGGGTCGACATCAGCGCGACGGTCGACGGTGACCCTGCACCGGTGGACCGGACCACGGACCGCACGGCCTTCCGGATCGTGCAGGAGTCGGTGACGAACGTGATGAAGCACGCTCCCGAGCACCGCGCCCGCATCGCGGTGCGGTTCGGACCGGAGATCGTGGACCTGTCGGTCGAGGACTCCCCGGCCCCGGACCGTGACCCGGCCGACGCCCGGGTCACGCCGCTGCTCGGACCGTCCGGCAACGGCATCATCGGGATGCGCGAGCGGGCCTCCGCCGTCGGTGGCACCCTGTCGGCCGGACCCACGCCGGACGGCGGGTGGCGCGTCGTCGCACGACTGCCCTCGACCGTCGCCGCGCGGTCGTCGGACGAGCACGAGCACGAGCACGAGCACGAGGACGAGGACGAGGACGAGGAGCGATCGTGACGACCACCGACGAGGCCATCCGGGTCGTGCTCGTGGACGACCAGGTGCTCATCCGCGCCGGGCTCCGCGCCCTGGTCGACGCCGAACCGGGGATGACCGTGGTCGGCGAGGCCGGCGACGGTGACTCGGCCGTCGCGGCGGTCCGGCGTGAGCGTCCGGACGTCGTGCTGATGGACATCCGGATGCCGGGCACGGACGGGCTCGTCGCGACCCAGCGCATCTCGGCGGATCCGGACCTCGACGGCGTGCACGTGGTGATCCTCACCACCTTCGAGGAGGACTCGTACGTGTTCGAGGCGATCCGTGGCGGTGCGGCCGGCTTCCTCGTGAAGGACACCGAACCCGCCGAACTGCTCCGCGCCGTCCGTACCGTGCACGCCGGGGAGTCGTTGCTGTCGCCGGGTCCGACGCGCTCGCTCGTCGCCGCCTACGCAACGCACGCGAAGCCGTCCGCGCTGGCCCCGTCCCTCGACGTCCTCACCGACCGCGAGCGCCAGGTCATGCAACTCGTCGCCCTCGGCCTGACCAACACGGAGATCGCCGAGCGGCTCTTCGTCAGTCCGATGACCACGAAGACGCACGTCTCGCGCGCCATGATCAAGCTCGGTGCCCGCGACCGCGCGCAGTTGGTCGTCTTCGCCTACGAGACCGGGCTGGTCACTCCGGGATGGCAGCCGTGATCAGGCCCGGTGCGCGAGGACGGCCGCGTGCGGGCGCGCTCCGTCGTCGGAGCGTCGGTGCACGGCGTCGACCGTGAGACCCGCGTCCTCGATCGCAGCGACCATCCGCTCGACGGGCCATCGGTGGGCGGTCGTCACCGCGTGGTCGAACGGCTCGAGCGTCGGACCCTCGAAGAACCCGACGAGCAGCCCGCCCCCGGGTGCCAGGATCCGGCGGCACTCCGCGAGCGCGACAGGCACCCGGTCCGGACGGTGGTGCACGAGCGAGTACCAGGAGAGCACACCGCCGACACCGCCGTCGGACAGACCTGTCGCCTCGATCGTCCCGGTCCGGAAGTCGACCTCGGGAGCGGCAGCGCGCGCGAGCTCGACGAACCGCGGTACGGGCTCGATCCCGATGACGGCGTGGCCACGACGGTGCAGGTGCGCGGTCCAGTGGCCGGGTCCGCATCCCACGTCGAGCAGGAGTCCGTGCGTCGTGTCCGCCCAGTCCTCGACGAGCGTCCGGTCCTCGGGGTGGACGGCGTCCATGGACCCGAGGACCTCGGCGTACTCGTCCGCCCGGTCGTCGTAGGCCGCCACGACACGGGCGTCCGCTCGAGCTGCTGCGCTCGGGGCGCTCATCGAGGCAGGGTCCACGGGGCGACGCTACCGCCGACCGCCGACCGCCGACCGCCGACCGCCGACGTACCGACGGGCGCACGACCGGGGCCGCTGCTGCCCGACGGTGAGCGGTGGGCGCACGACAGCGGGGTCGAGCCCCCCGGAGGTGACCCGACCCCGCCGTGCGGAGCGCCGGACGCCGGGTCAGTCAGACGACCGACGGGACCGTCGTCGGCTGATGAGCACGGTCAGCCCGGGCACGAGGAGCGCGAGCGCCAGCGCCACCGCAGCACCGACGGTCGTCCCCGTGTAGGCGAGTCGGTCGGCGGACAGGGCCTGCGCCGCGCCGATCCGCTCGTGACCGCTGCCGATCGGCGCATCACCGCCCGCCTCGGTACCGGCACCGGCGCCACCAGGACGGCCGCCGTCACCGTCGCCGGGGTTCCCCGGGCCACCGGACCCGTCGCCTGCCCCCGGGTCCCCGCCGTCGTCCCCACCACCGCCGTCCCCACCGTCGCCGGGTCCGCCCTCGACCAGGCCGGCATCGACGGTCGTGTCGCGGCGCACCCCCTCGAGCGCTCCCTCCGCGCTCGTGACCCGGTCGATCATGACCGCCGCGGTCTCGCCGTCCGGTCCGGCGTCGGAGTCGACCGCCGGGTCGTCGCCGACGTGCTCCTCGGTGAAGTGCATGCCGTCGGGCGCCCTGAAGTGCACGCGGTAGTCGCCCGGCCGCAGCCCGTCGAAGCGGTACCCGCCGTCGTCGGCGGTGGTCGTCCGCCGCTCGACCGCGTCACCGTGGTCGTCGGTCCCGGTGAGGGTGACGGGGACGCCACGGACGCCGGGCTCGTCGTCGTCCTGCAGGCCGTCGTCGTTCCGGTCGTCCCACACCCGGTCACCGATCATGCCGGCGACGACCCGGACCGTCGACGGGTTCGACTGCACCGGGAGCGCCAGGTCGGACGTCCGCAGGCCGAACCGGTTCACGTAGCGGTCGCCGTCGTGCGCGCCGCTCGTCGCGAGCACGAGCCGGTGCGTGACGGTCTCGCCGGCGGGGACCGGCGTCTGCCGTTCGATCCGGACGGCGGTCACCCGGTCGAGTGTGTCCGGGCAGCCGCTCGCACCGAACTCGTCCTCGGTGCACCAGTGGGTCGTACCGCCGGGCTGGTTGCTCGGGTCGGCACCGTCGGGGGAGACGTCGGCGGCCTCGGTGTCGGTGTACCGGACGACCTCACCGGCGTCGGGGTCGGTGGGGGCCGGCGCCGCGAGTCCGACGGTGCCGTGGAAGTCCGAGCCTCGTGCGTCTCCGTGGTGCGGGAGCACGTCGATCAGGTCGAGGCCGCCGATCGCGGCGTCGTCGGTGTTCGTGACGTCGAGGTCCCACTCCGGATCGTCGCCGGTCACGACGACGGGGGCAGGCGTGCGCTTCTCGACCCCGACCCCGCCGGTGGTGACGACCTCCAGGCCGCGCTCGGCGGTGCGCCAGCGTTCGTCGGACCGGTCGGCCGGTGACGCCACGGTCACCGTGTTGCTGATCGGACCGGCCGGCGCCGAGCGGTCGATCCGCGCCGTGTAGGTGATCGGGGTGATGCGGCTGTTCGGTTCCACGTCGTGCAGCGTCCAGGTCAGACGCTGGTGCTCCTGGCCGTCGGCACCCGGCACCGTGTCGACCTCGGGGGTCCTCGACGCACTGTCCTCGACGTACGAGGTGTGCGCGGGCAGGACGTCACGGACGGTCACGTCGGTGGGGCGACCGTCGGCGAAGCCGTTCGTCAGGGTCGGACGGAGCGCGTAGTCGACGGTGTTGCCGGGGACGACCGAGCTCGTCCGGTCCGGGGTGTCCGCAGCGTCGGAACCCGGATCGACGACGACCTTGCCGACGCGGACCAGGTCCTCGGTGAGCTCCACGCTGTCGGCCAGCCCGCCGGCACCGAGCCCGGGGTCCTGGTGGTCGTGCACCCACTCGGGCCGGTGGTCACCGAAGCGGGCGTGCCCGAAGTCGTACACGCGGGTCCCGTCGGGCGCGCGCTGCGTCGTCACCGTGGAGTACAGGCCGCCGCTCGCGCCGCCGGCCAGGTCGCCGGTGACGCGGACCGCCCCGACCGCCGCGATGCCGCCGGGGACCTCCGCCGGGTCGTCGAACCAGGGGCCGTCGCCGTCGTCGCAGGTGCGGACCTGGCCTGCCGGCGGTGACGCCATGTCGTACGCGGCGTACTGCACGTGCGCGTGCTCGAGGCCGCTCGACCACGCAGGAGCCCGCCCTGCCACCGTCGTCAGGCGCTGCGTCCGGCGGTCGAAGGTGTCGCAGAGCGCTGCGCCGCGGAAGGGTGCGAGACCGGTGTTCACCATCGTGACGTCACTGCGGAGTCGGGTGCCGCCCGTGGCCCACGGGTCTCCGTCCTTCGCCGATCCGGCGGTCACGCCGCTGCCGTCGCTCCCGAGGCGCCAGAGCCGCTTGCCTGCGCTGCCCGGTCCGAGTTCGACGAGGTTCCGCCGGGCGCTGTTGTCGGCCGTCGGCTCCGCGCCGCCGGGGAAGTTCGGGGTCCCGCTGACCGAGGTCGTCTGCAGCGGCGTGAAGGTGTTCACCGACTCGACGGACGTCGGCACCGACGGGGTGGGCATCCACAGCGAGATCCACCCGCTCACGACGTACGGCTTCGCGCCGCCGCTGATCGGGCCGCCGCCGATGTTGCGCCCCGGCATGCGCGCGGCGTCCGTCACGGCGCCGTGGATCGTCACGTCGACCTCGCCGCCGGGCGCTGCCTGCGTGCAGGTGACGGTGCCGGAGTCGGCCACGGCTCGGTCGCCTCCGCCGCGGCCGCCCGGCAGACCGCCGAACTGCACGCCGTCCTCGCCGTTGCGGCCGCAGGCGGGTCGACCGCCGTTCCAGAGCACCGCACCCGACGGTCGGTCGCCGAGCAGGTGGGACAGGTCGTCGGTGAAGTGCATGTCGCCCGTGCTCCGCTCGAAGCCGAGCAGGCCCTGCCCGGGGACGGGGGACTGCCAGTCGACGGTGATCGGGTAGCGCAGTTGCACGCCGGGGGTGCCGTCCGGCCCCGGCACGTCCGACCGCAGGGTCGAGCCCACCACGGCCTTGCTGAGGTTGTACCGCGGCGCGGCGGACACGACGGTCGTCGCCGACGTGACCGGTGCGGTGGGCTCGGCGTCGTCGGCGGTCGCGGTGCCCGTCACGGCGATGCGGTCACCGTTCCGCAGGTCCCCGGAGACGTCGAGCACGGCCGGCACGGCGACGGCGTGCCCCGAGGGGACGTCGCCGAGGTCGCAGGTGAGCCGCTGGCCCTCGACCGCCGACCCGGCACCCGTGCACGCGAGCGGGACCCCCGCCCAACCCGTGCCCGCCGGAGCGTCGAGGACGAAGCGCTCGTGGTGCGCGGTCCCGTCGCCGGCGTTCACCGTGACCCGGTACGTGACGGCGTCGCGGGTCCGGACGATGCCGTTCGCGGGACCCCGGTCCCCGCCCGGGCCGTCGTCCGGCGTGAAGGGCCCGCGGCCGTCGGCGGCGACCTCGACGGCCAGGCCGACCACCGCTGCCGGCGCGGTCGCGGCAGCGGCAGCACCGGCCGGTCCGAGCAGGACGGAGGGGACCGCGAGGGCCACTGCCCCCAGGGCGCCGACCGCGCGGCCGAGCGAGGGCGGCCCGTCGGGTCGGCCGGGTCGGCCGGAGCGGGCAGGGGCGGGCGAGGGAGGACGTTCGGACGACGGACGACGAGACATGGCGCTCCTCGGTCGGAGATCGGATGGACGACGGACGCCTCACCCTGACCCCGCCGACGCCGAAGGACCGAACACTCCGCATGTCACATGTGCGGCATCCCGCTCAGAGCTTGAACGTCGCCCGTGGGATGTCCGACACGATCCTCCGTGCCGTCCGCACCGCGTCCTCCTCGGAGAGCTGGTGCGACACCACGAGCGACGCCAGGTACGCCGCATCGGCCCGTCGTGCCATGTCGTGCCGTGCCGGGATCGAGCAGTACGCCCGGGTGTCGTCGATGAACCCGGAGGTCTTCGTGAACCCGGCGGAGTCCGTCACCGCCGCCCGGTAGCGGCCGATCGCCGCCGGGGTGTCGGTGAACCACCACGGGGCGCCCGCGTACACGGCGGGGTAGAAGCCGGCCAGGGGGCCGATCTCGCGCGAGAAGACGGTCTCGTCCACGGTGAACAGCACGAGGTGGAAGCCGGGTGCGGTCCCGAAGGCCTCGAGCAGCGGCCGGAGCGGCTCCGTGAACGCGCCGACGGCCGGCAGGTCGTGGCCCGTGTCCGGGCCGAACCGCTCGAGGGTCGGCGTGTGGTGGTTCCGGAGCACGCCCGGGTGCAGCTGCATGACGAGGCCGTCGTCGACGCTCATCTCCGCCCACCGGTAGAGCATGTCGTGGCGGTAGGCGACCGCCTCGGCCGCGGTGACGCCGGACGGGCCCTGCATCGCCGCCGCGTGGATGCGCGAGCGCTCGGTCGCGGACAGCGGCGCGGATCCCGCGTCGAGCACGCCGGTGTCGGTGGCGGTCGCGCCGTGCTCGATGAAGTACCGGCGCCGGTCCCGGAGGGCCGCCAGCAGCCCGTCGTGGGTGCCCGTGTCGATGCCGGACGCCTCGCCGATCGACGCGACCACGTGCCTCCAGTCCGGGCGTGACGGGTCGAACACGGCATCCGCGCGGAAGGTGGGGAGCACCCGACCGGTGAAGGAGGGGTCGGCGGCGAGCCGTGCGTGCGCTGCGAGGTCGTCCGCGGGGCCGTCGGTGGTCGCGAGCACCTCGATCCCGAAGGAGTCGAACAGCGCGCGGGGTCGGAGCGCCGGCGTCGCGAGCGCGGCTGCGATGCGGTCGTACTGCGCGTCCGCGTTCGCGGCCGACGGCTGCTCGGTCAGACCGAAGACGTCGTGCAGCTCGGTCTCGAACCAGTAGCGGACCGGCGTGCCGGCGAAGTCGTCCCAGTGCTCGGCGAGCCGGCGCCAGACCTCCCGGCCGTCGGGGTCCGGGTGCGTGCCCGTCAGGTCGCGGCGACCCAGTTCCTGCAACCCGACCCCGTTCGCGTGCAGCAGGCGCAGGACGTAGTGGTCGGGCGTGACCAGCAGCGCAGCGGGGTCCGGGAACGGCTGGTCGTCCGCGATGAGCGCCGCGTCGACGTGCCCGTGCGGGGAGATGATCGGGGCGTCGCGGACCGCCTCGTAGACGGTGCGGGCGACCGAGCGCGTCCCCGGGTCCGCCGGGAACAGCCGGTCGGGGTGCGGTGCGAGCGGCGTGGTCGTGCTGGTGGAGGGCATCATCGGCTCCTTCGGGCAGGCGGGCGAGGTCGGGCGAGCGGCGGGTGGGCGGGCGGGCGGGCGGGATCGTGCGGCGGTGCGGGGATCAGCGGGGCCGCACGGGTGCCGGGCCCGTGGACCCCCGGACGGTCAGGTGGGTCGGCAGCGCGACGGCGCCCGACGGGTGCTCACCCGGCGGCTCGTCGGCCGGCAGCGCATCGAGTCGACCGAGCAGCATCCGGATCGCCACCCGACCGGCGCGCTCGATCGGCGACGTCATGGTCGTCAGGGGCGGGTTGCAGAAGTCGGCACCGAAGATGTCGTCGCAGCCGACCACGCTCACGTCCTCGGGCACGCGGACGCCCCGCTCCCGGAACCGCGTCAGCATCCCGATCGCGATGAGGTCGTTGAAGGCGATGCACGCGGTGGCCCCGGCGTGCACGGCGGCGTCGGCGGCGGCCGCTCCGGAGTCGACGAACGGCGCGTGCGGGCCGACGCGGGCGACCCGGACGCCCAGACGCCCCGCCACGCGGACGAGCGCCCGCCAGCGGCGTTCGTTCGACCACGAGCTGTCCGGGCCGGCCACGTAGAGCACGTCCCGGTGCCCGAGGGAGACCAGGTGCTGCACGGCCTGCTCGACGCCTCCGGGGGTGTCGATGAGGACCGACGGCACCCCGGCCGGGCGACGGTTCACGACGACGAGCGGGGTGCGCTCGGCGAACCGGGCGATCTGCGCGTCGGACAGGCGGGACGCCGTGAGCACGGCGCCGTCGGCCTTGCCGGCGACGGCACGCAGCGCCGCGACCTCGGCCTCGGCGGACTCCTCGGTGTCGACGAGCAGCTGCGTCCACCCGGCGGCGGAGAGCTGGTGCTGCGTGCCGCGGATCACGTCGAAGTAGAAGGGGTTGGTGATGTCGGACACCAGGACGGCGACCGCCCGGGTCCGTCCCGAGGTGAGCGCCCGGGCCTGCGAGTTCGCGACGTAGCCGAGCTCGCGGGCGACCTGCTGGATCCGCTGCTGGGTGTCGCGGTTGACCCGGTCCGGCAGCGAGAGCGCGCGGGAGACCGTGGACGGGGCGACCCCGGTCGCGTCGGCGATGTCCCGGATGGTCACCCGCCGCGAGGTGTCCGTGTCTGCGCTGCTCACGAGGCGAAACTAGGCCGGCGTGGCAACAAGTGGCAACCGGTTGCCGGTTGTTGCCACGGCCGGGACAGTGGTGGCACGTCGGCAGCGCAGCCGCCGTCCCGGGCACCGTCGCCCGGGGGAGATGTCGAGGAGGACACCCCCGCATGATCACAGGAAGACGCAGGACCCGCATCCTGGTCGGTGCCGCCGTCGTCGCCGTCGCCGCCCTCTCGCTGCAGGGCTGCGCGATCGTCGACGGCAGCGGCGACGACCCGGACACCCTCCGCGTGATGATGGGCGCGGACACGACCTACCCGAAGGAACGCGCGCAGTGGCAGCGGGAGACCGCCGCCGAGTTCGAGCGCACCACGGGTGCCGACATCCAGTGGGAGACCTACTCGACCCCGCAGGAGGAGCTCACCGCGATCCAGACCAGCGTCATCTCGGGCCAGGGCCCGGACGTCTACGCGATCGGGACGACCTTCACCCCGACCGCCTACGCCACCGGTGCCTTCGTCGAGATGGGGCCGGAGCAGTGGGACGCGGTCGGCGGCAAGGACCAGTTCGCGCCGGCGTCCCTCGGCATCTCCGGCCCGAGCACGGCGGAGCAGATCGGGATCCCCTTCGCCAGCCGACCGTTCGTGATGGCCGTCAACACGGAGCTCCTCGAGCGCGCCGGGATCACGGACCTGCCGACGACCTGGGACGAGCTCACCGAGGACGCCCGGAAGACCACCGGCGACGGTACCTACGGCATGGCGATCGCCTACGCGGACGGCTTCGACCCGTGGAAGTTCGTGTGGGGGATGGCACAGAACGCCGGCAACACGATCATCGACGGTGGGAAGGCCGAGATCGACGCCCCCGCCGTCGAGCAGGCCTACCGCACCTACTTCGACTGGGTGACGGAGGACGGCGTGGTCGACCCCGCGGCGATCGGCTGGAACAACCCGCAGGCCCTCGCGCAGTTCGCCGACGGCAAGGCCGCGTTCTTCCCGATGACCACGACGACCTCCCTGAACTCGCTGCAGGGCTCGGCCGTCGACGGCAAGTACGAGTACGCCCTGCTGCCGACCGTGCCCCCGGGCGCGACCGAGCGTCCCGCCGACGGCATCGAGGCGGCGAGCATCCTGTCCGGGGACAACCTCGTCGTCGCCGACTACGGCTCGAAGCAGGACCTGTCGTTCGACTTCGTGCGGCAGGTGTCCTCGCCCGAGGCGCAGGAACGCTACTTCGAGCTGTTCGGGCAACTGCCGACGAACACCGTCGCGGCAGACCGCATCGCGCAGCAGAACCCCGACCTCGCCCCCATCGTCCGCGCCGGCGAACTGTCGAAGCCCACCGCCTTCACCGGCGCCTGGTCGGACGTGCAGCTCTCGCTGGTCGACGTCGTCGTGCAGTCGATCCCGTCGCTGAAGCGCGGCGAGGTCAGCGACGACCAGCTCCGGAAGCGCCTCGCAGCGGCGCAGCGGGACGCCCAGGCAACGCTCGACCGCCAGAAGAACGGAGGGCTGTGATGACCACCACGCAGACCCGACCCCGCCAGGAGACCCCGCGGGAGGTCCGCCCGCACGGGACGACCCCGCTGTACCAGCGCGAGCGTCCGCTCTGGATGCTCCTGCCCGGCGGCGTCCTCATGCTCGCCGTCATCGTCGTACCGCTGCTCGTCGGCCTGTACATCGCGATGCTCGACCTCGACCAGTACACGCTGCGCCAGTGGTTCAGCGCCCCCTTCGTCGGGTTCGCCAACTTCGCCGAGGCCTTCACCGACTCGCCGCTCCTGCACTCGATCTGGATCTCGGTGTCCCTGTCGGTGCTCGTCACCGCGGTCACCGTCCCGATCGGTGTCGCCGCGGCGGTCTCCACGCAGAACCGGTTCCCCGGGCGCGGCCTGGTCCGGTCGATCTACCTCGTGCCGTACGTGCTGCCGGCCTTCGTCGTCGGGACGTTCTTCCGCACGATGCTCCAGCCGCAGGGCGTGGTGAACACCGTCCTCGGCACCGACGTCCTCTGGCTGAACGGCTCCGCGTCCTACTGGGCGCTCGCCGGCGTCATGGTGTGGACGAGCTGGCCGTTCGTCTACCTGCTCTCGCTCGCCGGACTGCAGGCGGTCGACAACGAGGTGCACGAGGCCGCCGCCCTCGACGGCGTGACGTGGTGGGCGAAGCTCCGCTACATCGTCTTCCCGTACCTGCGCGGACCGCTGAGCCTGGCGATCATCATCTCGATCCTGCACAACATCAACAACTTCACGCTGCCCTTCGTGCTCTTCGGCAACCCCCTGCCCTCGAGCGTCGAGGTGATGCCCGTCCTGACGTACATCGCGAGCTTCCAGTCGTTCCGCTTCGGCCTGTCCGCGGCGATGGCGATCTGCTCGCTGGTGATCGTCGCGATCCCGCTGTTCGTCTACCTCCGGGCCGTCAAGCTCGACACCGGAGACGACGCGGGCCCCACCCGGAAGCAGCGTCGCGCGGACCGCGCCCTGCTCGCCGCCCCGGCCGCCGCCGACCTCGAGGGAGCCCGCGCATGAGCGCCTTCAGCCAGACCCGCACCCGTCCGACCGCGACGCTCACCGAGAGCATCACCGCCGGTGGCGCGAAGCGCCCGAAGCGTCCGTACGACACCGACGTCACCCGGCTGCTGCCGCGGTGGCTGCTGGTCACCGTGATCGCGGTCCTCGTCGCGTTCATCGCCGTGCCGGTGCTGTACATCCTGTTCGGCTCGGTGAACTCGGACGTCGCGGTCGCCCGCGGCGAGTACTTCCCGTCCGAGTTCACGCTGTCGAACTACGTGGCGATCTGGGACACCGTGGCGCTCGGGCAGGGCCTGGTGAACTCCCTGCTCACCGCCGGTGCGGTGGCGGTCGCGAGTGCGGCGCTCGCCGTGTCCACCGCCTACGTGCTCGTCCGGTTCCGGTTCCTCGGCAGGCTGACGATCCTCCGCGGGCTGCTCGCCCTGCAGTCGATCCCCGGCACCCTGCTGCTCCTGCCCGTCTTCGTGGTCTTCGCCAACATCGCGAGCGCCACCGGCGTGCAGGTGATCGGCACCCGCTGGGGCCTCTTCGTCACCTACCTGACGTTCGCCCTGCCGTTCTCGACGTGGGTGATGGTGACGTACCTGCGCGGTCTGCCGAAGGAGCTCGAGGAGGCGGCCCGCATCGACGGCGCCTCGAGCACCCGCATCCTGCGGAGCGTCGTGCTGCCCCTCTCGTGGCCCGGCATCGTGGTCTCGGCGATCTTCGCCTTCCTGCTCGGCTGGAACGACGTGCTCTTCAGCACGATCATGACGACCCCGAACACCCGCACGGTCGCCGTGGTGCTGCAGGTGCTCGGCACCGCCCAGGAGGGCGGCGCCGTCCCGATCTACGGCCAGATGATGGCCGCGTCGATCGTCTGCGCCGTGCCGGTCGTCGCGCTCTACCTCATCTTCCAGCGCTACCTGGTCGGCGGGCTCACCGCCGGCTCCGTCAAGTGACCTGGTCGGCGGGCAGGACCCGTCGAGGCCGCCGGCTCCGTCACGTAGCGAACGCAACCACACGACGGACGGGAGGCGCGGTGCCGGCCCGCCACGCGCCTCCCGTCCAACAAGGAAGGAACACGATGACCCAGCCAACGTGGGAGCTCTCCGGCTTCGGCGACGAGATCGATGCCGACCCGGCCGTCCAGGTCGCGGTGCTGCAAGCGCTCGGCGCGAGTGCGATCGAGGTGCGCAGCGCCTGGGGCACCAACGTCGTCGACCTCGACGACGACCAGCTCGCCGGCCTCCACCGCCTGTTCGAGGAGCGCGGGCAGACCGTGTCCGCGATCGCCTCGCCGATCGGCAAGGTGGTCGTCGACCGGCCCGTCGAGCACGAGGTCGAGCGGCTGGGCCGCGCGATCGCGGCCGCGCACGCGCTCGGCACGACGAACATCCGGATCTTCTCGTTCTACTTCGACGGGCGCACCGCGGACGAGGTGCGCGACGACGTCATGGTCCGGATGCGTGCGCTCGCCGACCTCGCCGAGCGCGAGGGCGTCACCCTGCTGCACGAGAACGAGAAGGACATCTACGGCGACGTCCCCGAGCGCGTGCTCGACATCGTCGAGAGCGTCGGGTCGAGCGCGCTGCGGCTCGCCTGGGACAACGCGAACTACGTGCAGTGCGGCGTCCGGCCGTTCACCGACGGCTGGGCGCAGCTCGCGCCGTACGTCGACTACCTGCAGGTGAAGGACGCCCTGGCCGCCGACGCGTCCGTCGTCCCGGCGGGGGAGGGCGACGGCGAACTGCTCGAGACCCTGACCGCCCTCCGCGACGCCGGCTACTCCGGGTACGCCTCCCTCGAACCGCACCTCAGCGACGTCACCTCCCTCGGCGGGTTCTCCGGCCCCGCGGCCTTCGGCCGTGCCGGACGGGCCTTCCGTTCCCTCACCGACCAGATCGGAGTCACCCTGCGATGAGCACCCCCCTGAAGTTGGCGGTCGTCGGCGCCGGCGTCATCGGACGCCACCACGCCCGCGTCGCCGTGCAGCACCCGGACCTGCAGGTCGTCGCCCTCGTCGACGCCGTCCCCGCAGCCGCCACCGGCGCGGCGGACGAGATCGAGGCGACGGGCGCCGACCGGCCCGTCACCACCGCGACCGTCGAGGATGCCATCGCGCAGACCGACATCGACGTCGTCGCGATCTGCTCCCCGTCCGGCATGCACGTCCAGCTGGCCGAGGCGGCGCTCGCCGCGGGCAAGCACGTCGTCATCGAGAAGCCGCTCGACACCACGATGCCCCGGGCGCGCCAGATCGCGGCGCTCGCCGCGGACGCCCGCTCGCGTGGGGTGACGGCGAGTGTGATCAGCCAGCACCGCTTCGACCCGGCCTCGGTCGCGGTCGCGGGAGCCGCGCACGGTGGCGACTTCGGCACCGTGACCTCCGGCGTCGCGAGCGTCGCCTGGTACCGCTCGCAGGGCTACTACGACTCGGGCGACTGGCGCGGCACGTGGGCGCTCGACGGCGGCGGCGCGGTGATGAACCAGGGCGTGCACACCGTCGACCTGCTCGTCTGGGCACTCGGTCGTCCCGAGGAGATCTCGGCGCAGGTCGGGCTCCTCGCGCACGACCGCATCGAGGTCGAGGACACCGCGGTCGCGACCGTCCGGTTCCGCGGCGGCGCGCTCGGCGTCATCCACTGCACGACCGCCGCCTACCCGGGACTCTCCGCGCGCTACGCGGTGTACGGCACGCACGGTTCGGCGATCGTCGACGACGACCGGCTCGCGTACTTCCACGTCGCACCGGACGCGGCGACGCTCGAGTCCGCGTCGACCACGGCGAACGCCACCGCGGTCGCCGACGCCGTCGACCAGAAGCACGACGTCGTCCCGCCGGAGCACGTCGTCGGCGGCCCGCCGGAGCCCGACCACTTCGCCGCGGGGCACGCCCGCCAGTACACGGACATCGTCGCCGCGATCCGCGAGGGGCGCGACCCCGGCGTGACCGTCGACGACGCCCTCGTGTCGCTCGCGACCGTCCGCGGCCTGTACGTCAGCGCGACCCTCGGGCAGCCGGTCCGGATCGACGACGTCATCGAGGGGAAGTACGACGACGTCGAACCGGTCGTCGCTCCCCGGGAAGGAGCAGTCCGGTGAAGTTCTCCGTGTTCACCGCGTCCACGCCCGACTGGACCCCGTCGCAGGCAGCCGACACCCTCGCCGAGCAGGGCTGGGACGGCATCGAGTGGCGGATCGTCGACGACCGCACCGAGGACGGCTCGTCCGGCTTCTGGGCCGGCAACCGGTCGACCTGGCAGTTCACCGGCATCGCGGACCGGGTCGGCGAGATCGCCCGCACCACCGCCGCCGCCGGCCTGCAGTACTCGGGCATCGGCGGCTACCAGCCGGTGTCCGACCACGAGGGCGTCGAGACGATGCTCCGGGTGACGAGCGAACTCGGCGCCCGCCAGGTGCGCGTCACCATGCCCTGGTACCAGCGGGAGCGCGAGCGGACCGGCGCCACCTACGGGGAGCTCTTCGACCGCACGCGCGCCGACCTCGAGTGGACGGCGGCACGCGCTGCCGAGCTCGGTGTCAAGGCACTCGTCGAGCTGCACCACATGACGATCACCCCGTCCGCGTCGGCCGCGCTCCGGCTCGTCGACGGGCTCGACCCCGAGCACGTCGGCGTCATCCACGACCTGGGGAACCTCGTGATCGAGGGGCAGGAGGACCACCTCGCGGCCTTCGAGCTCCTCGGGCCGTACCTCGCCCACGCGCACGTGAAGAACGCACGGTGGGTCGACACCGGCGAGACCCGGGCCGACGGCAGCCGGATCTGGCGGAACGAGTGGGCACCGCTGCGCGACGGCCAGGCGTCGGTGTCCGAGTACCTCGACGCCCTGCGACGGCACGGGTACGGCGGCTGGGTCACCATCGAGGACTTCTCGACCGACCTGCCGCTCGCCGAGCGCACCGCCGACAACCTGGCGTACCTGCGCTCCCTGGTCCCGGTGACCGCATGAGTCGGCGCCCCGGCATCGCCCACCTCGGCATCGGCGCGTTCGCGCGCGCCCACCTCGCCTGGTACACGCAGCACGCCAGCGGTGATCCGTGGGGGATCACCGCCTTCACCGGGCGCTCGCCCGGGGCAGCCGATGCGCTCGCCGGCCAGGACTGCCGGTACACGCTGGTGACGCGAGCGGCCGACGGCGACACGGCCGAGGTGGTCGACTCGATCGTGGCGGCGCACCCCGGCGGCGACGGCACGGCCTGGAGGCACGTGGTCGCGTCCCCGGGGACGACCATCGTCACGCTGACGGTCACCGAGGCCGGCTACCGCACCGACGCCGACGTGCCGGCCCGGTTGGTCGACGGGCTCGCCGCACGCCGGGCCGCCGACGGCGGACGCATCGCCCTGGTGTCGCTCGACAACCTGACGCACAACGGCGCCGTGCTCCGCGAGGCCGTGCTGGGGGCGACGGACGACCCGGCACTCCGGTCGTGGATCGAGTCGTCCGTCGCCTTCCCGTCGTCGATGGTGGACCGGATCACGCCGGCCACCACCACCGCCGACCTCGACGAGATCGGCGACCTGCCCGGGGCGCTCGACGGTGACCGTGTGCCCGTGGTCACGGAACCCTTCGCCGAGTGGGTGCTCGAGGACGTCTTCGACGGCATCGACCGCCCGGCGTGGGAGACCGCCGGCGTCCGGCTCGTGCCGGACGTCACCCCGTACGAGCAGCGGAAGCTCTGGCTGCTCAACGGGGCGCACTCGCTCCTGGCGTACCTCGGCCTGCTGCTCGGCCACGACACCGTGGCGTCGGCGATGGACGACCCACGCTGCCGGATCGCCGTCGAGCAGCTCTGGGACGAAGCCGCCGCCGAACTCCCGCTGCCGGCCGACGAGGTCGCCGACGCCCGGGCCGCGCTCGTCGAGCGGTTCGCGAACCCGCGCATCCGGCACACCCTGCGCCAGATCGCGTCCGGCGGCTCGCAGAAGCTGCCCGTCCGCGTCGTCGACGTCCTGCGTCGGCGACTCGAGCGCGACCCCGACGCCGGGGTCGGCCCGGGCGCCGCGACCCTGCTCGCCGCCTGGTGGGTGCACTGCACCACGCAGGCCGAGCTGGTGGACGACGCCGGAGCACCCGGGCCAGACTCGGACGTGCACGACGTGTTGGGGGTCGTCGCGCCCGACCTCGACACCACCCCCGTGGTGGCCGCCGTCACCGCGGCCGCCGAACGCATCCGCGCCGCCGCGGCACCAGCACGCGGCCCCGTCGACGAAGGAGTCCACGCATGACCGACACCGGCACCACGAACCCCGCTGCGCCCGTCCCCGGCGCTGCCGACGGCGGCGCGGCGACGGACCCGACCGCCGGCCGACCGGACACCTGGGCGTCGGCCGACCGCGGACAGCTCATCGACCGGGCGGAGGTCATCGTCACGAGTCCGGACCGCAACTTCGTCACCCTGCGGATCACCACCGCCGACGGTGTCACCGGGCTCGGCGACGCCACCCTCAACGGCCGCGAGCTCGCCGTGTCCGCGTACCTGTCCGAGCACGTCGTCCCGCTGCTCGTCGGGCGGGACGCCAGCCGCATCGAGGACGCCTGGCAGTTCCTCTACCGCTCGTCGTACTGGCGCCGGGGCCCGGTCACGATGGCCGCCATCGCGGCCGTCGACATGGCGCTGTGGGACATCAAGGCCAAGGTCGCCGGGATGCCGCTCTACCAGCTGCTCGGCGGGGCGTCGCGCACCGGACTCATGGCGTACGGCCACGCCTCGGGCAAGGAGCTGCCGGAGCTCTTCGACTCGATCCGCGAGCACCAGGAGGAGGGCTACCGGTCCATCCGCGTGCAGACGGGCGTCCCCGGGCTCGAGAGCATCTACGGCATCGCGTCGAACCGGACGACCGAGGGCAACGCCGGCGTCCGGTACGACTTCGAGCCGGCACAGCGGGGTGCGTTCCCGGCGATGGAGGACTGGGACACCCGTGCCTACCTGCGCCACGTGCCGACCGTGTTCGAGGCCGTCCGGAACGAGTTCGGGCCCGAGCTGCCGCTCCTGCACGACGGCCACCACCGGATGACCCCGCTGCAGGCGGCCAAGCTCGGCAAGAGCCTGGAGCCGTACGACCTGTTCTGGCTCGAGGACTGCACCCCCGCCGAGAACCAGGAGGCGCTCAAGCTCGTCCGGCAGCACACCACCACGCCGCTCGCGATCGGCGAGGTCTTCAACACGATCTGGGACTTCAAGGACATCATCCGCGACCAGCTCATCGACTACGTGCGCGGTGCCGTGACCCACATGGGCGGCGTCACCCCGCTGCGCAAGACGATGGACTACGCCGCGATGTACCAGATCAAGTCCGGGTTCCACGGGCCGACGGACATCTCACCCGTCGGACTCGCCGCGCAGATGCACCTCGGGATGGCGATCCACAACTTCGGCATCCAGGAGTACATGCAGCACGGACCGAGGACGAACCAGGTGTTCCGGCAGACGTTCACCTTCACGGACGGGTACCTGCACCCGGGCGACGAGCCGGGCCTCGGCGTGACGCTCGATGTGGACGAGGCGGGGAAGTACCCGTACGAGCAGGCGTACCTGCCGTTCAACCGCCTGGCCGACGGCACCGTCCACGACTGGTAGTCCGACGCCGGACCGGCGGCCGACCCCGCCCCCGCCCCCGAGCGGGCGACGTACGGCACGGTCGCGCACGACGGTGACGTACGCGGCCCGCTCGGTGAGCGACGCGCGGCGTGTCGTGCCCGGTCGCTCGTGCTTCCGTCGAGAGCGCGGGTGCGTCGACGGGCATGCTGGGGGCATGGAGTTCGCGGACGAGGCGAGGGAACTGCTCCTCGTCGCGCCCGCCGACTTCGTCCGGGAACGCACCGCTCGGCAGCGTGCGGTGCGGAAGGACGACCGAGCGCTCGCGACGCGCATCGGCGGTCTGCGCAAGCCCGCGCCCGCGGCGTGGGTCGTCGACCTGCTCGCGCACGAGGGCGCCCTGGACGAGGCGGTCGACCTCGGCCCGGCGATCCGGCAGGCCCAGGCGGACGCCGACCCCGACGAGATCCGACGGCTCCGCCGCCAGCGGTCCGACGTCGTCGCCGCGCTGGCGCAGGCGGGGGCCGACCTGGCGTCCGACGCCGGCCACCCGCTGACATCCGCCGTCCTCGACCAGGTCCGCGCGACGATCGAGGCTGCGATGGCCGACGGACACGCGGGCGCCGCGGTCCGGTCCGGCCTGCTCGTCCGACCGCTCGAGAGCGCCGGGTTCGACGACGTCGACCTCGACGGGGCACTGGCCGATCCCGACGCGGTACCGGACGCGTGGTCCGGTACCGACGCCGAACCCATCCCGATCACCAGCGCGCGCCGATCCCGGAAGGGGAGCCGAGCCTCCCGGCCGGAGCCGGAGCCGGAGCCGGAGCTGCAGCCGGAGCCGCAGGCCGAATCCGGACCGCGTACCGACCCCGCTGCCGAGCGCCGCGCCGCTCGCGAGGCCGAGGCGACCGCTCGGGCCGAGTCCCGCGACGCCGACGCGGCGCTGGACGCCAGAGAGCAGGAACTCGAGGCCGCCGAGGACCGTCGTGCCGAGCTCGAACGGCAGCTCGCCGACGCCACCGCCGAGGTCGAGCGGGCCGAACGCGCGCGCGACGAGGCAGCGGACGCGAGTGACCGCGCGCGGGACCTCCTGCGCGCCGCGCAGCACCACCGCCGCGACGTCGGTCACTGACCGGTGACGACCCTCAGGCACCAGCCGATCGCTCGGAACGCACCTCCGCGACGAGCCGCTGCACGCGCGACCACCGACGACGTTCAGCGACGGCGAGGACGACCACCAGGACGGCGGTCGCGAGGACGATGGCGGGGACGAGCGGCCCCGGGGAGCCGAGCAGGACGATCCCCAGTCCGACGAGGCTCGGCAGGGTCGCCGCCGACGTCCGGCGCCGCCACCGGGTGATCGCGTCGACCAGGTCGACCGATCGCGGCGTGGGTACCTCCGCACCGCGGAGCTGTCGGCGGAGGTCCCGACGATCGGCAGCCCCGAGGAGTGCGACCGGAGACCGGGCAGGGAGGAACGGTTCGAGTCGCCCGCGCCGTCGAGCGACCGACCACGCCCCGACCGCCACGACCCACCCGAGGACCGCGACGGCGACGCGCCAGTCGAGCCCACCGAGGACCGCGAGCGGCACGTCGATGCCGGCCACCAGCGTCGCGGCGGCGGAGAGCGGCCTGGATCGACGGCCCGCGTCCCCGCCTCGGTCCGCGGGCGAGCGCTTCGGCTGCGCGCGCCGCCGCTGCCCACCGGTCGTCGGTGGCCGGGTCGCGCGCGGGCAGGGACTCGTTCGTCGACACGCCCCGACGCTAGCGACGCGTCCTGACCGCAGGGCTCGACGACACCTCATCCACTCGGATGAAAGGTGCCGCCCGAGCTCGCAGCCGCGTCGACGCCCGCCCTACGCTCGCCGACATGACCTCCTTCCTGCGTCGCCGCGCCCGGCACGTGCTGCCTCCGGTCGTCGGTGCCGTGTACCTGGTGCTCTGGATCGTCGCCGAGGCCGGACGCTCCGAGCTGACCGGCCACGTGCTCGTCGTCGCCGCGTTCGCCGTCGCCATCGGGTTGACGAACTGGATGCCCGCGACGGCGCTCGGCCTGGTCGTGGTGGTCCCGCTGCTGCAGGCGCTGCACCTGCTCGACCGCCCGCGCGCGACGACGTGGCCGGAGTACCTGGCGATCGCGATCGTCGTGGGCGTCGTCGGTGCAGGGCGGTCGGGGCTGCTCCGGTGGCTCGCGGTCCCGGTGCTCGGCGTCGCGAGCATCGCCGCCGCCTGGGCGATGGCGGTGCCGACGGTCGCCGACCCCGACGTCTGGGGCAACTGGACCGGGGCGCACTCGGGGACGCGGAGTGACCTCGTGCTCCTGTCGCTGGCGATCGCCGGCGCGAGCGGCATCGCCTGGGCCGCCGGCGTCGCCGTCGGTGCAGCGTGGCGGATCGGCCTCGCCAGGACCCGCGTCGTCGCGGCCGAGCGGGAGACCGAGGTCACGACCGCCGAGCTCCGCGCGGAACAGGAACGCGCCAGGATCGCCCGCGACGTGCACGACTCGCTCGCACACTCGCTCGCCGTGGTGGTCTCGCAGGCCCAGGGCGCCGCGGCGATCGCCGGTGCCGGCGCACCGGCAGCGACGGCCCTCCGTGACATCGCCGACGTGAGCCGGAGCGCCCTCGGCGACGTCCGTGCACTCGTCGAACGCATCCAGGGCACCGGGTCGGCGGCGGTGCACGGCCTCGTGGACGTCCCCGACCTCGTCGAGGACATGCGCGACCTCGGCATGCGTGCGACGTTCGAGCAGCACGGTGTGCCCGGACCCGTCGGCACGGCGACCGGGGGAGCGGTGCACCGGATCGTGCAGGAGAGCCTGACGAACGTCCTCAAGCACCAGGGGCGGACGGCGTCGACCCGCATCGTGCTCGACTGGCGCGGCCCGGGCCTCGGCATCGTGGTCACCTCGCGAGGGGACGCGCCCCTGGTGCAGCTCGACGGCGCGGGCTCGGGCATCGAGGGCATGCGGGAGCGGGCACGGCTCGCCGGCGGGTGGCTCCGGGCCGGTGCGGGTGACGACGTCGACGAGTTCGTCGTGACCGGTTGGGTGCCCGTCGAGGACGCCCGGTGAGCGCGATCCGCGTCGCCGTGGTCGACGACCAGCACCTCTTCGCCTCCGGCATGCGGATGCTCGTCGAGGCCCAGGACGACATGGCCTGCGTCGGCACCGCTGCCGACGGCGCCGCGGCGCTCGAGCTCTGCGCCGACGAGGACCCCGACGTCCTGCTCCTGGACCTCCGCATGCCGGTGCTGAACGGCATCGAGACCACCGCACGCCTGGCCGCGCAGGGCGGAGACCGCCCGAGGGTCGTGGTGTTGACGACGATCCGCCGCGACGAGGCCGTGCTCGCCGCCCTCCGTGCGGGAGCGGCGGCGTTCCTGACGAAGGACGCCCTGCCCGAGGTGGTGCTCGGCACGATCCGCGACGTCCACGAGGGGCGTCCGGCGCCGACCGAGGCCGAGGCGCTCGACCTGCTCCGCGCCGACGGGACCCTCGTCGAGACCCCGCGCCCGGACGAGGTGCTCGACGTCCTCACCGCCCGGGAGCGCGAGGTCTTCCTGCTCGTCGCGAAGGGGCTCAGCAACCAGGAGATCGCGGCGACCGTGTTCCTCAGCGAGGCCACGGTCAAGACGCACGTCCGCGCGGTGCTCACGAAGCTCGGACTCCGGAACCGGATCCAGGTCGTCATCACCGCACACGAACGCGGACTCGTCCGCGCCTAGGGGGAACACCATGCGCATCACCCAGCGTGCCGCGAAGTCCGGCGCACTCGTCCTCGTCCTCGCCGGCCTCGGGGGAGCCGTGCTGCACAGCCTGCCCGAGCCCGCCGACCACGCCGTCCGCCCGACGGTGGAGCGCGACCTCGACACGTGGTCGATGCCGCTCGACGGCTACGCCCGGCCCGCGGTCGACGAGACGTCCTACGCCGAGGAACTGGTCGCGGAGCCGTGTCTCGAGCGGCTCGGGATCGACGGGGCACCACCGTGGGCGACGGTCTCGGGGCTCCGCGCACTGAGCGAAGCGGACGACCCGGCGGTCCGCGGCAACACCGCGCCGGCACTCGCGACGACGAAGCCGCTGCTGCCCGCACTGGCCGAGCGCCGCGGGTACCACCTCACGTCGACCATCGGCGCGAACGTCGAGGCGAGACGGTCGTGGGCCGGCTCTCCCGAGCGGACCGCGGTCATCGCGGCAGCGCCGCGGGACGCGGTCGCCGGCTGCTGGCACCAGGCCCGTCGGACGCTCGGCACGAACGGGCGCGGCGTGGAGCAGAGCACCGAGGTGGCCGAGCGGCTCACCGCCCTCGCCGCCGCCGACGCCCGTCAGGACGCATCGGTCGAGGCGACGACGGGCGCCTGGCACCGCTGCATGTCCACGGCCGGTCTGGTCGACCTCCCCGCGGCGCCGAGCGGCCTCCCGTCGCAGTCGATGCTCATGGACTACGGCCTGAACTTCCGTGAGGGTGAGGTCACGAAGCCCGAGATCGCCCTCGCCGAGCACGACCTGGCCTGCCAGCAGTCGTCCGGCTACCGGGAGGCGCTCTACGACGCGCAGTGGTCCCGGCTCCTCCACGTCACCGCCACCGACGCCGCCGTGCTGGCAGCCGCCCGGCCGGACCAGCTCGCGGTCGCCGACCGCGTCGCCAGGACGATCGAGCGACTGGCGCCGGAGGCACCGGAGGGCGTCGACTGACGGGCACCGGCGACAGACCCGCGGTCGCGGGCAGGTGGACCTGGGGGGACCGGTCCGCGACCGTGCGCAGGGACGGACGGGAGGCTCGTGGCGGCACCGCCACGAGCCTCCCGTCCGGTGGTGGGCGGTGCCGCGGTGCGACACGCCCGACGTCCCCTGCTAGACTCACAAACCGACTTCGGCGAGGGCCGCGCAGCGCGCGGCCGTGATCGACGCGGTAGGGAGACCCGGCCCAGTCCTGGGAGCGTTCCTCACGCGTGCACGCGTTCGAGTTGCAACACCACAGACCCCCCGATGCCGGCACCCCGGCGTCGACCCCGACACCAGGAGGCACCATGGCCGACTACACCAAGCTCGCAGCGGAGACCCGCACCAAGTTCGGCAAGGGCGCTGCGCGCAAGCTCCGCGCCGCCGACAAGATCCCCGCGGTCGTCTACGGCCACGGCACCGAGCCGCAGCACATCACCCTCCCGGGCCACGAGACGATGCTGCTCGTCCGTACCGCCAACGCGGTCGTCGACCTCGACATCGAGGGTGCGGCCCAGCTCGCCCTCGTCAAGGACGTCCAGCGCGACCCGGTGCGCCAGATCATCGAGCACATCGACCTCGTCGTCGTGCGCCGTGGCGAGAAGGTCACCGTCGACGTCCCCGTCGTCGTCGAGGGCGAGTCGTTCTCCGGCACGATCCACGTCCAGGACCTCTCCTCGGTCTCGCTCCTCGTCGAGGCGACCGACATCCCGGAGCACGTGACCGTCGACGTCGAGGGCCTCGAGGACGGCACCCAGGTGCTGGCCTCGCAGCTCGAGCTGCCGACCGGCGCCGAGCTCGAGACCGACGGCGAGGCGCTCGTCGTGCAGATCGTCACCCCGCGTGGCACCGCTGACGACGACGCTGCCGACGAGGCCGCTGCCGAGGCGGGCGCCGAGGCCGGCGCCGAGGGCGGCTCCGCCCCGGTCGACTCCGAGTAACACACCCTCCGCGGAACGTCTGGCCGACGCTGATGACAGGAACGACCCTCGTCGTGGTCGGGCTCGGGAACCCCGGGCCCGGCTACGCGGGGAACCGTCACAACGTCGGCCAGATGGTCCTCGACGAACTCGCCGCCCGCATGGGTGCGACGTTCAAGAAGCACAAGACGCCGAACCAGGTCGCCGAGGGGCGCCTGGTGCCCGGCGGACCGAAGCTCGTCCTGGCGAAGCCGGGATCCTTCATGAACACCTCGGGTGGCCCGGTCTCGAGCGTGCTCGGGTTCTACAGCGCCACCCCGGCGGACCTCGTCGTCGTCCACGACGAACTCGACCTGCCGTTCGACACCGTCCGTCTCAAGGGCAGCGGCGGGCACGGCGGCCACAACGGGCTCCGCGACATCATCAAGGCGACCGGCACGAACGAGTTCACCCGGGTGCGGATCGGCATCGGCCGTCCCCCGGGTCGCCAGGACCCCGCCGACTACGTCCTGCGTGACTTCTCGCCGACCGAGAAGAAGACGCTGCCGAACCTGCTCGCCGACGGCGCCGACGCCGTCGAGGCGATCGCGGAGCTCGGGCTCCTCGCCGCGCAGCAGCGCGTGCACGCGCCCTCCTGACGCGTCCGGTCGAGTTCGCGGATCCGGCCGGGAGGCACGGTGTGGGTCGTCCACGCTGCTGTCCGGTTCCCGCCGGGTCCCCGAACTGGGGGACCGTCACGTCCCCCGGTCGTCGGTAGGTTCGCCGTCGGGGCGACCGTCCCGACGACGAGGGGGCGACGTGGGGCGAGCACGACACCGGGCAGGACCGACAGACGTCGCACAGCGCTCCGGCACGGGGGTGCGTGCGGTCCTCGCCGTCGTCCCGGCCGCGGTCGCGCTCATCGCGGTCGGCATGGCCTCCCTGCTCACCCAGGACGGCGCGGTCGCCGCCACCGAGACCTGGACACCGACGAGCGCCGAGTCGTCCGCGCCACCGGTCGCGAGCAGCTTCTCCGCCCCGAACGACGTGCACCACGACGTCGACGGACGACTCCTGGTCGCCGACTTCGCCGGGAACGGCCTGCTGCGCCGCGGACTCGACGGCACCTGGAGCGTGGTCGCTCCGTTCGGCACGGCGCCGGGCGACATGTGGAACCCGTCGGCCGTGACCACCCTCGACGACGGCCGCATCCTCGTCGCCGAGGCCGGGCGGCGGTCGATCACGCTCCTCTCCCCGGACGGGCTCGTCGTCTCCCGGTGGGCCCCGCCTCCGAGCGGACGAGCCGTCTCCGAACTCGCGGTGCAGGGGACGACGGTCTTCGCGGCCGTGCCCGGCAGCGGATCGCTCTGGACGGCCGAGCTCGGCAGCGGGACGTGGACGGCGGTCGCGGGTCCGTGGTCCGACCCGAGCGGCGTCGCGATCTCCGCCGACGGTGGAACGCTCACCGTGACGGACGCCGGACCCGACGAGGTGTGGCAGGTCGACCGCGCGTCGGGCGTCGTCAGCGCGCTCGGGTTCCCGGCCGACGGGCAGACCCGGCTCCGCGGGGTGGCGGTCGACGACGGGGACGTCTTCGTCGTGGACAACGGGAACGGCCGCGTCTGGTCGGACGCCGGTGGCGCGTGGGCTCCGGCGTTCTCGACGGCGCCCGACGGATCGGCACTCGCGAACCCGACCGCCGTGTCCGTCGGCCCGGGTCGGAGCCTGGTCGTGGCGGACTACAACCGGCAGCGGATCGTCACCGCGACGTCGTCCGGCCGCGTCGAGGAGAGCCCGGGTACGAGCCCGACCGCACCGACGGCGGAGCCCCTGCCGTCGGACACCCCGACGCCCGAGCCGACGGCTGGCCCCACGACCGCCCCGTCTCCCGGACCTTCGGCGGAGCCGACGACTCCGGCGACCGGCGAGCCGACGACGCCGGCGAGCAGTGACCCGAGCAGCGGTTCGACCCCCTCGCCGACGGCCGACCCGACCGACCCGCCGACGGCGGAGCCGACCGTCTCGCCGACGGCCGACCCGACCGACCCGCCGACGCCTGACCCGACCGCAGAGCCGACCGCCTCGCCGACGTCCGACCCGACGGGGGAGCCCACCCCCGAGCCGACGTCGGAACCGACCGCTGCACCGACGTCCGACCCGACGGGGGAGCCCACCCCCGGGCCGACGTCGGAACCGACCGCAGCGCCGACGTCGGATCCGACCGACCAGCCGACGCCGACGCCGACGCCGAGCAGCGAGCCGGGTGCGGACCCGTCGGCGCCGGCGGCCGACGAGCCCACCCCCGCCCCCACGGGTGCGCCGACCGACGAGCCCTCCGACGAGCCGAGCGCGACGCCGACGGTGACCCCTGCACCGACCTCGTCGCCCTCCCCGACCGACGATCCCACCGCGGAGCCGACCGCCACGCCGCAGCCCGATCCGTCGACGGAGCCCGGTCCCTCGACGGAGCCCGGTCCCTCGACGGACCCGGAGCCGACCGACGAGCCGGGCCCCACCCCGACGCCGCCCGCCCCCGGACCGACCACCCCGGAGCCGACCCCGTCGCCGTCGGGCACCCCGAGCGCGACACCGACGACCGACCCGGACCCCCGACCCGAGCCGGATCCCGACCCGACGTGGGAGGCGAGCGCGACCCCGACCCCCTCCGCCCCGGCCACGGCAGGACCGCTCCCGACCGGGACACCCTCGACGGGAGCGCAGCCGTCGCCCGCACCGTCCCCGACGGCCGAGCCGACCGCGGGGCCGGAGCCCGGAGCGACCTCCGCGCCGGAGCCGACCACCGCGCCCGGACCGACGACCGCGCCGCAGCCGACCACGGCGCCCGGACCGACGACCGGGCCGGAGCCGACCACCGCCCCCGAGCCGACCACCGCGCCCGAGCCGACCACCGCGCCCGAGCCGACCACCGCGCCCGAACCGACCACCGCGCCCGAGCCCACCACCGCGCCCAGACCCACCACGGCGCCCGAGCCGACCACCGCGCCCGGACCCACCACGGCGCCCGAGCCGGGGGCGACCACCGCCCCGGAGCCCGGACCGTCGCCCTCGCCCGACGTCTCGTCCGGACCCACCCCCGGTCCGACCGGCGCCCCCGGACCGACGCCCGCACCCGACCCCGACCCGTCGCCCGGCCCGGACGGCACCACCGGCGGGGGAGGACCGACCGCCCCGACCCCGACCGCCCCGACCCCGAGCGCCGACCCGGGGGCGGCCGCCGGCCGCGGCGGGACCACCGGCGTGACGGGTGCCGACGCGGCGGACGGTGCCGCGCCTCCCGACCGGGCCGGCTCCACGTCTGCGGACCGCAGCCCGACCACCCTCGCCTGGACCGGCGCCGCACCCGTCGCGCCCGCGCTGCTCGTGGCCGCGCTGCTCGTCCTGATCGGGTCCCGACTCCGTCGCCGCAGCTGACCGTGTTCGCCGCCCGCGCACGCCGGGCCGGGTGTCGGACGCCGCCGGTACCATCGTCTGAGTGACGATCTCGGGCATCATCCCTGCGCTCTCGCGCGCCTCCGCGTTCGATCGCGTCCTCCGCGCTGCCGGGCGTGACGCGGACTTCTCCGTCGTCGACGGCCTGCGGGTCCCGTTGCTCGGCGCGCTGCTCGCCGAGCGCAACGGTCCCCAGTGCCTCTTCGTCGTCACCGCCACCGGGCGCGAGGCCGAGGCGGTGCGCGGCGCCTTCACGTGCACGGTCCCCGACGCCGAGGTCCTCGAGTTCCCCGCGTGGGAGACCCTGCCGCACGAGCGCCTCAGCCCGAGCGCCCAGACGGTCGGCACCCGCATCGCGACGCTCCGCAAGCTCGCCGCGTGGCAGGACGCCGATCCGGCCGACCGCCGCACGATCGTCGTGGTCGCGAGCGTCCGCGCCGCACTGCAGCCCATCGCGGGCAACCTGACGTCGCTCGCCCCGGTCGCACTCGCGACGGGTTCACGCGGCAACGACCTCGCGGCCATCGCGTCGCAGCTCGTCGACCTGGCCTACGCCCGGGTCGACCTCGTCACCCGCCGCGGCGAGTTCGCGGTGCGCGGTGGCATCCTCGACGTCTTCCCGCCCGGTGCCGACCACCCGGTGCGCGTCGACTTCTTCGGCGACGAGATCGAGGCGATCAAGGCGTTCTCGGTCGCCGACCAGCGCACCACCGACGACGACCTCGGCTCGGTCGAGCTCACCGCCTCGCGCGAGCTCCTGCTCAGCGACGACGTGCGCCAGCGGGCACGCGAGATGCTGCACGAGTTCCCGAACCTGTCGCAGATGCTCGCGAAGATCGCCGAGGGGATCCCGGTCGAGGGCATGGAGTCCCTCGCGCCGGCCCTCGTGCAGGACCTCGTGCCGATCACCACCTACCTGCCCGAGACCGCCACGATCGCGGTCCTCTCGCCCGAGCGGGTCGCCGGTCGCGCGCACAGCCTGGCCGAGACGAACACCGAGTTCCTGCAGGCCGCGTGGAGTGCCGCGGTCGCGGGCGCACAGGCACCCATCGACCTCGACGCGGGCAACTTCCTGTCCGTGCAGCAGCTCAAGAACACCCGTGGCCAGCGCACCTGGTGGACGGTCACGCCGTTCGACTCGGGGCTCGACGAGGGTGACCGCGAGCGCGTGCTCACCGACGCCGAGGCCGCTGCCGAGGCCGGTGAGTACATCCGCGTCCGAGCGGAGTCGATCCCGAGCTTCGCGGGCAGCGCGGACGGGGCCGTCGAGCACGTCAAGCAGCTCGTCGACGACGGCTGGGGCGTCGTCGTGACGGCGCAGGGCAAGGGGCTCGTCGAACGAGCGGTGCAGGTGCTTGCGGACGCCGGTGTGGCGGCTCGTGCCGAGGACCTCACCGCGCCGCCCGAGCCGGGTGTCGCGATCGTCACCACCGCCACCGTCGAGGCCGGCTTCGCGACCCCCGACCCGCGGATCGCCGTCCTGAGCGAAGCCGAGTTCTACGGCCGCAGCGTCCAGCAGGGCGCCCGCACCGTCAAGAAGCTCGCCGCCCGCCGCAAGAACGTCGTCGACCCGCTGCAGCTGAAGCCGGGCGACGTCGTCGTGCACAACACCCACGGCATCGGCAAGTTCGTCGAGCTCGTCTCGCGCGAGGTCAGCTCCGGCGGTCGCAACGCCGTGAAGACGCAGCGTGAGTACCTCGTGCTCGAGTACGCCCCGTCGAAGCGGAACTACCCGGGCGACAAGCTCTTCGTCCCGACCGACCAGCTCGACCAGCTCTCCCGGTACGTCGGCGGCGAGAACCCCACCCTGTCCAAGATGGGCGGCTCGGACTGGTCCGCAGCGAAGTCGAAGGCGCGCAAGGCCGTCCGCGACATCGCCGTCGACCTCGTGAAGCTGTACTCGGCGCGCATGGCCTCGAAGGGGCACGCGTTCGGCCCGGACACCCCGTGGCAGCGTGAGCTGGAGGAGGCCTTCCCGTTCGCCGAGACCGCCGACCAGCTCACCACCATCGACGAGATCAAGCGCGACATGGAGAGCCCGATCCCGATGGACCGCCTGCTCTCCGGCGACGTCGGCTACGGCAAGACCGAGGTCGCGATCCGCGCGGCGTTCAAGGCCGTGCAGGACGGGAAGCAGGTCGCCGTGCTCGTCCCGACGACGCTGTTGGTGCGTCAGCACATGGAGACGTTCCAGGAGCGCTTCGCGGGCTTCCCCGTGCACCTCCGCGCACTCAGTCGCTTCCAGACCGAGAAGGAGTCGAAGGAGACGATCGCCGGCCTCGCCGACGGCACCGTCGACATCGTGATCGGCACACACCGCATCCTGTCGCAGAACATCGCGTTCAAGGACGTGGGGCTCGTCATCATCGACGAGGAGCAGCGGTTCGGCGTCGAGCACAAGGACCAGCTCAAGAAGCTCAAGACCAACGTCGACGTGCTCGCGATGTCCGCGACCCCGATCCCGCGGTCGCTCGAGATGGCCGTCACCGGCATCCGGGAGATGTCGACGCTCGCGACCCCGCCGGAGGACCGCCACCCCATCCTGACCTTCGTCGGGCCGCAGTCCGACCTGCAGGTCGCCGCCGCGATCCGCCGCGAGCTCCTGCGCGAGGGCCAGGTCTTCTACGTGCACAACCGCGTGAAGGACATCCAGTCGGTGGCGTCGCACCTGGCCGAGATCATCCCCGAGGCCCGGATCCAGGTCGCCCACGGGCAGATGTCCGAGGGCACCCTCGAGCAGGTCATGGTCGACTTCTGGGAGCGCAAGTTCGACGTGCTCGTGTCGACGACCATCGTCGAGACGGGCCTGGACATCGCCAACGCGAACACGCTGATCATCGACAAGGCCGACAAGTACGGGCTGTCCCAGCTCCACCAGCTCCGAGGTCGCGTCGGCCGCGGGCGTGAGCGCGGGTACGCGTACTTCCTCTACGACGCCGACAAGCCGCTCTCCGAGACCGCGCAGGACCGTCTCGAGACCATCGCCGCGAACAACGAACTCGGCGCCGGTATGCAGGTGGCCATGAAGGACCTCGAGATCCGGGGTGCCGGCAACCTGCTCGGTGGTGAGCAGTCCGGGCACATCGCGGGGGTCGGGTTCGACCTCTACCTGCGGATGATCGGCGAGGCCGTGTCCCAGTTCCGGGGAGACGTCGCCGAGGGGCAGACCGAGCTCCGGCTCGAGATCCCGGTCGACGCGCACATCCCCGAGGACTACGTCGAGTCCGAGCGGCTCCGGCTCGAGGCGTACCAGAAGCTGTCGGCCGCATCGGCTCCGGCTGCGCAGCCCGAGGCGATCGACATGGTGCTCGACGAGCTCACCGACCGCTACGGCCAGCCGCCGCAGCCGGTGCTCACCCTGGTCGAGGTGTCGCGCCTGCGGCGCATGGCGCAGCAGGTCGGCCTGTCCGACGTCGTCGTGATGGGGTCGAACCTGCGGATCGCGGGCAAGGAGCTCGCCGACTCGGCCCAGGTCCGGCTGAAGCGCATGTTCCCCGGCGCGCGCTGGTTCCCGCAGCAGGACGCCGCGAGCATCCCGCTGCCGAAGCCGCACGGCGAGACGCTGCCCGACGACGGGCTCATCGAGTGGGTGGAGAGCATCCTGACGGCCGTCTACGGCGCGTCCAAGGCCCCCGCGGAGGCGCCCGCCTCCTGACACGGTCCGGCGCGAAGTGACGCGGCCCGACGCGGCCTGGAGGCGCGGTGCCAGTCGGTACCGCGCCTCCAGGCCGTCGGGTGGCCGTCGTCCGACATCGCACGTGTCGTCGTCCGACATCGCACGTGTCGATCGACCCGTGCGGAGTCGTACGATGCGCCTGCAACGACACGTCCGCGGTCGTCCGACCGCGGACGTGTCGCAGCGCAGCGGCCGCTCGGTGCGCTACTCGGTGGCCTCGGCCTCGGAGAGCTCGCGTCGCGCGCGGTAGCGGCGGGCGCGCAGGCTGACGACGACGGCGGACGCGAGGATCGCGATGCCGGACCCGACGAGCACGGCGAGGACACCCTCGTCGAGGATCTCCTCGTTCCGGGCGAACGCCAGCTCGTTCATGAGCAGCGAGACCGTGAAGCCGATCCCGCCGAGCACGCCGACCGTCACGATCGACCAGAACGAGAGCGTCGATCGACCGGGGGCGCGGAAGATGCGCGTCGCTACGGCACCGAACAGCGTGATGCCGATGACCTTGCCGACCGGGAGCGCGAGGACGACGGCCCAGAACGTGGGGGAGAGCTCGCCGATGCCGACGCTCGGGATCACGACCGCCGCCGAGGCGAAGGCGAACACCGGCAGGACGACGGCGTTCGACCACGGCTCGACGTTCTCGTGCAGCGTGTGTCCCGGACGGCGGGGCAGGACGAGACCGAGCGCGACGCCGGCGATGGTCGCGTGCACGCCCGAGTGGTACACGAGCCACCACGTCACGAGGCCGACCAGCACCATCGCGGCGAGGATCCACACGCGGCCGGTGCGGCCCGGTCGCAGCAGCCGACCGAGCACCGCGAAGACGGCGAGGGCGACGACCGCACCGCCGAGCGCGAGGAAGTCGGTGCCGTGCGCGAAGACGACGGCGATGATGACGATCGCGATGAGGTCGTCGAGCACCGCGAGCGCGAGCAGGAAGACGCGGAGCGTGGAGGGCAGCCCTCGACCGAACATCGCCAGGACCCCGAGCGCGAACGCGATGTCCGTCGCGGTCGGGATGGGCCACCCGTGCTGGTAGGGCGTGCCCGAGGTCACCAGGAGGAAGATCCCGGCCGGCACGAGCACGCCGCCGACCGCGGCGATCGCCGGGATGACGGCCGTCTTCGGGTTCGAGAGTTCCCCGTCGAGCAGCTCCTGCTTCAACTCGATCGCGACCAGCAGGAAGAAGACCGCGAGCAGGCCGTCGCTGATCCAGTGCGACACGGACAGGTCGAGACCGACCGCTCCCCACGGCGAGTGCGCGTCGAGGGCTCGTTCGAGGCCCGGTCCGAGCGGCGAGTTCGCCACGAGGAGGCCGAGCACGGCGGCGGTCAGGAGCGCGATCGCGCTGAAACGGGGGGAGCGGACGAGTGCCGACATGGATCTCCGACGGTGTGCGGGTACGGGTACGGAACCGTCGACCAGACTTCCCGACACACCAGGGGTCAGCCTACCGGAGCGGCCTGCGTGCGAGCATGACGCCATGACCGCCGTCACGGACCTCGTCGAAGTCGTCGACCGCCTGCTCGCCCCCGAGGGTGGTTGCGTGTGGAACCGTGCACAGACCCACGCATCGCTCGCGCGGTACGCCGTGGAGGAGTCGTACGAACTCGTCGACGCCATCGACTCCGGCGACGACGACGACCTCCGCGAGGAACTCGGCGACGTGCTCTACCAGGTCGTGTTGCACGCCGGACTGGCTGCAGCGCAGGGCCGGTTCGACCTCGAGGACGTCGCCGCCGGTGCTCGCGACAAGATGGTCCGTCGGCACCCGCACGTGTTCGGTGCCGAACGGGCGGACACGGAGGCGGAGGTCGTCCGGGTGTGGCGGGCGGCGAAGTCGGCCGAGAAGGCGTCGCGCACGAGCGTCCTCGACGGTGTCCCGAGGGCGATGCCGCCGCTGGAGCGAGCCGTGAAGCTGCTCGAACGCCTGGAGGAGCGTGGCGACGCCGCCACGGTCGTCGCCGCCGTCACGTCGGCGGCCGCGCCTGCTGAGGGCAGCCGGTCGGAGGGCGCCGTCGACGACCGGTGGGGTGCGGGGATGCTCGCCGAGGTCGCAGCGGCGCGCGAGGCGGGCATCGACGTCGTCGCCAGCCTGCGGGACGCGGTGAGCCGGCTCGAGGCCGGCGCGCGCGTCGGGGAGTGAGCTGCGCCTCCAGTTCGGAGACGCGGGGGAGTGGGCTGCACCTCCTGTTCGGAGCGTGCGGGTGAGTGGGCTGCGCCTCCTGTTCGGAGCGCGCGGAGGAGTGCCGGACGGGCAGACGAGAGAGCGGGCACCCTCCCAACCCGAAAAAGGAGGGTGCCCGCGAGCGGGCCACGACGTGCCAGGGGGACACGACGACAGGGACGCCCGCTCGAACCGCGGGGCACCGTTGCAGCACACCGGCCCCGCGAACGATCTGGTGGCCGGATCAGGAGGCCGCCAGACCGAGGTTCTGCATCCAGAGTATCAGTGGGCCGGATGCGGCGCAAGGTCGTGCCCTGGTTCTGGCAGGATTGGCGACATGGCGACGACCGTGACGGCTCCCCGTGGCATGCGTGACTTCCTCCCGGCGGACAAGGCCCGTCGCGAGCACGTCCTCGGGGTGGTCCGGGACGTGTACGCGCGACACGGGTTCGACGAGATCGAGACGCCGGTCGTCGAGGACGCCGCACGCCTGCACTCGGGGCTGGGCGGCGACAACGAGAAGCTCGCGTTCGCGGTGATGCGCCGCGGGCTCACCACCGAGGACCTCCAGGAGGCGGATGCGCCGCTCGACCTCGCGGACCTCGGGCTCCGCTTCGACCTGACGGTCCCGCTCGCCCGCTTCTACGCCTCGCACCGCGCCGAGCTGCCCTCGGTGTTCCGTGCCGTGCAGATCGCACCCGTGTGGCGTGCCGAGCGTCCGCAGAAGGGGCGCTACCGGCAGTTCGTCCAGTGCGACATCGACATCCTCGGCGAGCCGGGGCAGCTCGCGGAGATCGAGCTCATCCGCGCGACCACCGCCGCGCTCGACGCGCTCGGCATCGCGGACACCACCATCCGCATCAACGACCGACGCATCCTGCTCGCGCTGCTCGCCTCGTGGGGGATCACCGACCCGGACGCCGCGGACCGGGCGCTGATCACGGTCGACAAGCTCGACAAGATCGGTGCGGACGGTGTGGCCGCCGAGCTCCGCGCGACGATCGGCGCCGACCTGCCGGGCCTCGAGGACACGATCCGTGCGCTCGAGGCTGCGGACTGGGTGTCTGTCGAGGGGGCGCCGTGGCTCGATGCCGAGGCGTTCGCGGACCTGCTCCGCCTCCGCCGGGCCCTGCCGGGCGTGGACCTGCGCTTCGACCCGACACTCGTGCGCGGCATGGGCTACTACACGGGCACGATCTTCGAGGTCGCCCACCCCGACTTCGGCTACAGCCTCGGCGGTGGCGGTCGCTACGACGGCATGATCGGACGCTTCCTCGGGCAGGACGTGCCCGCGGTCGGGTTCTCGCTCGGGTTCGAGCGGCTCGTCGACCTCGTCACGCTGCCGGAGTCGGCCGAGTCGGACGCCGTCGTGCTCCTGTACGACAAGGACGTCGACCCGGTCCGCCTCGCGGCGCTCAAGACCGAGGCCCTCGCGTCGCACCGTCGCGTCCGGCTCGAGCGGCGGCCGAAGAACACCAAGAACCTGCTCGCGAGCCTCGCCGAGCAGGGCTTCGCGGCCTTCGCCGGTGTGCGGGCCGACACCGAGACCCTGGAAGGTGTCGAGTTCCGCCCGCTGGCGTGAACTCCTCCACACCCGACGTCATCCGCGGCGAGGCGTCCACCGCGCCTCGGTAGGATCGACCCGCTGTCCACCACAACCGAACTCGTAGGGAGTACCCCGTGGCCCAGATCGATGCCGTAGGCGCACGCGAAGTCCTCGATTCCCGAGGCAACCCGACGGTCGAGGTCGAGGTCCTCCTCGACGACGGCGTGGTCTCGCGCGCGCTCGTCCCGTCCGGTGCCTCCACCGGTGCGTTCGAGGCGTACGAACTCCGCGACGGCGACGCGAACCGCTACGGCGGCAAGGGCGTCCTGAAGGCCGTCGACGCCGTCCTCGACGAGATCGGCCCGGCGCTCGAGGGCTTCGACGCCACCGACCAGCGCCTCGTCGACGCCGCGCTCATCGAGCTCGACGGCACCGAGAACAAGTCCCGCCTGGGCGCCAACGCGATCCTCGGCGCCTCGCTCGCCGTCGCCCGTGCCGCCGCCGACTCGGCCGACCTGCCGCTGTTCCGCTACCTCGGTGGCCCGAACGCGCACACGCTGCCCGTCCCGCTCATGAACGTCGTCAACGGTGGCGCGCACGCCGACACCAACGTCGACATCCAGGAGTTCTTCCTCGTGCCCTACGGCGCCGAGAGCTTCTCGGAGGCCCTGCGCTGGGGCGTCGAGACCTACCACGCCCTCAAGGGCGAGCTGAAGAAGCAGGGTCTCGCGACCGGCCTCGGCGACGAGGGCGGCTTCGCCCCCGAGCTCGCCTCGAACCGTGCTGCGCTCGACTTCCTGCTCGCCGCGATCGAGAAGGCCGGCTTCACCCCGGGCAAGGACATCGCGCTCGGCCTCGACGTCGCCGCGACCGAGTTCTTCCACGACGGCAAGTACGCGTTCGAGGGCAAGCAGCTCTCGAGCGAGGAGTTCACCGGGTACTTCTCGGACCTCGTCGCGAACTACCCGCTCGTCACCATCGAGGACGCCCTGGCCGAGGACGACTGGGAGGGCTGGAAGCACCTCACCGCCGAGCTCGGCTCGAAGCTGCAGCTCGTCGGCGACGACCTGTACGTCACGAACCCGAAGCGTCTGCAGCGGGGCATCGACGAGCAGGCCGGCAACTCGATCCTGGTCAAGGTGAACCAGATCGGCACGCTGACCGAGACCCTCGACGCCGTCTCCCTGGCGCACCGCCACGGCATGACCGCGATCCTGTCGCACCGCTCGGGCGAGACCGAGGACACCACCATCGCCGACATCGCGGTGGCCGTCGACGGTGGCCAGATCAAGACCGGTGCCCCGGCCCGCTCGGACCGCGTCGCGAAGTACAACCAGCTGCTCCGCATCGAGGAGGAGCTGGGCGACGCCGCCGTCTACGCCGGCCGCACCGCGTTCCCCCGCGCCGCTGCGCTCTAGGTCGCACCCGCACCACCACGAGACGCCGTCCTCCTCCGGGAGGGCGGCGTCTCGCCGTCCCCGGGCACTCCCGTCGCCGTCGAACTGATCCGCCCTCGCCCTCGAATCGGTCTGCTCTCGCCCTCGAGCGGGCAACATCTGCGACGTCCGGCGCAGCAGTCCGACGGATCTCGCCCACTCGGCGGACGCGAGCGGCACGTCCTGCCCGTTCGGCGGCCAGCTGGCCCAGCGGTGGACGCTCGGCGGTGGGTGGCGGACGGGAGGCGCGTGGCGGCCGTGCGCCGCGCCTCCCGGCCGCTGGGAGGGTGCCGAGCGACGCACGACGGTCCGCGTGCCGGGTCACGTGACCGTGCCGTGCCGGGTTATCGTCGAGCCGTGCCCAGCCAGAAGCCCCGCGTCCGCCGCATCCCCGTGGCCGTGCCGGAGTCCGGTGCGCACGAGCAGCCCTGGTACCGGTCCATCCGGTTCTCCGGCTTCAGCCTCCTCATGCTCGCGATCATCGTGCTGTTCGTCGTCGTGCTCGCCCCCTCGCTGCGGACGCTCATCCAGCAGCAGGAGCAGATCGCGCAGCAGCAGCGCGAGGTCGCAGCGCAGAAGGCCGACGTCGCGCAGAAGAAGCAGGACGTCGCGCGGTGGGACGACCCGGCCTACATCGAGGCCCAGGCACGCGACCGGCTGCTCTACGTGTACCCGGGCGAGGAGAGCTACCTCGTGATGGGTGCGGAGCAGGCGAAGGGGTCGGACCGGGCCGAGACCGACTCCGGCAGCCCGGTCAGCTCGACGGTGCAGACGCCGAAGGTCGACTGGGTGCAGGCGATGCTCTCCAGCGTGCTGCAGTCAGGACTGACCGAGAAGACCACCGAGCAGCTCGTGGCGCCCGACGTCTCCGGCACCGGAGACCCGACCGGCGCCGCGACGAGCGACAGCAAGTAGGGCAGCCGGGGGCGCCGCGGCGTCACGGAGTGGGACGGCGACCAGGACTCGGGTAGGCTCACGTGCCCGTGACGACCCCTCCCTTCGATCCGCCGTCCGACCGCGACATCCAGGTCGTCTCGGCGCAGCTCGGGCGACCGGCCCGCGACGTCGTCGGGATCGCTGCACGGTGCGCCTGCGGCAACCCCACCGTCGTGTCGACGAAGCCCCGACTCGCGAACGGCACCCCGTTCCCGACGTTCTACTACCTGTGCCACCCCGCCGCCACCGCGGCCGTGAGCACGCTCGAGGCGAACCACGTCATGCCCGAGCTCGCCGCCCTGCTCGAGGACGAGACCGTCGCGGCGCAGTACCGCGCGGCCCACGAGTCCTACCTGGCGGACCGCGAGTCGATCGAGCACGTCGACGAGATCGACGGCATCAGCGCGGGCGGCATGCCCACCCGCGTGAAGTGCCTGCACGCGCTCGTCGGCCACGCCCTCGCTGCCGGACCCGGCGTCAACCCCATCGGCGACCTCGCGCTCGAGCGCGTGGACTGGTCGCCCTCCCGCTGTGAGTGCCGGGCGTATGATGGCATCGCAGACGCTGGAGTCGGGGCGGGTGGCGGCGAAGACTGACCAGCCTCCCGGCAAGCAACCACCCCACTCCAAGGAGATCATCCCCCGTGCCCAAGATCCTCGTCGTCGGCGGCGGCTACGCCGGTTTCTACACCGCCTGGAAGCTCGAGAAGCACCTGCGTCAGGGTGAAGCCGAGGTCACCATGGTGGACCCGCTGCCGTACATGACGTACCAGCCGTTCCTGCCCGAGGTCGCCGCCGGCTCGATCGAGCCGCGTCACGCGATCGTGTCGCACCGTCGTCACCTGAAGAAGACCCGTGTCGTCACGGCGAAGGTCACGAAGGTCGACCACGCCACGAAGACCGCGACGATCACCCCGGCCGAGGGCGAGGCGTGGGAGGAGTCCTACGACCAGATCGTCATGACCGCCGGTGCCGTCTCGCGCACCTTCCCGATCCCGGGCGTCGCGGACGAGGCCATCGGCCTGAAGACCATCGAGGAGGCCGCGGCGATCCGCGACAAGATCCTCACGAACTTCCACAAGGCGGCGAACCTGCCGGCCGGTCCCGAGCGCGACCGACTGCTCACCGTCGTCGTGGTCGGCGGTGGCTTCGCCGGCATCGAGGTGTTCGCCGAGCTCCGCTCCTTCGCGTCCGACCTGCTGAAGAGCTTCCCGCAGCTGTCCTTCGACGACACGCACTTCCACCTGGTCGAGGCGATGGGCCGCATCATGCCCGAGGTGTCGCTCGAAACCTCGCACTGGGTGCTCGAGAACCTCGCGTCCCGCGGCGCGACGGTGCACCTCGAGACCCAGCTGGCCTCGGCCGAGGGCGGCGTGTGCCAGCTCAAGGCCAAGGACGAGTCGATCGAGACCATCGAGTCCGACCTCATCATCTGGACCGCCGGCGTCATGGCGAACCCGATGGTCAAGGGCACCGACTTCCCGCTCGAGCAGCGCGGTCGCATCCGCGTGCAGCCCGACCTCCGCGTGGTCGACGACAACGGCGTGATCGCCGACGCGTGGGCCTGCGGTGACGTCGCGGCCGTGCCGGACCTGACCGGTGGCGGTGTCGGCGGCTTCTGCGTGCCGAACGCCCAGCACGCCGTGCGTCAGGCGAAGCAGCTCGCGAAGAACCTGGTCGCGGTCGTCCGCGGCGAGGCGACGACGGACTACAAGCACGAGAACCTCGGTGCCGTCGCGGGCCTGGGTCTCGGCACGGGTGTGTTCCAGTCCGGCAAGTTCGCCATGAAGGGCTTCCTGGCCTGGGGCGCCCACCGCGGGTACCACGGCCTGGCGATGCCGTCGTGGGAGCGCAAGTGGCGCGTCATCGGCGACTGGGTCGGCGGCTTCTTCCTGGGCCGTGACATCGCGTCGCTCGACGACCGTGAGACCCCGCGTGCCGCGTTCGAGGCCTTCGCGTCGCGCCCGAAGCCCGCTGCAGCCGAGGAGCCCAAGGCCGTCGCTGCCCCGGCTCCGGCGGAGGGTCAGCCGGCCGACGCCGCCGGCCCCGCGTACGCCACCCCGGCCGAGGACGTCTCGAAGGACGCTGCGCCCGTCGCCGCCCCGGCGGACGCCAAGTAGCACCAGCACCAGCACCGACGGCCGTCGCCCCACGTGGGGCGACGGCCGTCGTCGCGTCGGTAGGCTGTTGCGGCCCGCCCCCGTGGCCCAATCGGTAGAGGCACGCGACTTAAAATCGCCGAGTTGTGGGTTCGAGTCCCACCGGGGGTACGCGAGATTTGGCGCGCCGTCGGCAGCGCCGCCGGCCGCGCCGCCGCGCTGGCCGCGCCGCCGGCGACGGCGACGGCGACGGCGGGCGAGTCTCGGCTCCGCGGACAGTTTCGCGGATCGGCCGTCGCGAACGTGTCCGCACAGCCGAGTCTCGTGCGAGCGCCCCGCCCGCACAGACGCCCCGCCCGCACAGACCCCCGCCGCGCAGTAGCATCGACGTCCGTGGTCGGACTCGGAAGCGCTCTCGCGAACCTGCGCAACGCGCTCAACCGACCCGAGGCGCACGTCGAGGTCGTCGACGGCGAGACGGTCCCCACCGGGATGCTGCTCGGGACCCTCGGCGCCCTGCTGCTCGACGCCGGCAGCTCCGTCACCGACGTCCGCTCCGCGCTCGAGAAGGCCCGCGACGCCGCCGGGGTCGGACCGACGCTCGCCGTGGGTGTCCTGCCCGCACTCGTCATGGTCAGTGAGGTCGCCACCGGCGCCGCCACCATCGTGAACGCCGAGGGCGTCGAGCTCTCGTCGCGTCAGGCAGCGCGGGCGAACCGCCTCGTGCTCGGCCTGGAACGCGGTTCCATCGCCCTCGCCGAGATCCCCGCCCGGGTGCGCGCGATCCGGACCGGTACCGTGCCGCCGCCGGCGCTGCCGTGGATCACCGGGAACGCCCTCACCTCGGTCGGACTGGCCGTCGTGTTCCGCTGCCCGTGGTGGGCGATCGTGCTCGCGCTCGTCGTCGGTGCCCTGGTCGGTGTGCTCAGCCTGGTGCTCCGCCGCTTCCGCGAGGCCGTCGCGATCATCCCGTTCCTGGCCGCGTTCATGTCGACGAGCGTCGTCGGCCTCGTCGCCGCCGGCACCGGGTTCGACCACGTGCCCCTGTTCGCGGTGTGTGCGCCCGTCGCGGTCTTCGTGCCCGGCGCGCTGATCACGAACGCGCTGCTCGAGCTGACGGCCGCCGACATCGTGACCGGAGCCTCGCGCCTGGTGCAGGGGCTCATCACGCTCGGCTTCATGGCCGCCGGTATCGCCGCGGGGAGCGCCCTCACCGGCCTGCGTGTCGACCCGTCGTCGGCGGCCCTCGTCGGCGAGGTCGCCGGCGTCGGCACGCTCCGCGGTGGTTGGGAGGCCGTACCGTCCTACTGGGTGTCCTGGGTGGCGGTGGCGGGCCTCGCCGTCGGCCTCGGGCTCGTGTTCCGCTCCGGCTGGCGGCTCACCGTCGTGTCCGTCGCCGTCATGATCAGCGCGTACGCGGTCGTGAGCGGGACGACGCCGGTGTGGGGCAGCGTGGTCGCGACCGGAGCTGCGGCCGCACTGCTGTTCGTCGCGACGCGGTTGCTCGAGCGTGTGGTCCCGGTGATCCCGGCGACGGTGTCGTTCTTCCCCGCGTTCCTGCTGCTCGTTCCCGGCACCGTGGGACTCGTCGCGGTGACCACGTTCGACCCCGTCGCGCTCGGCACGCCCCTGGCGACGTTCGTCAGCCTGTGCATCGGGACGAAGATCGGCGGCCTGCTGCCCGGTCTGTTCCGGCGGAACGTCCCGCACCGCGTGGCCTGAGACCTGGGGCGCGCGGCGGTCGGGAGGCGCGCAGCCGCCCCGTCACGCGCCTCTCGTCCGACCGGTGCGGGCCGGGAGGGGCGTGGCGGGCGAGCCCAGCGCCTCCCGTCCGACCGGTGCGGGCCGGGAGGGGCGTGGCGGGCGGGCGCGGCGCCTCCTGTCCGGTGGGTGGCGGGCCGGGAGGGGCGTGGCGGGCGGGCGCGGCGTCTCCTGTCCGGTGGGTGGCGGGCCGGGAGGGGCGTGGCGGGCGAGCCCGGCGTCTCCCGTCCCGTGGACGGACCGGTCAGCGGTGCTGTGCGGCGGTGCGCGAGCCGCGCAACCAGACCCAGCAGCAGGCGACGGCGGCGGCGCACAGGGCGGAAGCCACCGCGGTCTCGGTCGGTGAGGGGACAGCGGGAGCTCCCGCGCCCGCCGTCACCGCCGCCAGCGCGACCCCAGCGGCGGTGAGGCCGACCCAGCGCGCACGCGCCCCGGCGACGAGCACCGCACCCGTCGACCCGGGCAACGGCAGCAGCGACACGACGAGTGCCCCGACCGCGCCGACGCAGAGCGTGGTGGCGAACTCGGCCGTCAGCGTCGTCCAGAAGCCCGACCCGTGCACCAGCGAGTGCAGGACCCAGCCGACGGTGGCGACGCCGAGCAGCGCGGCCGAGCGGGCCGTGGCGCTCCGGACCCCGCGGGCGAGGCTCGAGCCCAGTCGCAGGGCGGCGGTGTCGGCGCCGGGGCGGCCGACCGGGACGAGGACGGCCCCGACGACCAGGGCGGGGGAGAGGTCGGTGACGCGGGTCAGGGCGCAGCCCAGCACGGCGGCGAGCACGAGCCAGGGGGAGACGCGGAAACCGACGGCGGCGCGGTCCTTGCCGGCCGCCCAGCGGGTGGCCAGGACGACGACCCCGGTGGTGACCGCCGAACCGAGCAGCACCGCGAGCGCGAGCCGGACGTAGCGGGCCTCGAGCGCGACGCCGACACCGAGGAGCGTCGTGACGACCACGATCCCGACGCCGACGGCCGCCGCGGCCCAGGCGGGCAGGACCTCGTCCCCGAGTCGTCGCTCCGTGCGCGAGCGGTTGCGGCCGAGCAGCGCGGCGAACGGGTTGCGCAGGCGACCCCGGGCCGTGGCGCCGACCACCGCGAGCGGCACGGCGACGAGCACGAGGAAACCGGCGGCGACGCCGGTGGCGAGCAGGACGGTACCCCACGAGAACGAGGCCTGGATCGTCGGGACACCGCGGTCGTAGGCGGTGTCGGCGGTCCAGTCGCCCGCGGGGCCGGACCAGTCGGGCACCCCGCTGGTGCTGCCCCCGGCGCCTGCCGTGCCGCTGCCCCCGGCCGTCCCGGTCGACCCGCCGCCGCTCGTGCCGGTGTCGGTCGGGGTCCCGGTGCCGTCCGTCGCACCGGACGTGTGGTCCGGCGTCGTCCCCGGCGTGCCGGACGACGACGTCTGCCCGCCCGGGGCCCCGGAGGCACTCGCGCTGGGCCCGGCGCTCGGCGCGGCGGTCGCGTCGCTCAGCACGACGCGGACCCCAGACGACGACGGTGAGGAGTTGCCCGCGGCGTCCTGCTGCATCGCGCTCACCACCCGGGTCCCGGCGGGTGCGGTCGCGCCCGTCGTCGTGCACGCCCACCGGCCGTCGGCACCGACGTCGGAGCGGCACACCGGCGAGCGGTCGACGTACACGGTGAGGACGGCACCGGGCTCACCGGTGCCGCGCACGGTGAACGGCTGGGAGCGGACGCGCTCGTCGGACTCCGGCGTGGTGACGACCGGTGCTGCCGGGGCGGTCCGGTCCACGACCACCGTCCGCGGGGCCGAGGGGGCGCTCCGCAGGTCCGAGCGGAAGCCGTTCGCGGTGCTCGCGGTCTGCGCCGCGGAGACCGTGATGCGCCCGTCGCGCGCGCTGCCGGGCAGCGCGACGGTCCAGCGACCGCCGGCGTCCACCCGCGCGGTGCGGTCGGTCGGGGTGCCGGAGACCGACACGGCGACGGTCGCTCCGGGCAGGCCGGTGCCGGACACGGGACCCGAGGTGGGACCGTCGGTCGTGACGGCCGGCGGGACGACGACGTCCGAGGCCGGAGCACGGGACGACCCGAGCGCGGCGTCGGTCTCGTCGGCGACCGTGAAGACCTGCTGCGGACCCGAGTGGACGGTGGCGATGCACGACCAGGACCCGTCGGTGGCCACGGTCGTCGTGCAGCCGCTCGAGCCCGTGGCCGCCGGTCCGGTGACGCGCAGCCGGTGCCCGGGGGTGCCGGCACCGTGCAGCCGGACGGTGGCGGTCGTGACGTCGCCGGGGTCGGCGATGCTCGGGCGGACGGCGGGGCGGTCCGTCGGCGAGGGTGCCGGGGAACCGGTGTCCGGTGGCAGGGTGCCGAACTGGGGGAAGGGCGTCGGGGAGGCGGTCCGGGCCGCGTCGTCGTCCTGCTGCGTCGCGGTGTCGGTGGTGGACGTCGTGGACGTCGTGGTCATCGCGGTCGCGGACGTCGTCGCGGGCGCGGCTGCGGCGGGCTGTGCGCCGAGCAGGACCGTCCCGGTGGCGAGCACCGTCACCAGCGCCGCGGCCAGCAGCCCGACGCGCGATCGGGGTCGACCGACGGGACCGCCGCCCCCGACGGTCCCCTCCTGCGCGTTGTCCCCGAGCCTGTCCACCGTCTCCATCACACGCGATCATCGGGCTCGGGTCAATCCACCACCCGGATGATGTGTCCTGGGACCGATCCCCGGCTGGGGGTCCCCGGACGGTGGGTGTGCGCCACTCGGGAATCCCCCGTGAACCAGACTGCGCGAACGGGTCGTGCCGGTGCGCCTCGGTACACTCGTGGACGGTCGTCCCACGGCCACGCACCGGCCGCGGTCCCACTGCGCCGGACCCGAAGCGCAAAGGAGTACGCCCAGATGGACACCGGACTCGTCACGACGCTGATCGTCGTCGGAGTGGTGGTGGTCCTGCTCGTCGTGGTCGGGATCTACCTCTGGGTGACCTACAACTCGCTCGTCACGCTGAAGCTGCGCGTGGACGAGGCGTGGAGCGACATCAGGGTGCAGCTGAAGCGCCGCGCGGACCTCATCCCCACCATCGTCGAGACGGTGAAGGGGTACGCCGCGCACGAGAAGTCCGTGTTCGAGTCGGTGACGCGCGCCCGCGCCGAGACCCTCGGCGCATCGGACGCCTCGAGCGCCTCGGTGGCCGAGGGGCACATGCAGAAGGCCCTGAAGGGTGTGTTCGCCGTCGCGGAGGGCTACCCCCAGCTGCAGTCGAGCCAGAACTTCCTGCAGCTGCAGTCGGAACTCGTCGACACCGAGGACAAGATCCAGTCCGCCCGGCGCTTCTACAACGGTGGCGTGCGCGAGCTGAACACGAAGATCCGGCTCTTCCCCAACTCGACCTTCGCGAAGAGCAAGGGCTTCAGCGAGGCGACGTTCTTCGAGACGGCCGAGCCCGCGGCGATCGCCGAACCGCCGCGCGTCCAGTTCTGACGCCGACCGGGGCGGCCTGACCCGTGTACAGCGCCATCGCGCGGAACAAGCGCAACACCGTCGTCATCATCCTGGTCTTCCTGCTCATCGTCGGGGCGCTCGGGTTCCTGGGCGGCTACCTCGCGGGCAACGTCTCCGTGGGCGTCATCGTGCTGCTCGTCGCGCTCGGGTACGCGGTGCTCCAGTACTTCCTGGCCGGGCGGCAGGCGACGGCCATCGCCGGCGGCGTCGAGATCGACCGGAACACGGAGCCGCGGCTCTGGCGGACGGTCGAGAACCTGGCGATCACGAACGGCATGTCGATGCCGCGGGTGTTCGTCATCGAGGACCCGGCACCGAACGCCTTCGCCACCGGACGGGACCCGGAGCACGCGATCGTCGCGGCGACGACCGGGTTGCTCGCGATCATGGACGACAGCGAGCTGCAGGGCGTCATGGCCCACGAGCTCGGTCACGTCAAGAACTACGACATCCGCGTCTCGACCATGGTGTTCGGCCTGGTCGTCGCGGTCGGGTTCCTGGCGGACGTGCTCCTGCGCATCTCGATCTTCAGCGGGCTGAGCGGGCGCGGGCGGAACAGCGACTCCGGGGGTGGAGGTGGCAACCCGATCGTCCTCGTCGCGGGGATCGTGGCCGTGCTCGTCGCCCCGATCGCGGCCGCGGCGGTGCAGGCGGCCGTCTCGCGGCAGCGGGAGTACCTCGCCGACGCCACGGGTGCGATGACCACGCGGTACCCCGAGGGACTCGCCCGTGCGCTGGAGAAGCTCCAGGCGTACGGCCGACCGACCCGGTCGCAGAACTCCTCGATGGCGCACCTGTGGATCGCGGACCCGATGCGACCGGGCGTGATGGACCGGTTGTTCTCCACGCACCCGCCGCTGCCCGACCGGGTGGCGCGACTCCGGGGGAGCCTCGACCGGTTCTGACGGGCGCTGCCGCCGTCGCCGTCGCCGCCGTCGCTGCGATGCCGGCGCCGAGACGCCGGTGTCCACACGAGCCGGACCCGTGCCGGCGAGACGCCCTCGGAATCCGCGGCGTCTCGACGACGATGCGGCGTCTCGACGACGAAGCGGCGTCTCGACGACGATGCGGCGTCGCCGCGACGCGGCGGCGTTCCGCGGGCCGTGCACGACCGGCGCGACGGAGCGGCGGGTGACGGGACCTCGACCCGAGCCGGACGGGCGGGGCGGACGGGCGCCGTGCCTCCCGGCCGCTGGTCACACGACCGTGTCGTCCTCGGGAGCCGGAGCATCGGCGTCGTCCGCCGCCTCGGGCGGGACGAGCGCGACCCCGAGCGCCGCGGCCACCGCACCCGCGGCGGTGCCGCGATCCGTGACCTCGACGCCGTCGAGGCCCTGCCACGCCGCCGCCCGCCGCAGCGTCTCGGCGAGGCGCTCCGCGTCGAGGTGCTCGCCGGGCTCCTGCCAGGCAGTCCGGACCCGGAGCACGCCGCGCTGCCGATCGCTCTTCAGGTCGACGCGTCCGGTCAGCCGGTCGTCCTGCAGCACCGGCAGCACGTAGTAGCCGTACACACGCTTCGGTGCCGGCGTGTAGATCTCGATGCGGTAGTGGAAGTCGTACATGCGCTCCGCGCGACGCCGGAACCACACGACGGGGTCGAACGGGCTGAGCACCGCGTCGGCGGCGACGTGGCGTGGGACCCTGGCGTCGACGTGCAGCCAGGCACGGTCCCGCCAGCCCGCCACCCGCGCCGGCACGAGTTCGCCGCGCTCCTCGAGCTCCGTGATCGCGGCGGCGGTGTCGTCCGCACGCAGGCGGAAGTAGTCGGCGAGGTCCGCGCGGGTCCCGACGCCGGACGCGCGCGCGGCACGCCGGACCAGCTCCGTGACGGCCGTGTGGCGGTCGGGCGCGGCCTCGAGCGTCCCCACCGGCAGCACCTGGTCGGGCAGGGCGTAGACACGCTCGAACCCGGCGCGTCCGGCGCTCACGACCTCGCCCCAGCGGAACATCTGCTCGAGCCCCGCCTTCACGTCGCTCCACCCCCACCACGGCCCGCGTCGGACGTTCGCCTCGTGCTCGACCGCGCTGGCGGGCAGGGGCCCCTCGGCGGCGAGCAGTGCGCGGAGCTCCCGGCGGACGCTCGCGGTCCGTTCCACGCCGGCGATCCGGTTCGGTCGGGCGTCGCGTTCGCGGTACGCGTCCATCCGCCACCGGAAGAGCGGGAGGTCCGTCCGCGGCAGGAACGCCGCCTCGTGCGCCCAGTACTCCGCGTAGGGGCCGGAGCGCCGCATGGTGAGCCGGTCCAACGTGTCCCGGTCGTAGGGACCGAGGCGGGCGAAGAGGGGCAGGTAGTGGCTGCGTTCGAAGACGTTGACCGAGTCGATCTGCAGCAACCCGAGCCGGCCGATCGTGCTGGTCAGGGTGCGGGTGCCCACCGCGTCGCGCGGGGGTGCGCCGAAGCCCTGGGCCGCCAGCGTGACGCGGCGGGCCTCGGCGGCGGAGAGCGTGGACCGGACCATGGCACGACGCTACCGATCGGCGCCGACACCGGGGTCGCGCCGACGTATGCCGCATCTGGAACACACACCGGCACGCGTCGGTACACTCACCGCATGGCCTGGGGAAAGAAGACGCATCCGGATCCCGTCGTCGAACAGGTCGTGCCGACGGGCATGCGGATCGCGGGCGCGTGGTCGTGGCGCGTGCTGGTGGTCGTCGGCGTGGTCGCGGTCTTCATCTACCTCGTGACGCTGTTCAGCGAGGTGCTCATCCCGTTCCTCATCGGGATCGTCGTCGCCGCCCTGCTCGTGCCGCTGTCGAACTGGATGCAGCGCCACCACGTGCCGAAGTGGATCGCCGTCGTGGTCAGCCTCGTCGGTGGCCTCGCGGCCGTCGGCGGACTCATCTGGCTCGTCGTCGACCAGATCGCGGCGGCCTACCCCTCGCTCCGCGACCGGACGCTCTCGCAGTACGACAACATCCGCGAGTTCGTCCTCAGCTCCGGTCTGGGCATCAGCCAGTCCGACCTCAACAACTACCTCAACCAGGCGACCGACTGGCTGTCGAGCAACTCCGGCTCGATCCTGTCCGGGGTCGCGAGCGCGGGATCGTCGCTGACGCACCTGCTCACCGGCTTGTTCGTGGTCATCTTCACGGTGATCTTCCTGCTCATCGACGGCAAGAACGTGTGGCGCTGGACCGTCCGGCTGTTCCCGAAGAACGCCCGCGCCGCGATCGACGGCGCCGGGGTCGCCGGGTGGACCACCCTGACGAGCTTCATCCGCGTGCAGATCTTCGTCGCGTTCGTCGACGCCGTCGGCATCGGCATCGGTGCCGCCGCGCTGCAGCTGCCGCTCGTCATCCCGATCGCCGTGTTCGTGTTCCTCGGCGCGTTCATCCCGGTCGTCGGCGCCATCGTCACGGGCTTCCTCGCCGTCTTCATCGCCCTCATCTTCAACGGCTGGGTCGCGGCGCTCGTCATGCTCGGCGTGATCCTCGTCGTGCAGCAGGTCGAGGGGCACATCCTGCAGCCGCTCGTCATGGGCAGCGCGGTCAAGGTGCACCCGCTCGCCGTCGTCCTCGGCGTCACCGCGGCGTCCGGGCTGGCCGGCATCGCCGGAGCCTTCTTCGCGGTGCCGCTGATCGCGACCGTGAACTCGATGGTCACGACGATCGCGAGCGGCCGGTGGAAGGGGCTCGACTCCGACCACGTGCTCGAGGCGAAGCAGCGCGACCACCACGCGAGCGTCGAGGCGAAGAAGCGCCGCCGCTGGCGGAAGCGCCACCCCGACGGCGTCCCGGCGCCGGGCAGTGACGAACAGCCCACCGCCGCCAAGGGGACCGCGGGCTGAGCGAGCGTTCACCGACGGACCGTCACGAGTTCGCCGTGACGGCTCCGACGGACGATGATGGGTCCGTGACCGACACCTCCGCGCCCCAGCAGCAGACCGACGCGTTCCCGACGCTGGCGGACATCGAGGCCGCTCGGCAGACCATCGCGGGGGTCGCACGCGTCACGCCGATGGAGACGTCGCAGTTCCTCGCCGAGCTGCTCGGCTCGCCGGTGCACCTGAAGTGCGAGAACCTGCAGCGCACGGGCGCGTACAAGGTGCGCGGCGCCTACAACCGACTCGCCGCCCTCAGCCCCGAGCAGCGAGCGGCGGGCGTCGTCGCCGCGAGCGCCGGCAACCACGCGCAGGGAGTCGCCCTCGCCGCTCGTGAGCTCGGCATCCCGGCCACGATCTTCACCCCGGTGGGCGTCGCGCTGCCCAAGCTCCAGGCGACGCGGCACTACGGCGCCGAGGTCGTGCTGCGCGGCCACTCGGTGGAGGAGGCGCTGAGCGCCGCCAAGGACTTCGCCGCCCACACCGGTGCGGTGTTCATCCCGCCCTTCGACCACCCGGACGTCATCGCGGGCCAGGGCACGCTGGGCCTCGAGATCATCGACCAGGTGCCCGACGTCGACACGGTGGTCGTGCCGATCGGTGGCGGCGGGGTCATCTCCGGCATCGCGCTGGCGGTGAAGGGCATGTCCGAGCGCCTCGGTCGTCCGATCCGGGTGATCGGCGTGCAGGCGGAGAACGCCGCGGCGTACCCGTCGTCGATCACCGCGGGAGCACCCGTGACGATCACGACGAAGCCGACGATCTCGGACGGCATCGCGGTCGCCCGACCGGGCGACCTGAACTTCCCGATCATCCGCGACCTGGTCGACGAGATCGTGACCGTCTCGGACGACGACACCGCCCGTGCCCTGCTGGTGCTGCTCGAGCGCGCGAAGCTCGTGGTCGAGGCCGCCGGCGCCGTCGGCGTCGCGGCGATCATGTCGGGCGCCGTCCGCGACACCGGCCGCACCGTCGTGCTGCTGAGCGGTGGGAACATCGACCCGCTCATGATGGAGCGGATCATCACCCGCGGTCTCGTCGCGGCGTCGCGCTACATCGGCATCCGGATCATGCTGCCCGACCGCCCCGGGCAGCTCGCCCGCGTCGCCCAGGTCATCTCGGACGCCGGCGCCAACGTGGTCGAGGTGCTGCACACCCGGCACGGGCAGGGCCTGGTGATCAACGAGGTGGCCCTGGACCTGTCGATCGAGGCACGCGGTCCCGAGCACGCGCAGGAGGTCATCCAGCGCCTGCACGAGGTCGGCTTCCGCCCGGAGCTGCTCGAGAACTGACCCCGCCGCGCTGGCTGCACGCGTCGGTGTCAGCGGTGCGCACGGGACGGCCGCGCAGGCCTCAGGGTCGCGTGAGCGACACCGCGGACGGCCGGGAGGCGCGTGGAGCTCCCGTCATGACCCTCACGGTGATCCTGCCCTCGCTCCGCAACGTGGTCGCGCACTGACCGGCGCCGAGAGCCCAGTAGGCCACCGCACAACGAAGAGCAGCTCGCGCCACGTGGTTCCGTGGTGCGAGCTGCTCCTCGTTGTGCACTGGCACGTCGCGCCGCGGGCCGGCCCGCCGCGCGCTCTGCGCCGCCCGCCCCGGCACGTCGCGCCCGCCGCGGGCCGTCGCACCGGGCGCACTGCGGCGCCGGGCGCCTACGGCTCGTAGCGCTCGACCTTCGTCACCTTGGCGCTGATCTCCTTGCCGTTCGGCGCGGTGTAGGTCGTCTCGTCGCCCGCGCGCAGCCCGAGGATCGCGGCACCGACCGGACTCACCGGGCTGTACACGGTCAGGTCGGACCCCTCGGCCACGATCTCGCGGTTGCCCACGAGGAAGGTCGACTCGTCGCCGGCGATGACCGCCGTGACGACGGTGCCCGGCTCGACGGTGCCGTCGAAGTCGGCCTCGCCCACGGTGGCGTGCTTGAGCAGCTCGGTGAGCTGCCGGATGCGGGCCTCGATCTTGCCCTGCTCGTCCTTCGCGGCGTGGTAGCCGCCGTTCTCCTTGAGGTCGCCCTCTTCACGCGCCGCCTCGATGCGGTCCGCGATCTCCTTGCGGGCCGGGCCCGACAGCTGTTCGAGCTCGGCCGTGAGACGGTCGTGCGCCTCCTGGGTCAGCCAGGTGGTCTGCGTGTCGTTGCTCATCGGTCTCCCTTTCGACAAAGGACGAGACCGGCCGGTGTGGCCGGTCTCGTCCGCGAATCAGTCGAGTCTAGGGAACCCAGCAGTCGTGGATCAAGCCGGTCACGCCGCGGGTCGTGGTGTTCACCTCGGTCGACATCGAGCGGGTGCGCTGCTCGGATGCCGGCAGCGTCACCTCCTTCCACCCGACGATCGAGTACGACTTGTCGAGCACCTGCACGGCGCACCGGACCTCGGTGCCCGGGTCGGCCGACACCTGTGAGTGCACGACGGTGCGGTGGTCGGAGACGACGGTGTACCCGAGCTCGGTGTTGTCGAGCCCGTGTGACTCCTGGTCGAGGCCGGCCCAGACCACCCACGCGACGAACACGAGCACGACGGCGATCGCCGCGGCGACCCCGAACAGCTTCCCGCGGCGCCGACGATCCGGCGTGCGCCCGTACCGGTCGTCCAGCGACGCGGTGGTGGCCGTGGCCGACGCAGCGGTGGGGGTGGGGTGCAGCGGTTCGGACAGTTCGGGGCTCCTGGGGTGATTATCCTGGTCCCAGGGTAGTTCACGCCCCGCTGTGCGCTGCCCCCACGCCCGGGTCGATCCGTGCGCGTCCCGCCCGCTCCGTCACCCGTGAGGATCCTCCGTGCCGTACCGCCTGCTGGCCGTCCACGCCCACCCCGACGACGAGTCGAGCAAGGGTGCCGCGACGGCCGCGAAGTACGTCGCCGAGGGGCACCAGGTGCTGGTCGTCTCCTGCACCGGCGGCGAGGCCGGGGACATCCTCAACGACCAGCTCGGTGAGCCGGCGACGAGCCGCGCCCACCGCGACATGGCGGGCTACCGGCGCACCGAGATGGCGGCTGCGCAGGCAGCGCTCGGCATCGACCACGTCTGGCTCGGCTACCACGACTCCGGGCTGCCGGACGCCGAGAAGGGCGAGACGGTCCGTCCGGGCACGTTCTCGACGGTGCCCCTCGAGTACTCGACCGAGGCACTCGTCCGCGTCGTCCGCCGCTTCCGTCCGCACGTGCTCGTCACCTACGACGAGAACGGCGGCTACCCGCACCCCGACCACATCCGCACGCACGAGGTCTCGGTCGCCGCCTGGCGCGCCGCCGCCGACCCCGCGGAGTACCCGGACGCCGGGGGGCCGTGGTCGATCAGCAAGCTCTACTACGAGCGCACCATGAACCCGCGCCGCTTCCGCACGATCTACGAGGCACTGCGCGAGCGCGACCCGGACAGCGCTGCCGTCGAGCAGCTGCGCGAGTGGGTGGAGCGGTTCGCCGACCGGCCGGACCTGGCGACGACCCACGTCGACGTCCGCGACCACTTCGACGCCCGCGACGCCGCCCTGCACGCGCACGCCAGCCAGGTGCCGCCGGACAGCGTCTTCTTCTCGTGGCCGAACGACCTCCTCGCGACGGTGTGGCCCACCGAGGACTACCAGCTCGTCGAGGCCCGCGTGCCCACCGACCTGCCGGAGTCCGACCTGTTCGCGGGGCTCCCTGACGACGAGGACACCACCGCGTGAGCACCATCCTGACGGCCATCGCCGCCGCCCCCAGCCCGAGCCCGTCGGTCGTGCCCGACGTCGACGTCACCCCCGGGGTCGCCGGCTTCGTCGCGATCGCGGTCGTCGCGGTCGTCACGATCCTGCTCGTGGTCGACATGACCCGCCGGATCCGTCGGACCCGCTACCGCGCGGAGATCCGCCAGCGGCTCGAGTCCGACGCGGGCGACGGCACGTCGACGGACGAGCCGGTGCGTCGCGCCGACGAGGACGGCCGGACCGACGTGGGCGACGACACCGAACGCGGCTGAGCCCGCGACGTCGGCAGCGGCGACACCAGCAGCGGCGACGTCGGCAGCAGCGACGTCCCCAGCAGACGGACGGGAGGCCCGTGGCGAGCGTGCCACGGGCCTCCCGCCCGTCGTCCGGTCGCCCCTGCCGGCCGGTGCCGCGGTCCGCAGCGGCTGCGGTCAGCGCACCGGGTCGAGGGCCACGATGAGCACGCCGACCCACTGCGCGGCGAACGCGACGACGGTCAGTGCGTGGAAGACCTCGTGGAAGCCGAACACGGTCGGGGCGGGGTCGGGGCGCTTGAAGCCGTAGACCAGGGCACCGATGACGTACGCCAGGCCGCCGGAGAGCACGAGGACCGTCATGGGGACGCTCGCGGCGAAGAACTGCGGGAGCAGACCGAGCGCGGCGCACCCGAGCACGAGGTAGATCGGCACGTACAGCCAGCGCGGGGCGCCGATCCACAGGACGCGGAAGGCGATGCCCAGCGCGGCTCCGGACCACATCACCCAGAGCACGACCACCATGAGCGTGTGCGGCAGCGCGCAGATCGCGATCGGCGTGTAGGTGCCGGCGATGAGCAGCAGGATGTTCGTGTGGTCGATCCGCTTGAGGACCTTCTTCACCGTCGGGCCCCACGGGAAGCGGTGGTAGGTCGCGGAGACGCCGAACATGAGCAGCGACGTCGCCATGAACACGGCGCTGCCGGCCTTCGCGGCCCCGCTGTCGGCCAGCGAGATGAGCACGATGCCCATCGCGATGGCGAACGGGAACGTGCCGAGGTGGATCCAGCCGCGCCAGGCGGGGCGCGGCGGCTCGGTGGTGTCCGCTTCCTCGGTGAACGGGACGTGGGGGAGCGTGGCGGTCTCGTCCTGCATGGGGCGACAGTAGGGCCCCCGGCCGAACGGCAGCAGGGAATGCACAGCCCCGCACGGCCGGCGTCACGGTGCACTACAGTCGTGGCGTGACCGGCAGGGTGGGATGGGCAGGGCGCGGCGTCCTCTACCGTGCCTACCAGCGTCGTATCCGCCGCCAGATCGACGGCCAGGCGATGCCGAAGCACGTCGCCATGATCGTCGACGGCAACCGTCGCTGGGCCAAGCAGCTCGGCCTCGAGTCGGCCGCCCACGGGCACCGTGCCGGCGCCGCCAAGATCCCCGAGTTCCTCGACTGGTGCGACGAGCTCGGCATCGAGGTCGTCACGCTCTACCTGCTGTCCGCCGACAACCTGACCGGTCGGGGCGGCGAGGAGCTCGAGCAGCTCGTCGGCATCATCGGCGACCTGGCCGGGACACTCGCCGTGCACCGCGACTGGCGCGTGCAGCACGTCGGTTCCGACGAGGGGCTGCCCGCGGGTCTCCTCGGGGCGCTCGCGGACGCCGAGGCCCGGAGCGCAGCCCACACCGGCCTGCACGTCAACCTCGCGGTGGGCTACGGCGGACGCCGGGAGATCGCCGACGCCATGCGGAGCATCGTCCGGGCGCACGGCGAGGGCGGCGGCACGCTCGACACCCTGGCCGAGGTGCTGACGCCCGAGCTCATCGGCGACCACCTGTACACGCAGGGCCAGCCCGATCCCGACCTGGTGATCCGCACCTCGGGTGAGCAGCGGTTGTCGGACTTCATGCTGTGGCAGAGCGCGCACAGCGAGTTCTACTTCGTCGAGGCCCTCTACCCGGACCTGCGCGAGGTCGACTTCCTGCGGGCCGTGCGCGACTTCGGTCTGCGCTCCCGTCGTTTCGGCGGCTGATCGCGGGAGGCTCCCGACGGCGGCGGCGAGTGCGTCGGGCGGCTCAGGTTCGCGCGGCCTCCGTGCGTCCCAGTAGACTCACAGGGTTTTCGTCCCACGGAAGGTTGCCCCTGTGAACATCGCCGAGTACGCGGCCGGCTTCGACGAGGAGCCCGGCTACCTCGACCACGCCGCCTTCGGGCCGGTGCAGACCGCCGTGCTCGAGGAGCAGCGGGTGCTCGGGACGATCCAGGAGCGCATGCGCTTCGGCGCCGTGGAGACCCTCGACGAGCAGGACGCCCGGGTGCGCACCGTCGCTGCCCGGCTCGTCGGCCGTCGCGAGGACCAGGTGGTCTCGCAGACCGCCACGACGCCGGGGCTGCTGCACACCGCGTTCGGCCTGACCGGCGGTGTCCTCGTGGCCGCCGACGAGTACCCGTCGCTGCCGCTCGCACTGGCGAGCGCCGCCTCGGCGACGGGCGGTCGCGTGCAGCCCGTCGTGGTCGAGTCCGGAGCCGGCTGGATGACCCCGACGCTGGTCCGGGAGCGCCTGACCGACGACGTCGCCGCCGTCGCCGTGTCGCTCGTCGACTGGCAGACCGGGTACCTCGCCGACCTCGCTGCGATCCGGGAGGTCATCGGGGACCGCCTGATCATCGTCGACGCGATCCAGGGCTTCGGCGTCGTCGACGCCCCGTACGAGGTCGCCGACGTCGTCGCCACCGGCGGGCAGAAGTGGCTGCACGCCGGGTGGGGCACGGGCTTCCTCGCGTTCAGCGACCGCGCCCTGAACCGCCTGCGCCCGGCGCTGTCCGGGCCGCACGGCACGACCGGTTGGCCGACCGAGGTCCCCTCGGTGAAGCCGGGCGCCGCGGGGTACCAGATGACGCGCGTCGACCCGGTCGCCCAGGCCCGGATGGCGGTGTCCCTCGAGCGGCTGGTCTCCGTCGGGGTCGGGGCCGTGCAGGAGCGCGTGGCCGACCGGGTCGAGCGGGTGCTCGACATCGCCGACGAGTTCGGCCTGTCGGTCGAGTCCAGCCGTGACCCGCGCGAGCGTGCCGGCATCGTCGTGCTGCGTCCGCCGCAGGGTCGGCTCACGGCGCTGTCCGCGGCGCTGCACAACCACGGGGTCACGGCGACGACGCGGCTCGGGGTCGCGCGGGTGTCGGTGTTCGCGTCCACCACGGACGCGACGCTCGACATGTTCCGCGACGCGTGCCTGTCCTACGCCACGATGCAGTAGCGCGCCCGCGCGCTGGCCGCCCGCCCGCCGGCCTGGCCGCGGTCCGCGAGACTCGGCCGGGCGGACGTGTTCGCGCCTCCCAGCCCGCGAATCCGTCCGCGTCCGCGAATCTCGCCGCTGCGCGCCTGCGCCCGAGGCGGCCGGGAGGCCCGTGGCGGGCCCGCCACGTGCCTCCCGGCCGTCGTGGTGCGCGTTCACGTGACCGTAACCTCGGGGACCGCGTGTCGCGGTCCGGCTGTCGGGGGCCGGTCGTAGCTTGGCCCCACCGGACACGGTGCCCGGTCGGAGCGGCCAGGCAACGGTGCTTCGGGACCGCTCTCCGGCCGCGTCGAGGACAGTGACCGGGCCGAGCGCGGCCCGGGGATGGAGTGGTCGTGACCTCTCGCAACGTCGCTCGCGAACCCGCCCAGCGGTCCACCGCGGACTCGTCCACGTCGGTCGCCCAACGCACGTACGTGCTCGACACGTCGGTGCTCCTCAGCGATCCGCGGGCGCTGTTCCGCTTCGCCGAGCACGCCGTGGTGCTGCCCGTGGTCGTCGTCAGCGAGCTCGAGTCCAAGCGCGACGACCCGGAGATCGGGTACTTCGCGCGCCAGGCCCTGCGGCTGCTCGACGAACTGCGGGTCGAGCACGAGCGACTCGACTTCCCGGTCGCACTCGACGACGGCGGTTCCTTCCGCGTCGAGCTGAACCACTCCGAGCAGTCCGTGCTCCCGTCCGGGCTCCGGCTCGGGGACAACGACTCGCGGATCCTCGCGGTCGCGTCGAACCTGGCGAACGACGGGCTGGACGTCGTCGTCGTGTCGAAGGACCTGCCGCTCCGCGTGAAGGCGTCGTCGATCGGCATGGCCGCCGAGGAGTACCGCGCCGAGCTCGCCGTCGACTCCGGCTACACGGGCATCACCGACCTGCAGGTGTCCGGCGAGCAGATGAGCGACCTGTACGAGCACGAGGAGATCCGGTCCTCGCACCTCGACGGCGTCCCGGTGAACACCGGCGTCGTCATCCACTCGGAGCGCGGGTCGGCCCTCGGCCGCGTGCACGAGGCCGGCGCGGTGTCGCTCGTCCGCGGCGACCGCGAGGTCTTCGGGCTGCGGGGACGCTCCGCCGAGCAGCGGCTCGCGATCGACGCCCTGCTCGACCCGGAGATCGGCATCGTCTCGCTCGGAGGTTCGGCCGGCACCGGCAAGTCGGCGCTCGCGCTCTGCGCCGGGCTCGAGGCGGTGCTCGAACGACAGCAGCACAAGAAGATCATGGTGTTCCGGCCGCTCTACGCCGTGGGTGGGCAGGAGCTCGGGTACCTGCCCGGCGACGCCGCCGAGAAGATGAACCCCTGGGCGCAGGCCGTCTTCGACACCCTCGGCGCGCTGGTGTCCGACAACGTCCTCGACGAGGTCGTCGAGCGCGGGATGCTCGAGGTGCTGCCGCTCACGCACATCCGCGGGCGGTCCCTGCACGACGCGTTCGTGATCGTGGACGAGGCGCAGTCGCTCGAGCGGAACGTCCTGCTCACCATGCTGTCGCGCATCGGGCAGAACTCGCGCGTGGTGCTGACGCACGACGTCGCCCAGCGGGACAACCTGCGGGTCGGCCGGCACGACGGTGTCGCGAGCGTGATCGAGCGCCTGAAGGGGCACCCGCTGTTCGCGCACGTGACGCTGACCCGCTCGGAACGGTCGGCGATCGCGGCGCTCGTGACGGAGCTGCTCGACTCGCCCGACCTCGGGTAGCGCGGCTGGTCGGCCGCCGGCGGGACTCGCCTGGGCGGACACGTTCGCGGTCGCAGGACTGCGAACGTGTCCGCAGGCGCGAGTCTCGGGGGTGACCCGACGACGGACGGGAGGCGCGGTGCCAGCCGGCACCGTGCCTCCCGTCCGGCAGTGGGTCCCGTGGGTCAGTTCGGGTGCGTCATCGACAGCACGTCCAGCGCGCTGTCGAGCTGCTCCTCGGTGACCTCGCCGCGCTCGACGTGGCCCAGGGCGACGACCGCCTCGCGCACGGTGATGCCCTCGGCGACGGCGTACTTGGCGACCTTGGCCGCGGCCTCGTACCCGATGACGCGGTTGAGCGGCGTGACGATCGACGGGGACGACTCCGCGAACGCGCGGGCGCGCTCGAGGTTCGCCTGCAGCCCGTCGATGGTCTTGTCGGCGAGCACCCGCGAGCTGTTCGCGAGCAGGCGGATCGACTCGAGCAGGGCCGTGCCCATCACCGGGATCGCGACGTTGAGCTCGAAGGCACCCGAGGCGCCGGCCCAGGCGACCGTCGCGTCGTTGCCGATGACGCGTGCAGCGACCATCAGGGTGGCCTCGGGGATGACCGGGTTCACCTTGCCGGGCATGATCGACGAGCCGGGCTGCAGGTCCGGGATGTGCAGCTCGCCGAGGCCCGTGTTCGGCCCCGAGCCCATCCAGCGCAGGTCGTTGTTGATCTTCGTCAGGCTGACCGCGATGACCTTGAGGGCGCCCGACGCCTCGACCAGTGCGTCCCGGGCACCCTGCGCCTCGAAGTGGTCGAGCGCCTCGGTGATCGGCAGGCCGGTGTCCGAGGCCAGGCGGGCGATGACCTGCTGCGGGAAGCCCTTCGGCGTGTTGATGCCGGTGCCCACCGCGGTGCCGCCGAGCGGGACCTCGGCGACGCGGGGGAGCGTGGCCTGCACGCGCTCGATGCCGAGCCGGACCTGGCGGGCGTAGCCGCCGAACTCCTGTCCGAGGGTGACCGGGGTGGCGTCCATCAGGTGGGTGCGTCCGGACTTCACGGCGTCGGCCCAGAGCGTCGCCTTGGCCTCGAGCGACTCCGCCAGGTGCTCGAGCGCGGGGACGAGCGTGCGGATGAGGGCCTCGGTCACGGCGACGTGCACGGAGGTCGGGAAGACGTCGTTCGACGACTGGGACGCGTTCACGTGGTCGTTCGGGTGGACGTCCGTGCCGGCGACGCGGGTCGCCAGGGTCGCGAGGACCTCGTTCATGTTCATGTTCGACGAGGTGCCGCTGCCCGTCTGGTAGACGTCCACCGGGAACTGGTCGTGGTGCTCGCCGCCGATGATCGCGTCGGCCGCCTGTGCGATCGCCTCGGCCACCGTCGGGTCGACGATGCCGAGGGACCCGTTGACGACCGCCGCGGCGCGCTTGATCCGGGCGAGGGCGACGATCTGTGCCGGCTCGAGACCGCTGCCCGAGATCGGGAAGTTCTCGACCGCGCGCTGTGTCTGGGCACGGTAGAGGGCGTCCACCGGGACCCGGACCTCGCCCATCGTGTCGTGCTCGATGCGGAAGCCGTCACCGCCCGTCGCGGTCCGGTCGGTCGCGGTCTGGTCGGGCTCGCTGGTGTGGGTCACGTCGTCGTGGTCCTTCCTGTGGTGCACGGCCGGAGCGGTCGCCCCGGTGTCTTCGGCGGCCCGGTGGTGTCCGGGCGTCGCGTCGTGGCGGCCGGTCAGGCCTGGCCCACGACGGTGTCGATGGCGACCTCGCCCGTGGAGAGGTCGTAGGTCGCCCCGACGACGGCCAACCTACCGTCGGCGACCGCGTCGGAGACGACACCGGACCGCTCGATCACCTGGCGGAGCGTGGCCTCGAGGTGCGCGGCACCGACGGCCTCCTGCGGGAGCTCGGCGTCGGTCGCGCGGACCCGCTCGACGCTCGGAGCGATCGCGTCGACGAGCGACTGCAGGTGCGGCGCGGGCACGGGCTCGCCCGAGCGCGCTGCGGCGACGGCCCCGCACGCGGTGTGGCGGAGGACGACGACGAGCGGGGTGCCGAGGGCGACGACCGCGAACTCGATGGAGCCGAGCACGACGTCGTCGACGATCTGACCGGCGTTGCGGATCGCGAACAGGTCACCGATGCCCGCGTCGAAGACGTGCTCGAACGGCACGCGTGAGTCGGAGCAGCCGAGCACGGTCGCGAAGGGCGCCTGCGAGCCCGTGAGCTCGCCACGGCGGTCCGGGTCGATCCGGCCGGTGCGGCGCTTGTCGGCGGCGAAGCGGGCGTTGCCCTCGACGAGCAGGCGGAGGGCGTCGGACGGGGTGGAGGCGGCGCGGTCGGGCATGGTCTTCCTCGTGCTTCGGGTTCGGTCGGGCGGGGTCAGTTCGCGAGCTGCTCGGTGACGGCCTTCGCGACGGTCGTGAACGACGAGTCGTCGGCCGTGCCGGACAGGACGATGGTGTCGCGGCCGAAGGTGTGCACGAGCGAGTACGCGTGGTTCCCGGCGTCCTTGCCCTCGTCACGACGGTCGTACACCGTCCACTTCGTGCCGTCGATGGTGCGGTCACCGGTGGCGGGCTCCTGGTCGAGCTGGTTGGCCACCCACGACGCGTTCGCATCGATGCCCTGCTGGAGGCCGATGTACTGGCGGTCCGGGGTCACGAGGCCGACCGTCCAGACCCGCACGCCGTCCGACGTCTTGTCCTGGAAGTCGGCGCGGTTCGAGGTGAAACCGTCGGGCAGGTCCGGTGCCGCGAGCGTCACGCCGGGCACGTCGGCACCGGCGGCGACCTGCTGGTAGTCCACGGACCGGTCGACGGTCTGGTCCGGCCGCACGACGACGGCGACCAGGAAGAGCACGATGCCCAGCGATGCGATGAGCGCCAGCACGAGGTTGAAGGCGGTCTGGTGCTCGCGGCGGGAGCGTCGCGCGGCGTCCTTGCGGGCCCAGGTCTCCTCCGGGGTCTCCGGGCGGCCGAGCTCGGCGACGATCGGCCGTCCGTCGGGGTCGGTCACCGTGCTGCTCCGTCCGGGTCGCCTGCGGTGTCCGCGGTGCCGTCACCGGCCGACGCGGCACGGGCGGCGTCCAGCCGGGCGCGCGCACCGACGAGCCACTCCTCGCACCGGGCCGCGAGGGCTTCGCCACGCTCCCAGAGCGCGAGCGAACGCTCGAGCGTCGCGGACCCCTGCTCCAGCTCACCGACGACGCGCACGAGTTCGTCGCGCGCTGCCTCGTAGCTCAGCGACTGCACGTCGGACGGCACGGGTTCCTGCTGGGATGACACACGCCGATCCTACCGAGCACCCTCCGTCGGCGGTGCACCGCCGACGGAGCCCGTGGAGACCGGGCTACGCCCCGGAACCGTCCGGCCCCGGTCCCTCCGGCTCGAGTGTCCCCGTCGCCGTGCCCGCGCCGAGGGTGACGTGGACCGGCGTCGCGCCGTCGAGGTCCTCGGTGCCGCGCACGACCCCTCCGTCACTCCGCTGCACGATGGCGTAGCCGCGCCGCAGGGTGTCGCGGGGCGAGAGCGCGCGCAGCCGCCCGGTCAGGTGCCCGACGTCGCTGTGCGAGCGCTCGAGGCGTCGGTCGAGCAGCTCACGGGCACGGGACAGGTCGCGTGCGACCTCCTCGGCCCGGGTGTCGACGAGCCAGGCGGTCGACGCCAGCGCCGGGCGCGACCGGAGGGCGGCGATCCGGTCGGCCTCGACCGACAGGGTGTGCGAGAGCCGCAGCCCGAGCCGGGCCCGGGCCTGGCGGACGTTCGCGAGCTCCTCGGCCACGTCGGGCACCACGCGCTTCGCGGCGTCCGTGGGGGTGGAGGCGCGCAGGTCGGCGACCTCGTCGAGGATCGGACGGTCCGCCTCGTGCCCGATGGCGGAGACGATGGGGGTGGTGGCGGCAGCGGCGGTCCGGACGAGTCCCTCGTCGCTGAAGCCGAGCAGGTTCTGGAAGTCGCCGCCACCCCGGGCGACGATGATGACGTCGACGGTCGGGTCGGCGTCGAGCTCGACGATCGCGGCCGTGACCTCGCCCACGGCCCGCTCGCCCTGCACCGCCGTGTGCACCGTGCGGAACTCGACCTGCGGCCAGCGGAGCTGCGCGTTCCGCTTGACGTCCTTCTCGGCGTCGGAGTCCTTGCCGGTGATCAGGCCGATCCGGTGCGGCAGGAACGGCAGACGCTTCTTGCGGGAGGGGTCGAACAGGCCCTCCGCCGCCAGGGTGCGCCGGAGCCGTTCGAGCCGCTCGAGCAGGTCACCGAGGCCGACGTGCTTCATCTCGACCACCTGCATGGTGAGCGAGCCGCCCTTGACCCAGTAGTTCGGCTTCACCGCGGCGACGACGCGGGCGCCCTGCCCCAGGTCCGCGGGCACCCGGGAACGCACGCTCGACCAGATCGAGAAGGACACGGTCGCGTCGACCTCGACGTCCTTGAGCTTGCCGTAGACGTTGCCGCCGGCGACGTTCCACTGCGTGATCTCGCCCTCGACCCAGGCGGTGCCGAGTCGGTCGATCCAGTCGCGGAGCTTCGCCCCGAGCAGGGCGACGGGCCACGGGTTGTCGGCCGTCGGCGGGCCCTGTTCGATCGCCATGCCCACCATCGTGCCGCATCCCGGCGACAGCGCCGGCCCGCGGCGCCGCACGCCGGTGCTCCACCACGTCGTCACGGCCCGGCTCGGCCCCGGACGCACCCAGGCCCCGCGCGTGCCCGGCACCTATCATCGGGGACGTGACGATCACCAACGGCCGCACGGTCCCGCTCGCCCCGCCGCGGGTGCACGCAGCGCGTGGTCGGCTGCGGGACGAGCCGGTCGCCGGCACGAAGAAGGTCCTGCTCGCCGCGCCCCGCGGGTACTGCGCGGGTGTCGACCGTGCCGTGGTCGCCGTCGAGAAGGCGCTCGAGCAGTACGGCGAGCCGGTCTACGTGCGGAAGCAGATCGTCCACAACGTCCACGTCGTCTCCACGCTCGAGCAGCGCGGCGCGGTGTTCGTCGACGACGTCGCCGAGGTCCCGCGCGGCGCACACGTCGTCTTCAGTGCGCACGGCGTCGCACCCGCCGTCGTGGCCGGTGCCGCAGAACGCGACCTGCACGCGATCGACGCGACCTGCCCCCTCGTCACCAAGGTCCACCGCGAGGCCACCCGCTTCGCGAAGGCGGACCGCACGATCGTCCTGATCGGCCACGCCGGTCACGAGGAGGTCGAGGGCACCATGGGCCACGCGCCCGAGCGCACGATCCTGGTCAACGGACCCGAGGACGTCGCCGCGCTCGAGGTGCCCGACCCCGACAACCTCGTCTGGCTGTCGCAGACCACCCTGAGCGTCGACGAGACGATGGAGACCGTCCGCCTGCTCCGTGAGCGGTTCCCGTCCATCGAGAACCCGCCGTCGGACGACATCTGCTACGCCACGCAGAACCGCCAGGTCGCGGTGAAGAAGGTGGCGCCCGACGCCGACCTCGTCATCGTCGTCGGTTCGGCGAACTCCTCGAACAGCGTGCGCCTCGTCGACGTCGCCCTCGAGTACGGTGCGGCGTCCGCCCACCGGGTCGACTACGCCGAGGAGATCCGCCAGGACTGGCTCGACGGTGTCCGCACGGTGGGTGTGACCAGCGGTGCCTCGGTGCCCGAGGAACTCGTCACCGAGGTGCTCGAGCAGCTCGCGGACGCCGGCTACGGCACCGTGGAAGAGGTCGTGACGGCGCACGAGGACCTCATGTTCTCGCTCCCCAAGGAGCTCCGCACGGACGCCGCGGGCAACCCCACCCGCGCCCTCGGCGGGCGTCGCTCGTGAGCGGCCTCCGCGGCGACTGGTCGTCGGCACCGGCCCGTGAACCGGGGCACGTGGACGAGACCGCCCTCGGCCTGGAGGCCCGTCCCGCCTCCGCCGCACCGGCCTCCGGTCGACGGGACGGCCGGGTCCACGGCACGCCCGCTCCCGAGTACGGCGAGTACGCGCCGGAGGGCTGGGTGAACCCGGTCCTGGTCGAGCAGGAACGGCGCGACCGGCAGCGGCGCGAGGCCGACGACCGTGCCCGCGCGGCGACCCAGGGGCCGACCGACCGTGGCACGGCACGCACGACCCGTCCGACGGACCGCCGCACGCCCGGTGGCACCGGCGCCGGGCCGTCGCGGGGTGCCGCGGCCGGTCAGGAGCGGCCGACGCTCTCGAGCCGCTTCGGGGCGTCGCAGTTCGACTTCGTGGTGACGGTCGCCCTGTTGGCGTTCGGGCTGCTGTCGGTCGTGCAGTCGCTCGCGGTGAGCGACGTCGCCTCCGCCGTGCGCAGGGCGTTCGAACAGCAGGGCCTGGAGCTCTCCGACCCCACGGCGCTGTCGACCGCCGCTGCCGTCGGAGCCATCGGCAACGTGGTCGTGTTCGCCCTCGTCGCGTGGTGGTCCCTGCGTCGGCTGGCCGCTCGGAGGTGGACGTTCTGGGTCCCGCTGCTCGGCGGGGCCGTGGCGTCGCTCGTCAGCCTGGTCGCCTTCGCCGTGGTGATGTTCCAGGACCCGGGCTTCGTGCAGGTGCTGATGCAGCAGTCCGGGGCCTGACCCTCGGGCCCTCGCTGTCGTGTGGGGGCCGTGCGCCGGTCAGCGACCGGTGTCGAGCAGTCCGGTGACCCGGTCGACCGTGGCGTCGAGGTGGTCCTGCAGCGGTGTTCCGTCCGCGTCCTCGAGCCACGTCTCGAGCGCGGTCTGCAGGACGAGGACCGTGAGCCCGGCGACGGAGCGGGCGGTCCGGTCGTCCTCGCCGCGGCGACGGAAGCCGTCCCGGACCGCCGCCCGCAGGTCCTCCTGCTTCCGCAGGTCCCGCTCCCGCAGGTCGGGCTCCTCGCTGATGATCCGTCGTGCGGCGAGCACCTGGTCGCGGCGGGGGTCGAACCGCTCGGCCGCGAGCCGTCGGAGCCCGTCGAGGACCACGCGCATCGGTGCCTCCTCGGCCGGCGCGGTCTCGATCATCCGGGTCGCGATCGCGGGGATCTCGTCATCGCCGAAGAAGACCTCGCGCTTGTCGCTGAAGTGGCGGAAGAACGTGCGCCGGGTGACGCCCGCCCGCGCGACGATGTCGGGGACCGTCGTCGCATGGAAGCCGCGTTCCGCGAAGAGCTCCATCGCGGCCGTCCGCAGTCGCTCACGGGTGTCCGGTGCCCATCTCGCCATGGGGACACCCTAGTGATGACACTCGGTGCCGAGGGCGGGTAGAGTGACGACACCAGGTGTCATCGCTCGTGACGAAAGGCCCGCCGTGCCCGACAACTCCGCCGCTCTGCTCCGTGAACCCCGGGGCGCACTCGTCGTCGACCGGGTACCGGTCCCCGTCCCCGCCGAGGACGAGGTGGTCGTGCGCGTCCGCGCCGCTGCCGTCAACCCCGTGGACTGGGTGATCCAGGGCACGGGGCCGGTGACCTACCGCTGGCTCCGGACGCCGGCGGTGCTCGGCTCGGACGTCGCCGGCGAGGTCGTCGCCGTCGGCTCCGGCGTCACCCGCTTCGCGGTCGGCGACCGCGTCGTCGGACTCGCGACCGGGACCGACCGTGGCCGCGACCCGGTGCACGAGGGCGCGTTCCAGGAACACACCGCGCTGCTCGAACGCCTGACCGCCGCGGTGCCGGACGACGTGCCCCTCGAACAGGCCGCGGTCCTGCCGCTCGGGGCCTCGACCGCCGCCTGCGCGCTGTTCCAGCCGAAGCACCTCGGGCTCCCGCTCCCCGGGGCCGCCGACGCGCCGTCGGACCGCTCCGGCGTCGTCGTGGTCTGGGGTGGTTCGACGAGCGTCGGGATGAACGCGGTGCAGCTCGCCCGTGCCGCCGGGTACGCGGTCGTGAGCACCGCGTCGCCCCGGAACGCCGCGACCGTCCGGTCGCTCGGGGCCGAGGTCGTCGTCGACCACGGTTCGCCGACGGCGGTGGACGACCTCGTCGCCGGCGTCGCCGGACGCCCCGTCGTCGGTGCCGTCGCGCTCGGGACGACCTCGACGGCCGCGTGCATCGAGGTGCTCCGCCGGACGGGTGGCGCCGCGCTGGCGATGGCGAGCACGCCGGTCTCCCTCGACCGGATCGCCGGCCGTCGGCGACTCTTCCCGGCGATGCTCCCGGTGTTCACCCGCCTCGGACTCGCCACGCTGGCGCTCACGCTGCGTGCCCGTCGTGCGGGGATCCGGGCCGCGTTCGTGTGGGGGAGCAGCCTGCGCGACGACGACCTGGGCCCGGAGCTGTGGGGCCGGGTCCTGCCCGAGGGACTCGCCGACGGCTCGATCCGACCGATGCCGGAGCCGCTCGTCGTCGGGCACGGGCCGGGCGCGGTGCAGGGCGCGATCGACCGGCAGCGTGCAGGGGTGTCCGCGCGCAAGGTGGTCGTGACGCTCTGACCCGCGGGCCAGCCGGCGCTGTCCGGCCGGCCGGGCCGTGACCCGCCTACCCGGCGAGGAAGGCGGCGACGGCGCCGTGCAGTGCCGCGAGGTCGTCCACGTGCACGAGCTCACGGACCGAGTGCATCGACAGCAGGCCGACGCCGATGTCGATCGTCGGGATGCCGAGCCGCGTCGCCGCGATCGGGCCGATGGTCGAGCCACCGGGGATGGTGTTCACGTTGACGAAGGGCTGCCAGGAGACGCCGGCGGTGTCGCAGGCGGTCGCCCACACGGCCTCGCCCTTCGCCTCGGTCATGTAACGCTGGTTCGCGCTGATCTTCAGGAGCGGGCCCGCTCCCGGACGCGGACGGTTCGTCGGGTCGTGCTTCTCCGGCTGGTTCGGGTGGACGAGGTGTCCGGCGTCGCTCGACAGGAGCCAGGACGCCCGGAACGCCCGGGCGGCCTCGGAGCGGGTGGCACCGAGCCCCTCCTGCACGCGGCCGAGCACGTCCTCGAGGAACGGGCCCCCGGCACCGGACGGGGTCGAGGAACCGATCTCCTCGTGGTCGAACGCCGCGAACACCGGGATGTGGTCGCCGTCGGTCGGCGCGTCGACGACCCCGCGGAGCCCGGCGTGCACGCTCGTCAGGTTGTCCATGCGGCCGGACGCGAGGAACTCCCGATCGATGCCGATGCGCGCCGGGGGCTGTGTGTCCGCGAGGAAGAGGTCCCACGAGACCGCGTCCTCCCCGAGCCGGCCGCGCAGCCACCCGAGCACGTCGGTGCCGCCGGTGGTGCCGTCCGTGCCGACGACCGGCAGGGTGTGGCGCTGCCGGTCGATCTCCTTGCCGTCGTTCACCCCGCGGTCGAGGTGGATCGCGAGGTTCGGGATCCGCGCGACCGCGTCGGTCGACACGAGCCGCACCGATCCGTCGGCGTCGACCACACGTCCGGCGATGCGGAGGTCGCGGTCGAACCAGGTCGACAGGAGGGCACCGCCGTAGACCTCGACGTTGAGCTGCTCCCAGCCACCGACGCGCACGGTCGGGTTCGGCTTGATGCGGAAGCCCGGGGAGTCGGTGTGGGCACCGAGGATCCGGAAGGGGGTGGTGGGCGTCGCCGACTCCGGCAGACGCCAGGCGATGACCGCGCCGTCGCGGACGACGACGTAGGCGCCCGCCTCGGTCGGCCAGGCGTCGAGTTCCGACAGCTCGGTGAACCCCGCTGCGACGAGCTGGTCCCGCGCGACCGCGGCCGCGTGGAACGCGGTGGGGGACTCGGTGACGTACTGGGCGAACGAGGAGGCGATGGCGTCGGAGGTCACCCGCCCATCGTGGCACGGGTGGTGGCGGTGACCGGACGCGGAACGGGGCGCGTCCTTGCGGACGCGCCCCGTTCCTCCCGGCTGGTGGTGCCGATCAGCCCTTGCTCTTGCCGGCCGAGCCGAGGACCTTCGCCGCCTCGACGACGCGGGCCGCCATGGCGGTCTCGGCGACCTTGCCCCAGGCACGCGGGTCGTACTGCTTCTTGTTGCCGACCTCGCCGTCGATCTTCAGCACGCCCTCGTAGTTCCGGAACATCGAGTCGGCGATCGAGCGCGTGAACGCGTACTGCGTGTCCGTGTCGATGTTCATCTTGATGACACCGTTGCGCACGGCCTCGTGGATCTCGTCGTCGGTCGAGCCGGAGCCGCCGTGGAAGACGAGGTCGAGCGGGTTCTCACCGGTGCCGTGCTTCTGCGCGACCGAGGCCTGGATCTCGCCGAGGAGCTCCGGGCGCAGCTTGACGTTGCCCGGCTTGTAGACGCCGTGCACGTTGCCGAACGTGAGCGCGGCGATCCAGCGACCCCGGTCGCCGAGCCCGAGGGCGTCGACGACCTTCTCGACGTCGTTCGGGGTCGTGTAGAGCGCGTCGTTGGTGCCCTCGTGCTGGACGCCGTCCTCTTCTCCGCCGACGACGCCGATCTCGACCTCGAGGATCGCGTTGATGTTGCGCGTCTTCTCGATCATCGTGCGGGCGATCTCGATGTTCTCGTCGAGCGGCACGGCCGACCCGTCCCACATGTGCGACTGGAAGATCGGGTTGCGGCCCTGGCGGACCTCCTCCTCGCTCGCGGCGATGAGGGGCATGACGAAGCCGTCGAGGGCGTCCTTCGGGCAGTGGTCCGTGTGCAGCGCGACCGTGACGTCGTAGTTCTTCGCGACCTCGTGGGCGAAGCGGGCCATCGCGAGGGCGCCGGCGGCGCGGTTCTTCACGGTGTGCCCGGCGAAGTAGTCGGCGCCACCGGTCGTGACCTGGAGGATGCCGTCCGAGCCGGCCTCCTGCAGGCCCTGGAGGACCGCGTTGATCGTCTGGGAGGAGGACACGTTCACCGCGGGGTAGGCGAACTTGCCGGCCTTCGCTCGTTCGAGCATCTCGGCGTACTGTTCCGGCGTTGCGATGGGCACTGCGATCTCCTTCGACTGGTGGTTCCCCGCCGAGCCTAGTCAGGGCTCCTCAACGGGTTACAGCGTGCACGTCCGTGCACCCGTGCGGCCGTCCCGGAGCCCGGTCGGTAGGCTCTGGTCGTGACTCCCACGACTGAGACCGGCTCCCTGTTCCTCCAGCCCGACCGCAACCTGGCGCTCGAGCTCGTGCGTGCGACGGAGGCCGCCGCGATCCGTGCGCAGCCGTGGGTCGGCCGGGGCGAGAAGAACCTCGCGGACGGCGCAGCCGTCGACGCGATGCGGAAGTTCCTCGGCACGGTGAACTTCGACGGCGTGGTCGTCATCGGCGAGGGCGAGAAGGACGACGCCCCGATGCTCTTCAACGGCGAGCACGTCGGCAACGGCCACGGCCCGGCCTGCGACATCGCGGTCGACCCGATCGACGGCACCTCGCTCACCGCCGCCGGCCGGCAGAACGCCATCTCCGTGATGGCCGTCTCCGACCGCGGCTCGATGTACGACCCGTCGGCGGTGTTCTACATGGACAAGATCGCCGCGGGCCCCGAGGGCCGTGGCGTCCTCGACCTCGAGAAGCCGATCGGTGAGAACATCCGCGCGCTCGCGAAGGCGAAGCACAAGGACATCGAGGACATGCAGATCGCCGTCCTCGACCGCCCGCGCCACGACGAGCTCATCCGCGCGATCCGCGCAACGGGCGCCGGCACGCGCCTGCTGCTCGACGGTGACGTCGCCGGTGGCATCTCGGCGGCACTGCCCGGTTCGAAGATCGACATGTGCGTCGGTGTCGGCGGTACGCCCGAGGGCATCATCACCGCGTGCGCGATCAAGGCGCTCGGCGGCGTGATCCTCGGCAAGCTCCAGCCCAAGGACGACGAGGAGCGCCAGAAGGCACTCGACGCCGGGCACGACCTGGACAAGGTCCTCGACCAGGACGACCTCGTGACGGGCGACAACACGTTCTTCGTCGCGACAGGCGTCACCGACGGTGTCCTCGTGGACGGTGTCCGTCGGTCGCGCGGTGTCATCCACACCGACTCGCTCGTGCTCCGCTCGCGCTCGAACACGATCCGCCGCATCCAGGCCGACCACCGCGCCGAGAAGTGGTTCTGATCCGTCCGGACCGCTGACGGCCGTCGGGACACCTGACCGCTCGCACGACGAGAAGCACCCCGAACCACGCGATCACGTGGTTCGGGGTGCTCCTCGTCGTGCCGGAGCACCTCGCGCCGTGGCGCCTCGTGCCGTGGCGCCGCGCGGTCAGTCCTCGTCGAGGGCGCCGACGAGCTCCGGCGCGGTGAGCAGCCGCGGCTCGTCGTCGATCGTCGCCGGGTCGGCGAGCACCTTCGACTCGTCGAGCAGCGACAGCCGCCGGGCGCTCGGCAGCACCTGGCGCTCGAGCGACCCCACGAAGCGGTTGTAGTCGACGACGGACCCCCGGATCGCCCGGCCGAGCTTGTCGACGTGCCCGCCCATGGTGGCCAGGCGGCCGTACAGCTCGCGGGACACCCGGAAGAGCTCGCGTGCCTCGGCGGTGACGACGTCCTGCTGCCACGAGAACGCCACCGTCTTCAGCACCGACCACAGCGTGACGGGTGACGCCAGTGCGATGCGCTTGCGGAAGGCGTGGTCGAGCAGTCCGGGGTCGGCGGCCAGCGCGCTCGAGACCAGCGACTCGGACGGGATGAACGCGATCGTCAACTCGGGCGACGCGTCGTAGCCCGTCCAGTACTCGCGGGCGGCGAGGGCGTCGACGTGCGCCCGGAGCGCCTTGACGTGCTGCGCGATGAGCTGCTCGCGCCGGGCACCCTCGGCACCCGTCGCGCTCGCCGGGATCTCGGCCGCCTGCAGGTAGGCGCTGAACGGCACCTTCGCGTCGACGGCGATCGTCTTGCCGCCGGGCAGGTGCACGACCATGTCGGGTCGGGCGGTCCCCGCGGTCGTCGTGACGGAGGACTGCACGTCGAAGTCCACGCGTTCGAGGAGCCCCGCGGCCTCGACGACGTTCCGGAGCTGCGTCTCGCCCCAGACGCCCCGGGTGCTGTTCGAGGAGAGGGCGCTCGCGAGGGTGTCCGCCGTCGCGCGGAGCCGTTCCTCGGACTCGGCGGCCGATCGCAGCTGGGCGGACAGGGCGCCGTACTGCTCGGTCCGCGACTGCTCGAGCTCGGCGATCTTCGCCCGCATCTGGTCGAGCGTCTGCGCGACGGGGCTCAGCGCCGACAGCACCTTCGACTCGCCCTGGTTCCGCGCCGCGTCGGCGCCGTGCATGCGCTGCACGAGGTGCTCGAGCTCGGCGGCACGGCGTTCGAGGGAGTCGACCTGCCGGCGGTACTGGGCGTCCTGGGCGTCGAGGCGCTCCTCGGCGTCGGCGCGCACCGAGTCGAGCTGCGCACGCAGCACGTCGGCCGTCGCCCGTGCGGCTGCCGCGTCCACCCCGGCGCGCGAGCGGGCGAGCGACCACGCGACGACGGCACCGACGGCCGTACCGAGGACGAGGCCGATGACCAGGGCGAGGATCTGCATGTCGTGACCCTGGCAGGTCCCACCGACACGCGCCTCCGGGCCGGAGAGGCGCCCGACAGCAGCCCGGTCCATGTACTGACATCAGCGCAAAGTCAGTGTACAGTCGTGCTCGTCCGCCGATGAAGCCGCCCGGAAGGTCCCGCGTCGCATGACCGACGAAGCCCCGCACGTCCACGACGTGATCACGATGGGACGCGTCAGTGTCGACGTCTACCCGCAGCAGACCGGACCGCTCGAGGACGTCACCACCTTCTCGAAGTCCGTCGGTGGGAGCGCGACCAACGTCGCCGTCGCCGCCGCCCGGCACGGCGCGGACGCAGCGGTGATCACCCGTACCGGCAACGACCCCTTCGGCCGCTACATCGCCCGCACCCTGCCCGAGTTCGGCGTCGCGAACGACTTCGTCGAGCCGGTCGAGGGCCTCAACACGCCCGTGGCGTTCTGTGAGATCTTCCCGCCGGACGACTTCCCGCTCTACTTCTACCGCGCGCCGAAGGCGCCGGACCTGATGATCACGTCGGAGTCCCTGCCGCTGCACGCGATCGAACGGACGCGGGTGTTCTGGACGACCGTGACGGGACTCAGCGAGGAGCCGAGCCGCAGCGCGCACCACGCGGCCGCCGCGGCACGGAGCGCGGCACTGCGGGCGCCGGGCGCCACCGGGCGGCACACCGTGCTCGACCTCGACTACCGAGCGGTGTTCTGGCCCGAGCCGGCGGCCGCGACGCGCGAGGTCGCCGTCGCCCTCGACCACGCCACCGTCGCCGTCGGCAACCGTGAGGAGTGCGAGATCGCCGTGGGGGAGACCGACCCCCTGCGCGCCGCCGACGCCCTGCTCGAGCGCGGCGTCGAGCTCGCGATCGTGAAGCAGGGCCCGAGGGGCGTGCTGGCGAAGACCCGCGACGAGACCGTCGCGTACCGACCGCACGCCGTCGACGTCGTCAACGGCCTCGGGTCCGGCGACGGGTTCGGCGGAGCACTCGTGCACGGGCTGCTGCAGGGTTGGAGCCTCGACCGCACCCTCGCCTTCGCGAACGCGGCCGGGGCGATCGTCGCCACCCGGTTCGAGTGCTCGACCGCGATGCCGACGAGCGACGAGGTCGAGAGCTTCCTGCGCACGAACCCCGCGCCGGCGACCGCGGAGGAGGGCGTCGGTGCCTGAGGTCAGCCCGGCCGACTTCGCCCGGTTGCGCGACCTGCGCGCCGGGTCACCGGAACGCGTCGCGGAGGTCCTGCGGACCCGGACCCGCCGTCCGCTGCTCGCCGAGGACGGCAGGCTCCTCATCGTCGCCGCGGACCACCCCGCGCGCGGTGCGCTCGCGGTCCGCGACGACGCCTCGGCGATGGCCGACCGGTACGACCTGCTCGAACGGCTCGTCGTGGCCCTCGGCCGCCCGGGCGTCGACGGGGTCCTCGGCACGCCGGACGTCCTCGAGGACCTGGCGCTCCTCGGGGCGCTCGACGGCAAGGTCGTCGTCGGCTCGATGAACCGCGGCGGCCTGCGCGGAGCATCGTTCGAGCTCGACGACCGCTACACCGCGTACTCGGCGCAGGCGATCACGGACGCCGGGCTCGACGTCGCGAAGCTGCTCGTCCGGATCGCGCTCGACGATCCCGGCACCGCCTCGACGCTCGAGGCGACGGCGCGGGCGGTGACAGAGGCCGCGGCCCTGCAGCTGCCGATCATGCTCGAGCCGTTCATGTCCTCGTGGCGGGACGGCAGGGTCGTCAACGACCTGAGCGCCGACGCCGTCATCACGTCGATGGCGATCGCCGCCGGCCTGGGCGAGTCGAGCGCCTACAGCTGGCTCAAGGTCCCGGTCGTCGACGACATGGCACGCGTGATGGCCGCGACCACCCTGCCGACGCTGCTGCTCGGCGGCGACCCGTCGGGCAGTCCGGACGAGACGTACGCCGCCTGGGACGACGCGCTCGCCCTGCCGGGCGTCCGCGGGCTCGTCGTCGGTCGCACCCTGCTCTACCCGCAGGACGGCGACGTCGCCGCCGCCGTCGACGTCGCCGCCGCACTCGTCCACAGCCGGGAGGCACGGGGCGATCGCTCCACACCGGCTCGCCGCCGCGCCGAATCGCCTGCCCCGTCCGCCACCCTGGACCCGTCCGTCCCGGAAGGAAGCACCGCATGACCACCAGCACCGAGACCAGCGCCGGCAGCACGACGGTCGGGCACTGGATCGACGGCGAGCACGTCGCCTCGGCCTCCGGTCGGACCGCCCCGGTCCACGACCCGGCGCTCGGCGTCGTGACGAAGCGGGTCGCCCTGGCCGACGAGGCCGAGGTCCAGCGGGCGATCGCGAGTGCCAAGGCGGCGTTCCCGGCGTGGGCGGACCTGTCGCTCGCGAAGCGCCAGCAGATCATGTTCGCGTTCCGTGAGGTCCTCAACCGCGACAAGGCCGAGCTCGCCGAGATCATCACGAGCGAGCACGGCAAGGTCATCGACGACGCCCTGGGGGAGATCGCCCGCGGGCAGGAGGTGGTCGAGCTGGCGACGAACATCCCGTCGCTGATGAAGGGCGAGTTCTCGGACCAGGTGTCGACCGGCATCGACGTGTACTCGATCCGTCAACCGCTCGGTGTCGTGGGCATCATCTCGCCCTTCAACTTCCCGGCGATGGTGCCGCTCTGGTTCCTGCCGATCGCGATCGCCGCCGGCAACACCGTCGTGCTCAAGCCCAGCGAGAAGGACCCGTCCGCCGCGATGTGGCTCGCGCGGAAGTTCCGGGAGGCCGGTCTGCCCGACGGCGTGTTCACGGTGCTCAACGGCGACAAGGCAGCGGTCGACGGACTCCTCACCAGCCCCGACGTCGAGTCGATCTCGTTCGTCGGGTCCACGCCGATCGCCCGGTACGTGTCCGAGACGGGCACGAAGCACGGTAAGCGCGTCCAGGCGCTCGGCGGGGCGAAGAACCACATGCTGGTGCTGCCGGACGCGGACCTCGACCTCGTCGCGGACAATGCGGTCAACGCGGGCTTCGGCTCGGCCGGTGAGCGCTGCATGGCGATCTCGGTGGTGGTGGCGGTCGAGCCGGTCGCCGACGAGCTGATCGCGAAGATCAGCGAGCGCGCGGCGACGCTGCGCGTCGGCGACGGACGTCGGGGCTGCGACATGGGCCCGCTCGTCACCGAGCAGCACCGCGACAGGGTCGCTTCGTACATCGAGGTCGCCGAGCAGGACGGAGCCGAGGTCGTGGTGGACGGCCGCACCGTGCGACCCGACGGCGACGAGAACGGCTTCTGGCTCGGCCCGACGCTGATCGACCGGGTGCCGACGTCGAGTCGCGTCTACACCGAGGAGATCTTCGGTCCGGTGCTCTCGGTCGTCCGGGTGCAGTCCTACGACGAGGGGCTCGAGCTGATCAACTCCGGCGCCTTCGGCAACGGCACCGCGATCTTCACGAACGACGGCGGAGCCGCTCGACGATTCCAGCGCGACGTGCAGGTCGGCATGATCGGCATCAACGTGCCGATCCCGGTGCCGGTGGCCTACTACTCGTTCGGCGGCTGGAAGAACTCGCTGTTCGGCGACCACAAGGCGTACGGCGCCGACGGGGTGGCCTTCTTCACCAGGCAGAAGGCGATCACCTCCCGCTGGCTCGACCCGGCAGTGCACGGCGGTGTCGACCTCGGCTTCCCGTCGAACGGCTGACGCGCAGCATGGCGAACGAACAGCAGCAGCGCGACCGCTGGTTCATCCCGGCGGGCTCCCGCCCCGAGGCGGGCTGGACCGACGTGGTCGACGGCCGCGTCGAGGGGTGGACGCACACCGGTCTGCGGACCGGCGCCCTGCAGGACGGGGGCGAGCTGCGCCTCCCGGCCGACGCGGTCGAGCGCCTCGTCGTCCCGCTCGCCGGCAGCTTCACCGTGGCGTACGACGACACCGAGCAGGCGCTCGAGGGACGCACCGGCGTCTTCGAGGGGCCGACCGACGTCCTCTACCTGGGGTCCGGCACCGCCGCGACGATCACCGGCTCCGGTCGTGTCGCCGTGGCCGAGGCGCCCACGGCGACGGTCCGGCCGAGCACGTACATCGCCCGCGTCGACGTCCCCGTGGAACTCCGCGGCACGGGGCAGTCGAGCCGGCAGGTGCACAACTTCGGGACCCCGGCCGCCCTCGACGCGGTGCGGTTCATCGTCTGCGAGGTGATCACGCCGGCCGGCAACTGGTCGTCGTACCCGCCGCACAAGCACGACACGAACCGCCCGGGCGAGGAGTCGGACCTCGAGGAGATCTACTACTACGAAGCCGCCGTGGCCCGTGGTGTGCAGGCTCCCGAGCAGGCCGACCCCTTCGCCCTGCACCGCACGTACGCCTCGGACGACCGGCCCATCGACGAGTTCCGCCAGGTGCGGACCGGGGACATCGCCCTCGTGCCGTACGGCTGGCACGGACCGGCCGTCGCGGCACCGGGCTACGACATGTACTACCTCAACGTCATGGCCGGACCGGACCCGGAGCGCGTCTGGAACATCACCGACGACCCCGCCCACGGGTGGGTCCGGCAGACGTGGACCTCGGAACCGATCGACCCGCGCCTGCCCTACGAGAAGGAGCCCTCCCGATGAGCCAGCACGCCGGCCCGGAGCAGACCCGTCGGATGACCGTCGGTCAGGCGCTCGTCGCGTTCCTGGCGAACCAGTGGACCGTCGACGGTGATCACCGCGAGCGCACGATCCCGGGGATCTTCGGCATCTTCGGGCACGGCAACGTCGCCGGTCTCGGGCAGGCGATCAAGCAGCTCCACGTCGACCAGCCCGGCCTGCTGCCGTACCACCAGGCCCGCAACGAGCAGGCGATGGTGCACCAGGCCGTCGGGTTCGCCCGGATGCACCGCCGCCGGGCGACCTTCGCGTCGACGGCCTCGGTCGGCCCCGGCGCGGCGAACATGCTCACCGGCGCCGCGCTCGCGACGACCAACCGGCTGCCCGCGCTCCTGCTGCCGTCGGACACCTTCGCCACCCGCAGGACCGATCCGGTGCTGCAGCAGATCGAGATGCCGCACGACCCGTCGCTGCAGGTGACGGACGCGTTCCGGCCGCTGTCGCGGTTCTTCGACCGCGTCGAACGGCCCGAGCAGCTGTTCCCGATCGCGCTCGCCGCGATGCGGGTGCTCACCGACCCGGCCGAGACCGGCGCCGTGACGATCGCCCTGCCCGAGGACGTCCAGGCCGAAGCGCTCGACGTGCCGGTGACGTTCCTGCAACCGCGCGAGTGGCACGTCCGGCGTCCGCTGCCGGAACGCGGACCGCTGGCCCGTGCGGTCGAGGCGATCCGGAGCGCCGAGCGTCCCGTGGTCGTGGCCGGTGGTGGCGTGCTCTACTCGGGTGCCGAGGACGAACTCGCGGCCTTCGTCGAGACGACGGGCATCCCCGTCGGCACCTCGCAGGCGGGCGGCGGCTCGCTCGTCTGGGACCACCCGCAGTACCTCGGCGGCATCGGGGCGACGGGGACGGCTGCGGCGAACGCGATCGCCGCACGGGCCGACGTCGTGATCGGCATCGGCACGCGGTACAGCGACTTCACCACGGCGTCCCGGACGGCGTTCCAGGACCCCGACGTGACCTTCGTCAACGTGAACGTCGCCGCGTTCGACGCCCACAAGCACGGCTCGCAGCTGCCGCTGGTCGCGGACGCCCGGGAGGCGCTGGTCGCGCTGACCGAGATGCTCACGGCAGGTTCGTCGGACGCCCCGTCGTACGCCGTCTCCGCCGGGTACGCCGCCGAGGTCGCGTCGCGGAAGCAGGAGTGGGACGCCGTCGTCGACGCCGCGTCCGTGCCGTCCGGACGCGCGGTCCCGGGCCAGTCGGAGATCATCGGCGCGGTCCGGGCGGCGACGGACCCGCGCGACGTCGTGGTCCAGGCAGCCGGCTCGCTGCCCGGCGACCTGCACAAGCTCTGGCGGGTCCGCGACCCGCTCGGGTACCACGTCGAGTACGCCTTCTCGTGCATGGGCTACGAGATCGCCGGCGGCATCGGTGTGCGACGCGGCGCCCCGGACCGCGACGCGATCGTCCTCGTCGGCGACGGTTCGTACCTGATGCTGCACACCGAGCTGGTGACGGCGGTCGCCGAGGGCATCAAGGTCGTCGTCGTGCTCGTGCAGAACGACGGCTACGCGTCGATCGGCCGCCTGTCCGAGACCGTCGGTTCCGAGCGCTACGGCACGGAGTACCGCTACCGGGACGACACCGGGTCGTTCGAGAACGACGAGGTGCTGCCCGTCGACCTCGCCGCGAACGCGCGCTCCTACGGCGTCGACGTGATCGAGGTCCGCCCCGGCCCGGACGTGATCGCCGACCTGACCGCGGCCGTGCGGCAGGCCAAGGCGAACGACCACACCACGCTGGTGCACGTGCACGCCGACCCGCTCGCCCCCGCCCCCGAGGGTGACGGCTGGTGGGACGTCCCCGTCGCCGAGACCTCGACCCTGCCGAGCACCCGGCGGGCCCGCGCCGAGTACGAGCAGCAGGTCGCGTCGCAGCGCCCCCTGCTCGGCTGAACGAACCCATCCCACGAAGGACGACGACGTCATGACCGACACCGCCGACACCGCTGCCACCGACGCAGCGGCCGCCCCCGCCGCGATCCGCATCGGTACCGCCCCCGACTCCTGGGGCGTCTGGTACCCGGACGACCCGGGCCAGGTGCCGTGGCAGCGCTTCCTCGACGAGGCCGCAGCAGCCGGCTACACGTGGATCGAGCTCGGTCCGTACGGGTACCTGCCCACCGATCCGGCGCAGCTGTCCGACGAGCTCGAGTCCCGCGGCCTCCGGCTGTCCGCCGGCACGGTCTTCACCGGGTTCCACAAGGGTGACGACCAGTTCCAGCGGGCGTGGGACCAGGCGGTCGCGGTCGCCGGGCTCGCGTCGGCGCTCGGTGCCCGGCACCTCGTGACGATCCCGGACCTCTGGCGCTCGGACGCGACCGGTGCGGTGCTCGAGTCGCGGACCCTGACCGACGAGCAGTGGGAGCGCCTCGGCAGGGGACACGACCAGCTGGGCAAGGCGCTGCTCGAGGAGTTCGGCGTCCGCCAGCAGTTCCACACGCACGCCGACAGCCACGTCGGCACGTACCGCGAGACCGTGCGCTTCCTCGAGGAGACCGACCCGCGGTACACGAACCTGTGCCTGGACACCGGGCACTTCGCCTACTACGGCGGCGACAACCTCCGCATGATCGCCGAACACCCGGAGCGCATCGGCTACCTCCACCTCAAGCAGGTCGACACCGAGCTGCTGTTCGACGTGCTCAAGAACGACGTGCCCTTCGCGACGGCCGTGGCGCAGGGCATCATGACCGAGCCGCCGCGCGGCACCCCCGAGCTCGCCCCGGTCATCGAGGCCGTCGCCCGGATCGACCCGGACGTCTTCGGCATCGTCGAGCAGGACATGTACGGCTGCTCGGTCGACGCCCCCGGCCCGATCGCCGAGCGCACCGTCCAGCACATCCTCGGCTCGACCGCCTCGGCGCGCGTCCGCTGACCCCCCAGGAGAACCCCGTGAGCACCACCGAGAACCTCCGCGTCGCCGTCGTCGGAGCCGGCGCGATGGGCAGCGACCACGTCCGTCGCATCACGTCCACGATCGCCGGCGCAGACGTCGTCGCCGTCGTCGACCCGGACACCGCCCGGGCCACCGCCACCGCCGAGCGGGCACCGGGGGCGCTCACCGCAGCGTCGTTCGAGGACGCCCTCGACGCGACGCCGATCGATGCCGTGCTCGTCGCGACGCCCGGGTTCCTGCACGAGCCCGTCCTCGTGCCGGCGATCGAGCGTGGTCTCGCCGTCCTGTGCGAGAAACCCCTCACCACGAGCGCGGAGGACTCCCTGCGCATCGTCGAGCTCGAGCAGGCGAGGTCCGACCGCCCACGGATCCAGGTCGGCTTCATGCGTCGCTTCGACAAGGGGTACCAGGAGCTCCGGGCACTCCGCGAGTCCGGCACGAACGGCGCGCTGCTCGCCCTGCACCACGCGCACCGCAACCCGACGACGCCGCCGAACTTCAGCGAGTCGATGCTCATCCACGACTCGGTCATCCACGAGATCGACATCATCCCGTTCCTCACGGGCGAGCCGATCGTCGCGGTCGAGGTGAAGAAGCCCCGCAGGAACTCGCTCGGACCGGTCGACCTGCCGGAGCCGCAGTTCGTGCTGTTCACCACCGCGTCGGGCACCATGGCGATCGTCGAGATCAACGTCAACGCGCAGTTCGGGTACCAGGTGACGACCGACGCCGTGTTCGAGTCCGGCGTCGCGTACATCGGGCGCGAGACGACGATGAACGTCGTGTCGGCCGGTGTCTCGGGCCAGGGCGTCACCCCGTCCTTCGTCGAGCGCTTCGGCGCCGCGTACGACGAGGAGGTCCAGCGCTGGGTGGACGCTGCCCGCACCGGGGGCATCGACGGGCCGAGCGCCTGGGACGGCTACACGGCGTCGGTCGTCGCCGAGGTCGCCGTGCGGGCGCAGCAGACCGGCGCCCTCGAGCACGTGACCTACGCCACCGCGAAGCCCGCGTTCTACGAGACGACGCCTGACGCCTGAGGACGCACCCTGACGAAGGACGCCCGACGGCGGTGCCCGACGGCGGCGCCCGGCGGCGGGCGCCCGGCGACGGAGGTGCCGGCACCGGTGCTGGAGACGGGCCGTGTACCGGACGGGAGGCGCGGTGCATGCTGGCACCGCGCCTCCCGTCCGCGACGGCGCACCGCCACCCCCCACGCACCCTCAGGAGGCACCATGCCGCTCGTCCGCATCGATCTCGTCACCGGTCGCACCCCGGAGCAGGTGCGTGCCGTCGCCGACGCGATCCACACCGCCATCGTCGCCGAGTACGGCATCCCCGAGCGCGACCGGTTCCAGGTGATCACCGAGCACCCGGCGCAGCAGATCATCGCGCAGGACGCCGGTCTCGGCTTCGAGCGGACCGAGGGCGTCGTCATGGTCCAGGTCTTCACCCAGGGCGGTCGGAGCGACGAGGCGAAGCAGGGTCTCTACCGCGCCGTGCACGACCGGCTCGCCGAGGTCGGCGTCGCGAGCGAGGACGTCTTCATCGGCTACGTGGAGAACGGGCCGCAGGACTGGTCGTTCGGGTTCGGCCGCGCCCAGTACGTGACCGGCGAGCTCGGCGTCCCCTCCGCCGGCTGAGGCAGCGGGTCCGCCGGCCTACTTGTCGACGAGGGTGACCTCGAACGAGTAGCGGTCCGGGCGGTAGCAGTGCATCCCGTACTCCACCGCCCGGCCCGACGCGTCGTACGCCGTGCGGCTCATCGTCAGGACCGGGTCACCGTCCTCGATCTCGAGCAGCGAGGCCTCGTCGTCGGTGGCCGCCCGTGCCCCGATCCGCTGCTTCGCGACCCGCATCGTGACACCCCGGCCGCGGAGCAGCTGGTACAGCCCGTGCGTCCGCAGGTCCTCGTCGGTGATCGCCGTGAACTCGGGCGGCAGGAAGTTCTCGAGGATCGCCATCGGGACGTCCTCGGCGAAGCGGACGCGGCGGATGTGGACGACCGGCGTGCCCGGGGCGGTGCCGAGGGCCTCGGCGACGACGTCGCTCGCCGGCAGGTCCGTGCGCTCGAGCAGCGTGGTCGCCGGTGCCTGCGAGCCCTGCGCGAGGTCGTCGTACAGGCTCGTCAGCTCCACCTTGCGCGTCACGGGGCCGTGCACGACCTGCGTGCCGATCCCTCGACGACGGACGAGCAGCCCCTTGTCGACCAGGTCCTGGATGGCTCGGCGGATCGTCGGGCGCGAGAGCCCGAGTCGCTCGCCGAGGGCGATCTCGTTCTCGAGCCGTGCGCCGGGCGGCATCGCGCCGGAGCGGATCGCCTCCTCGAGCCGCGATGCGACCTGGAAGTACAGCGGCACCGGCCCGGAGCGGTCCAGGTCCGTGGAGAAGTCGGACGGCAGCTGGCCCTCGTTGGTCATCGCGGTCCTCCGGGTGGGGAGGGCACCGGCGACGGCACCCCACGGCTATGTCGTGACAATAGCACCGGACTCCGCGCGGCCCGGCCCCCCGGGATCGTCAGTCGGCGAAGATCATCGGACGGTTCGACAGCCGCGGCTGGGCTGCCGCACGGGGCTGCTCCGTCCGCGGTCGCACCGGCGCGATGTGCACCCGGGTGGCCGCACCGAGCGCCTCGACCGTGTCGCACCCGTGCTGCCCCGCGGCGTGCACGACGATCGCGGCGCAGGCCTCGGCGTCGGCAGCGGCGTCGTGGTGCTGGAAGCCCTCGTACCCGGCCGCGCGGGCCGCCATCGGGAGTCGGTAGGAGTCGAGCGTGTAGGTCTTGCGCGCCACCTGGAGCGAGCACAGCGAGTGGTGCTCCGCCAGTTCCGTGCCGGTCGCCGAGCAGCCGCCGGCGATCACACCCATGTCGAACCGGGCGTTGTGCGCGACTAGGACGTCCCCCTCGGCGAACGCCACGATGTCCCGGTACTGCTCGGCCCACCCCTTCGCCCCGACCACGTCCGTCGCGACGATGCCGTGGATGCGGGTGTTCCACTCGAGGAACGCGTCGTGGCCCAGCGGTGGCTGGATGAACCAGGAGGCCCGCTCGACCACGCGGCCGCCGCGGACCTTGACGAGTCCGACGGAGCAGGCGCTCGCGGGGGAGCTGTTCGCGGTCTCGAAGTCGATCGCGGTGAAGTTCAACGGCACGCCCTCGATGGTCGCACGGGGTTCCGACATCACCCGCGCGCGGCCTCGGCGTTGCGGCCCGGCGCGGTAGCGTCCGAGGCGTGACCGCCACCGCCACCACGACCCCGCTCGTCCTCGTCCTGCCCGGTGCCGGGTACGGGCAGCAGGCGCCCCTGCTCTGGTGGACGCGCGCGATCGCCGCGCAGCACGGCGTCGAGGTCGTCGCGCCGGCGTGGACGGTCGACGCCGCAGCGAAGGACGACCCGGTGGCCTTCGTCGAGCGCCAGGTGGCGGGCGCACTCGACGGCCGCCGCCCGGACCTCGTCGTCGCGAAGTCGTTCGGGTGCTCCGCCCTGCCCTGGGCGGTCCGCCACGGCGTCGACGGGGTCTGGCTCACGCCGGTCCTCACCGATCCGGCCGTCGTCGCCGCGCTCGCCGGGGCGGGCACCGGTTCGCTCGCCGTCGGCGGCTCCGCCGACCCCATGTGGCTGCCCTCCGCGGTCGGGACGACACGCGCCGGACTGCACACGGTGGACGGTGCGGACCACGCGCTCGAGGTGCGCGGTGACTGGCGCGGTTCCCAGCGCCTCCAGGCCGAGGTGCTCGCCCTGGTCGACGAGCGCCTCAGAGCGCTGGTGTCCTGACCCGCCGCGACGTACAGTCGGCGCATGGGGGAGCCGAGGGACCTGGACGAGCTGTTGGCGGGCGCACACCGCGTGGACGCGCGGCCGCACACCGTGCGGCGTGGGATCGGTCTCGGGACCACCCTGCTCGTGACCGCGGTGCTGGTCGCCGGCATCGTGCTCGGGATCGCGCACGGCCTGCTGCTCACGTTCGTGAGCTTCCTGTCCGGCATCTGGCCGTCCTGACGGCACCGGCCTGGAGGACCGGGTCGGCTCCGGCGGGCCGCCGCCGGTAGGCTGTGCTCCCGTGGCTCTCACCATCGGAATCGTCGGTCTCCCGAACGTCGGCAAGTCGACCCTGTTCAACGCCCTGACCAAGAACCAGGTCCTCGCCGCGAACTACCCGTTCGCGACGATCGAGCCGAACGTCGGCGTGGTGAACCTGCCCGACCCGCGGCTCGACCAGCTCGCGACGCTCTTCAGCTCCGAGAAGACCGTGCCCGCGCCCGTGTCGTTCGTCGACATCGCCGGCATCGTGAAGGGTGCGAGCGAGGGCGAGGGCCTCGGCAACAAGTTCCTCGCGAACATCCGCGAGGCCGACGCCATCGCGCAGGTCGTCCGTGGCTTCACCGACGACGACGTCGTGCACGTGGCGAACAAGGTCTCGCCGAAGGACGACCTCGAGGTCATCAACACCGAGCTCATCCTCGCGGACCTCGAGACCATCGAGAAGGCGCTGCCCCGGTACGAGAAGACCGTGAAGCTCAAGCAGGCCGAGCCGATCGTGCTCGAGACCGCGAACGAGGCGAGGGCGGCGCTCGAGCAGGGCACGCTGCTCTCCGCGACCTCGATCGACCTCGCGCCGATCGCCGAGCTCGGCCTCCTGTCGGCCAAGCCGTTCATCTTCGTCTTCAACGTCGACGAGGCGATCCTGACCGACGAGTCCCGCAAGGCCGAGCTGGCCGCGCTCGTGGCACCGGCGCAAGCCGTGTTCCTCGACGCCCAGGTCGAGTCGGAGCTCATCGAGCTCGACCCCGAGGACGCCGCCGAACTGCTCGAGTCGACCGGGCAGACCGAGTCCGGCCTCGACCAGCTCGCCCGCATCGGGTTCGACACCCTCGGGCTGCAGACCTACCTGACCGCCGGGCCGAAGGAAGCCCGGGCGTGGACGATCGGCAAGGGGTGGAAGGCTCCCCAGGCTGCCGGCGTGATCCACACCGACTTCGAGAAGGGCTTCATCAAGGCCGAGGTCATCTCGTTCGAGGACCTCATGGCGGCGGGCTCGATCGCGGAGGCCCGTGCGCACGGCAAGGCCCGCATCGAGGGCAAGGACTACGTCATGCAGGACGGCGACGTGGTGGAGTTCCGCTTCAACAACTGACCGGTACGCGGCGGCCGACGGCTGTCGGCCGCCGCGCTCGGAAGTCCGGTCAGGCCGTCTCGAGGTCCCACACCGGCGGCACGTACTCGCGCGACCAGCCCTCGCGGAGTCGGGTGACCGCGCGGTCGAACGACTCGAGCAGGTCCATCTCCGGCCGCACCATCGACTGCAGCTGCAGCCCCTCGTACGTCGCGAGGAGCTGCTCGGCGCCACGAGCCGGCTCCATGGTGCGCGGCTCCCGGCCGAGCTCGACGTCCCGCTGCAGGGCCGCCAGCACGAACCCGTGGAAGCGACGCCAGCGCAGGTGGAGCATCGGTGCGAGCGGGTGGTGCGGCGTCGCGGCGATGTTCAGCGTCGAGGTCAGGAAGCGCATGAGCGACGGGTCGGCGACGTTCGCCCGGACGATGGCGCGGAGGAACACGATCGTGCCGCTGCGCTCGGCGATCGGCAGCAGCGCGGTGGTCCGCTGGTCGTTCCACTGGTCGATGGTGGCGAGCAGGAGGCCGTCCCAGGTCGGGAACACCTCGGTGACGACGTCGAGCGGCTGCGACGCCTCGGTGGCCACGTGCTCGTACGACACCTCGTGCAGGGCGTTCGCGCGGAGCACACGGATCATCGCGTCGACGATCTCGACCCGGAGCAGCGCTGACGTGTCGAGGGGGTGGAACGATCGCATGGGTCCAGTCCACCGGGTGCGTGCTGCCCTGACCAGTCCCCAGAACTGGGAAGAGCCGATCTCCGCAGCCGCGCAGTCCCGGCGTGGCGGAGGAGCAGCGCGTCCCCCGGGGCACGTCCGAGCTGAGTGCCCATCGAGGATGCAGCGTTGACTGGACCGATGAAGTACGTGGTCTACGGAGAGAACCGAGTGATGACCGGCGACGCGATCGCCGAGGCGGTGCTCGCCTACGCCGCTGCGCTCGGCGAGAACGGCACGACGGACATCGTCGAGATCCCGACCGCGGACGCCGAGGGCTACGGCACCACGGCGGAGGTCCTGCTCGGCCCGGCTTCCCAGATCATGGTCGAGGCGGCGCCGGACGACGAGCTGGAGCCCGAGGACGAGGACCTGGTCAACGAGCTCGGGCGCCGCATCGCGGTGGTGGGCGGCGGACGGTTCACGGACGCCGCGTCGTCGCACTCCGACGAGCCGGAGGCCAAGCGCCTCCGGACGGACCCGCCTGAGGTCTGACCGGCGCACGCCCCGAGGAGTGGACTGGCCACGGAACGCACACTCCAGACCTCCTCGCACTCGCGGTACCTACCGTCGAGGGAGAGATGAGGAGGAGACGTGAAGTACATCAACTACGACGCGAGCCAGATCCTCACCGGGGACCTGATCGCGGACGCGGTCGCCGACTACGCGGCCGTCCTCGGAGCGAACTCGCGCACCGACACGATCACGGTGCCGAGCGTCGGTGACGACGGCTCGGTGTCGACGTCGATCCTGCTCGTCGGCCCGGCGAGCGAGCTCTGCGTGACGGTCGCCCCGGACGACGAGCTCGAGCCCGAGGACCCGGCGTTCATCCGTCGCCTGCGCGACGCGGCACGGCGTGCGGGTCCGGCGCTCCCGGTGAACGCGGACGGTGGCACGCGCTTCCGCGGAGCCGAGGGGCCGTCGTCGTACGGGCCGGCCTGACACCCCGAAGGCACAGACGACGAACGCCGCCGGCGCTGAGCCGGCGGCGTTCGTCGTGTGTGGACCGGGAACCGTGTGAGCGGTTCCGGCGGGTCCGACCTAGGCGGCCAGGGCGAGCTCGCCCTTGCCGACGCGGCGCGCGAGCAGGATGGTCCGGCTCGACTCGCCCCGCCAGGAGCGGCCGGGTACGGTCCAGCCGGCCTCGCCGTCGATGTCCACGCGTGCGTCACGCGTGACGAACAGGCGCAGGTCGTCGGCCGCGATGCGGACGAGGTACTCGCGCTGCGAGCGGTCGTCGCGGACCGGGAACTCGGCGATGCGGTCGGGGGAGACGATGGGGGCCGCGAGTGCGGTCCCGGAGATGGTGATGCGGTCGTTGCTGGTCATGGTGGTGCGGTACTTCCTGGTCGTTCGGCACCCGGCCGTGCTCTGGTCGGCGGACTCCGTGGTCCGGCACGACGCATCGGCTGCGGGTGCGCACGTCGTGTCTCGACGTGCTGCTCGTCCGTTCGGATCGAGCGGTGGTCTCGGTGGAATGCGACCCGGCGGGTCGGTACGAGACGTGCTGGTGTGCGCGAGTCAGATGGGTTCGCTGCAATGCACCAATGAGACACTATACGTCGCTTCGTCCGGAACGTCCAGCAAGACGGACGGGAGGCGCGGTGCGGGCGTGCACCGCGCCTTCCGTCCGGTGGGCCGTCAGTTCAGAGCGGGGGTGTCCTCCGGCACGACGCCGTCGCCGTACAGGTCGGTCGCCAGGTCGCGGAGCGCGCGCAGCGCGACGCGCTGCGTCAGCGGACCGTAGGAGATGCGGGCGACGCCGAGGGCCTCGTACTCGGCAGCCGGCAGGGCGCCCGGCAGTCCGATCACCGAGAGCTTGCCGCGACCGAGCCCGTCGACGAGTCGTTCGACCACGTCGCGCTGGATCGCACCCGGCACGAAGACGAGTGCGGCGCCGTTGTCGAGGAACGCCTTCCCGCGGGCGATGGCGTCCTCGATGCTCTCGTCGATCGGGCGGTCGCCACCCCGGGCGATCGCGTCGGTGCGGGCGTTGAGCTGGAAGGCGACGCCCTCGGCCTCGGCTGCGGCGGTGATCGCGGCGACGCGTGCGACGGCCTCGTCGAAGGGACGGAAGCGGTCCTCGACGTTCGCGCCGACGATCCCGGCGGCGATCGCGCGACGGATCGTCTCGGCCGGGTCCGCGTACCCGTCGTCGAGGTCCGCCGTGACGGGCAGGTCCGTCGCGGCGGCGACGGTCGCGGCGCCCGCGAGGGCCACGTCGAGCGGCATCCCGCCGTCGTCGTAGCCGTGGCTCGCGGCGATCGAGTGCCCGGCGGTCGCGATCGCCTTCGTCTCCGGCAGGTCGCTCACGACCTTCGCGCTGATCGCGTCCCACACGTTCACGACGCGCAGGATCTCGGGGGCTTCGTGCAGCTGCTTGAGGGTGGTCGCCTTGTCGGCGGTGCTCGTGCTCATGGTGCCGAACCTACGTGGGCGGGCCTCGGCACGCACGGGAGGTGACCGCTGGACGACGCGGGATGACGGCCGGACTCGCACCGGGCCTCCCGGTCGATGCATGCTGGGACGCATGGCTGACGACGAACAGGACCCGGTCGGCACGCTCCGCGGGGTCCGCACGAGCATCAAGTGGACGCGCTACGCGCCCGACGTGCTGCCCCTGTTCGTCGCCGAGATGGACCACGACGTGGCGCCGGCCATCCGGCAGGCACTGGTCGAGCGGGTGCAGCAGTCCGACCTCGGGTACCTGGACGGCCCCGGGCCGCTCGCGCCGGCGTTCGCGCAGTTCGCGCGCGACCGGTGGGGGTGGGACGTCGATCCGGGTCGTGTGCACCTGGCCACCGACGTCAGCGTCGGGATCGTCGAGTCGCTCCGGCTCGCGCTCCCCGAGGGCGGACGCGTCGCGATCACCCCGCCGGTGTACCCGCCGTTCTTCGAGCTCGTCGAGGAAGCACGATGTCAGGTCGAGGAGGTCCCGCTGACCGAGCAGTGGGGCGTCTACCGGCTCGACCTCGCCGGGCTCGAGCGCGCCTTCGCCGACGGCGTCCGGGTGTTCCTGCTCTGCAACCCGCACAACCCGATGGGGCTCGTGCACGACCGGGCCGACCTCGAGGCGCTCGCCGAGCTGGCGGCGCGGTACGACGTGCTCGTCGTCAGCGACGAGATCCACGCGCCGCTCACGCACCCGGGGGTCCACTTCACCCCGTTCGCGATGGTCGCCGAGCAGCACGGCGCCCGCAGCGTCTGCGTGACGAGCGCGAGCAAGGGCTGGAACCTCGCCGGCGTGAAGTGCTCCGTCATGGTCGCGGGGGACGGCCGGACCGCGGCGCTCCTCGACACGCTGTGGGAGGAGGTCGCCTGCCGCACGAGCATCCTCGGGCTGCACGCGAACCTCGCCGCGTTCACCCTCGCGACGGACTGGCTCGACGACGTCGTCGCCCGCATCGTCGCGAACGAGCGGCTGCTCGGCGCCCTGCTCGCCGAGCACCTGCCCGGGGTCGTCTACACGCGGCCGCGGGCGGGTTACCTCGCATGGCTCGACTTCCGGGGAATCGGCCTCGGCGACGACCCGGCGGTGCCGCTCCGTGAGCACGCGTACGTGGCGCTGAACTCCGGGCTCGGGTTCGGCGCCCAGGGGCGGGGGTTCGCGCGGCTCAACCTGGCGTGCTCGCCGGAGACCCTGCGCGAGGCCGTGCACCGCATCGCGGCGGCCTACCCGTCGAGCGCGCAGGAGGGGCTGGTCTGGCACGTCGCCTGAGCGGTCGGTCGCGCTCGGACGAGCCTCGGGCTCCGCGACCCGTCCCTGGCCCGGGCGCGAGGGACGTCGCGCGGCCCGAGCTTCACCGCGGGAGGACGCTCGCGGAGGAGCGCCGCGACGGCGTCAGTCGGACAGCTCGTCGACGTACTGGTTGCGGCCGACGACGCGGATGCGCAGGTCGTCGTCGCGGTCCATCGCGAGGAACTCCCGTGCGACCGGAACGACGGAGGACCAGCGGAGCACCTCGGTGATCGGGGTCCCCTCGATGAACACCTGCCACACGCCGCGCTCACGGACGGCCTGCACCTCGTACGTCGCCATGCGGCGAGCGTACCGGCTCACGGCAGGCGCTTCTCGTACCACCGCATGGTCGGGACGGTCCCGTCCGGCTTCGTCCAGTCCGCGGGAGACCGGTGGGTCAGCCGCCAGCCGCGGCGTTCGTAGAGCCGCCACGCACCGGGGGTCTCCTCGGTGACGTCGAGCCGCAGGACCGGTGACGCCGCGGAGGCCTCGGCAGCCGCCAGCAGGGCGTCGGCGACGCCCTGCCCACGGTGGTCCGGGTGGACGACGAGGCGGGTGACCAACGGTGCCGCGGCCGCGGCGGGAGCGGCCAGTCCGACGTGACCGACCACGCTGCCCGACGACCACGCGGTCCACGCCGAGCGGTACCCGGGCGGGGTCAGCCACGTGACCGGATCGTCGGGCCAGTGCGCCGGGTAGCCGTCCTCGTCGTGCGTGCGCCGGAGCACCTGGAGCAGGTGCTCCAGGTCGTCGTCGCGGCGCGGTCGGATGTGCACGATCGTGACGCTACCGGGTCGGGGTCAGACCAGGTCGAGCACCATGTGGACGTCCGCGCGGGCGTACGGGCTCGGCGCGATCTCGTCGTGTGCGAGGTGCCGGAAGCCGAACGCCTCGTACAGGTGCACGGCGCTCGCCAGGGCACTGTTGCTCTCGAGCGCGACCCGCTGCGCGCCGAGGGACCGGGCGCGGTCGAGTGCTGCGGCGATGAGCTTCCGCCCGGTGCCGTGCCCCTGGTGCACCGGCGAGACCGCCATCTTGACGAGTTCGAACACGCGCTCGCCCACGGGCATGATCCCGATGCAGCCGATGACCTCGTGGTCGAGCCGCGCGACGAACACCGCACCGCCGGGCTCGATGATGCGGCCGACCGGATCGCCGAGGATCGCGCGGTCCTCGTCCTCGAGCGTGAAGTACTGCTCGATCCACGCCTCGTTGAGGGTGCGGAACGCCGTGGCGTCGGCGGTGGTCTCGAACTCGGCGATGGTCAGCGTGGGCGTCTCGGGCACGAACCCATCCTCGACGAGGGATCCGATCGCGTCCAATACTCGTTCCAGCGCATCGATAGGCTGCGCGCATGGATGTCGACCTACGGCAGCTCCGGGCGTTCCTCGCCGTCGCCGACGAGCTGCACTTCGGGCGGGCCGCCGAACGGCTGCGCATCGCCCAGCCCGCGCTCTCGCAGCAGATCCGACGGACCGAGCGTGACCTCGGGGTGGACCTGTTCGTCCGCACCTCGCGCAGCGTCGCGCTCACCGCCGCCGGTCGGGTGCTGCAGGGCCGTGCGCGCTCGCTGCTCGACCAGGCAGCGCGCGACCTGGACGAGGTCGTGCGGGTCGGACGCGGTGAGGCCGGACGGCTGGACGTCGGGTTCGTCGTCTCGGCGTTGCCCCTCGGTCCGATCGAGCGCGTGCAGGCCTTCCGGCAGCGGTACCCGCTCGTCCGCGTCGAACTCACCGAGGGCTACTCGTCGACGCTGCTCGCCCGCATCGTCCGCGGCGAGCTCGACCTGGCGGTCCTGCGCGACCCCGACCCGGACCCCGCCGTGCGGTTCCTGCCGTTCCGCTCCGAGCCCTTCGTCGCGGCGGTCCCGCACGGGCACCGGCTCGCGGAGCGGGTGTCGATCCGCGGCATCGAACTGGTCGACGATCCGTTCGTGTTCTTCCCGGCGATCGCCGGTGCGGTCGCGACCGAACGCAACCTCGCGCCCGTGGTCGTCGAAGGACGGCGACCCGAGGTCGTGCAGGAGGCCACGACGTGGGCCACCGTGCTCCACCTGGTCGGAGCGGGGCTCGGTGTGACGATCGCCCCGGAGAGCGCGACCCTCGCGGCACCCGACACAGTCGTCCTGCTCCCGCTGCAGGACGACCCGCACCGCAGCGAGCTGGTCTGGGCGGTCCGCGTCGACGACGACCGCGAGATCCTCCGCAACTTCATCGCGGCCACCGAGCCCTGAGCGGTGCCCCGCCACAGCACCGAGCCCGCTCCAGGGCGGCGTCAGCGAGCGCAGACGGACCGGACGTGCAGGCTGATGCCCTCGGTCGTGCCGCGGATGTCCGCGCTCGCGACGCCGTGCGGTGTCGGGTCGTCGGCGGTCCACAGGTCGAGTCCCGACGCCCGGCCGCTCATCGTCAGTCCCGCGGCCGTCCACGTCGCCGTGACCCGGTCGAACGGCACCTGCGCGTCCCGGTAGCGGGTGAAGACCGGGACGACGGTGGACGCGACGGCCCGCGTCCCCTGCTCGTTCCCGAGTGCCTCCCGTCCCACCGCGCACGGTTCGATCGTCGTCGTCACCTCGGCGGCGACACCGGTGCGCTCCACGGACTGCGCCGCGAAGGACCGCACGGCCTCGGTCTCGGCGGTGACGTCGACCGGTGCCCACGGCAGGGCCGGCGCCTCGAGGTCCTGCGGCTCCGCGGACCCGAGGGGGAGTCCGAGCAGTCCCTCGGTCGTGGCCTCGGCACCGCCCGGGCCCGTCAGCGAGAACGCGGTGCGCGGGGCGATCCCGGCCTCGGCGGCCTCGTCGGGTGTCGTGGCGAGCACCGCGGCGGTGGCGGCCGGGTCCGGTACGGTCGCGTGCAGCGAAGGCCGTGCCGGTCCGCCGCCCACGCTGCGGTCGTAGCGCGTCCCGGCCTCGGAGCGGACGTCCCGGGCACCGACCCGGTCGAGCACGCCCAGCACGGCCTGTCCGGGCTGCAGCGCGTCGACCTCGACGGAGGAGTCGCCCGACTCCACGGTCACGGAGCGTCCACCGGCATCCGCGCGGACCCGGCGCACGGTGTCGGTCCAGGACGGCAGGTCCACCGCGGCCACCCGCGTCGCGTACCGATCAGCACGGACAGCGCGGACGAACGACTCGGTCCGCAGGCGGTCCGCCACGTCGACCAGTCCCGCGTCGAGCGGGTCGACGACCCCCGCCGCCCGGTCGTCGCCGGCCGGCACCGAGAGGTCGATGACGAGTGTCGTGCCGGGCACGGGGCGGGCCCCTCGAGCAGACGCCGTGCTCCGCACCGCAGCCGCCACACCGAGGTCGCTCGACCGCGCCTGCACGGTGACGTCGGCGAGCCAGTCGGTCGGGTGGTCCTTCTCGTCGACCTGGCGCACGTCGCCTTCTGCACCGGCCACGTCGGGCAGCGTCCGGAGGTCGTCGAGCAGCGCGCCGAGGGCATCCTCGGACCCCTTCGGCGGCGGGGTCTCGAGGAACCCCCTGGTGCACCCGCCGAGCAGGATCGTCGTCAGCAGGGCGAGGAGGACGGCGAGTGCGGTCGGTGGTGCGGTGGTCACGGCACCGACCCTAGGAACGCCGGGCCGACGGCAGCGCTCAGCCGCGACGTGGTGTGCCCGAGGACACACGGTCGCTCACCCGAGCGGCAGCACCGGTGCGCGCTGGTCGCCGAGTTCGTCCTCGTGCCACGGCCGCGCACCGCGGAGCGTCAGTCCGAGCTGCACCAGGACGAACGCCACGTGCGGCTCGACGTCCGGGTCCCACGGCCCCTCGACCCCGAGGCCGAGCGCGCCGAGCTCGTCGTCCGCCTCGTCGCGGATGCTGAGGCGCCAGCGCCCGTCGCCCTGTTCCTCGACGACGGCCCACCGCGCGGTGGCGAACCGGCTCACGCGGTCTTCGCCACGTCCTCGGTGAAGTTCCGCACGCGCCCGAGCAGGGCCTCACCGCGCATCGCGATCGTCGCGGGCGGGTTGAGGTGCGGCGGGGCCGTCCGGATGAGCATCGAGCAGCCGAGGTCCTCGCAGATGTAGGACCCGATGGTGTTGCCGTTGCGGCCGGACTCACCGGCGCGGGCGGCGGAGAACAGGCGGACCTGCGTCGCCGGCTGCGGGGAGTGGCAGAACGAGCACATCGCGGCGATGCCCGGGCGGAGCGAACCGCCGGCGGAGCGGACGACGATGCCGACCGGGCGGTCGTCGATCCACGACACGATGTAGCCGCGTCGGGCGGCCTGCGGGTCGCGCCAGCCGAGGAACTCGCGCTCGTCCCACAGCATCTCGTGCAGCCCCGGGATGGGGAGCTGCTCGAGCTCGTCCGGGGTGGCGTTCACGAACGACGAACGGATGTCTGCTTCGGTCAGTGGCTTCACGGTGCCTGCCACCCTATGCCTCGCCCCCGACATGCGTGACCGGTGGGCTCAGCGCAGCCGGGAGGCACGGACCGCCCCGAGCGCGCTCGTCCCGTCCGCCACGAGCACCGCCCGGCGCAGGGCGTCGCGTCCGACGCGTCGGGCCGCCGCGTCGTCGGCCGCGAACTCGACGAGGACGCGCGTCGAGCGCGCCATGGCGCGCGCCCCGGGCACCCACGGGACCGCACGCTCGATGGACTCGGCGACCGCGACGGCCACGGCGTGGCGCTGCGTCAGGTGGGCCCGCTCGTGGGCGACCACGGCCTCCAGTTCGTCGGTCCGCAGCAGGTCGGCGAGCCCGGTGCTCACGAGCACGCCGCCGGACCGACCGGGGACCGCGCAGGCGAGCGCGTGGTCCGCCTCGACCAGGGCGACGGTGGTGCCGTCGATCTGTCGGTGCGGAGCGGTGCCCGACCGCATGGCCTGCCGCACGGCCTCGTGCTCGGCACCGGGACGGACCCGGACCGCGACGACGAACGCCGCCACGCCGAGGAGTGCGACGCCGAGGTTCAGGCCGTGCGTCGGGGACTCGGTGAGCCGGAAGGGGTCGAGTGGTCGGTCGGCCGCGACGACGAGGGCGACCCCGACGACGAAGCCGACCATGCCGAGCAGGACCGCGACGGACCACGAGACCAGCGCCGTGCGTGGGTGGTCGATCGTCCAGGCGGACCGGGTCAGGACGCGCGGGGCGACCACCACGACGACGAGGGCGAGGGCGATGAGGGCGACTCCGACGACGACCACTGCTCGGTTCCGGTCAGGAGCGGGCTCGGGCGTCGAGGGCGCGGCGCAGGACGTCGAGGTCGTCCGAGGCGAGCGATCCGGTGAACTGGAGCAGCGCGGCCTCGCGGTCCGACGCGGCGGCCAGCGCGTTCGACATCAGCGATGCCGTCTGCTGCTCACGGCTGTGCACGGCGCGGAAGGTCAGCGGGGCCTCGGCGTGCTCCTGCCGCTCGACCTGGCCCTTGCGTCCCAGGCGGTCGAGCACGGTCAGCACCGTGGTGAGCGCCGGACGCGGCTCCGGGAAGGCGTCCAGCACCTGCCGTGCCGTGCACCCGTCCACGACGCCGCGGTCGGCCGCAGCGCGCAGGGTCTCGAGGACCGCCTGCTCGAGCTGCCCACGGGGGCGCGATCGCTGTCCTGCCATCCCCGCATTCTACGAGACGTCGAAGGGTCGACCACGACACATGCCGGAAACGCGGGGTCGGTATGCTCGGGCCTGCACAACTCAACACCGGCCGCACACCCGCCGCGGGAGAGCCGAGCGCACGCGCACGGCACCGAAGGAGCAACCTCCCCGTCAATCTCTCAGGTCCCACACCGCAGCGGACAGGCCACTCTGAAAAGCAGACACGCGTCCCCGCCGGGCCCGCGCGGCGTCTCGCCCACGGTGAAAGCCGCCGGACCTCACGGGCCGCGGTGAAACTCTCAGGCCCATGACAGAGGGGGAGTTCCCACCCGACGACGGCCGTCGGGTCCTGCCGATGCCAGGAGAACTCCGTCATGCGTTCCTCCCCACTCGAGTCCGCGCACGAGGCTGCGGGCGCCACCTTCACCGACTTCGCCGGGTACCGGATGCCCGTGCGGTACTCGTCCGACCTCGCCGAGCACCACGCCGTCCGTCAGGCCGCGGGCGTCTTCGACCTGTCGCACATGGCCGAGGTCGGCGTCGTCGGCCCCGACGCCGTGCCGTTCCTCGACCACGCGCTCGCCGGGTCCTTCGGCGCGATGCCCGTCGGTCGCGCGAAGTACTCGCTGCTCCTCGCCGAGGACGGCGGGATCCTCGACGACCTCGTGGTCTACCGCACCGGCGAGGACGTCTTCCTCGTCGTGGCGAACGCCGCGAACCGCTCCGTCGCGGTCGACGCGCTCGTCGCGCGCTCGGGCGGCCACGACGTCGAGGTCACCGACGACTCGGACACCACCGCCCTCGTGGCGATCCAGGGTCCGGCCGCCGCAGGGACGCTCGACGCCCTGGTCGTGGCGGACCGCCTGCAGCCGGAGACCCCGCTCGACGAACTCCGGTACTACCGCGTGCTGCACGCGCTGTTCGACGGCGCCGAGGTCCTCGTCGCCCGGACCGGCTACACCGGCGAGGACGGCTTCGAGATCTACAGCGACACCGACGTCGCGTCGTCGATCTGGGACGCCCTGCTCGAGACCGGCGCCGACCGCGGCGTCGTGCCCGCCGGGCTCGCCGCGCGGGACACCCTGCGGCTCGAGGCCGGCATGCCGCTCTACGGGCACGAACTGTCGACCGAGGTGCGACCCGCCCAGGCCGGTCTCGGTCGTGTCGTCGCGACCTCGGGCTCGTTCGTGGGGGACGCCGGCGTGGTGCCCGCCCCCGGCGCCCGCGTGCTCGTCGGCCTCGTGACCGAGGGACGCCGTGCGCCGCGCGCCGGGTACGACGTCGTGCACGACGGGCAGGTCGTCGGCACCGTCACGTCCGGGGCGCTCTCGCCGACGTTGGGACACCCCGTCGCCATGGCCTTCGTCGATCCGACCGTGGCCGGCGAGGGACAGCTCCTGCACATCGACGTGCGCGGGACCGCGATCCCCAGCACCGTCACCCCCTTCCCCTTCTACCGCCGCACTCCGAGAGGCTGATCCCGTGACCGACCAGACCGCACTGCAGTACACCGCCGACCACGAGTGGATCCTCGTCGAGGGCGACACCGTGACCGTCGGCATCACCGACCACGCCGCCGAGCAGCTCGGGGACGTCGTCTACGTCGAGCTCCCCGCCGTCGGTACCACCACGACCGCCGGCGAGCAGATGGGCGAGATCGAGTCGACCAAGAGCGTCGGCGAGCTCTTCGCCCCGATCGAGGGCGAGGTCGTCGCGATCAACGACGCCGTGGTCGACGCCCCCGACACCGTCAACCAGGACCCGTTCGGCGCCGGCTGGCTCGTGAAGCTCAAGGTCGAGGGCACCTCCTTCCCCGAGGACCTGATGGACCACGACGCGTACCGGGCGTCCCTCGCATGACCGGCGCGCAGCAGAACCTCCAGACGTCCTTCGCCGACCGGCACATCGGCACGACGAGCGCCGACCAGCAGGTCATGCTCGACGTGGTCGGGCAGCCGTCCCTCGACGCCCTCGTCCGCGCGGCGATCCCGGAGTCGATCCACGCCGCGCCCACCACCGACACGGTCGTCCCCGCGGCCGTCGGTGAGACCGAGGCGCTCGCCGAGCTCCGCGCGAAGGCCGGGCGGAACACCGTCCGTCGCGCCATGATCGGCCTCGGCTACCACGGCACCCACACGCCCGCGGTGATCCAGCGGAACGTGCTCGAGAACCCGAGCTGGTACACGGCGTACACGCCCTACCAGCCGGAGATCTCGCAGGGCCGACTCGAGGCGCTCATCAACTTCCAGACGATGGTGTCCGACCTGACCGGCATGGCCACCGCCGGCGCGTCGATGCTCGACGAGGGCACGGCCGTGGTCGAGGGCATGCTCCTGGCCCGTCGTGCGTCGAAGGTGAAGGGCGACGCGTTCCTGGTGGACGCCGACCTGCTGCCGCAGACCCGCGCGCTGCTCGACCACCGTGCCGACGCGGTCGGGATCGCCCTGCGCGAGTTCGACGCGGCGACCGGGCCAAGCGACGACGACCTGGACGGCGCCTTCGGCGTGATCGTGCAGTACCCCGGTGCCTCCGGGCGCGTGGTCGACCCCTCGACGACCATCGAGCGCGTGCACGCCGGTGGCGGCATCGCCGTGGTCGCGGCCGACCTGCTCGCGATGACGCTCCTGGCGAGCCCGGGCGACCTGGGTGCCGACGTCGCCGTGGGCACGAGCCAGCGCTTCGGCGTCCCGCTCGGCTTCGGCGGCCCGCACGCCGGGTACCTCGCGGTCCGTGCCGGACTCGAGCGGCAGCTGCCCGGCCGGCTCGTCGGCGTCTCCTTCGACGCCGACGGACAGATGGCCTACCGGCTGAGCCTGCAGACGCGTGAGCAGCACATCCGTCGCGAGAAGGCCACGAGCAACATCTGCACCGCGCAGGTCCTGCTCGCCGTGATGGCCTCGATGTACGCGGTCTACCACGGCCCCGAGGGGCTGCGCTTCATCGCGGACCGCGTGGCCCGGACGACCTCGGCGCTCGCCGACGTCGCCCGTGCGGCGGGGCTCGAGGTCGTGCACGAGCACTGGTTCGACACCCTGACCCTGCGGGCTCGCGGGCGCGCGGCAGCGATCGTCGACGCCGCGCGCGACGCCGACCGCCTGCTCCACCTGATCGACGCCGACACCCTCCAGCTGTCGGTGGACGAGACGACCACACCCGAGGACGTGACGGCGCTCGCCGACGTGTTCGGGGCGGTGGACGTGACCGTCCCGTCGACCGAGGGCGCCGTGCGCGAGGCGGCCACGGGCCTCCCGTCCGAGCTGCTGCGCAGCAGCGACTACCTGACGCACCCCGTGTTCAGCGCGCACCGCAGCGAGACCCGCATGATGCGGTACCTCAAGCACCTGGCCGACAAGGACTACGCGCTCGACCGCGGCATGATCCCGCTCGGCAGCTGCACCATGAAGCTCAACGCGGCGACCGAGATGGCGGCGGTCACCTGGCCCGAGTTCGCGAACGTGCACCCGTTCGCCCCGCGCGAGGACGTCGAGGGGTACCTCGACATGATCGGCGACCTGGAGACCTGGCTGGCCGAGGTCACCGGGTACGACACGGTCTCGTTGCAGCCGAACGCCGGCAGCCAGGGCGAGCTCGCGGGGCTGCTCGCGATCCGGGGCTACCACCGGTCCCGCGGTGACGTCGACCGCACGGTGTGCCTCATCCCGTCGAGCGCCCACGGCACGAACGCCGCGTCCGCCGTCCTCGCCGGCATGAAGGTCGTCGTCGTGGCCTGCGACGAGGACGGCAACGTCGACCTCGCCGACCTCCGTGCCAAGACCGCGCAGCACGCCGACACCCTCGCCGCGCTGATGATCACCTACCCCTCGACGCACGGCGTGTACGAGCACGACGTCCGCGAGGTCTGCGACGCCGTGCACGAGGCCGGTGGCCAGGTGTACGTCGACGGTGCCAACCTCAACGCACTGCTCGGGCACGCCCGGTTCGGCGACTTCGGCGGCGACGTCTCGCACCTCAACCTGCACAAGACGTTCTGCATCCCGCACGGCGGCGGCGGCCCCGGCGTCGGCCCGGTCGCGGCGAAGGCGCACCTCGCGCCCTTCCTGCCGGCGCACGCCTTCGCCCAGGACCCGGACCGGCGACCCGGATCGACCTCGGACGGGCGACTCGCCCACGCCGGTGGGCCGGTCTCCGCAGCGCCCTACGGCAGCCCGAGCATCCTGCCGATCACCTGGACCTACGTCCGCATGATGGGACTCGAGGGCCTCACCCGGGCGACCGAGGCCGCGGTCCTCGGTGCGAACTACATCGCCGCGCGGCTCCGTGACGCGTTCCCCGTGCTCTACACGGGGGAGTCGGGGCTCGTCGCCCACGAGTGCATCCTCGACCTGCGCCCCCTGCGCGAGTCGTCCGGCATCACGGTCGACGACGTCGCGAAGCGCCTGGTGGACTACGGCTTCCACGCCCCGACGATGTCGTTCCCGGTCGCCGGGACGCTCATGGTCGAACCGACCGAGAGCGAGGACCTCGCCGAGCTCGACCGCTTCGTCGACGCGATGCTGGCCATCCGTGCCGAAGCGGCAGCCGTCGAGCGGGGGGAGTGGCCGGCGGACGACAACCCGCTCGTGCACGCCCCGCACACCGCGGCGTCCGCGATCTCGGGGGAGTGGACGCACCCGTACACGCGGGAGCAGGCCGTCTACCCCGTCCCCGGGATCAGTGCGCGGAAGTACTGGCCACCGGTCCGCCGGATCGACCAGGCGTACGGCGACCGGAACCTGGTCTGCGCGTGCCCGCCGATCGAGGCGTTCGCCTGATCGGGCCCGCCGCCCGTGTCACACGGCGGCGGTCCCACCCCTGAGCGCGTAGCGTGTGCCCTGTCCGGAGATCCGGGCAGGGCACACGTGCGCCAGGGGGTGTGCGCCGACGGTTCCGGACCGCGGGATGTCGGAGCGCTCCACCTCCGTCCGAGGGCTGCTCGGCTAGCCCATCGCTGTGCGCTCGTGCAACAACTTCGTTGCAGAAGCAACAAACCCGCTCGCGCCTCGTCAGGGCGACCGAATCTTGCATCCTCCCGCAACGATCCTGCAACTTGGTTTCCGGTTTGTAACCGATGGCCGCAGGGTTTGGTCGGCGGTCCGAGCACTGCCTACAGTGCAAGGACAAACGCGCCCGGCAGCACCTCTGTGCCTGGCGCGTCCCATGCACCAGGAGGAACCTTGATCAAGAAGCGCGCTGGGCTCTCTGCCCTCGCCGTGCTCGGGGCCACAGCAATCGCCCTGACCGGCTGCTCCAGCAACGGAAGCGGCAACGGCGGTGACTCGGGCTCGACGAACGCGTCCGGGATCGTCACCACGAACGGCTCCGAGCCCCAGAACCCGCTCATCCCCTCGAACTCCACCGAGACCGGTGGCGGCAAGATCATCACGTCGATCTTCGAGGGCCTCGTCTCGTACGACGCCGACGGCAAGCCGGTGAACGAGGTCGCGAAGAGCATCGACACCGATGACTCCAAGACCTACGACATCACGCTGAACACGGGCTACACCTTCACCAACGGCGAGAAGGTCACGGCCGAGTCGTTCACGAAGGCGTGGAACTGGGCTGCCCAGAAGTCGAACGCGCAGGGCGCGAGCTACTTCTTCGAGAACATCGAGGGCTACGACGCCGACAAGGACTCGGAGCTCACCGGGCTCAAGGTCAAGAGCGACGACGAGTTCACCGTCACGCTGAAGTCGGCGCAGTCGGACTTCCCGCTGTCGCTCGGCTACTCGGCCTTCATGCCGCTCCCCTCGGCGTTCTACGACGACACCAAGGCGTTCGGTGAGAACCCGATCGGCAACGGCCCGTACAAGCTCGACGGCAAGGGTGCGTGGACGCACAACCAGTCGATCAAGCTCGTCACCAACGAGGACTACGCCGGCAAGCGCAAGCCGAAGAACGGTGGTCTGACGATCACGTTCTACACCTCGCAGGACACCGCCTACGCGGACGTGCAGGGTGGCAACCTCGACGTGCTCGACGCCATCCCGGACGCTGCCTTCGCGACGTACAAGTCGGACTTCCCCGACTCGAACGCGAACCAGGCCGCGGCGATCTTCCAGGGCTTCTACCTGCCCTACTACCTCGACCACTGGAAGGGCGAGGAGGGCAAGCTCCGTCGCGAGGCCCTGTCGATGGCGGTCAACCGCAAGCAGATCACCGACAAGATCTTCGACGGCACCCGCACCCCGGCCAAGGACTTCACCTCCCCGGTCATCGCCGGCTGGAACGGTGACCTCAAGGGCTCCGACGTCCTCGACTACAACCCGTCCGAGGCCAAGAAGCTCTGGGCGCAGGCCAACGAGATGTCGCCGTACGACGAGACGCTCACCATCGCCTACAACGCCGACGGCGGACACGAGGCATGGGTGACCGCGGTCACCAACTCGATCTCGAACACGCTCGACATCAAGGCCGAGGGCAAGGCGATCCCGACGTTCCAGGAGGCGCTCGACGCCCAGACGCAGGACAAGCTCACGGGCGGTAGCCGCACCGGTTGGCAGGCCGACTACCCGTCGCTGTACAACTTCCTCGGCCCGACCATGGGTGAGGGCTCGTCCAGCAACTACGCGCGCTACGACTCGGCCGAGTACAACGAGCTGCTCGCCAAGGGCCGTTCCGCCTCGACCGTCGAAGAGGGCAACAAGTACTTCGACCAGGCCCAGGAGCTCCTGTTCCAGGACCTGCCGGAGATCCCGCTGTGGTACTCCAACGTGACCGGCGTCTGGTCGGCCGACAACGTGAAGAACGTCAAGTTCGGTTGGGACTCCGTGCCGCTGTACTACGACATCGAGGTCACCAAGTAACACCGGTGTCACCGCGGTCGAGCACCGCGGAGACACATCGCGAGCAGGTATCCTGCTCCGCGGCCACCGGACGGGGGTCCGGAGACCACACGGTCTCCGGGCCCCCGTACCTCGGCGGCAACACAACCCCCACCACCGCGGGCGCCGCCGCCCGCACCGGACACCCGTGCCGACCCGCGAGCCGTCCACCCCTCACGACATGAACCTGAACGACACGCGCGCCGCTGCGCAGGGCCGAGCGATCTGATGCTCTGGTACCTCGGCAAGCGCCTCCTGCAACTCATCCCCGTCTTCTTCGGGGCCACGTTCCTCATCTACTTCATGGTCTTCTCGCTGCCCGGCGACCCGATCGCCGCGCTGTTCGGCGACCGTCAGCCGTCGCCGCAGGTGATCGAGCAGCTCCGGCAGCAGTACAACCTGGACAAGCCGTTCCTCGTCCAGTACTTCCTGTGGATCGGTGGCGTCTTCCGCGGCGACCTCGGACTGACCTACTCGGGCCTGCCGGTGTCGCAGCAGCTCGCGTCGGCGTTCCCGATCACCGCGCGTCTGGCGCTCCTGTCCCTGCTCTTCGAGGCCGTCGCGGGCATCGTCGTCGGTGTCATCGCGGGTCTCAAGAAGGGCAAGTGGTTCGACACCTCCGCGCTCGTCGTCTCGCTGCTGCTCATCTCGGTGCCGACCTTCGTCGTCGGCTTCCTGCTGCAGTACGTCTTCGGCATCCAGCTCGGTCTGTTCCGCGTGACCGTGTCGGGTCAGGCACCGTGGTCGGAGCTCGTGCTCCCGGCCGTCGTGCTCGCGACGGTGTCGTTCGCGTACATCGTGCGGCTCACGCGCGCCAGCGTCGCCGAGAACATGAACGCCGACTTCGTCCGGACCGCCACCGCGAAGGGCCTGCCCCGTCGTCGCGTGGTCGGGGTGCACATCTTCCGCAACTCGCTCATCCCCGTGGTGACGTACCTCGGTGTCGACATCGGCAACCTGATGGTCGGCGCGGTCGTGACCGAGGGCATCTTCAACATCAACGGTGTCGGCGGCACGGTGTTCCGCGCCGTCAAGCTCGGCGAGGGCCCCACGGTCGTGTCGTTCGTCGCCGTGATGGTCATCATCTTCATGCTCGCCAACCTCCTGGTCGACCTGCTCTACGCCGTCCTGGACCCGAGGATCCGCTATGCCAAGTAACGCCGAACCCCGCTCCGCGACGCACTACGTGGCGCCGATCGAGGAGACGCCGCTCCAGGCCGTCGACCAGGTCGACGAGACGGAGAAGACGCGCTCGACCTGGACCGACGCGTGGGACTCCATGCGTGTCCGCCCGACCTTCTGGATCTCCTCGGTCCTGATCCTGCTCGTGCTGGTCGTCGCGGTCTTCCCTGGCCTGTTCACGCACGTGGACCCGCGCGCCGCGAACCTCGACTTCAGTGACGAGGGCGCCCGCCCGGGTCACCCGCTCGGGTACAACCGCCAGGGCTACGACGTGTACGCCCGTGTCATCTGGGGCGCACGCAGCTCGGTCATCGTCGGCCTGGTGGCCACGATCCTGGTGTCGCTCGTCGGCATCATCATCGGTGCCCTCGCCGGCTTCTACGGCGGCTGGCTCGACACGATCGTCTCCCGCATCGGCGACATCTTCTTCTCGATCCCGACCATCCTCGGCGCGATCGTGATCATGTCGGTCATCCCGGCCCGCAACGCGATCACGGTGGCCCTCGTGCTCGCCGCGTTCGCGTGGCCGCAGATCGCCCGCATCATGCGCGGTGCGGTGCTCAGTGCGAAGCAGTCCGACTACGTCACCGCCTCGGCGGCGCTCGGCGTCAGCCGCTTCACCACGCTCGTCCGCCACGTGATCCCGAACGCGATCGCCCCGGTCATCGTCATCGCCACGGTGTCGCTCGGGTCGTTCATCGTCGCCGAGGCCACCCTGTCGTTCCTCGGCATCGGGCTGCCCCCGTCGGCGCTCAGCTGGGGCCTCGACATCGGGACCGCGCAGACGTCGATCCGCACCAATCCGTCGACGATCTTCTGGCCGTCCGCCGCCCTGTCCATCACCGTGCTCGCGTTCCTGCTCCTCGGCGACGTGGTCCGCGACGCGCTCGACCCGAAGGCGAGGGCCCGTCGATGACCGAGACGCTCACCGATCCCACCACCCGTCGTCCGGCCGGTTCCGGCGCCCCGCTGCTCGAGGTCTCCGGCCTGCAGGTCGGGTTCCGCACGCAGAGCGGTCTCGTGCAGGCCGTACGCGGCGTCGACTTCACCCTCGAGCAGGGCGAGCGTCTGGCGATCGTCGGCGAGTCCGGTTCGGGCAAGTCGACCAGCGCCCAGGCGATCATCAAGCTGCTCGCCGGCACCGGCGAGGTCACCGGCGGGTCGATCAAGTTCAACGGGCGTGAGCTCGTCGGGCTGTCCGACAAGGAGATGGCCGGCATCCGCGGGAAGGAGATCGGCTACGTCCCGCAGGACCCGATGTCGAACCTCAACCCGCTGTGGTCGATCGGCTTCCAGGTGGAAGAGGCCATCAAGGCCAACGGCATGGCCACCGGCAAGCACGCGATCCGCGCCCGCGCGGTCGAGGTGCTGCAGGAGGCCGGCCTCGGCGACGCCGCCACCCGGCTCAAGCAGTTCCCGCACGAGTTCTCCGGCGGCATGCGCCAGCGGGTGCTCATCGGCATCGGTCTGTCCAGCCGCCCGCAGCTGCTCATCGCCGACGAGCCGACCTCGGCGCTCGACGTCACCGTCCAGCGGATCATCCTCGATCACCTCGAGACGCTGACCCGTGACTTCGGCACCTCGGTCCTGTTCATCACGCACGACCTCGGCCTCGCCGCCGAGCGTGCCGAGAAGCTCGTCGTGATGTACAAGGGCCAGGTCGTCGAGTCGGGTCCGTCCAAGGAGATCCTGGCCAACCCGCAGCACCCGTACACGCAGCGCCTCGTCGCCGCGGCGCCCTCGCTCGCGAGCCGTCGCATCCAGTCGAAGGTGCAGCACGCGCGGGTCGACATCGCCGACGCGGGCAGCGAGGACGACGAGCTGATCGCCCGCGCCCAGGAGCGCGAGCACCGTCCGGCGCAGGACCTCATCGTGGTGAAGAACCTCCAGAAGGTCTACAAGCTCCGAGGGAAGAACCTGCAGTCCCGCGAGCTCAAGGCCGTCGACGACGTCTCGTTCGCGATCCCGAAGGGCACCACCACGGCGCTCGTCGGCGAGTCGGGCTCGGGCAAGTCGACCGTCGCGAAGCTCGTGCTGCAGCTCGAGTCGATCAGCGGTGGTTCGGTCACGTTCGACGGCATCGACATCGGCGCCCTCAAGGGCAAGGACCTGTTCGACTTCCGTCGCCGGGTGCAGCCGGTCTTCCAGGACCCGTACGGCTCGCTGGACCCGATGTACAACGTCGGGAACACGATCGCCGAGCCCCTTGCCACGCACAAGGTGGGCGACAAGGCGAGCCGCCGAGCCCGCGTGCTCGAGCTGCTCGACCAGGTCGCGCTGCCGAAGTCGATGGTGAACCGCTACCCGAACGAGCTCTCCGGCGGGCAGCGGCAGCGCATCGCGGTCGCGCGTGCGCTGGCGCTCAAGCCCGAGGTCATCGTGCTCGACGAGGCGGTCTCGGCACTCGACGTGCTCGTCCAGGGACAGATCCTCGACCTGCTCACCGAGCTGCAGACCGAGCTCGACCTGACGTACCTCTTCATCACGCACGACCTCGCCGTCGTCCGCCTCGTCGCGGACAACGTCTGCGTCATGCGGAAGGGGCAGATCGTCGAGAAGGCGACGACCGACGAGGTCTTCGCGAACCCGAAGGAGCAGTACACGAAGGACCTGCTCGCCGCGATCCCGGGTGCCGGGTTCGAGTTCGGGCGCTGATCCCGCTGCACCACCCCGAGGCCGGACGTCCCGTCGTCCTCCGCGCAGGTCGCGGAGGGGCGGTGGCGTCCGGCCTCGTCGTCGTCCTGGGGGTGTTCCTGCTCGCCGACGCCGCGGTACGGGGGAGTTGGGACGTCGTCTGGGTCGCGGTCGGCCCGGTCGCCGCGATCGTGTGGGCGCTCTGGCTGCTCACCGTCCGGCCGTCGGTGCGGCTCGACGACGACGCGCTCACGGTCGTGAACCCGATGCGCACCACCCGCGTCCCGTGGGCTGCCGTCACCGACGTCCGGCTGCGCTGGCAGATCGTGGTGCAGACCGCCGACGGGCGCTCCGTCACCTGCCGCGGCGGGCCGTCGATCCGCGGGTCGCGTCCGGTCCGTCGTGGGCAGCTGTCCGTGCCGCAGGAGCCAGAGGAACTGCGGACGATCCGCCAGCGCTGGCGCGCACGCCGCGCGGCCGGGGCACCCGACAGCGACGTCCGCCGCGGGTGGGACCGTCCCGCCGTCGTGACCGGGGCGGCGGTCGCGGTCCTGCTGCTGGTCTCCGCGGGCGCGCTGGCGGTCTGACGCACCACGGGGCGGTCGGGAGGCCCTGCGCGGTCCCGCCACGCGCCTCCCGTCCGCCGACGGGATGGCCGGGAGGCTCTGCGCGGTCCCGCCACGCGCCTCCCGTCCGCCGACGGGATGATCCGGAGGCTCGACGCGGTCCCGCCACGCGCCACCGGGCCGTTGCGTGCTCGTCTAGAGCTGTGCGCCGGCCATCGACGCGGCGACACCGAGCACGATCATCGCCGTGACCGTCCACCCGTGCACGCGGTGGACGATGGTCGCGGCCTCGACGGTCGCCGGCGGCGGTCCGTCCTGCACGACCGGCGCCGGCACGTGCGCGCGGAGGACGTCTGCGACCTCCCGCACGTCGGCGGCCGTCGTCGCGCCGTCGCCCGGCCGACGGATCCCGAGCGCGGCGGTCGGCCGCGTCGCGAGCCAGGTGCGGCGGACGCCCTCGGTCGTGACCACCTCGATGCCGTACTTCGTGCGGACCTCCTGCACGCGGCGCCAGGGGTAGGTGCTCGTGCGGCGGACGTCGACGATCGTCAGCGTCTCCTCCGTGAGCTCGAACCGCGGGCGCCAGAGCACGGCCCACGCGATGAACGCGGTGAAGACGCTCGGGACGGGGACGAGCAACGGGTTGCCGCCGGTCAGGAGCGCGAGCGGCACCAGCACGACCGCGACGACCCACAGGACGACGGCGAACAGGCGCATCCGGGGCGCGACGACGGTGCTCATCCAGGCCATCGTAGGGGAGTGGGCGGGGTCGAGAGCGCCTCCCCGGGGACGTCCGGGAGCGGGTGTGACACACCTGCGCGTACCGCCGGACGACCCGGTTCCCCGGAGAGGCGGGTCCGTTGCGGACCTCGTCCGTCCATGGTCAGCACCGCCACGCCCGGGTGTCAACACCCGGTGCCCGATCTTCAGGAACGCTGGTCCGTCCCGCGCGGTCAGACGAGTCGTTCGACCTGCTCGCGGATGGTGTCGGCCTTCGGGAAGCGCAGGCCGACGAGCCCGACGTGGCGCCAGCGGACGATGCCGTCGGCATCGATGACGAAGACCGAGCGGCGGAGGCCGATGCCCGGCGCACGGACGCCGTAGGCCCGCGCGACGTCGCCGCCGGTGTCGCTCAGCAGCGGGAAGGTGAGGGACGCACCGCGGGCGAAGTCCTCGTGCGAGTCCAGTGCCTGCGGGCTGACACCCCAGACGACGGCCCCGAGGTCGGTGAACTCGTCGAGCTCCTCCTGGTAGCTGCAGAGCTGAGCCGTGCACACGGGCGTGGCGTCGCCGGGGTAGAAGGCGAGGACGAGCGGACGGCCGATGACCGCGGACAGGGCGTACTCGTCGTCCGTGCGGGTGCCGTTCCGGACGACGAGTCCGGGCAGGGAGAAGTCGGGCGCGGTGTCGCCCGGCTCGGGGATGCTCATGCCCTCACAGTAGGACAGGGAACGGGCCCGGTCGCGTGGTGCGACCGGGCCCGTCCTGGTGTCGTGCTGCTACTTGGTGAACCCGACCTTGGTCCAGTCGATGTTCTGCGCGCCCGCGAACGCGCCGTAGTTGGCGAGCTTCGGGTTCTGCGCGACGAGGGCAGGCTTCGCGGTGATCGGCATCGAGTGCCCGATCGCCCAGACCTGCTTGTCGACCTTGTTCCAGATCGCGTTCGCCTTCTCGGTGTCCGGCTCGGCGACCGCCTGCGCGATGAGCTTGTCGATCGCGTCGTCACCGATGCGGCCGTAGTTCTGACCGGTGTCGCCGGTTTGGTAGATCGACGCGCTGCTGGAGTGGAAACCGGTGCCGCCCCAGACGAAGATCGTCATGTCGTAGTTGCCCGGCGTGACGTACTGCTCGAAGAAGTCGTCCACCGCGACGGACTTGAGCTTCAGCTCGATGCCGACGTCCTTGAGCTGCTGCTGCATGACCTCGGAGAGCTTCTGCGACGAGGTCGCACCCGACGGGATCGTGATGGACAGCGAGAGCGTCTTTCCGCCCTTCTTGCGGTACTGGCCGTCGGTCTTCCAGCCGTCGTCGTCGAGGATCTTCTTCGCCTTCTCGACGTCGAAGGTGCCGTTCGGGTCGGTGTTCGCCTCGTAGCCGTCGTCGGTCGACAGGAAGACGTGGTTGTCGAGCGTGCCGAGCTTGTACGGCAGGGTCCCGCCGATGACCTGCGCCAGCGCTTCCCGGTTCACCGCGTGCTGGATCGCGAGTCGGAGCTGCTTGTCCTTGAGGATGCCCTTGGACGAGAAGTCGACGTGCGTGTACTGCGCCGAGGTCGAGGCGTAGACCTTCGAGTTCTTGGCGTCCTTGACGCGGTCGAACCGTTCCGAGGTTGTCGTCAGGACCGAGTCGATCTCCTTGTTGAGGTAGGCGTCGACGTCCGCGTTGCCGTCGAGCGACCGGAAGATGACCTGGTCGAGCTTCGGCTTGTCACCCCACCAGTTCTCGTCGGGGACGATCGTCACGGTGCCGGCGGTCTCGTCGAGCTCGGACACCTTGTACGGGCCCGAGGAGACCGGGACCTTGCCCTTGTACGCCTCGTTGAACTGCTCGGGGGTTCCGGTCTGGCTGGCCGGGTAGAGCGGGGTGAAGAGCGACTTCCAGTCGGAGAACGGCTTGTCGAAGACGACCTTGACGTCCTGGTCGGACGACCCCTTCGTCACCGAGGCGATGTCCTCGTACCCGGTGGTCGACCCGACCAGGTAGTCCGGGTTCGTCCCGTTCAGGGCCTTCCACTCGTTCTCGAAGTCCTTCCACGTGATGGGGGACCCGTCGTTCCACTTCGCCTTCGGGTTGATCTCGTACTCGATCGTGAGCGGGTCGTCGCTCGTCGCCTCGGCCTTCGACACGTAGTCGGTGTCGAGCTGCGGTGCGCCCTTGCCGTCGATCACGTAGATGAACGGCATCGTCGCCTGTTCGATCGTGGAGGCGTCGACCAGGGCGCCGTCGACCTGGTTGTAGTTCCACTGCGTGATCCACTGCGAGATCGGCAGACGGAGCGTGCCGCCGTCCTGCAGGTCCGAGACCGGCTGCTCGTTGATCTGGGCCGAGGTGGGCAGGGTCTTCTTGCCCGAGTCGTCCGAGCCGCCGCCGGATCCTCCGTTGGATCCGCTCGAGCAGCCGGTCGCGACGAGAGCGAAGCCGGCGAGTGCCGCCGTCAACGCCAGGACTTTCCTGTGCTTCATGGTGTTCCCCTCGTGAAGTTGTGGATCACCATACGGCCCCCGCGCGGGGGCAGTCGACCCGTTCTGTTGCAAACACCAATCCGTTACGCGGCATGTGGCGGGATGTGATCTCCCGGAAACAAATCGGGTCGTATGGTGTTCCGCATGACCCGCTTCCTGGCGCGTCGACTCGTGTACTACGTCGTGCTCGTGTTCCTCGCCACCTCGCTGACGTACTTCCTGGCCTCGGCGACGTTCAGCCCCCGATCCGTCTACGCAGAGCGCAACCCGGCACCGCCTGCGGCCACCATCGACAAGAAGCTCGACGACATCGGCGTCAACGACAAGACGCCGATCGTCGTGCGCTACGGGCACTGGCTCGGCGAGGTCGTGCAGGGCGACATGGGACGGACGATCCAGGACCGCCCCGTGACCGACCAGTTCTGGCCGCGCCTGGGGGTGAGTCTCCGCCTGCTGCTGGTGGGCACGATCGTCGGCATCCTGCTCGGGGTGCTGCTCGGCGTCTGGAACGCCGTCCGGCAGTACCGGATCTCGGACCGGGTGAGCGCGATCATCTCGATCGTGCTCATCTCGACACCGGTGTTCCTGACGGCCGTGTTCCTGAAGATCGGCGCGACGAAGCTCAACCAGGACACCGGGACGCAGCTCATCAACTTCACCGGCGAGGCGACGCCCGGGCTCTCTGGCAGCTGGTGGGAGCTGTTCGCGGACCGGGGTGTGCACCTGCTCCTGCCGACGATCTCGATCGCGCTCGGGCTCATCGCGATCTACAGCCGGTACCAGCGGGCGACGATGCTCGACGTGCTCGGCTCGGACTTCCTGCGGACCGCGCGCGCGAAGGGCCTGACGAAACGACAGGCGACCTTCAAGCACGGTCTCCGGACGGCGCTCCTCCCGATGACGACCCTCTTCGCCTACGGCTTCCTGGGCATCCTGACCGGGGCGATCTTCACCGAGAAGATCTTCGGGTGGAACGGCCTGGGCGCGTGGTTCATCGACTCGGTGAACAACAACGACGTGAACGCGGTCACGGCGTACTCGCTGTTCGCGTCGGTGATGGTCCTCATCGCCGGGTTCCTCGCGGACACCCTCACCGCCGTCCTCGATCCCCGCGTGCGGAGGAACTGACATGACCGACACCCGGATCGAACCCGTCGACGGCACGACCCTCGGCCGGTCCGACACGCCGCTGCCCGGCAGCCCGAAGCCCGGCGGGAAGCAGCGCAACCGCTTCGTGCAGACCGTCGTCCGCACCTTCATGAACCGCGGCGCCGGGATCGGCCTCGTCGTGATCGTGCTGCTCTTCGGCTTCGCGTTCATCGGGCCGCTCGTGAGTCCGTACGGCTACTCGCAGATCGACTACACCGCGTTCTCGCAGCCGCCGAGCGGGACGCACTGGTTCGGCACGAACGGCATCGGGCAGGACGTCTTCGCGCAGACCGCGCGGGGGATGCAGAAGAGCCTGCTCATCGGCCTGCTCGTCGCGGTGTTCTCGACGGCGATCGCTGCCCTGACGGGTGCCGCGGCCGGGTACTTCGGCGGCTGGGTCGACCGGATCGTGATGTTCTTCGTCGACATGCTGCTCGTGCTGCCGTCGTTCCTCATCATCGCGATCATCAGCCCACGCATCCAGAACTCGGGCTGGATCGTCCTGGTCGCCCTCATCGCGGGCTTCGGCTGGATGATCACCGCCAGGGTCGTCCGTTCGATGACGCTGTCGGTGAAGGAGCGCGAGTTCGTGCGCGCCGCCCGGTACATGGGCATCGGACCGTTCCGGATCATCGTCCGGCACATCCTGCCGAACGTGGCGTCCTTCCTCATCATCGACGGCACGATCCAGGTCGGCGCCGCGGTGTTGTCCGAGACGAGTCTCAGCTACTTCGGCTTCGGCGTGCAGGCACCGGACGTCTCGCTGGGCACGCTCATCGCGCAGAACCAGGACGCCGCGCTCACCAGCCCGTGGCTGTTCTTCTTCGCGGCCGGTGCGCTCGTGGTCTTCGCCATCGCGGCGAACCTGCTCGGCGACGGGCTGCGCGACGCGCTCGACCCGACGTCGGCGACGGGCAAGAAGCAGAAGCGGAGCGGCCGGAAGCGCGATCAGGACCAGGCCGCGGTCGACGCCGCGACCATCACCACGCAGGCAGGGGCCGGCGCATGAGCACCACCACCACGACGACCACGACCGAGCCGCTGCTCCGCGTCCGCGACCTCGACGTCCGCTTCCCGACCCCGCGCGGCGTCGTGCACGCCGTTCGGGGGGTCGACCTCGAGCTCCGGCGGGGCGAGGTCCTCGGCATCGTCGGCGAGTCCGGTTCGGGCAAGTCCGTCACGAGCATGGCGATCCTCGGACTGCTGCCGGAGACCACGAAGGTCACGGGGTCGATCGCGCTCGAGGGGCAGGAGCTCCTCGGCCGCAGCGACCGGCAGCTGAGCAAGCTGCGGGGCGCCAAGGTGGCGATGGTCTTCCAGGACCCGCTGTCCGCCTTCACGCCCGTGTACACGATCGGTGAGCAGATCGCCGAGACCGTCCGCGTGCACCGGGGTGCCTCGAAGCAGGACGCACGCGCCCGGGCGATCGAGCTGCTCGAGCTCGTCGGCATCCCGCAGGCCGAGCAGCGTGTGGACGCCTTCCCGCACGAGTTCTCCGGTGGCATGCGGCAGCGCGCGATGATCGCGATGGCCATGGCGAACGACCCGGACGTGATCCTGGCCGACGAACCGACCACGGCACTGGACGTGACGATCCAGGCGCAGATCATCGACGTGCTCCGCACCGCGCAGCGCGAGACCGGTGCCGCCCTGGTGTTCGTCAGCCACGACCTCGGGGTGATCGCCGGCATCGCCGACCGCATCGCCGTGATGTACGCCGGCCGGATCGTCGAGACGGCGAGCGCGGACGAGCTGTTCGCCCGGCCACGCATGCCCTACACGATCGGCCTCATCGGCGCGCTGCCGCGGCTCGACGAGTCGAGCGGCGAGCCGCTCGTGCCGATCCCCGGGTCGCCCCCGTCGCTCATCGGGCTGCCCGACGCCTGCCCGTTCGCCGACCGGTGCCCGCTCGCCGCGGCCGTCTGCCGTGGGTCGGAACCGCCGCTCGCCGCGGTCGACGTGGCGGCCGGTGTCCCCGGAGAAGGGCCGGTCGACACCTCGGTGCCGCACGCGGTCGCCTGCCACCGGTACGAGGAGGTCGCCGAGGCCCACGCCGACGCCGGCGCGATCTTCCGGCTGCCCGAGATCCCGGACACCGGCGTCGCGGTCACCACACCCGCCGCCCGCGAGCAGCGTCCCGCCGTCGTCCAGGTCGAGGGGCTGACGAAGACGTTCCCGCTCGTCAAGGGGTCGGTGTTCAAGCGCAAGGTCGGCGAGGTCTACGCGGTGGACGGCGTCGACCTCGACATCCGCACGGGCGAGACGCTCGGGCTGGTCGGGGAGTCGGGGTCCGGCAAGTCGACGACCCTGCACCAGCTGATGGACCTCGAGCGGCCCGAGCACGGCACGGTCGAGCTCTTCGGACAGCCGGTCACGGCGTCGAAGCAGCTGCGGCAGCGCATCTCGATGGTGTTCCAGGACCCCGCAGCGAGCCTCGACCCGCGCATGTCCGTGTACGACGTCGTCGCCGAACCGCTCCGGGCCATCGGCGCCTCGTCGGACCGCATCGCCGAGCGGGTGCCGGAGCTCCTCGGGCTCGTGGGGCTCCGTGCCGCCGAGGCCGACCGCTACCCGCACGAGTTCTCCGGCGGGCAGCGGCAGCGCATCTCGATCGCTCGGGCGCTCGCGACCGAGCCGGAGCTCATCGTGCTCGACGAGCCGGTCTCCGCGCTCGACGTGTCGATCCAGGCCGGGGTGCTCAACCTGCTCGCCGACCTCAAGGCACGACTCGGGTTGTCGTACCTGTTCGTGTCGCACGACCTGTCGGTGATCCGGCACGTCGCGGACCGGGTGAGCGTGATGTACCTGGGCCGCACCGTCGAGGAGGGCGCGGTCGACGAGGTCTTCGAGCGCCCGATGCACCCGTACACGGCTGCGCTCATGTCGGCGGTCCCGGTGCCGGATCCCGTCGTGGAGCGCGCACGGCGGACGATCCTGCTGCCGGGGGACCCGCCCAGCCCGACCGAGCGCCCGACCGGCTGCCGGTTCCGCTCGCGCTGCCCGCTCTACGCGATGCTGCCCGAGGCGCAGCAGGCGCGGTGCCGCGACGAGGTGCCCGAGAAGGCGCCGCGCGCCGGCGCGGAGCGCGACCACCGTGCGGCGTGCCACTACCCGGAGCAGGTGCCGCAGCTGGTCGCGTGACCAGCCGACGGACGGAAGGCGCGGTGCCGGTCGGTACCGCGCCTCCCGTCCGTCACCGGCCCACGTCCCGGTCGGTGCGCGACCACACGGTGAGGTCGACCACCGACCCGTCACCGAGGAACCCGGCGCGCCGCAGCGTCCCCTCGGGGACGAAACCGGCTCGGCGCGCGAGGGCGAGGGACGCAGCGTTGCCCGGTGCGATCCGCAGCTCCACGCGACGGAACTCCGCCGACGTGACGAGGTGGTCCGCCAGGGTACGGACGGCTGCCGCGGTCCCACCGGTGCGGCGCCGATCGGGCACCGACCAGTAGCTGAGTTCGCAGCTCCGGGCCCGGCGGTCGACACGTCTGACCTCGATCGACCCGGCCAGACCACCCGCCCACTCGATGGCGAGACGGAGGCCGTCGCCGGATGCGCGGAGCGCCGCGGCCTCGTCGGCCCAGGCTCCGTACGCCTCGGGCGGCAGGCCCCGCGGGACCGGGAGCCAGCGGCAGATCTCGTCGTCGCGGTAGGCCGCCGCGATGGCGAAGCCGTCGGCGGCCGTCAGGTCGCGCAGTCCACCGGGCAGCCGACCCCACCTCGGTGCGCTCACCGGAACAGTCCCGGGAACGCCTGGGCGACGAAGGGGTAGCCCACGAAGACGACGGCGTCGAGCAGGCAGTGCGTGATGACGAGCGGGAGCAGCCGCCCCCACCTCGTGTAGATCCACCCGAACACGACGCCCATCACCGCGTTCCCCACGAACGCCCCGAACCCTTGGTACAGGTGGTAGCTCCCGCGCAGGACCGCGGTCGACAGGATGACCTGCCACCGCCCCCACCCGAGCCCGCCGAGCCGCTCGTACAGGTACCCGATCACGATGACCTCCTCCTGCAGCCCGGACCGGACGGCCGAGAGCAGCAGGACGGGGATCGTCCACCAGTAGGTGTTCAGCGCCGCCGGGTCGACGTCCACCGTGAAGCCGAGTGCGCGACCGGTGAAGTAGAGCGCGAGTCCGGGGATGCCGATGCCGAGCGCGATGAGGGCTGCTCCGCCGAGGTCCGGCCGCGCCCGGAAGCGGTCGATGCCGAGCCGGTGGAGGTGCGGGCGCCTCGCGCTCCAGAGGAGGTAGCAGACCAGCGCGACCGGGGCCAGGTCGACCGCGATGCCGACGAGCTGCCGCGCGAGGTCGACGTACTGCACGGTCGTGGTGGACGTGTTGAGTGCCGTCGACTGCTCGCCGAGGGGCGTCGTCTGGGACAGGTCGTCGATGATCTGCAGCACCGAGTACAGCGCGCTGCCACCCAGTGAGAGCATGAGGACGATCGTGATCTCGGTCCACGTCCGCCGTCGGGTCATGCGCTGTACTCCTCAGGGTTGCGAACTACCGGTAGACTGGCGTGTCGGGCGTTCCAGCCCACCCACGGGCAGTGCCACCACGGCGCGAGAGCCGCCGTCGGCCGCCCGATCTTCTCCGAACACTTGAAGGATGTCCTGTATGGCGCTCGCCACCCGGTCCGACCTGCGCAACGTCGCCATCGTGGCACACGTCGACCACGGCAAGACCACCCTCGTCGACGCGATGCTCACGCAGACCAACTCGTTCGACGCCCACTTCGAGGGCGAAGACCGGATGATGGACTCGAACGACCTCGAGCGCGAGAAGGGCATCACCATCCTCGCGAAGAACACCTCGGTGCTCTACAACGGGGAGCACGCCGAGCAGTTCAACCCGGGTGGCCGCATCACGATCAACGTGATCGACACCCCCGGCCACGCCGACTTCGGTGGTGAGGTCGAGCGCGGCCTCTCCATGGTCGACGGTGTCGTGCTGCTCGTCGACGCGTCCGAGGGCCCGCTGCCCCAGACCCGCTTCGTGCTGCGCAAGGCGCTCGCCGCGAAGCTCCCGGTGATCCTGCTCGTCAACAAGACGGACCGCCCGGACTCCCGCATCGACGAGGTCGTCTCCGAGTCGCAGGACCTGCTCCTCGGCCTGGCCTCGGACCTGTCGGACGAGGTCGACGACCTCGACCTCGACGCGATCCTCGACGTCCCGGTCGTCTACGCGTCCGGTCGTGCCGGCGCCGCGAGCCGCAACAAGCCGAACGACGGCGAGCTGCCCGACAACGACGACCTCGAGCCGCTGTTCGAGGCGATCCTGCAGCACGTGCCGGCGCCGACGTACGACGACGAGCACCCGCTGCAGGCGCACGTCACCAACCTCGACGCCTCGCCGTTCCTCGGCCGCCTCGCGCTGCTCCGCATCTTCCACGGCACGATGAAGAAGGGGCAGACGGTCGCGTGGGTCAAGCACGACGGCACCGTCGCGAACGCCCGCATCACCGAGCTGCTCATCACGAAGGCACTCGACCGCTTCCCGGCCGAGTCCGCGGGCCCCGGTGACATCGTCGCCGTCGCCGGCTTCGACACCATCACCATCGGTGAGACGCTGTCCGACCCCGAGGACGTCCGCCCGCTGCCGACCATCACGGTCGACGACCCCGCCATCTCGATGACCATCGGGACCAACACGAGCCCGCTCGTCGGCAAGGTCAAGGGCCACAAGCTGACCGCGCGCATGGTCAAGGACCGCCTGGACCGCGAGCTCATCGGCAACGTGTCGCTCAAGGTGCAGGACATCGGCCGTCCGGACACCTGGGAGGTCCAGGGCCGTGGTGAGCTGGCGCTCGCCATCCTGGTCGAGCAGATGCGCCGCGAGGGCTTCGAGCTCACCGTGGGCAAGCCGCAGGTCGTCACGAAGCGTGACGAGAACGGCAAGCTCCAGGAGCCCTACGAGCACATGACGATCGACACGCCGGAGGAGCACCTCGGCGCGATCACGCAGCTCATGGCCGCGCGCAAGGGTCGCATGGAGAACATGACGAACCACGGCACCGGCTGGATCCGCATGGAGTTCATCGTGCCGTCGCGTGGCCTCATCGGCTTCCGCACGTCGTTCCTCACCGAGACCCGTGGCACGGGCATCGCGAACGCGATCTCGCACGGCTACGACGACTGGGCGGGCCCGATCCAGACCCGCATCAACGGCTCGATCGTCTCCGACCGCGCCGGTGTCGTCACGCCGTTCGCCATCACGAACCTGCAGGAGCGCATGACGTTCTTCGTCAACCCGACGGAGGAGGTCTACGAGGGCATGGTCATCGGCGAGAACTCGCGCGCCGACGACATGGACGTGAACATCACGAAGGAGAAGAAGCTCACGAACATGCGTTCGGCGAACGCCGACTCCTTCGAGTCGATGACGCCGTCGCGCCAGCTCTCCCTCGAGGAGTGCCTGGAGTTCGCGCGCGAGGACGAGTGCGTCGAGGTCACCCCCGACAACGTGCGCATCCGCAAGGTCGAGCTCGACGCGCAGGCCCGTCAGCGCGCGTACGCCCGCCTGAAGCGCCAGGACGCGTAACTCCGCGACAGCCTGGAGGCACCGCCTCCGTCCGACGGCCCGGTCACCTCGTCGAGGTGGCCGGGCCGTCGGCGTCCGCGCCCTCCGGCTCCAGGGTTACGGTGGACGGGTGACCCTCGATCTCCTCTCCCTGTACCAGGACCTGCACGCCCACCCGGAGCTCGGCTTCCGGGAGCACCGCACCGCCGGTGTGATCGCCGACCGACTGGCCGAGATCGGTGGGATCGAGGTCACCACGGGCGTCGGCGGCACGGGCGTCGTGGGCGTCCTGGCGAACGGCGACGGGCCGGTCGTGTGGCTCCGCGCCGACATCGACGGCCTGCCCGTGCAGGAGCGCACGGGGCTGTCCTACGCGAGCACGCACACCGGCCGCGACGACGAGGGCGTCGAGGTCCCGACGATGCACGCCTGCGGACACGACATCCACGTCACGTGGCTGCTCGGGACCCTCGAGCGCCTCGTCGACACCCGTGACGCGTGGCACGGCACGGTGGTCGCCGTCTTCCAGCCCGCAGAAGAGGTGATCTCCGGTGCCCGCGCGATGATCGAGGACGGCCTGGTCGAGCGCTTCCCGCAGCCGGAGGTCGTGCTGGGGCAGCACTCCGCCCCCGCGCCGGTCGGGATCGTCGCGGTCGGCAGCGGACCGGTCATGGCGTCGAGCGACCGGCTGACGGTCACGTTCAACGGCCGCGGCGCGCACGGTTCGGCGCCGCAGGCCTCGCTCGACCCGATCGTCACCGCCGCGAGCGCCGTCGTGCGGCTGCAGACGGTCGTCTCCCGCGAGGTCTCGCCGTCCGACGCCGGCGTCGTCACCGTCGGCGCCTTCCACGCCGGGACCCGGCCGAACATCATCCCGGACCAGGCCGTCATCGAGATCTCGACGCGCGCTCGGAACGAGGAGACCCGCGAGCGGATCATCGCCTCGATCGAGCGCATCGTGCGGGCCGAGAGCGAGGCGGGCGGCCTCGCCGCGCCGACCATCGAGCGTGCCCCGGGTGCCGAGGTGACCGTGAACGACCCCGAGGCGGCGAAGCGCGTGCTCGAGGCGATCCGTCCCGTCGTGCCCGGTGCGCGCGACCTGGAGATCGGGCTGGCGATGGCGTCGGAGGACGTCGGCCAGCTCGCCACCGCGGCGGGGGTGCCGCTCGTGTACTGGTTCACCGGCATCACCGACCCGGAGCTGTTCCGCCGCGGCGAGGAGATCCCGAGCAACCACTCGCCGTTCTACGCGCCGCAGGCCGAGACGGCGATCCCGGTCGGCGTCGACGCCCTGACGGCAGCCGCCCGCACCTACCTGTCCTGACCGGCGGCGCGGCGGACGGGAGACTTCCCAGGGAACGCACGCCGCGCCTCCCGGCAGTCCACCTAGGGTGTCCGCATGCGCACGACCCGGACCCTCATCGCCGCCGTGACCGCGGGGATCGCCCTCGCGGGCCTGACCGGCTGCTCCGCCGACGCGGTGCGCCAGGCGACCGACCTCGGCTCGTCGGTCGCCTCGAACGTCAGCGAGACCGTGCAGGGCATCGACGGCAAGGCCGTGCAGGACGGCATGGCCTCGGTCGCGGGCGGCATCGACGGCGCCCTCGACGCGGCACTGTCGGGCACGGGCGTGACGAGCGACGGCAGGGTGCCGGACGGCTTCCCGACCCCCGACGTCCCGCTCGTCGACGGCACCGTGCTCGGCGGTGGGGCCGGGCCGAACGGTTCCGGCTGGGTGGTGCAGGTCCGCGTGGCCTCGGTCGACGACTTCGCGGCGGCCGCCGAGCAGCTCGCTGCCGCCGGGTACACCGAGTCCGCGAAGCGTGCGGACACGTCGAGCGCGTTCGGGATGTTCCGCAGCGACGCGTACCGCGTGGTGCTGACGGTGTCCGAGTCGTCGGACGGCGTCACCGCGACGTACATCGTCACGCCCCGCTAGCGAAGTACCCTGGGACGCGATGTCCAAGGCTCCCGCACCGCGTCCCGAGCGCGTCCTGTTCGTGCACGCCCATCCCGACGACGAGACCCTGTCGTCCGGCGGCACCATCGCCACCCTGCTCGAGCTCGGCGCCGAGGTGACGGTGCTCACCGCCACGCGGGGCGAGCGCGGCGAGATGCTCACCGAGGCCCTGGCGCCGCTCTTCGGTGACGGCCCCCGTGTCGCGGCACACCGCGAGACCGAGATCGCCGCCGCGCTGGCCGCGCTCGGCGGTCCGGCACACCTGTGGCTCGGCGGCCGGGGAGCACGTCCCACCGACCTGCCCGAGCGGCGGTACAGCGACTCCGGCATGCAGTGGGGACCGGACGGACGCGCGACGGCCGCCGACGACGCCCCGGCCGACTCGCTCACCGCGGCGGACCTGGGCGAGGTCGTCGACGACGTGCGCGCGGCGATCCGCTCCACCGGCGCCGACGCGGTGGTCAGCTACGCCGACGACGGCGGGTACGGCCACCCGGACCACGTGCGGGTGCACCACGCTGCCCGGTACGCGGCCCGGGCAGAGGAGGTCCCCTTCTCGATGATCGTCGACCCGACGTCGGACGAGGTCGACCTGACCGTCGACGTCGTCCCCGTCCGGGCGAAGGTCCGCGCCGCCGTCGAGCAGTACCGGTCGCAGGTCGCCATCGACCCCGTGGACCCGACGGATCCGCAGCGCCTGACCTGGGTGATGCCCCACGGCGTCCGGCAGGAGGCCCCCGCGGTCGAGGCGTTCCGGCACGACGCCGACCCGGTGCCCCACGCTCCCGAGACCTTCGCCGAGCTCACCCCTCAGGGGAAGGTGACGGCGGTCGTCGTCGCGGCGGTCGCCGGGCTCGTCGTCGGAGCACTCGGGACCGTCACGCACCAGCAGCGGCTCGCGGGCTTCCCGGTCGGCATGGTCCTGACGACGCTCATCGTGCTCGGACTCGTGGTGGGACTGCGCCTCCTGTACCGCTCGCGGGCGATGGTCGCAGCGGCCGGCATCGGGATCATCGTCGCGACGCAGGTGCTCGTGAGCGTCGGCGGGCAGTCGTCCCCGCTGGTGCTCGCGAACCTCGCCGGCTACGTCTGGACCTTCGCGCCGGCGGCGATCGCGGCGTTCGCCCTCGCCTGGCCCGACCTGTCGGGGCTGCGAGCCCGCGCCGCGGCGGCGTCGGCGTCCGGAGCCGGAGCCGGGGCCGGGACGGCTGCCGCATCGTCCACGGACACCGCGCGGTCCGGGGCTCCCGGGCGCCGCGAGTAGACTCGACCACGCTCAGTCCGAAGGGAGCACCCGCACCGTGACCTACGTGATCGCCCAGCCCTGTGTCGACGTCAAGGACCGCGCCTGCATCGACGAATGCCCGGTCGACTGCATCTACGAGGGTGACCGGTCGCTGTACATCCACCCCGACGAGTGCGTCGACTGTGGTGCGTGCGAGCCGGTCTGCCCGGTCGAGGCGATCTACTACGAGGACGACCTGCCGGACGAGTGGGCCGACTACTACAAGGCCAACGTCGAGTTCTTCGACGAGGTCGGTTCGCCCGGCGGTGCCGCCAAGGTCGGTGTGATCCACAAGGACCACCCCGTCATCACGGCCCAGCCCCCGCGCGGCTGACCCCGGACCGCTCCGTGGCGCTCGACCTCCCCGACTTCCCCTGGGACCAGCTCGTCCCGTTCAAGCAGCGCGCAGCGGCGTACGAGGGCGGCATCGTCGACCTCAGCGTCGGTTCGCCCGTCGACCCGACCCCCGAGGTCGTCCGACGGGCCCTGGCGGGTGCCACCGACGCGCACGCCTACCCGCAGGTCGCCGGCACGCCCGCGCTGCGCGAGGCGATCGCCGACTGGTACGGCCGTCGGCAGGGCATCACGCTGACGCCCGAGCAGGTGCTCCCGACCATCGGCTCGAAGGAGTTCATCGCCGGGCTCGCGCTCTGGCTCGGGATCGGCCCGGGGGACACCGTCGTGCTCCCGGAGGCCGCGTACCCGACCTACGAGCTCGGAGCCGCGCTCGTGCGCGCTGACGCGCTCGCCTCGGACGACCCCGCCGCATGGCCGGAGAGCACGAAGCTCGTGTGGCTGAACTCGCCCGGCAACCCGGACGGTCGCGTGCTGTCCGTCGAACAGCTGCGCGCCGCGGTCGCACGGGCGCGGGAGCTCGGCGCCGTGATCGTCGGCGACGAGTGCTACGCCGAGCTCGGGTGGGAGCCGCCGTACGACGCGTCGCCGACACCCTCGATCCTCGACCCGCAGGTCGTGGGCGATCGGGTGGACGGCGTGCTCAGCGTGTACTCGCTGTCGAAGCAGTCGAACCTCGCCGGGTACCGTGCTGCCTTCGTCGCGGGGGACGCCGCGATCCTGGCCGACGTGCTGGCGGTCCGGAAGCACACCGGCATGATGCCGCCGCTGCCGGTCCAGGACGCGATGATCGTGGCCCTCGCCGACGACAGGCACGTGCAGCAGCAGAAGGCCCGCTACCGGGCCCGACGGAACATGCTCCGACGGGCACTCGAAGGAGCGGGCTTCCGGATCGACAACAGCGAGGCCGGGCTCTACCTCTGGGCGACCCGCGGCGAGCCCGCGCTCGACACGGTCGGCTGGCTGGCGGAACGGGGCATCCTCGTCGCACCAGGCACCTTCTACGGGCCCGCCGGGGCGGAGCACGTCCGGGTGGCGCTCACCGCGACCGACGACCGGATCGCGGCCGCGGCGCAGCGGCTGGCGAGCACCCGGAGACTGGCCGCGTCCTGATCGAGGTGGGCCGCGCCTCCCGGTCGTGACGAGGGTTGGGACCGCTGTGCGCTCCCCGCACAATCCGTGGAATCCACCAGATCTCCGCCTTCCGGTGGTGCACGACCGACAGTCGGCGCAGTTAGGCTGTCGTCGTGACTGACACTGCCAACGACGCTCAGAAGACGGCCACACCGCCCACCACGCCCGTCCCCGTGAGCCCCGCCGCCGCGGAGTCGACGGAGACGGCGACACTGACGTTCCCGGGTGGCACGGCGGAGTTCCCGATCCTGCCGAGCGTCGACGGCGCGTCCGCCATCGACATCTCCTCGCTGAAGAAGCAGACCGGGCTGAACACGCTCGACTACGGCTTCGTCAACACCGGCGCGACCAAGAGCGCCATCACGTACATCGACGGCGACCAGGGGATCCTGCGCTACCGCGGGTACCCGATCGACCAGGTCGCATCGGGGTGCACGTACCTCGAGGTCGCGTGGCTCCTCATCTACGGCGAGCTCCCCACGAAGGACGAGCTCGACGACTTCGACGCCCGCATCCGTCGGCACACGCTGCTGCACGAGGACCTCCGCCGCCTCTTCGACGCACTGCCGCACTCGGCGCACCCGATGTCGGTGCTGTCGAGCGCCGTGAGCGCACTGTCCACGTACTACGAGGACGACATGGACGTCGACGACCCCGAGAAGGTCGAGCTGCAGACCGTCCGGCTCCTCGCGAAGCTCCCGGTCATCGCCGCCTACGCGCACAAGAAGGCGATCGGGCAGGCGTTCCTCTACCCGGACAACAAGCTGTCGTTCGTCGACAACTTCCTCCGGCTGAACTTCGGCACCATGGCCGAGCCCTACGAACCGAACCCGGTGCTGTCGAAGGCGCTCGAGCGGCTCCTCATCCTGCACGAGGACCACGAGCAGAACGCCTCCACCTCGACCGTGCGCCTGGTCGGCTCGACGAAGGCGAACATGTTCGCGTCGATCTCCGCCGGCATCAACGCGCTGTACGGGCCGCTGCACGGTGGCGCGAACGAGGCCGTGCTCGAGATGCTGCAGCAGATCAAGGACTCCGGCGAGCCGGTGTCGCGCTTCGTCGAGCGGGTGAAGAACAAGGAGCGCGGGGTGAAGCTCATGGGCTTCGGGCACCGCGTCTACAAGAACTACGACCCGCGCGCGAAGCTCGTGAAGGAGTCCGCGCACGAGGTGCTGCAGTCGCTCGGGGTGCAGGACGACCTGCTCGACATCGCGATGGAGCTCGAGCAGATCGCGCTCGAGGACGAGTACTTCGTCAGCCGCAAGCTCTACCCGAACGTCGACTTCTACACGGGCATCATCTACCGGGCGATGGGCTTCCCGCCGCGCATGTTCACGGTGTTGTTCGCCATCGGGCGTCTGCCGGGGTGGATCGCCCAGTGGCGTGAGCTCAACAACGACCCGCTCAACAAGATCGGCCGCCCGCAGCAGCTCTACGTGGGGCACCCGGAGCGGGACCTGCCCGCTCGCTGACGTCCGGCCCCGGTCCACTCGACACGGTCCGAGAGGCCCGCTCGCGCCCCGCGAGCGGGCCTCTTCCGTCACGCTCGACGGGCGGGGCCCGCGAGCGGGCCATTCCTGTCACGCTCGGCGTCGTCCGGCGACGGTTCCTGCCCGCTCGGCAGGAGACGCGCGGCGTGTCCTGCCCGCTCGGTGACCTGAGCGCAACTGCGAACGCGCCGGACGGGAGGCGCGGTGTGGGCTGGCACCGCGCCTCCCGTCCGGCGCACCCGTTCCTTCCCAACACGCGTGCCATGGCAAGCGGAACCGGGCGTACCTGGTCGATCCTGCGGATCAGGTACGCCCGGTTCTGCTGGGTGCGCCCGGTTCTGCTGGGCGCGCCCGGTTCTGCTGGGTGCGCCCGGTTCCGTGGGTGCGCCCGGGGTCCGTCGGTCCCCGGCGGCGTCACCCGGCTCGCGGCGAACTCCTCGCGGCGCTCGGGAGCGGCGGTCAGGCGCCGCGCTCAGGAGCGGCGTTCAGCAGGCGCGGCGCACCGCCGACGGGAACCGGCCCGTCGCCCAGGTCCCGAGCAGGTCGACGGCCGCACGGAACGCGGGCGTGCCCGGTCGGTTCAGGAAGGCGTGCCGATCGGGCAGGACGTGTCGCTCCACCGACGTGCCCGCCGAGACGAGCTCGGCAGCGAACCGCTCGCCCGACGCCCGCATCGCGTCGGACGCGGCGTCGACGACGAAGGCGGGCGGGAAGCCGGTCAGGTCCTGTCCGCCGGCGAACGCCGTCCGCTGCCCGAGTGCCGTCCGGGGCACCGCGTTCCGGTTCGCGACGTCGAGGGCCCACGGGGCGTGCGTCACACGGCGGTGTCCGCGGACGGTGCGCTGCACGGCGCGGTCGCGGGGGAGTCGGGCGTGGTGGAAGCCGTACGCGAGGACGACGCCCTCCGGTGGGTCGCCGGCATCGAGCAGGCCGAGCGTCGCGGCGGACGCGAGGCACACCCCCGCGCTCGCCCCACCGAGCAGCAGCGGCCCGTCGGTGTGCGCCCTCGTGTGTCGGACCACCGCGAGCACGTCGTCGCGCGCGTGGGGCCACCGCGCCCGGGGCCGAGCTCCACGGCGTCCGACCCAGGGCAGCCCGGGCAGCGGAGCGAGGCGGTAGTCGACGGTCACGACGGCGAGCCCGTGGGCGGCCAGCGCGGTGGCGACGGCGTGCGACTCCGGTTGGTCGAGGCCACCGCGGAAGAACCCGCCCCCGTGCAACCAGACCAGGGTGGGTCCGCCCGGTCGTCCGTACCGCCGGACGGGCACCGGTCCGTGCGGCCCCGCGATCGTCGCCCCCATGCCGTCTCTCGTCGGGAGCCGCGCTACGCGTGCAGCGCCGTGTTGAGCTGGATGCCCTGGCCCTGGCGCTGCAGGGCCTCGACCGCACCGGAGAGCGAGTTGCGCCGGAACAGCACGTTCGGCACGCCCGACAGCTCTGCGGCCTTCACGGTGCGCGGCGTGCCGTCCGGGTTCGGAGCGACACCCACCAGGACGACCTTGGTGCCGGCCGTCACGTAGAGCCCGGCCTCGATCACGGAGTCGTCCCCGAGCGAGATGCCGAGGCCGGCGTTCGCCCCGAGGAGCGCCCGCTCGCCCAGCGACACCCGGTGCGTCCCGCCGCCGGACAGGGTCCCCATGATCGACGCACCCCCACCGATGTCGGTGCCGTCTCCGACGACGACCCCCTGCGACACCCGACCCTCGATCATGGCGTCACCGAGCGTGCCGGCGTTGAAGTTCACGAAGCCCTCGTGCATGACGGTCGTGCCGGGAGCCAGGTGTGCGCCCAGCCGCACCCGGTTGGCGTCGCCGATGCGCACCCGGTCCGGCACGACGTAGTCGAGCAGGCGGGGGAACTTGTCGACCGCGTGCACCGCGATGCCCGCACGCTGCAGGACCGGACGAAGGCGGACGAGGGCGTCCGGGTGCACCGGGCCGGCGTTGGTCCAGGCGACGATCGGCAGGTGACCGAAGACGCCGTCGAGCGAGACGGTGTTCGGCCGGACGTGCAGGTGGCTGAGCAGGTGCAGCCGCAGGTACGCATCGGGCGTGCTGGTCGGTGCGTCGTCGATGACGATCTCGGTCGTCACCGCCTCGATCCGGACCTCGCGCCGGGGGTCGTCGCCGACGTGCGCCTCGAGCTCGGGCGGGAACACCGCGTCGGCCGGACGCGCACCGAGGTGCGTCTCGGGGTACCAGGTGTCGAGGACGGTGCCGTCGGCGGCGATCGTCGCGAGGCCGTGGCCCCAGGCGTGCGTGGGTCGGTCGGTGGCAGCGGTCGCGTCGGTCACGCCCCCAGGGTAGCGAGCGGGCCGGTCGGCGACCCGTCCGGGGAGACGGTCTGTGGAGAACGTCGGTGACGCGACCAGGCCGGCCTGGAGGCAAAGGTGCTGTGGACGGATCGGCACCGTCCACCGGTGGTCGCCTCACCGTCCGCTGAGGGAAGCGGCCGGTACGCTGACCGCATGCCGGAGCAGCTCGACCTCACCGCCTCGTCCATCGACATCACGCGCGCCGTCTGCGACATCGAGTCGGTGTCGGGGAACGAAGGACCCCTCGCCGACGCGATCGAGGCGGCGCTGTCGTCGCTGCCCCACCTCGACGTCGTGCGCGACGGCGATGCGATCGTGGCACGCACGCAGCTCGGTCGCGAGCGCCGGGTCGTGATCGCCGGGCACATCGACACGGTGCCGCTCAACGGCAACCTGCCGACCGAGTTCCGGACCGCGGACGACGGCACCGAGATCCTCTGGGGTCGCGGCACGGTCGACATGAAGGCCGGGTGCGCCGTGCAGCTGAAGCTCGCGCACGACCTGACCGAGCCGAACGTCGACGTCACGTGGGTGTTCTACGACCACGAGGAGGTCAGCGACTCCCTGAACGGCCTCGGTCGGCTGGCGCGGACCCGTCCCGAGCTGCTCGCGGGCGACTTCGCGATCCTCGGCGAGCCGTCGGGCGCCCAGATCGAGGGTGGGTGCAACGGCAACCTCCGCGCCGAGGTCCGGACCTCCGGCAAGCGCTCCCACAGCGCACGCAGCTGGATCGGCGACAACGCGATCCACAAGACCGCACCGATCCTGGCGACGCTCGCGGCGTACGAACCGCGCACCGTGACGGTCGACGGGCTCGAGTACCGCGAGGGGCTCAACGCCGTGGGCATCACCGGGGGCATCGCCGGCAACGTCATCCCGGACGAGGCCATGGTGCACGTGAACTACCGCTTCGCGCCCTCGCGCAGCGCGGACGAGGCGGTCGCGCACATCCGAGAGCTGTTCGACGGGTACGACGTGCAGATCGTCGACCTCGCCGCCGGCGCCCGCCCCGGGCTCGACGCGCCGCTCGCGCAGCAGTTCGTCGCAGCGGTCGGCGGCCCGGCCCCGCGCCCGAAGTACGGGTGGACCGACGTCGCCCGCTTCTCGGCGCTCGGGGTCCCGGCGGTCAACTACGGTCCCGGCGAGCCGGTCTTCGCCCACCACGACGACGAGCAGGTCCCCGTCGACCAGATCACCGCGGTCGAGGACGGCCTGCGTCGGTGGCTGACGGCGTGACCACCGGCCCCGCGCGCACCGTCGCGGGGCTCCACGGCGCCGGCCGCTGGCGCGCGCGCTACCGGCTCGTGCCCTGGTGGGTCCGGGTCACCGTCGTCTACGTGGTCGCGCGGCTCGTGACGGGGGCGATGCTCCTGGCCTTCGCCGGAGTGCAGACCGCCAACTCGTTCACCGGCGCGCGTCCGTCGTACCTGTCCTTCGCATCCATCTGGGACGGCGCCTGGTACCGGGTGATCGCGTCGAACGGGTACCCGTCGACCCTGCCGGTGGACGCCGCGGGCCACGTCACCGAGAACGCATGGGCGTTCATGCCCGCGTACCCGTTCCTCGTCCGAGGGCTCATGGTGCTGACCGGGGCGTCGTTCGAGGCCGTCGCGGTCACCGTGTCGCTGGTCGCCGGGTGGGGCGCTGCGCTGGTGTTCCGACGGCTGATGGGCCGCTTCCTCGACGACGGCCGGGCGACGTTCGCCACGGTGCTGTTCTGCGTCGCGCCGGTGTCCGCCGTGTTCCAGGTCGCCTACGCCGAGGCGATGGGGCTCTTCCTGCTCCTGGTCGCCCTGCTGCTGATGGTCGACCGTCGCTGGTGGACGATGCTGCCGGTCGTGCTGCTGCTCGGGATGACCCGACCGACCGGGCTCGCGTTCGCGTTCCTCGTGGTGCTGTTCCTGGCCGCCTGGACGATCCGGCCGTCATGGGTGCGCGAGGTGGAGCGGCCGACCCTGCGCACCGCTCTGCCGCCACTCGTCGTGGGTGCGGTCTCGGGGCTCGTCGGACTCGCATGGCCGGCGATCGCGTGGGCGGTGACCGGGGTCCCGAAGGCGTACACCGACACCGAGCTCGCCTGGCGGTCGTCGTACATCGGGTGGCGGGAACTCGTCCCGTTCGCGCCGTGGATCCAGGGCGCCGGCTGGTGGTTCGGGCAGCCGGCGGGGGCGATCCTGCTCGCCGTGGCGCTCGTCGGGTTCGCGGTGTTCGTCGCGCACCCCGCTGTGCGGCGCGTCGGCCTCGAGCTGCGGTTGTGGGGCGTGGCCTACGTCGTCTACCTGCTCGCCGTGTTCTTCCCGCAGTCGAGCACCTGGCGCATCCTGCTGCCGATCGCGCCGCTCCTCGGCATCGTGGCCCTCCCGCGGTCGTCGGGCTACCGGGTGCTGGTGGTCGCGGTCTGTCTCGGTCTGCAGTTCGTCTGGCTGTACACCTGCTGGTGGGTCGACGGCTACGACTGGACGCCGCCGTGATCGACCTCGCGGTCGTCTGAGTCCTCGGCGGCGGGTGTCGCCGAGGGGTCCTCGCCCGGGCGCCAGTCGGCCGCGGCGTGCACCATCGCGTTCACCGTCGCGATGAACGGCACGGCGAAGAAGGCTCCGACGACGCCGGCGATCGTGGTGCCCGCGGTCACACCGAGCACGACGCCGAGCGGGTGCACCCGGACGGCCGAGCCGGTCAGGAACGGGTGCAGCACGTGGCTCTCGAGCTGCTGGACCACCACCACCACGGCGAGCATGACCAGCGCCGGCACCAGTCCGTTGAAGACCAGCGCGATGAGCACGGCGACGATGCCGGCGACGATCGCCCCGACCACCGGGACGAACGCGCCGAAGAACACGATCACGCCGATCGGGACGGCGAGCGGGAGGCCGAGCGCGAGCGCGCCGATGACGATGCCGAGTGCGTCCGTCACCGCGACGACGAGCTGCACGCGGATGAAGCTGGTGAGGGTCTTCCACCCCGCCTGACCCGCGGCGTCGATGCGTCCGCGCGAGCGTCGCGGGAAGATCCGCACCACCCACGACCAGATCCGGCGGCCGTCGATGAGCACGAAGATCGTCGTGAACACCACGATGAACAGCCCCTCGAGCGCGTGCACCAGCCCGCTGCCCGCCTCGGCGGCCCCGGACAGGATCGACGCGACGTGGGTCTGCAGGAACTTCGTCGCCTCCGCCAGGTACTTCGTGACCTGCGCCGAGGTGATGCCGAACGGCTCGGACGCGAGCAGGGTCTGGAAGGTCTGCACGTTGCTCGTCAGTCGACGCTCGAGCGTCGGCAGGTCGTAGCGGATCTGCGCCGTCACGACGAGCGCCAGGACACCGAGGACGACCACGACCGAGATGCAGGCCGTGAGCACGGCGAGCCACTTCGGCCACCGGTGACGTTGCAGGAACGCCGAGAAGGGGGCGAGCAGTGCGCAGACGAGCAGCCCGACCAGGAACGGCACGAGGATGTCCTGCAGCAGGACCACGAGGGCGACGACGACGGCGAGGGCAGCCACCACCACGAGGAAGCGCCACGAGAACGCTCCGGCGATGCGCATGCCCCTCGGCACCGCCTCGACGACCGGATCGACCTGTGGACGCAGCATGGAGCGGATGTTCGGCACACGCCAAGGTGACCACCCGGAGCCGCGAGAACGTCGCATTCCGACACCCCCAACCTGGGCGGTTTCGCAGTTGCCCCCTCGGTACGGGATAATGGGCCTGCATCTTCTGCACGAAAGGGGACATCTGATGGCAGCGATGAAGCCGAGGACCGGTGACGGGCCGATGGAGGCTGTCAAGGAGGGTCGACTCATCATCGTGCGGGTTCCGCTCGAAGGTGGAGGCCGCCTGGTGGTCTCGGTCAACGACGCCGAGGCCAAGGAACTCCACGACGCACTGGCAGAGGTCGTCTCCGCCTAGTCCGTCGACGCACCACGACGAGAGGCCCGGAGCGCGTACGCTCCGGGCCTCTCGTGTGCGTCGTGGCCGACGGAACCGGCAGACCGGGCCGCGACGTCCGTCGATCCAGGACGTCCATCGGATCAGGATGTCCGTCGGTCCAGGACGTCCGTCGGGTCAGGACGTCCGGCGGGTCAGGCCGAGACCTTCGTCATCTGCAGCAGCCCGTCCCCGGCGGGGGAGAGCGCACTCCGCACCGCGCCCGAGGTCGAGACCTCGGTGAGCAGCAGTCGGAAGTCCGTCGTCGCGCGGTCCCGACGCACCGGGTCCGCGACGCGACCGCGCCAGAGCGCGTGCGGCACGAGCACGGTGCCCCCGACGCGCGCGAGGCGGAGTCCGTGCTCCACGTACTCGATCACGTGCTCGGGGTCGGCGTCGACGAGGACGACGTCGTACGACGCCTCGTTCATCCGGGGCAGCACCTGGTTCGCCCGACCCGGGATGAGCCGGACGCGCGAGGGCGCCGTGCCGGCGGCGACGTAGGCGTCACGGGCGTACTGCTGGTGGTCGACCTCGACGTCGATCGTCGTGAGGGTCGCATCGGGCGCGCCGCGCAGCAGGTAGAGCCCGGAGACGCCGAGCCCGGTGCCGATCTCGATCATGCTCGTCGCGCGCGATGCCGCTGCGACCACGGCGATCTGGGCGCCGATCGCGGGGGAGACGGCTTCGACCCCGAGTTCGAGGGAGTGCTCTCGCGCTCGGGCGATCACCTCGGGCTCCGAGACGATGTCCTCGGCGAACTTCCAGTTCGACTCTTTCTCTGACACGCACACTCCGTTCGGGAGACAACTCTACGGGTGCGGCGCAGTGGGACGGGTTACGCTCGTTGCCGTGTCCATCGACTTCAACAAGATCCTGATCATCGGGATCATCGCGGTGCTGCTGCTCGGGCCGCAGCGCCTGCCGATGTACGCGCAGAAGCTCGCCGAGTTCGTCAAGGCGATCCGCCGGTTCGCGGACACCGCGAAGGACCGCATGCGCGAGGAGATGGGCCCCGAGTTCGACGACGTCGACTGGCAGAAGCTCGACCCCCGGCAGTACGACCCCCGTCGCATCATCCGCGACGCCCTGCTCGACTCCGGGGGCACCGCCGCCGGCAGCACGGCCGCGGTGGAGACCGCGCAGGTCACCGCGTCGAAGGTGCGTGCGACGGCGCCGGTGGTGCCGCTCGCCGAGGGCGAGCCAGCCCCCTTCGACACCGAGGCGACCTGACGCGGCTCCCGTCACGACACGACGGACGGGAGGCCCGGTGCCAGCTGGCACCGGGCCTCCCGTCCGTTCTCAGGCACGCGTCGCGACGATCGTGAACGTCGTCGGCATCCGGTCGCGGTCCGGGGCGGGCCACACCCACGAACCGTGGCCGTCCTCCTCCATGCGCGGGCTGAACCGCCACGGCAGGGTGCGCCCCTCGTCCAGACGGCGGAGACGCAGTCCGGCGCCGAGCAGGGCGTTGACGACCTCGGACAGCGGGTGCGGCCACTCGTACGTCCGGGTGTTCGCGACGGTGCCCTCGCCGACGTAGGTACCCGCGTCCTCCCACTGCTGGGCCGTGCCGTCGGGGAAGTACCGGTGTCGCGTCACGAGCTCCGGCGCGTCCTCGTCCAGGGCGTACAGCGCGGGGTGTCCGTCGCGGATGAAGAACACCCCGCCCGGCCGGAGGAGCCCCGCGACCTGCGCGGCCCAGCGGTCGAGGTCCGGGAGCCAGCAGATCGTGCCGATGCTCGTGTAGACGACGTCGAAGTCGCCCACGACGGCCGCGCGGGCGTCGAGGACGTCGGTCTCCACCCACGTGACGTCGAGGCCGAGCCGATCGGCCAGGGCCGCTGCCGACGCGAGCGCCGGTGCCGAGAAGTCGACCCCGGTGAGGCGTGCACCCTCGCGGGCCAGCGAGACCGTGTCGGTGCCGATGTGGCACTGCAGGTGGCAGACGTCGAGCCCCGCGAGCGTGCCGCCGGGCAGCCACGGCGTGAGCGCGGGCAGGTCGTCGCGCACGACGTCCGACCGGTGTGCCGGGTCGTCGAGCGCGGCGACGTCGTACGCGCCCTCGTGGATGGGGACCCGGTCGTCCCAGTTCGCGCGGTTCGTCGCGCGGGCGGCGTCCCAGTCGACGCTGACGTGGTCGGAGCTGTCCATGCGGCCACGCTAGCGGGCGCATCGGCCCGTGCGCGACGATCGCTCAGGACAGGCTGAGCCCGAGCTTCCGTCCGGCCAGGCCCCGTCCCATCGTGGTGATGGTCTCGGCGACGGACCGCAGGGCGACCGCGGCGGGGTCCTCCGGGGCGCCGAGCACGACGGGGACGCCGCCGTCGCCGCCCTCCCGGAGCGGGACCGACAGGGGGACGCGGCCGAGGACCGGCACGGGGACGTCCTGCCCCCGGGAGAGCCGAGCGGCGGTCTCGTCGCCGCCGCCCTCGCCGAACAGGTGCAGGACGCTGCCGTCGGGCTGCACGAGCCCGGCCATGTTCTCGACCACACCGATGACCTTCTGCCCGGTCTGCCGTGCGACGACCCCGCTCCGCTCGGCGACGTCGGCGGCCGCGGCCTGGGGCGTCGTGACGACGAGCACCTCGGCGTGGGGGAGCAGCTGCCCGACCGAGATCGCCACGTCGCCGGTGCCGGGCGGCAGGTCGAGCAGGAGCACGTCGAGGTCGCCGAACCACACGTCGGTCAGGAACTGCGAGACCGTGCGGTGCAGCATCGGTCCACGCCAGGACACCGCGGTCGAGACGTCGTCGACGAACATGCCGATCGAGACGACCTTCACCTCGTGGGCGACCGGCGGCAGGATCATGCTGTCCACACGGGTCGGTCGTGGTGCGACGCCGTGCTCGTCGGTCAACCCCATCAGGCCGGGCACGCTGAAGCCGTGCACGTCGACGTCGACGATGCCGACCCGCTGACCGGCCGCTGCGAGCGCGACGGCCAGGTTGACGGTGACCGTCGACTTCCCGACTCCGCCCTTGCCGCTCGTGACGGCGATCACGCGGGTCAGGGAGTCCGGGGTGAACTGCACGCCGCGCGGCCGGCCGGCACGGAGGCGTTCGGTGAGGGCGGCGCGGGTCGCCGGGCTCATCACGTCGACGTCGACCTCGACGTGGTGCACGCCGTCCACGGAACCGGCGGCCGATCGCACGTCGCGCTCGATGGTGTCGGCGGCGGGGCACCCGACGATCGTGAGCTGCAGGTCGACCCGCACCGAGCCTCCCGGCCGGACGTCGACCCCGCGGATCATGTCGAGCTCCGTGACGGGGCGGCGGATCTCGGGGTCGATCACGCGACCGAGCGCAGCGAGGACCGCGGCGCCGAGCTGCTCGTCGGGCGTCGCTGCGGTGCCGTCAGCCACGCGTGCTCGCCGCTCCCTCACCGTCGTCGACGGAGTCGGCGCGCAGCGCTGCCTCCTCGGCGTCCCGCCGGTCGAGCTCCTCGAACAGCGACCGGATCTCGGCGCGGATGAAGTCCTTCGACGCCATCTCCCGCATCGCCAGACGGAGGGCGACGACCTCGCGGGCCAGGTACTCGGTGTCGGCGAGGTTGCGCTCGGCGCGCTGGCGGTCCTGCTCGAACTGCACACGGTCGCGGTCGTCCTGCCGGTTCTGCGCGAGCAGGATGAGCGGCGCCGCGTACGAGGCCTGCAGTGAGAGCACCAGGGTGAGCGCGGTGAAGCCGATCGCAGCCGAGTCGAACTGCCACGGCTTCGGAGCGAGGGTGTTGTAGCCCATCCACAGGGCACAGAAGAGGGTCAGGCCGACCAGGAACCAGGGCGTTCCCATCGCCCGCGCGATGCCCTCGGTCGCCCGACCGAAGGTGTCCCCGCGGCCACGGCGGCGGGTCGGGAGCACACGCGTGCGCATGCCCTTGGGCGAGTCGAGTCGCTCCTGGCGGTTGTCATCCGTTCGGGCCACGGGTGGTCCTCCTCCCCGTCGTCACGGGCGTCTTGCGCTGGCGTTGGCGGAGTCGCGAGGGGGCATCCCCCTCGCCGTGACTTCGCCAGTCGTCCGGCAGGACGTGGTCGAGGACATCGTCGATCGTCACCACCCCGACCAGACGGTGGGCGTCGTCGACCACAGGGACGGACACGAGGTTGTAGGTCGCCATCACGCGCGTGACCTCGGCAGCGCTCGCGTCGACGCGGACCGGCTCGGTCTGCTGGTCGATGAGCGTGCCGAGGCGCTCGTTCGGCGGGTACCGGAGCATGCGCTGGAAGTGCACGAGCCCGAGGAACCGACCGGTCGGCGGCTCGTACGGCGGCAGCACCACGCACACGCTCGCGCCGAGCGCCGGGGCGAGCTCGTGCCGGCGGATGAGCGCCAGCCCCTCGGCGACGGTCGCGTCCGCCGAGACGATGACGGGCTCGGTGGTCATGAGACCACCCGCGGTGTCCGGCTCGTACTCGAGGAGCATGCGGACGTCCTGCGCCTCCTCCGGCTCCATGAGCTGCAGCAGCGCCTCGCTCCGGTCGTCGGGGAACTGCGCGAGCACGTCGGCGGCGTCGTCGGGCTGCATCTGGTCGAGGACGTCGGCTGCGCGGGCGTCCTCGAGCCGGGTCAGGATCTCGATGCGCTCCTGGTCGGGCATCTCCTCGAGCACGTCGGCGAGCCGGTCGTCGGGGAGCTCCTCGGCGACCTCGAACCGGCGCTCCTCGGGCAGGTCGAGGAGCGTCGACGCCAGGTCGGCCGGGACCAGGTCGGAGTAGGCGGCGATCACGTGCTCGGCGGACTGGGCCTCGCCGGGGAGCTCGTCCTCGGTGACCTCGTTCCACGTGGCGAACGTCGTCGGGCCCTTGCCGAACGGCGACGGCGTCGTCTTCGGCTTGCGGAGGAAGAGCTGCGACACCTCCCAGTCGCCCTGTCCGCGGTCCTCGATCGCGACGTCCTCGATCGTGGTGCGGATGCGGTCGCGCGTCAGCAGGACCTTGCGGCCGAGCATCTCCGCGATGACGCGCACCTCACCCCCGCGCTGCTCGAAGCGACGCATGTTGACGATGCCGGTGGTGATGACCTGACCGGCGCCGATCGACGTGACGCGGCCGATGCTGAGGAAGATGCGGCGCTTGCCGGGCACCTCGACGATGAGCCCGACGACGTGCGGGGCGTCGACGCGGCGGTACACGACCAGGACGTCCCGGACGCGACCGACGCGGTCGCCCGCGGGGTCGAAGACGGAGCACCCGGCGAGGCGGGCGACGAAGACCTTCGTGGCGCTCACCCGTCCAGCGTAGTCGCTGCCGCGCGGGCCGGGGACGAGCGCACCCTGCGCACACCGAGGGGACGTGCGGCTCGGTGCACCAGCCGCTGCGCCCCTGCCCCGGAGGTTCCCGGGAGGCGCACGTGTGATCGCAAGGTGCCCGGTGGATGATGGCTGGGTGAGCAACCAGAGCCCGTTCGCCGGACGCACCGCCCAGGCCTTCCCGACGCTGCCGCGTGGGGACGTCCTCGGCACCTACGACAGCTACCCCGATGCCCAGCGCGTCGTCGCGAAGCTCGCCGAGGCGGACTTCCCCGTCGCCAAGATCTCGATCGTCGGCAACGACCTGAAGACCGTCGAGCGCGTCACCGGGAAGATGACCTACGGCCGTGCGGCCATCGCGGGCGCGCTCTCCGGTCTCTGGCTCGGCATCTTCTTCGGCATCGTCCTGACGCTGTTCTCACCGACGGCGGGCGGGCTGATCATCGCCGCGGCGATCATCGGTGCCGCGTTCGGCATGCTGTACGGCATCGTCTCGTTCGCGATCACGAAGCGGCAGCGGGACTTCACGAGCGTGCACCAGGTGCTCGCCACGAACTACCAGATCGTCGTCGACCCGCAGCTCACCGGCCAGGCGCAGCGGATCCTCGGCCAGCACGGCGCGACGCCGTCGACGCACTGGAACGACGCTCCGCAGCCTGGCGCGCCGGGTTCGCAGGCCCGTCCGTCCCAGGGCCAGGAGCCGTGGCGTCCGGGCCCCCAGCAGGGCTCGCCCTACGGTGGGCACGCGACGCCGCACCAGCCGCAGCAGCACCGGCCTGGAGGCCCGCAGCAGTCCGGCCCGTCGGCCGCCGGTCCGCGGTACGGGACCAACGACGGCCCGCGGTACGGGACGAACGACGGCCCCCGGTACGGCGAGACCCCGCAGACGGCGCAGCAGCCGGCGCCGACGTCGGACCCGCGTGTCCCGCAGTCACGACCGGGCCAGCCCCCGCAGTACGGGGAGCGCGTCGACGGAGCCGACGAGCGCTCCGCCGGTGCGGACCAGCGACCCGGCTCGGCACCCGACGACCGCCGCGACGGCGAGCGCGGCTGACGGAGGGACCGAACCGAACCGGAGGACGCCCGCGTCGACGATCGTCGACGCGGGCGTCCTCCGTTGCGGCGCGTGACCGGTCAGGGCTCCGGTCACGGGTCGCCGGTCAGGGCTCGGTGGTCAGAGCACCTTCGAGTAGCACATCGACCGCGCCGCTCCGACGTAGGGCCCGAACTGCGCGATGCGGCGGAAGCCCTCGCGCTCGTAGAACCCGATCGCGCGCTTCTGCTCGTCGCCGGTCTCGAGCACGAGCGCCGGGGAACCCAGGTCGATCGCGGCCTCCTCGAGGCGACGGAGGATCGCGCTCGACACCCCGGCCCCGCGGGACTCCGGCCGCACGTACATCCGCTTCACCTCGGCGATGCCGTCCTGCACCAGGCGCAGGCCACCGCAGCCGAGGGGCGTGCCGTCCTCGTCGCGGGCCAGGAAGAAGACCGCGATCGAGTCGGCCGTCGGCTTCTCGCCCGGTTCGGTGTCCCCGCCGTAGGCCCGGTCGATCTCGAGACGCTGGGCGGCGCGGAGCCGCTGTGCGTCGGGCGAGTCGAAGTGCTCGACGTCGATCACCAGCCTGCGCGGCGCGATCGGGCCGTCGGTCGGGGCGGACGTCGTGCTGGGGGAGGCGTCGGGCATCGTCACCCGCTCAGGCTAGCGGCCGGTGCGGGCGATCCACCCCTCCACTTCCGAGGGGGTCCGGGGGATGCCGACCGACAGGTTCTCGGCGCCGTCCTCGGTCACCAGGACGTCGTCCTCGATCCGGACGCCGATGCCGCGGAACTCCTCGGGCACGGTCAGGTCGTCCTGCTGGAAGTACAGGCCGGGCTCGATCGTGAACACCATGCCCGCTTGCACGACGCCGTCGATGTACATCTCGCGACGGGCCTTCGCGCAGTCGTGGACGTCGAGCCCGAGGTGGTGGCTCGTCCCGTGCACCATGTAGCGGCGGTGGAACTGGTTGTCCGGCTGCAGCGACTCCTCGGCCGTACCGGGCAGGAAGCCCCACTCGGCGGTCTTCTTCGCGATGACCTCCATCGCGGTGGCGTGCACCTCGCGGAAGGTGATGCCCGGCTTCACGATCGCGAACGCGGCGTCGGCGGCTTCGAGTACGGCCTCGTAGACCATGCGCTGCACGTCGGTGAAGGTGCCCGACACGGGGAGCGTCCGGGTGATGTCGGCGGTGTAGAACGAGTCGACCTCGACGCCGGCGTCGATCAGGATCAGGTCGCCCGGCTGCACCGCGCCGTCGTTGCGGGTCCAGTGCAGGATGCACGCGTGGTGGCCGGACGCGGCGATCGTGTCGTAGCCGACCGTGTTGCCGTCGGCCCGTGCGCGACGGTTGAACGTGCCCTCGACGATGCGCTCGCCGCGAGGGTGCGCGAGCACGGCGTCGAAGTCGGCGATGACGTCGTCGAAGCCCGACCCCGTGGCCTCGACGGCCTTCCGGAGCTCGCGCACCTCGTACGCGTCCTTGACCAGCCGGAGCTCGGACAGGTCACGGGAGAGCACGTCCTCGGTCGCCGGGGCCCCGTCCACGGCGTCCGCACCGCCGACCGTCGTGCCGAGTCGGGTGTCGAGAGCGCGCGTCAGCTCGGCGTCGGCATCGCGGACGAGCAGGACGGATGCGTCGAGGCCGTCGGCCACCCCGGCGAAGGCGCCGAGGTCGGCCGTCGCGAGACCCAGGTCGGCGGCGACCTCGTCGAGCGAGGGACGGGGCCCGACCCAGAACTCACCGATCTCGGGGTTCGCGTAGAACTCCTCGGAGTCACGGCCGGCCGTGGCGCGGAAGTACAGCGTGGCGTCGTGACCGGACCCGTTCGGGGTCATCACCAGGACGGAGCCGACGACCGTGTCGGTGCCCCAGCCGGTCAGGTGCGCGAAGGTCGAGTGCGGACGGAACGGGTAGTCGCAGTCGTTCGACCGCACCTTCGCCTGACCCGCGGGGACGACGATCGTGCGTCCGGGGTGCAGCTCCGAGATGCGAGCACGTCGCTCCGCCGCGAAGGGCGACTGCTCGCGCGGCTCGGGGGTGGGGCGCTCCCGGTCCGCCCACTGCGACGCGATGTGGTCCTTGAAGGTCGAGGACCCGGGGGTGGTGGATCGGTTGCTCGTCGCGCGAGGAGTGGTGTCGGCCATGTCACCCATCATCGCACCGAGCTGACCCTCCGGCCTGAGCGGCTGTTCACCTGTCGGTAGCATGGTCGACGTGCCCGATCCGTTCATCGACCTGCACGCCCACTCGAGCGTGTCCGACGGCACCGAGCGGCCGGCGGAGCTCGTCACTGCCGCCGCCGCTGCCGGCCTCGACGGCGTCGCCCTGACGGACCACGACACGACGGCCGGCTGGGACGAGGCGACCGCCGCCGTCCGCGACCGCCCGATGTCGCTGCTCCCCGGCCTCGAGCTGAGCACCCGCGTCGGCCACCGGAGCGTGCACGTGCTCGGCTACCTGGTCGACCCGACCGACGAGGCCCTGGTCGCGGAGACCGCCCGGATCCGCGACGGCCGGTTCGCGCGGGCACGACGCATGGTCGAGCGCATCGGTCGCGACCACCCGATCACGTGGGACGACGTCCTCGCGCAGGCGCGCGACGGCGCCACCATCGGTCGGCCGCACATCGCCGACGCCCTGGTCGCCCGAGGGCTCGAACCGGATCGCAGCGCGGCGTTCCGCGGGATCCTGCACCCGGCCTCCGGCTACTACGAACCGCACGAGGCGCCGACGCCCCTGCGCGGCGTCGAGCTCATCCGCGGAGCCGGTGGCGTGCCGGTGATCGCGCACCCGGCGGCGTCCTCGCGCGGGATCGTGATCGACGAGCCCATGCTGCGTGACCTCGTCGACGCCGGCCTCGGCGGGCTCGAGGTCGACCACCGCGAGAACCTCGCCCACGGCAAGCGGACGCTGCTCGACTGGGCCGGTCGCTACGACCTGTTCGTCACCGGCTCGAGCGACTACCACGGCACCGGCAAGCCGAACCGGTTCGGCGAGCACCGGACCGCGCGGCACTCCTTCGACGCCATCGTCGACCAGGCCACCGGCAGCGACCCGGTGCACGGAGCGGGCTCCCGCCTGGCCTGACGTCCGCCCCTGTCGGGGTCCCCGGCGGGCAGGCCCGCGGACGTGACGAAGGCCCCGTCAGGTGAGTGACGGGGCCTTCGGACGGGAGGCGCTACTCGCCCTCGCCGGTGCCCTGCGGTGCCGAGGTGGTCGCCTCGGCGGAACCGCTGCGGCGACGACGACGGCGACGGCGCTTCGCGGCCCCGTCGGTGGTCGAGCCCTCGCCGGCGGGCTGCGCGGCGTCGGGACCCGTGGACTCGGCGGCCGGAGCCGACGTGACGGCGTCGGACGAGCCTCCCGACCGGGTGCGCGAGCGCGGACGCGAGCCGCCCTGGCGGTCACCGCTGCGCTCGGAGCCGCGACGGTCACCGGTCCGCTGCGCGCCACGGCCGGCGGAGGAACCTGCCTCGGCCGCGTGCGAGGGCGCACCGGGCAGGCGGCCCTTCGTCCCGGCGGGGATGTCGAGGTCGGCGAACAGGTGCGGCGACGACGAGTAGGTCTCGACGGGCTCGGGGATGCCGAACTCGAGGGCCTTGTCGATGAGCGTCCACTTGTGCAGGTCGTCCCAGTCCACGAAGGTGACCGCGATGCCCGTCTTGCCGGCACGACCGGTGCGGCCGGCGCGGTGCAGGTACGTGTCCGGGTCGTCCGGGATCGTGTGGTTGATGACGTGCGTGACGTCGTCCACGTCGATGCCGCGCGCCGCGACGTCGGTCGCGATCAGCACGTCGCGCTTGCCGGCCTTGAACGCCGCCATCGCGCGCTCGCGCTGCTCCTGGTTGAGGTCGCCGTGGACGGCGGCGGCGTTGAAGCCACGGTCCTTCAGCTCCTCGACGAGCTTCGCGGCGGCGCGCTTCGTGCGCGTGAAGATCACGGTCTTGCCGCGGCCCTCGGCCTGCAGGATGCGGGCGATGACCTCGTCCTTGTCGAGCGAGTGCGCGCGGTAGATGACGTGCTTGATGTTCGCCTGCGTCAGGCCCTCGTCGGGGTCCGTCGCGCGGATGTGCACCGGGCGCGTCATGAACCGGCGGGCCAGCGCCACGATCGGAGCCGGCATCGTCGCCGAGAAGAGCATGGTGTGGCGCACCGCGGGGACGGCCTGGAAGATGCGCTCGATGTCCGACAGGAAGCCGAGGTCGAGCATGCGGTCTGCTTCGTCGAGCACGACCTCCTGCACCTTCGACAGGTCGAGCAGGCGCTGGCGCTGCAGGTCGATGAGGCGACCGGGCGTGCCGACGACGATCTGCGCGCCGGCCTTGAGCTGCTCGATCTGGCCCTCGTACGCCTTGCCGCCGTAGATCGACACGATCGTGGTCGACCGGTTCGACGTGGCGAGCTCGAGGTCCTCGGTCACCTGGACCGCGAGTTCGCGGGTCGGGACGACGACGAGCGCCTTCACGCCGTGCTCCGGGTCGGCACCGAGGCGCTGGATCAGCGGCAGGCCGAAGCCGAAGGTCTTGCCGGTACCCGTCTTGGCCTGGCCGATGATGTCCTGGCCGGTGAGGGCGAGCGGGATCGTCTGCTGCTGGATCGGGAAGGGCTCGGCGATGCCCTTCGTCGCGAGCGCGTCGACGATGTCCTGCTCGATGTTGAGGTCTGCGAAAGTCAAAGAATCACCTTAGTCCTGGTGGAAGTCCAGGCCAGTCTACCGACGGCGGGCGAGGACAGCGCCCGCCGGGCGGGAGTGGTGCCCGCGGCCCGTATGCTTGGGGCGTGGTGTCGTGGTGGAACCGGAAGCGCGCTGCGCAGCTCGCCGCCGCGTGGCTGGCGTCGCGGAACCCGCGGAACGCCAAGCCCGTGGAGCGCCTGCAGCTGGACGACGTGAGTCCCGAGCTCGACGTGTACCTGGGGCAGGCGGCCTACCTGCAGCTGTCGCTCTACGAGACGATGGGTCGAGCCGGTGCCGCGGCGCCGACGATGTCCGGGCGACTCGTCACGGGCGTGCTCGCGACGACCGCGCTCGAGCGGCACCGGACGATCGTCGCCGAGATCGAACGAGGCGGGTGGGCGCCGGCGGAGCTCATGGAGCCCCACCGCGAGGCGATCGACCGCTTCCTGCTGCGCACGAGCGGCGCTGACTGGTACGAGTCGATGCTCACGGGCTACGTGACGGCAGGGATCCTCAACGACCTCTTCGGCAGCCTGCTCCGGTCGCTGCCGCTCGACGTCCGACAGCGGTTGCGGACGGTGTTCGACGCGCGCGAGGAACCGGCGGTCGTCGAGGAGCTGGCAGCGCACATCGAGCAGGACCCGCGCGTCGGGTCGCGCCTGGCGATGTGGGGCCGGCGGCTCGTGGGGGACACGCTGCTCGTGGCACGGTCGGCGCTGGCGGTCCACGCCCGTGAGGACCAGGAGAAGCTCGAGCCGGTGTGGACGGAGCTCATCGCTGCGCACACACGGCGGATGGACGCACTCGGCCTGACCGCCTGAGGCGCGGGCCGCGTCGACGGCCCGGGGCGCGGGGCGCGCTCGCTCGGGCCTGCTCGGTCAGACGCGCTCGGTGCGTGCGCGCTCGAAGGCGTGCTCGTCTGCGGCCGTGCGACGACGACCCAGGACCCACTCGGTCACGACGGCGACGACCCCGGCACCCACCAGGGCCACGACCCAGATCCATCCGCCGTCGTACGGCCAACCGGCCCAGGTCAGGGCCTCCCACACGACGGCCGCCACGACGCCGCCGACGACGGGGCCGAGCAGTGCTCCGCGCGTCGAGCGCCACGGCACCACGACGTGCGCGACGGCCCCCGCGATGAGGCCGCCGAGCACGGCGAAGAGCAGCTCCACGTCAGGCGACGAAGCCGATGCGGCGGGACTCCTCTGCGCCGACCTCGACGTAGGCGAGCGAGGCGACGGGCACGATGAACCGGCGGCCCTTCTCGTCCTTGAGGGAGAGGTGGGTCGACTGCGACTCGAGGGCCGCTGCCACGGCCTGCTCGATCTCCTCGGCGCTCTGGGCGGTCTCGAAGGCGATCTCGCGCGGGCTGTTGATGATGCCGATCTTGATGTCCACGAGCACAGCGTATCCGAGCGGTACCCCGTCGGCCCGGGCGTTCGCCGGGGGCGCACCGCCGACGGCGGTCCCGGTGCGTCGAGCGTTGCTGTCGGCCGTCCTCGGTACCGTGTCCGCGTGCCAAGGACCACGCTGACGACCCTCCCCGAGGACGTCGGGGTCGTCCGCCCGCTCGTCGCCGACCCCGCGCAGGACGCCGTGCTCGCCCTGCCGGAGGGCCGGCACGCCGCCGTGCTCGGCGCGCCGGGCACCGGCAAGACCACCACGCTCGCGCGGCTCGTCGCCGACCGGCTCTCCCGTCCGGACGCGGTCTCGCCGGACGGTCACGCCACGGTGCTCGCGCTGACCTCGGCCCGCACCGCAGCCACGGCGCTCCGCGATCGCCTGGCGGCCGCGGTCGACCGGGCGGTCCCGGGCGCGCTCGCCCGGACGGTCAACTCCCTGGCCTTCCAGGTCGTCGCGCACGCCGCCGCGCTGCAGGGGCAGGAGCCGCCGACGCTGCTCACGGGTGGCGAGCAGGACCGCATCATCGCCGACCTGCTCGCGGGGCACGAGACCGACGGGGTCGGACCGGAGTGGCCGGCGCCGATCACCGCCGTCGTGCGGGAACGGGCCGGCTTCCGCACGGCACTCCGCGACGTGATGATGCGCGCCGTGGCCGCCGGGGTGGAGCCCGAGGACATGCGGGAGCTCGCCGACGAGCGCGGTCGCCCCGAGTGGCGCGCGGTCGGTGACTTCGTGGACGAGTACCGCGCAGCGGTGACGGCCTTCCGTGGCAGCAGTCTCGACGCCGCGGAGCTCGTGGCGTTCGCGACCGCCGCGGTGCTGCGACACGAGGTCCCGGCGAGTGTCGCCGCGCTGCGCCTGGTCGTCGTGGACGACACACAGGAACTCGTCGAGGGCGAGGTCGCCCTGCTCGGGGCGCTCGCCCGCTCCGGGGTGCAGGTCGTGGCCTTCGGGGACCCGGACATCGCGGCCTCGGCGTTCCGCGGTGCGGAGCCGGACGTGCTCGGACGCCTGGCCACCCGGCTCGGTGTGGCGCGCGTCGACGAGGTCGTGCTCGGCACGGTGCACCGGCACGCGGTACCGGTCCGGGAGCTCGTCGGCGCGGTGACGGCGCGCATCGGGGCCGCCGCGGCCGGGCGCCAGCGCACCGCCGTCGCGTCGACGACCGGTGCCCGGAGCGACGCCGTGCTGCACCTCGAGGCCGGCAGCCGTTCGGCGCTCGTCGTCGCCGTCGCCCGGCGCCTCCGTGAACACCGGCTGCTGGACGGCCTGCCGTGGCACCGGATGGCCGTCGTCACCCGCAGCGGAGCCGCCATCCCGGAGCTCGTGCGTGCCCTGTCCGTCGCCGAGGTGCCCGCGACGGCCGGCGCCGCTCCGGTGCGCCCGCGTGACGACAGCGCTGCCCGGGCGCTGCTCGACGCCGCCGCGGTCGCGCTCGGGGTGCTCCCGCTCGGTGCCGACCTGGCGACGTCGTTCGCGACCGGACCCCTCGGTGGCCTGGACACCCTGGCGATGCGACGTCTCCGGCTCGCCCTGCGTCGCGAGGAACTCGCGGGCGGCGGGACCCGTACCGCCGACGAGCTGCTCGTCGAGGCGCTCGGTGCCCCCGAACGGCTCGCCACCGTCGACGCCGGCTTCGCCCGACGCGCGACCCGACTCGCCCGCAGCCTCGTGCAGGCGCGGGCGGACGCCGCCGCGGACGCCAGCATCGAGGAGATCCTGTGGGGACTGTGGGAGCGCAGCGGCCTCGCGACGGCCTGGGGCGGGCAGTCCGCGGCAGGAGGTGTCGGGGCCGCCGAGGCCGACCGGCACCTCGACGCCGTCGTCGGGCTCTTCACCGCGGCGAAGCGCTTCGTCGAGCGCACCCCGGACGCGCCCGCGCGGGTGTTCGTCGACGACCTGCTCGGCGCCGACCTGCCCGAGGACTCCATCGGCCCCGACCGCACGGCCGGCCGCGTGCGCGTGCTCACCCCCTCGGCCACGATCGGGCTCGAGTGCGACGTGGTCGTCGTGCTCGGGCTCCAGGACGGTGTCTGGCCGAACACCCGGGTGCGCGGGAGCCTGCTCGACCCGGACGGGCTGGTCCGCGCAGCCGCCGGCATCGACGACCAGACCGTCGACGACCGGGCAGCCGTCATCGCGGACGAGCTCCGGTTGTTCGCCCGCGCCGTCTCCCGCGCCACCACCCAGGTCGTCATCGGCACGGTCGCCAACGACGACGAGGCACCGTCGCCCTTCGTCCGGCTCGTCCCGGTGCCGCCGGACCGGCAACCGACCGTGCACCCGCTGTCGCTCCGGGGCATGGCGGGTTCGCTGCGGCGCCGCGTCGTCGCCTCGGGCGACCACGAGGCCGCATCCGCCCTCGCACGGCTCGCCGAGGCCGGGGTCGCCGGTGCGTCACCGAACGAGTGGTACGGGACGGCCGAGCCGACGACGGAGGATCCGCTGGTCGACCTGGACGCCCCGCCGGCGCCCGAGCACGAGGACGGTGAGCCGGTCGCCCCGACGGTCGCGGTGTCGCCCTCGCGCATCGGCACCTTCGAGGAGTGCCCGGTGCACTGGTTCGTGCAGACCTTCGGTGGCAGCGCGCCGAGCCCGGCGATGGGCATCGGGACCATCGTCCACGAGGCGATGGAGCAGGCCACCGCGGTCGACGTCGAGTCGCTGTGGGACCACGTGGAGGGGCGCTGGGACGAGCTGACCTTCGAGTCGCCGTGGGTCGCCGACCGCGAACGCGCGCGGACCCGGCGGATGATCGAGGGGCTCAGCGACTACCTGCGCACGTTCGCGAGCGCCGGTCGACGGCTGCTCGGCGCGGAGACGTCGTTCGCACTCGTGACCGGGCCGGCGCGGATGCGCGGCAGCATCGACCGCATCGAGGTCGACCCCGACGGGCGGGTCAGCGTCGTCGACCTGAAGACCGGCCGCTCCATGCCGAGCGAGAAGAACGACATGCCGGAGCACCCCCAGCTCGGCGCGTACCAGCTCGCGGTCGAGGACGGCGCGGTCGAGGGGGTCCCGGCGGGCGCGCCGATGGCCGACGCCCGACTCGTCTTCGTGCAGAACCCCCGCTCGGGACAGGCGTACTCGGAGCGCACGCAGCACGCCTTCGACGACGAGGCGCGCGAGGCCTACCGGGAACGGTTGCACGCCGTCGCGCGGGGGATGGCCGGCCGGACCTTCCTGGCGAACGTCGACGACCACTGCGACCGGGCGCGGACCGGCGTCGAGTGCCGCATCCACGTGGTGGGGGAGGTGACCTGGTGACGACCGGTACCGACACGCAGCCCGGGGCCGACGCAGGTGTCGACACCGCCGCACCCCCGGCGGCCCACGACGCCGACGCGCCCCCGGCGATCCACGATGCCGACGCGATCGCCGACGCCCTCGGCCGACCGCGCCCGACCGACCAGCAGCGTGCGGTCATCGAGTCGCCGCTCGCTCCCGCGCTCGTCGTCGCGGGAGCCGGCAGCGGCAAGACGGAGACGATGGCGTCGCGGGTGGTGTGGCTGCTCGCGAACGGGTTCGTCCGTCCCGCCGAGGTGCTCGGGCTGACGTTCACCCGCAAGGCGGCCGGTGAGCTGTCCGTGCGCATCAACGACCGGATCCGTGCGCTCGAGGACGTCGGGCTCCTGACCGCCGGCGACGCCTTCGAGGCCCCGACGGTCTCCACCTACAACGCGTTCGCCAACGCCGTGTTCCGCGAGAACGCCCTGCTGGTCGGACGCGACGGCGAGTCCCAGGTGCTCACCGAGCCCTCCGCCTGGCAGCTCGCCCGTCGGGTGGTCGTCGGTGCGCGGGACGACCGGCTCGCCGGGCTCGACCGCGACGTCGACACCGTGACCGCTGCCGTCGTGGCCCTCGCCGGGGCGGTGTCCGAGCACCTCGTCGACCCGGCCGACCTGCGTCGCTTCGCGATCGACTTCGGTGCGCTGCTCGAGCTGCCCGGGAACGCCAGGGGCAACCCCTACAAGGCCGTGACCGACACCGTCGCAGCGATCGGAGCGCTGGAGCCGCTCGTCGACCTCGTCGAGGAGTTCCGACGGCAGAAGGTCGACCGCGGCTTCGTGGAGTTCTCGGACCAGATCGCCCTCGCGCTCGCCGCGGCCGAGTCCGCCCCGCGGGTGGTCGACGACCTGCGGAGCCGGTTCCGTGTGGTGCTCCTCGACGAGTACCAGGACACCTCCGTGGTGCAGACACGCTTCCTCGCCCGGCTCTTCCGCGGACACCCGGTGATGGCGGTCGGCGATCCGCACCAGTCGATCTACGGCTTCCGCGGGGCGAGCGCGGCGAACCTGGCCCGCTTCCCGCGCGACTTCGCGGTCGCACCGGTCGCACCGGTCGCACCGGACGCACCGGACGCACCGGTCGCACCGGACGCACCGGTCGCGGGGACGGACGGTGCCGGAACGCCGGCGCCGGTGACCTTCGCCCTGTCCACGAGCTGGCGCAACCCGGTCGACGTGCTCGCCGGCGCGAACGCCGTCGTCGACCCGCTGTCGGCTGCGTCGGAGGTCGCCGTGGAGCGACTCGCGCCGCGACCCGGTGCGGACGCCGGCACGGTGACGGCCGTCTTCCCCGAGACCCTGCCCGAGGAGGCGGACGCGGTCGCCCGCTGGTTCGCGGACCGCCGGAGTGCCTCGCCGGAGGGCTCGATGGCGCTGCTGCTGCGCTCGCGGAAGGACCTGTCGGCGTTCACCGCCGCGCTCGGTGCACACCGGGTGCCGTTCCACGTGCTCGGCACCGGCGGCCTCCTGCAGCGACCCGAGATCGTCGACCTGGTGGCGTGTCTCCGGGTGCTCCACGACCCGGCGGCCGGCAACGACCTCATCCGCCTGCTCGCCGGCGCACGGTGGCGGGTCGGTGCCGCCGACGTCGCCGCGCTGCACGAACTCGCCCGCTGGCTGTTCCGCCGCGACCACACGCAGCAGCGCCTCGACGACGAGCTGACCGCGGCGTTCCGCGCGTCCGTCGCCGCCGGGGAGCACGGATCGATCGTCGACGCGCTCGACTTCGTCGCGAGCGCCCCCGACGAGCACGGCGCCCTCGAGGGCATCAGTCCCGCCGGCCGCCAGCGGATGCGCGAGCTCGGGCAGCAGCTCGCCGCGCTCCGGGCCCGGGCGGCCGGGGACCTGGTCGACTTCGTGACCCTGGTCGTGCAGGAGATGCGGCTCGACGTCGAGGTCGCCGCCCACGAGCAGGGGAGCGCCGCCTTCCTCGACGCGTTCGTCGACGAGCTCGCCGGGTTCGTGACGACCGACGACCGCGCCGACCTCGGTGCCTTCCTCGGCTGGATCGACGCCGCCGCCCGCCGCGACGACATGGGCCCGCGGTCCGAGGAGCCGGAGGCCGGCACGGTGCAGATCCTGACGATCCACGGGTCGAAGGGCCTGGAGTGGGACGCGGTCGCGGTGCCGCGGCTCGTCGAGGGCGCGCTCCCCGCCCGACCGCAGGAAGGATCCTCGGGGTGGCTCGGCTTCGGCCGCCTGCCGTACGAGTTCCGCGGGGACGCCGACGAGCTCCCGCGGCTCGAGTGGCGGGGGCACGCGGACCAGAAGGGCGTCGTCGACGCCATCGAGGCCTACAAGGAGCAGGTGAAGGCCCGGAACGAGGACGAGGAGCGTCGGCTGACCTACGTGGCGCTGACGCGGGCACGGCACGACCTGCTCGTGTCCGGGTCGTCGTGGGCCGGCGGGGTCAAGCCGACGCCGCCGAGTCGGTACCTCCGGGACCTCGTCGCGGCAGGGGTCGTCGCTGCCGACGCCGTCCCCGACGGCACCGTGCACGAGGAGAACCCCCTCGGCGGGGACGGGGCGACCCAGACCTGGCCGCACGTGCCGTTCGGGCAGCGGGGTGCCCGGGTCCTCGCGGCAGCCGACCGCGTCCGGAACGCGAACCCCGGTGCGGCCGGGCGCTTCGCGGCGGACATCGACCTGTTGCTCGCCGAACGGCAGGCTGCACGGTCGGACCGGCGCCGCGTCGCGATCCCGCACCGCGTCCCGGCCTCGGGGTTCAAGGACTACATCGGCCAGCCGGACGCGGTCGCCGAGCGCCTGCGCCGGCCCATGCCGGAGCGGCCGTACCGTGCGACCAGGCTCGGCACGCTCTTCCACCAGTGGGTCGAGCAGCGCGCGCGCAGCGGTGGCTCGCTCGAGACCCTCGACCTGTGGGACGACGAACGCGACCTCGACGCGGACGAGGCCGTGGACGCCTCGACCGACGCCGCGGTCACCGACGACGACGCACGACGACTGGCGGCGTTCCAGGCGACCTTCGCCCGGTCACGCTGGGCCGACCTGACCCCGGTGGAGGTCGAGCGCGAGATCCACATCCCGTTCCTCGGGCACAGCGTGGTGTGCAAGCTCGACGCGGTGTACGAGATCGACGGTCGCGCCGAGGTGGTGGACTGGAAGACCGGCAAGGCACCGACCGGCACGGCGGACCTGGCCGCGCGGCAGCTGCAGCTCGCGCTGTACCGGGTGGCGTACGCCGAGTTCACCGGGCGACCGGTCGACGAGGTGGACGCCGTCTTCTACTTCGTCGCGGACGACCTCGAGGTGCGGCCCACGGCACTGCTCGACCGTGCCGGTCTCGAGCGCGCCTGGCAGGAGGCGCTCGGCTGATCCGGTGCGTCGACCGGCCTGGTGCGTCGACCGGCCGGGCCCGGTGCGTCGGCCGGCCGGATCAGGGCTGGGCCGCTGCGGCACGTGGACCGACGCCGTGTCGGACGGGAGGCGCGGGGCGGGGCCGCGGGGAGCCTCCCGTCCGGTGGGTGGTCGCGACGGACGGGGCGGCGGCCGGGTCAGCCGTGTCGACGCTCGGTCGACGACAGCAACTGCTCGACCTCGCCGATCTCCATCGTCTCGGGGGAGACCGACTGCAGCGGCGCCGCGCTCGGGGTCTGCACGGCGTCGACCAGCCGGTGCATCATCGCGACCGCGTCGTCGACCACCTCGGTGCTCTTCGCCTGCACGCCGTGCAGCAGCCACTGGGCGGTCTCGAGCTCGTGGTGGACGCGGGCGCGCTGGGCGAGCTGGCGGTCCCGACCCCCGCCGTTCGCCTCGTACGCACTGATCACGGTGTCGAAGGCGTCGCGGTGACCGGCGAGCACCCATGCCAGGTCCTTCGCGGGGTCGCCGAGTCGGAGCTCGCCCCAGTCGAGGACGCCGGTGACCGAGTCGCCGTCGACCAGGACGACCCCGGTGCCCAGCGCGCCGTGCACGACCGTCGGGGTGAACTGCCAGAGCTGCTGGTCGCGCGCAGCGCCCTCCCACCGTTCGACGAGTGCGGCGGGCACGAGCTTCGTGGCGACCGCGCGGTCCATCACGGAGACGGCGGAGCGCAGGACCTCGAACGGGGTGAGCGACGGCAGTCCCGCGTCCGTCACGAAGCTCGTCGGCAGCTGGTGGACGGCCGCGACGGCACGGCCGACGGCTGTCGCGAGGTCGGGACGCTCGGTCAGGTCGCGCAGCGTCGGGTGGGTGCCCGGCACGTAGGTCGTGACGATCGCCCGGGTCGAGCCGATCGGCGCCTGACCGCGGTACTCGGCCACGGCGAACGGCAGACGCGAACGGATGCCGGCGCTCAGGGCACGGATCGCGACGAGGTCCGCGGACTGCCGGGCCTCGGCCCGCTGGTTGCGCGGGCGACGGATCGCACTGAGCGCGCCGTCCGCGTCGCGGAGGACGGCCGACTCGTAGTCACCGGAGGCGGCCGAGCCGAGTGTGCGCGTGCCCGTGACGACCAGACCGGGAACGGCTGTGGTCGCCAACGCGGCTAGAGTGAACTGGGATCCCGCCATGCCCCTCAGGGTAGGTCCGCGTCCGGTGCCGGAGCGCACGCCACGCTGGCCTGTGCAAGCCCGGGCACCGTCCACAGGGTCCCGTTGAGAAGCCCGTCCCGATCGAGGAGCACCCCGCCGTGACCGTCGAGTTCGCCGCCAGACTCCCGCTGTCCCGCAACGAACTCGACCGCGACGCGGAGTTCCGGACCACCCCCGACCTCGACCGCGTCCTGCGGGCCGACCCGGACACCCGGTGGCTGCCGGTCCGCGGTGCCGAGCTGCTCCGTGACGCCGACGGCGCGCTCCGGTTCGTGGGCGCCGACGCGGTGCCCGAGCACGCGGTGACGCTCTACCTCGGCCGAGCGGTCACCGACGCCGCCGACGCTCCCGCCGGCACGCGCTTCGCCGCCGCGCTGCTCGACGAGACGGCCGCCGCCGCGATCGAGCCCGACGACGGGGCGTGGTCGAGCCTGCGCATGTTCGGGGCCGAGCTGTCCGCCCGCGACCAGGGCCTCGCGGTCGAGGCCGTCGCGATGGCGAACTGGCACGCCGTGCACGGGTTCTCCCCGCGCACCGGCTCGCCGTCCGACGTCGTCAGCGGCGGGTGGGTCCGCCGCGACCCCGAGGGGCACGAGCTCTTCCCGCGGACCGACGCGGCGATCATCGTCGGTGTCACCGACGCCGACGACCGCATCCTGCTCGGGTCGAACGCCGCGTGGGACGCCGACCGCTACTCGCTGCTCGCCGGCTTCGTCGAACCGGGGGAGTCCCTCGAGGACGCCGTCCGCCGCGAGGTCTGGGAGGAGTCCGGTGTGCGCGTCGAGGAGCCCGAGTACCTCGGGTCGCAGCCCTGGCCGTTCCCCGCGTCACTCATGGTCGGCTTCCGCGCACGCGCCGTGGACGGCGATCCCTCGACCGCTCGACCGGACGGCGTCGAGATCCTCGACGTCCGGTGGTTCTCGCGCGACGAGGTCCGCGAGCGTGCCGGCGACACCCTGCTGCTGCCCGGCCGCACGTCGATCGCCCGCGCGATCATCGAGGAGTGGTACGGCGGGCCGCTGGACGTGCCGTGACCGATCCCCGCGCGGCGACCGGTGCCGCACCGGTGCGCCCGCCGTCGCCGGACGAACTGCTCGCGGCGCTCGACGCCGAGCAGCAGACCGTGGCCCGGACGTTGCTCGGCCCCGTCGCCGTGCTCGCCGGCGCAGGGACCGGCAAGACCCGGGCGATCACCCACCGGATCGCGTACGGGGTCGCGACCGGCACGTACTCGCCGAACCACGTCCTCGCGCTCACCTTCACGACACGGGCGGCCGGGGAACTCCGGTCGCGGCTGCGCGCGCTCGGCGCCGGGACGGTCCAGGCGCGGACCTTCCACGCCGCGGCGATGGCACAGCTCAGCTACTTCTGGCCGGACACCGTCGGCGGGCACGCCCCGCGCATCGTGGAGTCCAAGGGTCGGGTCATCGCGCACGCCGCCGACACGGTCGGGATCCACGTGGACACCCCGGTGCTCCGCGACCTCGCGGCCGAGGTCGAGTGGCGCAAGGTGCAGATGCTCACCTACGACGAGTACGAGGCCGCTGCGGCCGACCGGGTGATGCCACGGGACACCCCGCCCCGGCGGGTGATCGACCTCATGAAGGCGTACGAGCAGCTCAAGGACGACCGTCGGCAACTCGACTTCGAGGACGTCCTGCTCGCGACGCTCGGCATGGTCGAGTCGGAGCCGCGGGTGGCCTCGTACGTCCGACAGCAGTACCGGTTCTTCGTCGTGGACGAGTACCAGGACGTCTCGCCCGTGCAGCACGACCTGCTGCGCGCGTGGCTCGGCGGCCGCGACGACGTGTGCGTGGTCGGTGACGCCAGCCAGACGATCTACTCGTTCGCGGGCGCGTCGAGCCGGTACCTGCTGGGCTTCGGGTCGGAGTTCCCCCGCGGGTCGGTCGTGCGCCTCGAACGGAACTACCGGTCGACGCCCGAGGTGGTGCACGCCGCGAACACCCTGATGCGCGGGCAGCCCGGTGCGCTCGACCTCGTCGCGCAGTCCGCCGAGCGGGGCCCGGAGCCGGAGGTGCTGCCCTGCGTGCACGACGGCGACGAGGCGCAGACCGTCGCCCGTCGCATCGGCGAGCTCGTGGCGTCGGGAGCGGCGTTCGGCGACTGCGCGGTCCTGTTCCGCGTCGGCGCGCAGTCCGCCGCGCTCGAGTCCGCCCTCGGTCGCGCCGGCATCCCGTACCGGGTGCAGGGCGGCACGCGGTTCTTCGACCGGCCCGAGGTGAAGCTCGCGGTGCACCACATGCGCGGCGAGGCCGTCCGGCAGACCGACGACGAGCTCACCCGCCGGGTCGGGCTCGTGCTGCAGCTGAGCGGCTGGACCCCGACGCCGCCGGACGGCACCGGCGCGGTCCGCGACCAGTGGGAGGCGTTGCAGGCGGTCATGGGCCTGGCCGAGGCCGCGCCCGCCGGCACGACGATGCAGCAGTTCACGCAGGACCTGGTCGACCGTGCGGCGACCCACCACGAGCCGGAGCTCGACGCTGTGACCCTCGCCACGCTGCACTCCTCGAAGGGTCTGGAGTGGCCCCACGTCGTGGTCGTGGGCGCCGCCGAGGGGCTGCTGCCCATCTCCCACGCCGCGACCGACGCCGAGGTCGACGAGGAGCGCCGGCTGTTCTACGTCGGGCTGACCCGCGCGCGTCGCTCGGTCACCGTCACGTGGTCACGGCAGGGTTCCACGCGCGGGGGTGCCCGGGCGCCGAGTCGGTTCCTGGCAGCGCTCGACAGGCGCACCGAGGGTGCTGTGCCACCGGCAGCAGGCTGACCGTCAGGTCGTCGCGGTCGAAGACGACCTGCTCCGTCGTGGGGACCTGGGTCCGCAGGGGCAGGCGCTGCACGAGCAACCGCACCGCGGCCGACGCGACCGCTGCGCGTCGCCAGGGCGACAGCGGTGCTGCCGGCCGACCCCACACCTGGGCGGCCAGCGCGGGCCACGCCGGGTCCTCGTCCACGCGGGCGTACTCGACACACTGCAGGCACGGGCCGTCGCCCGGGACGACCACCGGCCCGAGCCGGATCCGACCGTCGCCGACCACGAGCGACAGGTGCGGGGTCCCGCGCCGCGCCCACGCCGACCGGAGCGCCGGGTCGACGACGTGGTCGACGACGACCACCGCGAGTGCGGGGGTCGGGTCCGGCAGCACGACCGGCCCACCGCGGCGCGCGGCCGTCCGGGCCACCGTCACGCCCTCGCCGGAGAGCATCTCGGCGACGGTGTCGGCGAGGACGCCGTCCCCGTGGACCTCGACCCGGGCGAGCGGCTCGGGCAGGACGTCGACGACGGCGGGGGAGGCGTCACCGAGCACGCGGGCCGCCACCTCGGGCCTGCACCCCGTCGTCCCGGCGAGGGCGGTCAGGGCGTCGCGGCTCGTCTCCCGCCGGAGCGCGCAGAGGAAGCGCTCCTCGGCCACGGTCGGGACGGGGACGACGGCGCGCGGCGGGTCGACGCCGAGCTGCACGGTCCCCGGGTCGCGCCAGACGAACTCGAGCGTGGGGTCGATGCGGATGCCCATGCACCCACGCTGGCGGAACGGCCGGCCCCGTGGGGACCGGCCGTCACGATCTGTGGAGAACTAGCGGGGTCCGGCGCCGGGGGTGTCGTCGCCCGCAGCGCGGTCGTCCGCGGGGCCACCCTCGTCCTCGATGCCGCCGCTCTCGTCCTCGCGCGGGCGGTCGCCGGAGGCGTCGTTGAGCAGGTCCTCGAGCGCCTTGTCGAACGCGTCGTCCTCGGCGGAGCGACCCGGGTTCCGCAACCGCAGCACGAAGGCGTCCGGGTCGTCCACGTCCTCGGACGTCGGCACGGCGTCGAAGTGCGACCACAGGGCGTCGCGCTCCTCGGCCCCGAACTCCTCGGTGACGCGCTGCCAGAGCGCAGCGGCCTCGCGCAGACGGCGGGGGCGCAGCTCGAGGCCGACGAGCGTGGCGAAGGCCGACTCGGCGGGACCACCGGCGGCACGGCGACGGCGGACCATCTCCGCGATCGCGTCGGACTTCGGCAGCCGGACCGTCGCGGCGGCGGTGACCGTGTCGACCCAGCCCTCGACGAGCGCGAGCATCGTCTCGAGCCGGCCGAGCGCGGCTTCCTGCTCGGGCGTGCGCGGCGGGATGAGCGCCCCGGACGCGAGTGCGTCGCGCAGCTGCTCCTGGTTGGTCGGGTCGATCTCCGAGGCCAGTTCCTCGACCCGGTCGAACGGGATGTGGATGCCCCGTGCGTAGTCGGTGATCGACGAGATGATGTGCAGCCGGAGCCAGCGGGCCGACCGGAAGAGCCGGGCGTGCGCGAGCTCACGGACGGCCAGGTAGATCCGGACCTCGTCCTCGGGCACGTCGAGGCCCTCGGCGAACTCGGCGACGTTCTGCGGCAGCAGTGCGGCGACCTGCTCGTCCAGGAGCGGCACGCCGACGTCGCCGCCGGAGACGACCTCCTTCGACAGCTGCCCGACGACCTGGCCGAGCTGGATCGCGAACAGGGCGCCGCCGACGCCGCGCATCGCCTTCGAGACGTCGCCGAGCATGGCCTTGAGCTGCTCGGGCGCGCGCTGGTCGATCGCCTCGGTGAGCGCGTTCGCGATGCTCAGCGCCACCGGCTCGGCGATCTGCGCCCAGACCGGGGTGGTGGCCTTCGCCCACTGCTCCCGCGTGTACAGGCTCGGCGTCGCGGTGAGCTCGGGGACGCTCGTGGCCTCGTCCAGCCAGAGCGCGGCGACCTGGAACGCCTGGTCCGATGCCTGGGCGGTCGCCGGGTCGACCGGGTGCCCGCCGTCGCGCGCGATCGCGGTCGCACGCTCGGACGCGACCGAGAAGTCGATGCCGTCCCTGCCCGACTGCGCCGCGCGCTGGAGCTGGCTCATCAGGTTCGCCACGAACGCCGGGTCGTTCGGCAGTCCGGCCGCGCCCGCGAGCTGCGACGGGTCGATCTGTCCCTCTCCGGAGAGCAGCTTGCGCAGCATCTCCTGGAAGTCGTCGTCCGGCCCCGGCTGCGGTTGATCAGGCATGACGACTACGCTAACCGCTGCTCACGGGGCCGCGCCCGGGATGCTCCCGAGGGGACGCCCGGACCGCTGCGCCGAGGGCGAACAGCCCGCGAGCACGCGGGCGACCGACCCGCCAGCGCGCGGGTGCACCGCCCGCACCCGCGGGCGCCCCGCCCGTGGAAGGACGTCCGTGACCCTCTTCGCCCCCGCGCCCCGTCGCCGTTCCCGCGCACGCACCGTCGGCTGGGCGTTCGTCATCGGCGCGGTCGTGCTCGGACTCCTGGCGAGCTTCCTGCCGAGCCCCTACCTGATCGAGGTGCCCGGGCCGGTCTACAACACGATCGGCACGCAGCGGCAGGGGCAGGGCAAGGACGCGAAGGACGTCGAGCTCATCCAGATCGACGGGGCGGAGACGTACCCGACGGGTGGCGCGCTCGACATGCTCACCGTGGGCATCCAGGGTGACGCCACGAACCGCCCGTCGTGGACGAGCGTGATCCGCGCGCTGTTCTCGCGCTCCCAGGCGGTCATCCCCGCGAGCGCCGTCTACCCGGAGGGCACCACCACCGAGCAGGTGAACCAGCAGGACGAGGCCGACATGCGGTCGTCGCAGCAGTCCGCCGTCGCCGCCGCGCTCATCCACCAGGGCCACGACCTGCCGACCGAGCTCCGGGTCGGGACGGTGCAGGAGGGCTCCGCCGCGGACGGCACCATCCGCGAGGGCGACGTCATCACGGCCTTCGACGGGGAGCAGCTGACCGAGAACGTCGACGCCGGGTCGCTCCGCGCGGCGGTCGCGGAGCACGGGACCTCGTCGCCGGCGACCGTGACGCTGCTGCGCGACGGGAAGCGCGAGCAGGTCGAGGTCACCCCCCGCGAGGAGCAGGGGACCCCGCTCCTCGGGGTCGGCGTCACCGAACGGTACGACTTCCCCTTCGACGTGAAGATCGCGCTGCAGGACGTCGGCGGCCCGTCCGCCGGCATGATGTTCGCGCTCGGGATCATCGACGAGCTGACGCCGGGCGAGCTCAACGGCGGGAAGCACGTCGCGGGCACCGGCACGATCACCGCGGACGGCGAGGTCGGCCCGATCGGTGGCATCCGGCAGAAGCTCTACGGCGCGAAGGACGCCGGTGCGACCGTGTTCCTGGCGCCGGCCGACAACTGCGACGAGGTCGTCGGCCACGTGCCGGACGGACTCGACGTCTACAAGGTCGCCACGCTCGACCAGGCGGTCACCGACCTCGAGACGATCGCCGCGGGGAAGAGCACCGCCGGGCTCGCACGCTGCGGCTCCTGACCCGGCCACCCGCACGGCGCGACGTGCGCGCTCGACGCGATCCGCGCCTCCCGGCCGACCGGCCTGGAGGCTCGGCTCGCCTTCCTGAGTCCCCGTACAGTTTCACTGTCGGTCCGGACCAATAGGATCGGAGCACTGACGGCCCGGCGCGCCGGGCCCGCCGGTCCGACACGTCTGGAGCACATCAAGTGACGACAACCTCGTCCACCTCGGGCACTGCTGGGCGGCGTTCGCCGCGGGTCCCGATCGTGGTCACGATCATCGTGCTGGCCGCACTGGTGATCGGCTTCTTCATCTTCGCCAGCCTGTACACCGACTACGCGTGGTTCGCGCAGCTCGGGTTCCAGCAGGTCCTCACCACGCGTTGGATCGCGGGCACGCTCATGTTCGTGGCCGGGTTCCTCGGCATGGCGGTCCCGGTCTACGTGAGCATCGCGCTCGCCTTCCGCTTCCGCCCGGTCTACGCCAAGCTCAACTCGCAGCTCGACCGCTACCAGCAGGTCATCGAGCCCCTGCGCCGCGCGGTCATGATCGGCATCCCGGTCGTCCTCGGCCTGTTCGCCGGGCTCGCGACCGCCGGTCGCTGGAGCATGGTGCTCGAGTACTTCAACCGGACCCCGTTCGGCCAGAAGGACCCGCAGTTCGGGCTGGACATCGGGTTCTACGTGTTCGAGCTGCCGTTCTGGCGCTCGATCGTGGCGTACTCGTCGGCCGTCGTCCTCATCGCCGGCATCGCCGCGCTCGCCGCGACCTACCTCTACGGCGCGCTGCGCTTCGGCGGGCGCGAGGTCCGCATCTCGAAGGCCGCGCGCGTCCAGCTCGCCGTCACCGCAGCGGTCTACGTGGCGCTTCAGGCCGTCAGCCTGTGGCTCGACCAGTACGCCGCGCTGACGAAGGACAACCCGCTCATCACGGGTGCGCAGTACACCGACGTCAACGCCGTCATCCCGGGGCGCGAGATCATGGCGGGCATCGCGGCGATCGTCGCAATCCTCTTCATCGTCACCGCCGTCATCGGCCGCTGGCGCATCTCGATCGTCGGCACCGGGCTGCTGCTCGTCGCGGCGATCGTCATCGGCGGCATCTACCCCTGGATCGTCCAGCGCATCCAGGTGAAGCCGTCGGAGCGGACCTACGAGTCGGCCTTCATCGAGCGCAACATCAAGGCCACCCGCGACGCGTACGGCGTGAGCGGGGTGCAGGAGCAGAACTACGACGCCACGACCGAGGCGAGCTCCGGCGCGCTGGCGCAGGACGCCCAGACCACGGCGAACATCCGTCTGATCGACCCGAAGATCGTCTCGGACACGTTCAGCCAGCTGCAGCAGTACCGGCAGTACTACCAGTTCCCCGACCAGCTGGACGTCGACCGCTACGACATCGACGGCCAGACCGAGGACACCGTCATCGCGGTCCGCGACATCGACCTCGACGGGCTCAGCTCGCAGGCGAACACCCAGTACAACCGGACGTTCGTCTACACCCACGGCTTCGGCGTCACCGCGGCCTACGGCAACCAGCGCGCGAGCGACGGCAAGCCGGTGTTCCTCGAGTCCGGCATCCCGTCGAACGGGCAGCTCGGCAACTACCAGGAGCGTGTCTACTTCGGTGAGACCTCGCCGCCGTACTCCATCGTGGGCGGACCCGAGGGCTCGAAGAACATCGAGCTCGACTACCCGGCCGGCTCCGACGACAGCGACGGCGGCAACGCCACGACGACGTACCAGGGCAACGGCGGACCGAGCCTCGGTGGGTTCTTCAACCGCCTCGTCTACGCGGCGAAGTTCCAGTCGGAGCAGATCCTGCTGTCGGACGCGGTGAACCGCGACTCGCAGATCCTGTACGACCGCGACCCGATCCAGCGCGTGCAGAAGGTCGCTCCGTACCTGAAGCTCGACAGTGACGCGTACCCGGCGATCGTCGACCACCGTATCCAGTGGATCGTCGACGGCTACACGACGAGCGACGCCTACCCGTACTCCCAGAGCCAGAGCCTGTCGGACACGGTCGCCGGGACCGACTCGTCGGCGTTCCGCACGGACCAGGTGAACTACATCCGCAACTCGGTGAAGGCCACCGTCGACGCGTACACCGGCAAGGTGACGCTCTACGCGTGGGACACCGAGGACCCGGTGCTCAAGACGTGGCAGAAGATCTTCCCCACGTCGACGCAGCCGGTCTCGCAGATGAGCGCGGAACTCCTCGACCACGTGCGCTACCCGACCGACCTGTTCAAGGTGCAGCGCTCGATCCTCGGCACGTACCACGTGACGAACGCGAACTCGTTCTACTCGGGTGACGACGCGTGGAACACCCCGCAGGAGACCACCACGGGCACGACCGACTCCGAGGCCAACTCGGACACGGTGTCGCAGACGACGACGAACGCCCTCGGTACCAGGACCACGGCGTCGCAGGGCAACCTGCAGGACCCGTACTACCTGACGATGAAGGTGCCGGGGCAGGACACCGCCTACTCGCTGTACACGACCTACATCCCGCAGCAGTCGGCCGGAGCGAACAACCGCAACGTGCTGACCGGGTACCTGGCGGTGGACTCCGACGCGGGTGGTGCCGGCAAGGGCGAGAAGGCGTCGAACTACGGCAAGCTCACGCTGCTGACGATGCCGAAGACGGACAACATCCCGGGTCCGGCGCAGGTGCAGAGCCTCTTCAACGGTGACACCACCGTGTCGCAGGAGCTGAACATCCTGAAGCGGGGCAACTCGACCGTGAAGCAGGGCAACCTGCTGACGCTGCCGGTCGGCGGTGGGTTCCTCTACGTCCAGCCCGTCTACGTCCAGTCGACCTCGAGTGGCTCGTACCCGCTGCTGCAGAAGGTGCTCGTGGCCTTCGGCGACAAGATCGCGTTCGAGGACACCCTCGACCAGGCGCTCAACGAGCTGTTCGACGGTGACTCCGGTGCTGCCGCCGGTGACCAGGGCGCGGCGAACGGGTCGGGTTCGACCGGTTCGTCGGACTCGGGTTCGTCGGGCTCGGGTTCGTCGGGCGCAGGCTCGGCCGACTCGGGTTCGGGATCGTCCGACTCCTCGGGTGGCTCCGGTTCGTCGTCCGGAGGTTCCTCCTCCGGCGGCTCGGGCGGCTCGTCGAGCGACACCGGCAACCAGGCGCTCGACCGGGCCCTGGCCGACGCGCGCAGCGCGCTGCAGGACCGCCAGAAGGCCTACGCCGACAACGACCTGGTCGCTGCGGCCGAGGCGGACAAGCGCCTGCAGGACGCCATCGAGGCCGCGACCGAAGCCGAGAACGGCAACTGACACGCCGTGGCGGGGCACTCGATTTGTGCCCCGCCACCGGGGTGTGTAGGCTATTGGATGTGCCGCGGGGTGGAGCAGTTCGGTAGCTCGCTGGGCTCATAACCCAGAGGTCGTAGGTTCAAATCCTGCCCCCGCAACCAAGCGTCACAAGAAGGCCCCGGTCCACTCGGACCGGGGCCTTCGTCGTTCGCACCTCGCACGTGCGAGGCCTGCTGGTCGTGCACGGCGTGCTGGTCGTGCTGGTCGTGCTCGTCGTCCTCGCTGCTGCGTTCAGCGAGGACGTGCCGCGGCTACGCTCGGGCCATGGCAACCCTCACCGTCGCCGCCGCGCAGTTCGCTCCCGTCGACGACACGGCGGCCAACCTCCGCACCGTGCAGGCCGCTGCCGAGGACGCCGCCGCGCGCGGGGTCGACCTGCTCGTGACGCCCGAGTACACGTCGTACTTCAGCGCCGAGATCGACGACCGGTTCGTCGCCGCCGCCGAGCCGCTCGACGGGCCCTTCGTGACCGGGCTCCGGGCGATTGCGCGACAGCACGCCATCGCGCTCGTCGTGGGTGTGGCCGAGACCGCGGGGACGCCGGGACGGTTCCGGAACACCCTGGTCGCGGTGCTGCCCGACGGATCGATCGCGGCGACGTACCGGAAGGTGCACCTGTACGACGCGTTCGGGTCGAAGGAGTCCGACCGCATCGAGTCGGGTGATGCCGACCAGCTGCCGGTGTTCGAGCTCGGCGGGGTCCGCATCGGCCTCGAGACCTGCTACGACCTGCGTTTCCCCGAGGTCACCCGGCGCCTGGCCGCACCCGAGGTCGGCGCAGCCGACGCGGTGGTCCTGCCGGCCGAGTGGGTGCGCGGCCCCGGGAAGGAACACCACTGGCGCACACTGCTGACCGCCCGTGCGATCGAGAACACGGTCTGGGTCGTCGGGGTCGGTCAGACCGGGCCGATCGGTATCGGCGACTCCGTGGTGATCGACCCCGCCGGTGTCGCGGTCGCCGCCGGCGGAGCCCAGCCCGGCACCGTCGTCGCGACGATCGACACCGCGACCACCGAGGCGGTCCGTGCGGTCAACCCCTCGCTCGCGCTCCGTCGGTTCGACGTGCGCCCGCGCTGAGCGCACGCCCCGCACGGGCACGGACTGTGCCCACGCCCACGCCCGCGCCGCACAGGCTGCGCCCGCCCGCGCCTCTGCCGCACGTCTGTCTCCCCGAGCGGGCGGAACCGGCATCGCGGCGCGAGCTCCGCCCTCGATTCCGCCCGCTCGCACCCCCTGGTGCAGTCGTGGTCGCCCTCTGCTGCGAGCGGACGAACAGCGCGGACCAGCGCACGACGGCGAACGGGCGGAACCGGGAGGGCCGCGTGTCGAAGGATGCAGGAACGACCCGCTCGCGGGGACAGCCGGCGTCGGCCGGTGTCGGCACGACGAGCTGCGCTCCCCGGACGGGCGGAAACGGCGGCTCAGTGCGGGAAGACGTGCAGAGAACGCCCGCTCGCGGTGGCTGAGGGACCGGGTGGCCGGCGCTCGTCGAACGGGCGGAAACGGCGGCTGGGTGCGCCGAGACGTGCAGAAGAGGCCCGCTTGCGGTGGCTGGGGGACCGGGTGGCCGGCGCTCGCCGGACGGGCGGAAACGGCGGCTCCGTGCGGCGAGACGAGCAGAGAAGGCCCGCTCGCGGTGACTAAGGGACCGAGTGGCCGGGTGGCCGGGTGGCCGGGTGACCGGCGCTCGTCGAACGGGCGGAAACGGTGGCTCGGTGCGCCGAGACGTGCAGAAGAGGCCCGCTCGCGGTGGCTGGGGGACCGGGTGGCCGGGTGACCGGCGCTCGTCGGACGGGCGGAAACGGCGGCTCAGTGCGGCGAGACGAGCAGAGAAGGCCCGCTCGCGGTGACCGGGTGACCAGCGCTCACCGAGCGGGCGGTAACGGCGGCTCGGTGCGGCGAGAAGTGCAGAAGAGGCCCGCTCGGCTGGCCAGCGCGGGACGACGGCTGCGGACGTGCACGTCGGGTGCGGCGCGCCGGAGCACGGGGTGCGCCGTGGGGGAGGGTGGGGGCGCCTCCGGGTCAGCGGGTCGGGCCGAGGGCTGCGAGGCGGCTGACGGCCTCGGACAGGACGTCGCGGCGCTTGCAGAACGCGAAGCGCACGAGCGACCGGTAGCCCGCCGCGCGCTCCGGTCGGACGAACGCCGACACGGGGACGCCGACGACCCCGGCGAGTCCGGGGAGCCGCAGGCAGAACTCCCGGGCGTCGTCGTACCCGAGCGGTGCGGTGTCCGCGAGGACGAAGTACCCACCGTCCGGGTGCATCACCTCGAAGCCCGACGCGCGGAGTCCACCCGCGAGCAGTTCGTGCTTCTCGGACAGCTCCCGCGCGATGCCGTGGAACACCTCGTCGGGCAGACGGAGCCCGGCTGCGACCGCGGGCTGGAAGGGAGCCCCGTTCACGAACGTCAGGTACTGCTTGACCGAGACGACGGCCTCGACGAGTGCGGGTGCCGCCGTGAGCCAGCCGATCTTCCAGCCGGTGGTGCTGAAGGTCTTGCCAGCGCTGGAGATCGTGATCGTCCGGTCCGCTGCACCGGGCAGGGTCGCGACGGGGACGTGCGGTGCGCCGAAGGTGAGGTGCTCGTACACCTCGTCGGTGACGACCAGGGCGTCGTGCCGCTCGGCGAGCTCGAGGACGGTGGCCAGGACCTCGCGGGGGAGGACCCGCCCGGTCGGGTTGTGCGGTGTGTTCACCAGCACGACCCGCGTGCGGTCGGTGAACGCGGCACGCAGGGTGTCCTCGTCCGGCAGGAAGTCCGGTGCCGTCAGGGGAACCGTGACGTGGGTGCCGCCGGCGAGACGGATCAGCGCCCCGTACGCGTCGTAGAAGGGCTCGAAGGTGACGACCTCGTCGCCCGGCTCGACGAACGCGAGCAGCGTCGCGGCGAGGGCCTCGGTCGCGCCGGCGGTGACGAGGACCTCGCGGTCCGGGTCGACCGTCAGCCCGTACCAGTGCGCCTGGTGCTCGGCGATCGCTTCCCGGAGCTCCGGCGCCCCGCGGCCGGGCGGGTACTGGTTCACACCGCGGCGGATCGCGTCGGCCGCGGCGTCGAGCACCTCGACCGGGCCGTCCTGGTCGGGGAAGCCCTGGCCGAGGTTGACGGCGCCGGTGGCGGCAGCGAGCGCGCTCATCTCGGCGAAGACGGTCGGCGCAGGGACGCCGTCGGGACCGAGCAGCATCGCTCCCTCGGCAGCTCGGAGCCAGGGTCCGGTGCGGTGCATGGTGGTCCCTCCGGTGCGCGCGGCGCGGGTCGACGGCCTGGAGGCCCCAACCTAGTCGGACGGATCGGCAGTGCGCGTCCTGCGGGTCACCCGGCGCCGCGAGACCGGGAACGCGTCCACAGCCCACGCATAAGATCGCCATAGGTCGCTTGCAGCGCCAGCAGGAGCACCGCTCAGGTGGGTCCGGAAGACTGCACGAGCTTGAAAGGAGCACGTCCAGCATGACCGACACCACGCCACACGGCCAGGGCGACGACAACCGCCCCGAGGAAACCGACCACCGGGCCGCAGCCGAGGACGCCTCGCGCGCCACCTCCGGCGAGGGCACGTCGACGCAGGACGTCTCCGGACAGCCCGCCGACCGCCGTACGGACCACGACCACACCGACGTCATCGACGACGCCCACGGGGCCGAGACCGACGTCATCGCTGCGGGGACCGACACCACGACGGACCGCTACACCGCGCCCTACCCGACCATCGACCGCGACCGCGACGGCAGCGATGCCGGGCAGCAGGCCAGCCCCTACGGCTCCGACAACGCTCACCACGGGCGGGGCGACGACCGGTACGGGCACAGCCAGTACGGCCAGGGTCAGAGCCAGTACGGCCAAGGCCAGTACGGCCAGGACCAGGACCAGGGCCAGTACGGCCAGGGCCAGTACGGACAGAGCCAGTACGGCCAGGGCCAGTACGGCCAGGACCAGAGCCAGTACGGCCAGAGCCAGTACGGCCAGGACCAGAACCAGTACGGCCAGAGCCAGAACCAGTACGGCCAGAGCCAGAACCAGTACGGCCAGAGCCAGTACGGCCAGGACGGCCAGAGCCAGTACGGCCAGACCCAGAACCCGACCCCGTACGGTCAGGACCAGTACGGCCGCTCCCAGGGCCAGCCCCGCTACGGCGAGTACGCCCAGGGCACGCCGCAGGTCGGCTCGCAGTACGGCGCACCGCAGAGCGCCTCGTACCCCGGCTCCGCCCAGGCCCCCTCGTCCGCCAGCGCCTTCGGCGACGTGGACGGCTCGAACCAGCGCAACGGCCACTACTTCGGCGGCGCTGCCGCGGGTGCGGCGACCGGGACCGCCGCGGGTGCCGCAACGGGCACGACCGCGAACGGGAAGGGCGGCCGCAACAAGCTCGTCCTGCCGATCGTCGCGGGTCTGGTGCTCGCCGGCCTGGTGGGCGGCGGCGCCGGTTGGGCGGCCGGTGCAGCCCAGGGCGGCGGCACCACCGTGATCGGCTCCGGCTCGTCGCAGAACGGCGGCAACCTCACGGTCAACGACTACAACAACGCCACCGTCGTGACCGCGGTCGCCGCGCAGGCGACGCCGTCCGTCGTCACGATCAACGTCTCCTCGGGCTCCGCGGGCGGCACCGGCTCCGGTGTCTTCTTCACGAAGGACGGGTACATCGTCACGAACACCCACGTGGTGACCCTCGACGGTGACAGCTCGAACGGCACGATCACGGTCACGACGTCCGACGGCAGGATCTACCCGGCGAAGCTCGTCGGCACCGACCCGACGGTCGACCTCGCGGTCATCAAGATCGACGCGACCGGCACCAAGCCGATCTCCTTCGCGAACTCCTCCGAGCTCAACGTCGGTGACACCGCCGTCGCGATCGGCGCGCCGCTCGGCCTGTCGAACACCGTCACCGACGGCATCGTCTCGACCCTGAACCGCAGCATCCAGGTCGCCTCGAGCGCCCCCAGCCAGGGCGGCGACTCGAACGAGGGCGGCAACGGCGACAGCCCGTTCGAGTTCCCGGGCAACGGCGGATCCTCCACCAAGACGACCGTCTCGCTGCCGGTCATCCAGACCGACGCGTCGATCAACCCCGGCAACTCGGGCGGCGCCTTGCTCGACTCGAAGGGCAAGCTGATCGGCATCAACGTCGCGATCGCGAGCGCGGGCAGCTCCCAGTCCTCCGACGCACAGTCGGGCAGCATCGGGGTCGGCTTCGCCATCCCGGCGAACCTGGTCCAGCGCGTCGCGAACGAGATCCGTGAGAACGGGTCCGCGACGCACGGTCTGCTCGGCGCGACGGTCGGCGACGCCTCCGAGGACGCGAACGCCACGCAGATGGGTGCGCTCATCAAGTCGGTGTCGTCCGGCGGAGCGGCGGCGGACGCCGGCCTGCAGAAGGGCGACGTCGTGACGAAGATCGGCTCGGCATCGGTGGCGGACGCCACCGACCTGACCGCGCAGGTCCGCTTCTTCGCCGGCGGTGCGAAGACGACGATCACCTACGTCCGCGACGGTCAGACGCGCGAGGCCGACGTCACGCTCGGGACCTACAAGAGCTGACGCGACCAGCGACGGACGGGAGGCGCGGTGCCGGCTGGCACCGCGCCTCCCGTCCGTCGTCCGGCCACGCCGCGGCTCGTGGTGCGGTCCGCCGGTCGGCGCCCTGGCGGGTCCGACGCAGGTGGGTGCTCCGGCCGCTTGATAGGCTCATGGCTGCTCTCCGGGGCGGTACCGGTCCACGGTGCGCTCCGCGCGTCAGCCACGACCCCGAGGACCGCATGCAGACAGACGGACAGCCCCTGCCGGGGGTCTCGTACGTGATGCCGGTGCTCAACGAGGTCACCGAGGTCCGTGCCGCGGTCGGGAGCCTGCTGGAGCAGGACTACGAGGGTCCGTTCGAGGTGATCCTCGCGCTCGGACCGTCGATCGACGGGACGAACGAACTCGTCGCCGAGATGAGCGCCGCCGATCCTCGTGTCCGGGCCATCGAGAACCCCGTCGGCTCCACACCCGCCGGGCTCAACGTCGCCATCCGAGCATCGGTGCACCCGATCGTGATCAGGGTCGACGCCCACTCGGTGCTGCCGTCGGACTACACCCGGATCGCCGTCCGCGTGCTGCTCGAGTCGGGTGCGGACAACGTCGGTGGCATCATGCACGCCGAGGGCCGCACGCCGTTCGAGCGTGCCGTCGCCCTCGCCTACGGCAGCCGGGTCGGCCTCGGTGGGACACCGCACCACGTCGGTGGCAAGGCCGGTCCGGCCGAGACCGCCTACCTCGGGGTGTTCCGACGCGACCGGCTGTTCGAGGTCGGACTCTTCGACGAGGGCATCAAGCGCGGCCAGGACTGGGAACTCAACCGGCGGTTGCGCCAGACCGGTGGCACGGTGTGGTTCACCCCGGAACTCGTGGTGACCTACCGGCCGCGGCCGAGCCTCCGACGACTGGTGCGCCAGTTCGTCGCGACGGGCCTGTGGCGCGGCGAGCTCGCCCGACGCTTCCCGGCGAACAACGGCCTGCGGTACTTCGCGCCCCCGGCGATGGTCGTGGCGATGGCGCTCGGGATCGTCGCCGGACTCGTCGGCATCGTCGGTGCCGTGCTCGGGTCGCCCGTCGTCTGGGCGGCGCTGGGCTTCGTCGTCCCCGCCGTCTACCTGCTCTTCGTCGTGCTCGGCGCCGTCCTCGTGGCGCGGCGTTCCGGGCTGCCCACGATGCTCTGGCTGATCGTCGTGCTGCCCTGCATCCACGTCGGTTGGGGCATCGGTTTCATCATCGGGTTCCTGACCCGGACCTCCGAGCTGACCACGCACACGGGACGGTGACCTGACCCCTTGACCGACGACACCACCGGCCGCGGCAGCGCCCGCCCGACCTCGATCGCCGAACTCCGTGCGGTCGCCCAACCCGACGAGGTCCGCTCGCGGGCGAACGCCGAGCACTGGACGGCGTCGCTCTACCTGCGCGACGTGTCGCCGTACCTGACCTGGGTGCTGCTCAGGACGCGGGTCTCGGCGAACCAGGTGACCGGCCTGATGATCCTGGTGGGGTGGAGCGTCGCCGCCGCGCTGCTGATCCCGGGCATCTGGGGTGCACTGCTCGCACTCGTGCTCGGTCAGCTGCAGATGCTCGTGGACTGCTGTGACGGTGAGGTCGCCCGGTGGCGCGGCACCCGGTCGCCCGCCGGGGTGTTCCTCGACAAGGTCGGGCACTACACGACCGAGGGACTCATCCCGATCGCGCTCGGCGTCCGCGCCGCGACCTGGCCGGTCCACGGCGCGGACTGGATGTGGACGACGATCGGGTGCGCGCTCGGCCTGGTGATCGTGCTCAACAAGGCGCTCAACGACATGGTCCACGTCGCCCGCGCGAACGCCGGGCTCGAGAAGCTCGTCGACCGCCGGGACGCCGGCACGGCCCCGTCCGGGCGGCGCTTGGCGACGCTCCGTCGCTTCGCACGCTTCCTGCCCTTCCACCGCCTGTACCACTCGGTCGAGCTGACCATCCTGGCGTTCGTGTTCGCACTGCTCGGGCTCGTCGTCGGCAGCCCGCTGGTCGACCGGGTCCTGGTCGGGGCGCTGTTGCCGCTCGCCGTCCTCGCCACGGCCGGTCACTTCGTCGCCATCATCTCGTCGAAGCGGGTGCGGGCATGACCTCGGGAGCGACGACGGGCGCCACACCGGATGCGTTGCCCGGGACCCAGCGACGGACCGCCGTCCCGCACCGGCAGCGCCCGCGCATCGCCGTCGTGAGCCTGTCCCAGGGCACCCGTCCGGACGACCTCCGCCGTGGGCTGACGAGCGTGCTCGCGCAGCAGGACGTCGAGCTCGACGTCGTGTGCGTCGGCAACGGCTGGGAGCCGACGGGGTTGCCCGAGGGCGTCCGTGCGCTCGCACTGCCCGAGAACGTCGGGATCCCCGCCGGTCGCAACGCCGGAGCAGCAGTCGTCGACGGCGACTACGTGTTCTTCCTCGACGACGACGCGTCGATCCCGTCGCCGACCTTCCTGCGTGACGCCGTGGCACTGCTCGAACGCGACCCGTCGCTCGGCCTGGTGCAACCGCGGGTGGTCGACCCGACCGGATCGGCGAACCCCCGTCGCTGGGTGCCGCGCATCCGCAAGGGCGCTGCGACCGACTCGTCGCCGGTCTTCTCGGTGTGGGAGGGGGCCGTGCTCCTGCCGATGGACGTCCACCGCGCCGTCGGCGGGTGGGGTGCACCGTACTTCTACGCGCACGAGGGCATCGAGCTGGCGTGGCGTGTGTGGGACGCCGGTCGACGCGCCTGGTACGCCGGTGACCTGGTCGCGCACCACCCGGCGATCGACCCCGCCCGGCACACCGAGTACGTCCGGCTGAACGCCCGCAACCGCGTGTTCCTGGCACGCCGCAACCTGCCGGCGGCACTGCGACCCGTCTACGTCGGGTCGTGGGCCGCGATCCAGGTGGCGCGCTGGTGGCGACACCCCGTGCGCCTGCGGACGTGGTTCGCGGGGATCCGGGAGGGCTGGACGGCGGACTGCGGACCGTCGCGGCCCATGGGGTGGTTGACCATCGCCCGGATGACGCTGGCCGGTCGGCCACCCGTCGTCTGACACCGCCGCCCGGACGTCCCGGCGCCCCGACCGGGTGTCCGCGGTCGAGCACCCCGTCGCTGCCCGCACCACACCCTTCGTCACTGCCGTCGTCGCCGAGCACACCGCCCAGCAACCGCCCGTAGCCTGAGGACCACCATGCCGATCACCAAGGACGTCCGGACCGCGATCCGTCTCGCCCGCCGCCTGCTGCGTGCCCGTCAGAACCGGCGGGAGCTCGCCCGCCGGCTCCCGGAGGTCCCGGAGCTCGCACCGCGCTCGATCGAGGTCGCGGTCTACTTCGCCGACGGCAAGGTGAACATGTACCAGCTCCGGCAGTGGTACGCGCCGTTGGCGGAACTCGCCCGCGAGCACCCCGTCGCGATCATCTCCCGCAGCCCCGGCACGATGACGACCCTGCTCGACGAGTCGCCCGTCCCGGCGGTGTACGCCCGCCAGGTCGTCGACCTCGAGCGGTTCGTCGAGGAGCAGGCACCGAAGATCGTCCTGTACGTCAACCAGAACGCCCGCAACTTCCAGATGATGCGGTACGGGCGCATGTGGCACGTCTTCGTCAACCACGGCGAGAGCGACAAGATGTACATGACCACCAACCAGTTCAAGGCGTACGACTACGCCCTGATCGCGGGAGACGCCGCCCGGGACCGCCTGCGTGCCGCCCTGTGGGACTACGACGTGGACCACCGCACCATCGCCATCGGACGCCCGCAGGCCGACCACTTCGCCGGCGCGGTGCCGTACCCCCACGACGACCGGACCGTGGTGCTCTACGCGCCCACGTGGGAGGGCGACCGCGCCGCCGCCGCGTACGGCTCGATCGCGTCGCACGGGGTCGAGCTCGCCGAGCGCCTGCTCGCGACCGGTCGACACCGGCTGGTGTACCGGCCGCACCCGCGCAGCGGCGTGCTCGACCAGGACTACCGTGCTGCCCACGAGCGCATCGTCGCCGCGATCACCGCCGCGAACGCCGCCGACCCGTCTGCGCACCACGTGTACGACGACGGCCCGCAGCTCGGGTGGCAACTGGCGGACGCGGACGTCGCCGTGACCGACATCAGCGCGATGATCTACGACCGACTGGCCGTCGGCAAGCCGCTGCTCGTGACGCGTCCGGCGGCACCCGAGGCCGACGTGGACGAGCGCGGGTACCTCGGCGCCGCGAACTGGCTGCTCGCCGAGGACGCCGCCGACGTGGTCGCGCGGGTGGACGCCGCCGCGAACGACGCCGAGGAGCTCGCGACGCTGCAGCACTGGGTCGAGCGGTACTTCGGCGACACCACACCCGGCGTCGCGACGCGCCGGCTGCACGCTGCTGTCGACCGTCTCGTGGCGCGCTGGCACGAGGTCGCCCGGGAGCGCGGCGAGGGCTGACCCTGCGGTCGTCACGACGCGAGGCCGACCAGACGGTCGCCCACGAGTGACATCCGCCACAGGTACTCGGAACGGTCCGGGCGCCGCCACCGGACGACCACGATGCCGGTCTGCGCGGGGTCGGCGCCGAACACCGCGATCGACAGGGATCGACCCGGGTCGAGACGGTTGACCGCCAGCGGCGGGCAGTACCCGCTGCCGAGGTGCGTGAGGGAGATCGCGTGGAGCGGCTCCGGCCCGGTGTTCACCAGGTCGTAGCGACGTGGTGCCCAGGATCGGTCGACGGTGAACGGGACTGCGTAGGCCGTGGGTGGGTGGTGCATGCGGGCCACGGTAGGGGGAGGGGCCGACGTCGGGAGCCCGGGGGAGCGCGCTGGTGCCTCGGCCTGTGGACGAGGGGACGGCGGGGCCCGGGTGTGGAGGAGCGGAGCTCAGGCCCCGTGGTCGGCCGCGTACCGCGCCAGGGCTGCCTCGATCGTGTCGTCGAGCTGCAGACGCCCCTTGTCGAGGTAGAGCCCCCGGTCGCAGAAGCGACGCAGGTCCTTGTCGTTGTGCGAGACGAAGAACAGCGTCCGGCCCCCGGCCAGCAGCTCCTCGATGCGCTTGTAGCACTTCTCGCGGAAGCTCTTGTCACCCACCGCCAGGACCTCGTCCACCAGGATCACCGGTTCGTCCAACCGCGAGATCACCGCGAACGCGATGCGCACCTTCATGCCGCTCGACAGGTGCTTGTAGGGGGTGTCGACGAAGTCGCCGATCTCGGCGAAGTCGATGATCTCGTCGAAGGCGTCCCGGATCTCGGCCCGGGACATCCCGTGCAGACCCGCTGTCAGGTACACGTTGTCCCGGACGGTGAGGTCGCCGACGAAGCCGCCGGTGATCTCGATGAGCGGAGCGACACCCGCGTCGACACGGACCCGTCCCTCGTCCGGCAGCATGACCTGCGCGACGAGCTTGAGCAGGGTCGACTTCCCCTGACCGTTGCGTCCGACGACGCCGATGGCCTCGCCCGGTCGGACGTCGAACGACACGTTGCGGAGCGCCCAGAACTCGTCCGCGCGCTTGCGGCGGTTGCTCCCGGCGAACAGGTCCTTGAAGCTCCGGCTCGCGCGGCGGTTGCGCTTGAACCGGATGCCGGCGTCGCGCACGGAGATCACGGGCGCCACGCTCGTGGACGGCGCGGTCCGGTCGGTCGCGGTCATCACAGCTCCTTCAGGACGCGGTGCTCGCTCCGGCGGAACACGACGAGACCGACGGCGAGGACCACGGCGGTGACCACCACCGACACGCCGACCTCGAGCCAGTCGAGCTGGCCGGGGAAGAACGCGGAGCGGTACAGGCCGAAGATGCCGCTGAGCGGGTTCAGTGCGGCGATGTCGTGCAGCCGGTCGGGCAGAGCCTGCGTGCCGTAGATGATCGGCGACGCGTAGAACAGGAACCGCAGGACGAGCTTCACGGCGCGTTCCAGGTCACGGAAGAAGACGACCAGGGGTGCGACGATCAGCCCGATCCCGTAGACCAGGGCGCACTGCAGCACGATGGCCAGCGGGTACAGCGCCAGTTCCCAGTGCAGGTGCGCACCGGCGGCGATCGCGAAGACCGCGAGCACCGGCAGGCTCAGCAGGAACTCGATGCCCTTCGAGGCGTTCACCCGGGCGACCCAGATGCTCCGGGGGATCGTCGTCGACCGGATCAGCTTCGCCTCCTTCGTGAAGGCCCGCGTCGAGTCCGACACCGCTCCGGTGAACCACATCCACGGCAGCAACGCCGACAGCAGGAAGACGATGTACGGTTCCTCGCCCACCGATCCCCGGTGGAAGACCTGGGTGAAGACGAACCAGTAGATCGCCGACATCACCAGCGGGTCGAGGATCGACCACAGGTACCCGAGCGCGGACGTCGAGTACCGGACGCGCAGGTCCCGCACGGTCAGCAGCCAGAGTGCCTGGCGGTACCGCCGACCGGCGCTCCGGGACGACGTCGATGCGGTCGTCGCGGGCGCGGTCGGCGCACTCGCTGTGGTCACGCGGCTTCCCTCCGGGCGGAACCGCCGAGGGGGTCCTGACGGTGGTTCAGGCGAACAGGTCGTTCGCGCGCTGGAGGTCCTCGGCGAAGTCGATCTCGACCGCGTACAGGTCGGAGATGTCGATCGGCGACCAGCGTAGCCCGTCCTCGGCGATGGCAGCCTCGATGCCGCCCTCGAAGTACTCCTGGTCGTCGACGCGGCCGAGCTGGCGGATGAGCGCCTGCTTGTCGCGCGAGGAGACGTAGTTGATGCCCACGGCCTCGCCCAGTCCGCCCACGACCCGCTTCGAGAGCTCCTTGATGCAGCCGTCCGCGTCGACCGTGTACTTGACCTCCTCGTCGGAGACCTTCTCGGTGTTGACGCTGACGAACGAGCGGTCCTGGTCCATCATGTCCGCGGCACGGACGAGGGCGCGCGGGTCGAAGACGACGTCGCCGTTCATCCACAGGACGCCGCTCTTGCCGGTCGCCTTGAGCGCGCGCAGCAGGCTCTTCGACGTGTTCGTCGAGTCGTAGGACTCGTTGTAGACGAAGTTCGCCTCGGGGAACGCCTCGACGATGTACTCGGACTTGTAGCCGACGACGATCGTGACGCGGGCGCTCGAGCCGAAGGCGGCTCGGATGTTGTCGAACTGCTGCTGCATGATGGTGCGGCCGTCGCTGAGTTCGGTCAGCGGCTTCGGCAGGCTCCGACCGAGTCGGCTGCCCATCCCCGCTGCGAGGATGACGATCTGCGTGGTCATGCTGGTCCCTTCTGGTGTCCGCCCGCGCGCCGCGTGGGGCACGGGCGGGCCTCGTCGAGTGTGCCCGCTCCGGGTCCGAGTTCGCCGTGAGCGTGCGCTTCCTGCACCTTCGTGCGGGGGACGAGCGGCCACGGGCGCCCGTCCGGGCAGGTTTCCATGTGGTGAACACTCCGTCGTGCCCTGGTGAATGATACGGAACGAGTGCGCTCCGGGGTACACCCCCGCGTGCTTCGTGCTCATTTCGTGATCCTGTGACCGGTTCGGTACCGAGGCCCTCGCGGACGCGCCGCCGGTCGGGGTCGGCCGCGTCCGGCGCGTTGGTACGGTGGGGCGGTGGCTGCAGCTGATGACGACGACGTGTACGCGACGTCCGACGCCGCCTGGCTGGCGGACGCGGACGGACCGTCCGGTGACGCGGCCGACGACGACACGGGGGACGAGGATGCGCGCGACGACGCCTCCGATGATGACGAGATGACCGACGACACGACGGGTGCGGCCGTCGCGGTCGGCCACGACGAAGGTGCACCCGACCAGGGCGCCGACCCGGAGACCGCCGTCGCCGCGCGACCGGCAGCTGCTGCGACGAGCGCACCCGCCACCGCTGCTGCGGCGACCGGCGCACCGACGGCCACAGCCGCCGCGTCGGACCGCACTCCCCGCAAGGGCAAGGGCAAGGGCAAGGGCAAGGGGCGTGCCGCACGACCCTCGGGCCCCGCGACGCCCGCACAGCCCACCGACACGACCGCCACCGGCTCCGGCGCGGCCGGGGACGACGCGTCGAGCACGGGGACGACCCAGCGTGCGGGCACGCCGAAGACCGCTGCGGCCGGCTCCACGGCGAAGGAGAAGCGCGCTCCCGGACGCCAGCCGACCGCCACCGCCGCCGCGACGCAGACCGCACAGGCGCAGCAGCCCGTCGTGCTCCGCGCGAGCGGCCTCGTGAAGCGGTACGGCCAGACCCTCGCCGCGGACGAGGTCGACCTCGAGATCCGCCAGGGTTCGATCTTCGGCGTCGTCGGACCGAACGGCGCCGGCAAGACCACCACGCTCTCGATGGTCACCGGTCTCCTCCGGCCCGACGCGGGCACCGTGACCGTCCTCGACCACGACGTCTGGTCCGACCCGACGGCGGCCAAGCGCGCCCTCGGTGTGCTGCCCGACCGGCTCCGGCTGTTCGACCGGCTCACCGGCGCGCAGCTGCTGCACTACTCGGCCACGCTCCGTGGGCTCGACGGTGCGACCGCACGGAAGCGCAGCACCGACCTGGCCGAGGCGTTCGGTCTCGGCGAGGCGCTCGGGCGCCAGGTCGCCGACTACTCGGTCGGCATGGCGAAGAAGATCGCGCTCGCCGCGACCCTGATCCACTCGCCGCGCGTCCTCGTGCTCGACGAGCCGTTCGAGTCGGTCGACCCGGTGAGCGCGGCGACGATCACGGACATCCTGCGGCGGTACACCCGCGGCGGCGGCACCGTGGTGCTCTCCAGCCACTCCATGGAGCTCGTGCAGCGCACGTGCGACTCCGTCGCGATCATCGTCGGCGGCAAGGTCCTCGCCTCCGGCACGATGGCGCAGGTCCGCGGGCGCAAGAGCCTCGAGGACAAGTTCGTCGAACTCGCGGGCGGCCGCGTCGTGGCAGAGAGCATGGAATGGTTGCACAGCTTCTCCGACTGAGGGTCGACCTGCTCGCGGGCGAGGTCCGTGGGGGAGCCCGACGGTCGGTCCTCGTGGTGCTCGGGTCCCTGCTCGGCCTGGTCGCCGCCGTGGTGGTGGCCGGCGAGCTCCTCGCGCTGCGGCAGGCACCCGTCGAGGTCGCGCGGTCGGTCGCGGTCCCCGTCGGCACGTTCGTCGCCCTCGCACTCACGCTGGTGCCGCTCGTCGTCGGCCGCAGCGACCAGTTCGACCCGCGCCGCTTCGCCGTGTACGGGATCGACCGCCGTCACCTCGCCGTCGGTCTCGGCGTCGCCGGACTCGTGGGCGTCCCGGTGCTCGCCGTCGCGGTCGTCGCGGTCGGGCAGGTCGGAGCGTGGTCGCGCAGCGGCGGCACCGCGGTGCTGGCCGTCGTCGCCGCACTGCTCGGCACCCTGACCTGCGCCCTGCTGCTGCGGGTCGGCAGCGCCGTCGGTGCGACCTTCGTCGGACCGCACCGGTCGCGCGACGCCGGCTGGCTCGCCGCCCTCGTGATCGTCGTGCTGGGACTGCCGGTGGCGTCGCTGCTGTTCCGCAGCGACTGGCTCGACCCCGCCAGCACCGAGCTCCAGCGGATCGCCGACGTCGCCGGGTGGACGCCGTGGGGTGCCGCCTGGGCGGTCCCGGCGGACGTGGCGAGCGGTCGCGTCGGCGAGGGGCTCCTGAAGCTGCTGGTCGCCCTGGTCACCGTCGCACTGCTCGCGTGGGCCTGGTGGGCGCTGGTCGGCGCCGCACTCGAGGCCGCGGACGGACGCGCCGGCACCCGCCGCTACCGCGGGCTCGGCTGGTTCGCCGGCCTGGGCTCGACGCCGGTCGGCGCGGTCGCCGCTCGGGCGCTGACGTACTGGGGCCGTGACCCGCGCTACCGGATGTCCTACCTGGTCATCCTGTTCGTGCCGCTCGTGGTGCTCCCGCTCGGGGTCGCCGGCGTGCCGTGGCACTGGACCGCGCTGGTCCCGCTGCCGCTCATGGCACTCATCGCCGGGTTCCTGCCCCACAACGACGTCTCCTACGACAACACCGCGGTCTGGCTGCACGTGGCGTCGGGCGCTCCCGGTTGGACCGACCGGCTCGGGCGACTCGTGCCCCTGCTCGTCGTCGGACTGCCGCTCGTCGTGGCGGGCGCCGCCGTGTCCGCCGCGCTCTTCGGGGACCCCTCGGCCTTCCCGGTGCTCACCGGCATCGCAGTGGGTGCACTGCTCGCCGGGCTCGGGCTGTCGAGCGTCGTCTCCGTCCTGCTGCCGTACCCGACCGTCCGCCCCGGCGACCACCCGTTCCAGCAGCCGCAGGCCGCCGGGACGACGGCCGCGGTCGCGCAGACGACGATGATCGTCGGCATCCTGGCGTCGCTCGTCCCCGCGGGCTGGCTGGCGGTGCTCACCGCGGTCGAGGGTCCGGAACCCTGGGCACTCGCGACGCTCCTCGTCGGCATCGCCGTCGGTGTCGTCGTGCTCGTGACCGGCGTGGCCGTCGGCGGTCGGCTCTTCGACCGGCGCGGTCCCGACCTGCTCGCTGCGGCGCAGCGGAACTGAGCGACTGCCGGCCGGGAGGCACGCTGTGGCCCGACGCCGTGCCTCCCGTCGGCACGCACCGTCGGACGGGAGGCGCGTGGCGGGACCGTCCCGTGCCTCCCGTCCGTCCTCGGTGCAGGTGAGCCGCGTGGCGGGGCGGACCCGTGCCTCCCGTCCGTCGCGGCGTCGGCCGCATCGTCGTACCCTGGACCCATGAGCATGACGGAACCCGGCGGCGGCCTCGACGTGATGGACCGCGAGCTCGAGAAGCTCCTCGAGGAAGAGGCGATCGAGCCCGGCGACCACGAGCGGTTCTCGCACTACGTGAAGAAGGACAAGATCCTGCAGTCCGCACTCTCCGGCAAGCCGGTCAAGGCGCTCTGCGGCAAGAAGTGGGTGCCGGGCCGCGACCCGGAGAAGTTCCCGGTGTGCCCGGACTGCAAGGCCATCTACGAGAAGATGAAGTCCGAGTAGTCAGCTAGACCACCAGGGTGGGGATCGCCGGGTCGCCGCGTCCGATGCGGGACGCGTCCACCGGGAGCTCCGCCTTGGCGCGCTCGTGGTGCGTCCGAGCCGCCTCGACGCCGGCGACCCCGAGGAACGCCGGGTCGACCTCGCCGTGGTCCACCACGGGGACGAGCAGGGGTCGCTCGTCGGGGCCGAGGCGACCGGAGGTCAGGACGACCTCGGCGGTGGCGATGCCGTTGCGGAGGCGTCGGCCGGCCTCCTTGCGGCCACCGGTCGAGGCCTTGTCCGCGGACTTCTTCGCGACGGGGACCCACTCGTCGCCCGCCGGGGTCTGGTGCGCGACGAGCTTGAACACCATGCCGGCCGCCGGGTGGCCCGAACCGGACACGACGCTCGTGCCGACACCGTAGGAGTCGACCGGCGCGGCCCGGAGCGCGGCGATCGTGTACTCGTCCAGGTCGTTCGTCACGGTGATCTTCGTCGCCGGGGCACCGAGCCGGTCGAGCTGCGCGCGGACCGCGGCGACGACGCTCGGCAGGTCACCACTGTCGATGCGGACCGCGCCGAGCCGGCCGTCGGTGAGCCGGACGGCGGTCTCCACCGCTGCCTCGATGTCGTACGTGTCGACGAGCAGCGTGGTGCCGTCGCCGAGGGCGTCGAGCTGCGAGCGGAACGCGGCCTCCTCGGAGTCGTGCAGGAGCGTGAACGCGTGCGCGGCGGTGCCCATCGTCGGGATGCCCCAGGTGCGGCCGGCCTCGAGGTTGCTCGTCGCGCCGAAGCCCGCGATGTACGCGGCGCGGGCGGCGGCGACGGCGTTCCACTCGCCGGTGCGTCGCGAGCCCATCTCGGCGAGCGGACGGCCGTCGGCGGCGGACACCATGCGGGCGGCTGCGCCGGCGATGGCGGAGTCGGCGTTGAAGATGCTGAGCGCGAGGGTCTCGAGGACCACCGACTCGGCGAACGTCCCCTCGACCTGCAGCACGGGGGAGTTGGGGAAGAAGACCTCGCCCTCGCGGTAGGCGCGGACGTCCCCGGTGAACCGGTAGTCCGCGAGCCACCGAGCCGTCCCCTCGTCGATCACGCCGCGGTCGCGGAGGAAACCGATCTCCTCGTCGCCGAAACGGAACTCCGTGAGCGCCGTGAGGAAGCGCCCGAGACCGGCGGCGACACCGTAGCGGCGGCCGTCGGGGAGGCGGCGGGCGAACACCTCGAACACGCAGCGTCGATCGGCGGTGCCGTCCTTGAGGGCGGCGTCCACCATGGTGAGTTCGTACTGGTCCGTGAGGAGCGCGCTGGTCACGCGTCCGACACTAGTGACCTCCCGGTGCCGAGGTGACGTCGGTGTGCCACGGTGACGTCGCGGAGCCGGGGCGACGTCGCGGAGCCGGGGCGACGTCGCGGTGCCGAGGCGCGGGGCGCGCGTGGTCGGGCGCCGGGCGGGTGCGGCTCGGTACGCTGGGCGCGTGACGGATGCACCGATCGGAGTCTTCGACAGCGGGGTCGGTGGACTGACGGTCGCGCGGGCGATCATCGACCAGCTGCCGCGCGAGAGCATCCGCTACGTCGGGGACACCGTGCACTCGCCCTACGGCCCGAAGCCGATCGCCGACGTCCGGCGGTACGCGCTCGAGGTGATGGACGACCTCGTCGACCAGGGCGTGAAGGCGCTGGTGATCGCGTGCAACACCGCGTCCTCCGCCGTGCTCCGCGATGCTCGGGAACGCTACGAGCAGGCGTACGGCATCCCCGTCGTCGAGGTGATCCAGCCGGCCGCCCGTGCCGCCGTGAAGCAGACCCGGACCGGTCGGGTCGGGGTGATCGGGACGGTGGGGACCATCGCCTCGCGGGCGTACGAGGACGCGTTCGCCGTGGCTGCCGACGTCACCCTGTCCCTCGCGGCGTGCCCGCGCTTCGTCGAGTTCGTCGAGGCCGGGGACACCTCGTCGCCGGCGCTCCGTGAGGTGGCGGCGCAGTACCTCGCGCCGATCCGCGCCGCCGACGTCGACACGCTCGTGCTCGGGTGCACCCACTACCCGCTGATGTCCGCGGCGATCCAGTACGTGATGGGCCCGGACGTCACGCTCGTGTCGAGCGCCGAGGAGACCGCGAACGACGTCTACCGTCGGCTCGTCGAGCACGGGCTCGAACGCACCACCCCGGAACCGCCGACCTACGCGTTCGAGGCCACCGGCGACGACAAGAACGGCTTCATCCGGCTCGCCCGGCGCTTCCTCGGTCCCGAGGTCTCGAGCGTCGGACACCTCCAGACCGGGGCCATCACGCTGCCCCGAACCGAAAGGACCCCATGAGCACCCGCATCGACGGCCGCAGTGCCACCGACCACCGTCCGGTCAGCATCGAGCGGGGGTGGAGTTCGCAGGCCGAGGGCAGCGCACTCATCTCGTTCGGCAACACGAAGGTGCTGTGCACGGCGTCCTTCACGAACGGTGTGCCGCGCTGGATGGCCGGCAAGGGCACCGGCTGGGTCACCGCCGAGTACTCGATGCTGCCGCGGTCGACGAACGAGCGCATGCAGCGCGAGTCGATCAAGGGCAAGGTCGGTGGACGGACGCACGAGATCTCGCGGCTCATCGGGCGGTCGCTCCGAGCGGTCGTGGACATGAAGGGCCTCGGCGAGAACACCCTCGTCCTCGACTGCGACGTGCTCCAGGCCGACGGCGGGACCCGCACCGCGTCGATCACCGGCGCCTACGTGGCGATGGTGGACGCGATCGAGTGGGGCCGCGACAAGGGCTTCATCGCCAAGAAGGCGACGCCGCTGACCGACAGCGTGCAGGCGATCTCGGTCGGCATCGTCGGGGGGGAGCCGATGCTCGACCTCGCCTACACCGAGGACTCCGCAGCCGACACCGACATGAACATCGTGACGACCGGCTCCGGCAAGTTCATCGAGGTGCAGGGCACGGCGGAGCACGCGCCGTTCGACCGCGACGAGCTGGACACGCTGCTCGACCTCGGCCTCGCGGGCAACCGGTCGCTGGCGGCGATCCAGCGCGACGTGCTGGGCCTCGCGTGACCGGCCACACCGTCGTCCTGGCGACGCACAACCAGGGCAAGGTCGTCGAGCTGCGCGGGATCCTCGGCGAGGCCCTCGGCGCGGGCGTCGAGCTCGTCGGGTACGACGGTCCGGAGCCCGTCGAGGACGGCGACACGTACGCGGCGAACGCGCTCATCAAGGCGCGTGCGGCGGTGGCGCACACCGGGCTGCCGGCGCTCGCCGACGACTCCGGGATCGCCGTCGACGCGCTCGGCGGGGCACCCGGCATCCACTCCGCCCGGTACGCCGGGACGCGCGTGGACGCGGACAACATCGCGCTGTTGCTCCGGAACCTCGAGGGGGTCGTGGAGCGGACCGCTGCGTTCGTGTGTGCCGCCGCCTTCGTCACCCCGGACGGCACGGAGCACCTGTTCGAGGCGGTGTGGAACGGCGAGGTCCTGACCGAGCCGGTCGGGGACGGCGGACACGGGTACGACCCGGTGTTCCAGCCGGACGACGCCGACCGTTCGGCAGCACAGCTGACGCGCGACGAGAAGAACGCACTGTCGCACCGGTCGAAGGCGTTCCGGGGGATCGCACCGATCGTCCGCGAGTACTTCGGGGTCTGACCACACCGGTCGGAGGGCTCCGCGGGACGCCGGCGTCAGCGCGGCGTTCCGTGCCCAGGCACAACGAGCGACACCTCGCGCCACGGGTTCCCGTGGCGCGAGGTGTCTTCGGTTGTGCGACGCCGCCGCTGCAGCGCCGTGTGCGGACGGTCAGCGCCGCCAGGCCGCCGGAGCGCCGACGGCCCGCCGACTACTGCTCGGCCGGGCGACCCGCGCCGTCGGCGGTACCCCGCTCGGCGCCACCGCGCTGGGCTGCCTCCTCGGCCTCGGCGGCGTGCTTCGCCTTGCGCGCGGTCCGCCAGTAGTGCAGCCCCGCGGGGACGACCGTGACGAGCACCGCGAGGATGAGGATCACGTCGATGTAGTTCCGCACGACGTACGCGATCGGCGGGATGTACCCGAGGAAGTACCCGAGGAAGGTCACGCCGACACCCCAGACGACCGCACCGACGGCGTTGTACAACGAGTACTTCTTGTAGTTCATGCGCCCGACCCCGGCCGCGATCGGCAGGAAGGTGCGGACCACGGGGACGAAGCGGGCGAGGATGACCGCGAGCGGGCCGAAGCGGTGGAAGAACGCGTTCGTGCGGTCGACGTTCTCCTTCGAGAAGAGTCCGCTCTCCTTGCGCTCGAAGATCGGGGGCCCGGCCTTCTTGCCGATGTAGTACCCGAGCTCACCGCCCAGGAACGCCGCCGCGCCGATCATCAGCGCCGCCGCCCAGATGGGGATGCCGCCGATCTGGCCGCCGCGGTCGAAGGCGAAGAGCCCCGTGATGACGAGCAGGCTGTCGCCGGGGAAGACGAAGCCGATCAGCAGGCCCGTCTCGGCGAAGACGATGGCGCAGACGATGAGCACGGCGATGGCCCCGAAGTGGTCGAGGATGTACTGCGGGTCGAGCCACGGGATCAGGGCGAGTGCGACGGAGTGCATGGTTGTTCCGGTCGTGTCGGGGCGGGGCACGGGGAAGCTCCCGCCTGACGAGGGTACCGCCCGGCGGTGACCGCCCCATCCTCCTGTGGTGTGACTCCACCCGGCGAGCCGACCATCGTGCGGAAGGAGGGACTCGAACCCTCACGCCAGGGGCACAGGAACCTAAATCCTGCGTGTCTACCGATTCCACCACTCCCGCGAGCAGCGGCAGTCTACCGAGGCGTGGACGCGGGGCGGGCGGGAGCCGCGCCTCCAGGCCGTCCGCTCAGCGCACCCGACGAGGCAGGTACCGCGGCACGTACCGCAGCAGCACCCCCGCACCGACCAGGCCGAGCACCCCCATCACCCCGCTCGCCAACGCGAGCGAGGCGACCGCGGTGACGCCCGAGATCAGCAGTGGCGCCGCAGCCGACCCGAAGTCCCCCGTGAAGCGCCACGCACCGAGGAACGGTGCCGGGTTCCCCCGCGGCGCGAGGTCCGCACCGAGCGTCATGAGGATGCCGCTGCCGACACCGTTGGCGAGGGACATGCCGATCGCGATGCCGACGAACCACCCGACCCTCGCGTCGAGGTGCCCGCTCCAGGCGAGCAGGAAGTAGCTCACGGCGAGCCCGAGCATGCACGGCAGGGCGCTCGCGAGTCGACCCCAGCGGTCCATGATCTGCCCGCTCGTGTAGAAGAGCGCGAAGTCGACGGCGCCCGCGATGCCGATGACGAGCGCGGCCGAGGCGTCGTCGAGACCGACGCTGACCGCCCAGAGCGGCAGGATCACCTGCCGTCCGGCGCGGAGCGCGCCGATGAGCGCCGCTCCGCTGCCGAGCCGTGCCAGGACGGCGCGGTTCTCGCGGATGGTGCGGAAGAGGCCGTGTGCCTCGCGTTCGACGAACTGCGCGCCCGTGTCGGTGGGCGGCTCGTCGGGGTGCCGCGCGGGTGCCGTGCGCCGTGCCGCGTCGGCCGCGTCCGGTCCGCGGGTCGCGTCCGTCCCGTCGGTCGCGCTCGTCGTGTCCGGCCTGGAGGCCCTGCTCGGCAACCGCAGACCGCGTGCGCCCGTCGCGGGGTCGCGCAGGACGAGGAGCACGACCGCCGCCGCGAGGCAGCACACCACGTGGATCCAGAAGGCGCTCTGCGTGGTGCCGGTCAGGTGGACGACGCCGGCCGAGAGGAAGGGACCGACGAAGTAGCCGAAGCGGAACACGCCGCCGAGGCTCGACAGGGCGCGGGCCCGGATCCGCAAGGGGATCGCGGTCGTCATGTAGGCGTGCCGGGCGAGGGCGAAGACGGCGGTCGAGACACCGACCAGGAACACCCCGACGGCGAGCACCCAGGGGCTCGGTGAGACGACGCAGACGAGCAGCCCGACGACGGACACCACCGCGGCGCCGATCATCGCGTTCCGTTCACCGATCCGCCCGACCACGACGCCGGAGGGCACGTCACCGATGAGCTCGCCGACGAGGATGAGCGCGGCGACGAACCCGGCGAACGCGAGGCTCGCGCCGAGGGAGTCGGCGGCGATCGGGATGATCGGGATGATCGCTCCCTCGCCGATCGCGAAGAGCGCCGCGGGCAGGAAGCCGGACAGCAGGACGCCGCGGCGGTCGAAGGCGTCGTTCGTGGTGCTGGTCATCGTCGAGCAACGGTACGCCTGGACTCGTCGGGGGATGCGCTTACCCTGGATGCATGCGTGTACTTGCGGCGATGAGCGGTGGGGTCGACTCGGCGGTGGCCGCGGCGCGGGCCGTCGACGCCGGGCACGACGTGGTCGGTGTGCACCTGGCGCTGAGCCGGATGCCGGGCACGCTCCGCACGGGGAGCCGTGGCTGCTGCACGATCGAGGACTCGATGGACGCGCAGCGGGCAGCCTCGGCACTCGGGATCCCGTACTACGTGTGGGACTTCTCGGCGCGCTTCAAGGAGGACGTCGTCGACGACTTCGTCGCGGAGTACCAGGCCGGCCGCACCCCGAACCCCTGCATGCGGTGCAACGAGCGCATCAAGTTCGCCGCCCTGCTCGAGAAGGCGCTCGCCCTGGGCTTCGACGCCGTGTGCACCGGCCACTACGCCTCGGTCGTGACCGGGTCGGACGGCGCCCGTGAGCTGCACCGTTCGGCGGCGTGGGCGAAGGACCAGTCGTACGTGCTCGGCGTGCTGACGGCCGAGCAGCTGGAGCACGCGATGTTCCCGCTCGGTGCGACACCGTCGAAGGACGAGGTCCGTGCCGAGGCGGCGGCGCGCGGGCTGACCGTCGCGCAGAAGCCCGACTCCTACGACATCTGCTTCATCCCGGACGGGGACACCCGCGGGTGGCTGGCCGACCGCGTGGGGACCGCGCCGGGCTCGGTCGTGGAGCGCGACGGCACCGTGGTCGGCGAGCACGAGGGTGCCACGGGCTACACCGTCGGGCAGCGCCGCGGACTGCACCTCGGACGCCCGGCACCGGACGGCAAGCCGCGCTTCGTGCTCGAGATCCGGCCGAAGGACAACACCGTCGTCGTCGGACCGAAGGAGGCGCTCGACGTCCGGTCGATGGCCGGCTCGCGGTTCACCTGGGCCGGGACCGCTCCGGCCGACCCGTCGACGCCGTTCGCGTGCGACGTGCAGATCCGGGCGCACGCCGATCCGGTCCCGGCGACGGCGCGGGTGACGGACGGCGAACTCGTGATCGACGTCGACGAGCCGCTGTCCGGTGTGGCTCCCGGTCAGACTGCGGTGGTCTACGTCGGCACCCGGGTGCTCGGGCAGTGCACGATCGACCGCACCGTCTCGGCGGTGCCCGCGACCGTCTGAGCCTGCGGCCCGGGGCCGGGCAGCCCGCTGCTGCCGGGGCCGGGCAGCGGGGTGCTGCCGGGGCCGGGCGGCTGGGGTCGGGGAGCCGGCTGCGGCCGGGGTCGGCGGTGCACGGTAGAACTGAGGCATGAGCGACACGACCCCCGACTCGGCCGACTCGACGTTCGAGACGCTGGCCCCGGCCGACCTCGACGCCGCGCAGGCCCAGCGGGAGGTCGACCGGCTCCGGGTGCGCATCGGCGAGCTGCGCGACCAGTACTACGAGGGCAACGGCTCGACGGTGTCGGACGGCGACTACGACGCGATGGTCCGTCGCCTCGACGCGATCGAGCAGCGCTTCCCGGACCTGCGCACCCCGGACAGCCCGACCCAGACCGTCGGCGGCCAGGCGCAGACGGTGCAGTTCGCGCCGGTCGAGCACGCCGAGCGCATGCTGAGCCTCGACAACGTGTTCAGCCCCGAGGAGCTGACCGAGTGGGCCGACAAGGTGCAGCGCGACGCCGGCTCCGAACGGGTCCGGTTCCTCACCGAGCTGAAGATCGACGGGCTCGCGATCAACCTGCGGTACGAGCACGGTCGCCTCGTGTCGGCGGCGACCCGTGGTGACGGCGTGGTGGGCGAGGACGTCACCGGCAACGTGCGCACCATGGGCACGATCCCCGACCGGTTGTCCGGCGAGGGACACCCGGCCATCGTCGAGGTCCGCGGCGAGATCTTCTTCCCCGTCGCGCAGTTCGACGAGCTGAACGCCCGGCAGCGCGAGGCGGGGGAGCGGGTGTTCGCGAACCCGCGCAACGCGGCTGCCGGATCGCTCCGCCAGAAGGAGGAGGGCAAGTCCGAGGCGAAGCGCGCGCTCATGGTCGACCGCCTGCGACGCCTCCGCATGCTCGTGCACGGCATCGGCGCGTGGCCGGTGCGCGAGCTCGAGCGCGACACCGAGGTGCACTCCCAGTCCGAGGTCTACGAGCTGCTGCAGACCTGGGGCCTGCCGACGAGTTCGCACTACCGGGTGTTCGACACCGTGGACGAGGTCATCGGCTTCGTGCGGACGACCGGCGAGCGTCGTGCGTCGGTCGAGCACCAGATCGACGGCGTCGTGGTGAAGGTCGACGACCTGGCCCTGCACGAGGAACTCGGCTCGACCTCCCGTGCACCGCGCTGGGCCATCGCGTACAAGTACCCGCCGGAGGAGGTCCACACGAAGCTCCTCGACGTCGTGGTCAGCGTCGGGCGGACCGGACGTGCGACGCCCTTCGCGGTGATGCAGCCGGCCGAGGTCGCGGGGTCCGTGGTGCGGCAGGCGACCCTGCACAACCAGGACGTCGTGAAGGCGAAGGGCGTCCTGATCGGCGACACCGTCGTGCTCCGCAAGGCCGGCGACGTCATCCCCGAGGTGCTCGGCCCGGTCGTCGAGCTGCGCGACGGCACCGAGCGCGAGTTCGTCATGCCCGCCGCGTGCCCGGAGTGCGGGACGCCCCTCGCACCGGCGAAGGAGGGCGACAAGGACCTCCGCTGCCCGAACGCCCGGAGCTGCCCCGCCCAGGTCCGTGGCCGGGTCGAGCACATCGCCTCGCGCGGCTCGCTCGACATCGAGGGCCTGGGCGAGGTCGCCGCCGCGGCGCTCACGCAGCCGCTGCACCCCGAGCAGCCGCCGCTCGTCACCGAGGCCGGGCTGTTCGACCTGACGATGGAGGACATCGTCCCCATCGAGGTGATCGTCCGCGACGCCGAGACGGGCATGGAGAAGTCCGACGACGACGGCACACCGAAGCGCGTCACGCCGTTCAGCCGTGCCCGCAAGAAGACCGATCCGCCGTTCGACCCCGACGCGCGCGGAGCCGACCACACGGGTGAGCCGAGCCGCTACCCGTCGAAGAACGCCTTCGAGATGCTGGCGAACATCGAGGCCGCGAAGACCAAGCCGCTCTGGCGCATCATGGTCGGGCTCAGCATCCGGCACGTCGGCCCGGTCGCCGCACGGGCACTCGCGAACCACTTCGGGTCGCTCGACCGCATCCGGGAGGCGTCGCGCGAGGAGCTCGCGGCGGTCGACGGGGTCGGCGGGATCATCGCGGACGCCCTGCTCGACTGGTTCGCCGTGGACTGGCACCGCGAGATCATCGACCGCTGGACGGCCGCGGGGGTGCAGTTCACCACGCCGGACCACCCCGGTCCCGGCGCCGCCGTCGAGGGGGGCGTCCTCAGCGGGGTCACCGTCGTCGCGACGGGCTCGCTCGAGGGGTACACCCGTGAGGGCGCGCAGGAGGCGATCATCGCCGCCGGCGGCAAGGCTGCGTCGAGCGTCAGCAAGAAGACGGACTTCGTCGCCGCCGGTCCCGGTGCCGGGTCGAAGCTCACGAAGGCCGAGCAGCTCGGGCTCCGCATCATCGACGCGGAGCAGTTCCGCCTGCTCGTGACCGAGGGGCCCGGCGCCCTGGAACCGGACCGGGCGGACGGACGGGAGCCGTCCGACGGCGCCGACGGCCAGGCGACCGACGACGCGGACGCAGGGAGCTGAGCAGCACGGCGGAGCGCGGCTCGCCGTGAGCGACGCGCCGTCTTCCGCGGGGGACCGTCGACGATCCGCACCCAGTTCGAGGGGCAAGTTGCACCGCGCACCCCCTCGTGAGCGCATTCTCCTTACACTCGAGAGGGCATCAATCGTCGGCTGAGGGGGTCGACGACACGGCCTTCCCGGGGAGACCTGATTGCTGCTCATCGCCGCGGCCCTGCTACTCACCGCCTCGATGCACTCGCTGGGAGTGGTCGAGGCCCCTGCCGTGCCCGTCCCGGGAGCGTCCGGCGTGGGCGTCCCGGCAGCGGCCGAGGCGCCCGTCGCGGAGGTGTCCGGGGTCCGGGACCCCGTGGCACGCGACGCTCCGCCCGACGCCCCGACGACCGCTGCCGGCGGTCACGTCGACCTCGAGCGGTTGGCGCAGGCGCGCGGCACGGCGTTCCTCGACGCACTCGTCGCGGTCGGTCCCGGCGACCTGGCACGCGCCGACGAGGACGATCGGGTGCTCGCGACCGCCCAGGACCGGCCACCCACCGCGGCCGCCGTCGCACGGTGGTGGGACGCGCTCGGCACCGCCGCACAGGAGCGCCTGGTCGCCCTCGCCCCCGCGGTCGTCGGCAACCTGGACGGGGTGCCGTACGACGTCCGTGACCGCGCCAACCGGACCACCCTCGCCGACGGGGTCGGCACCGACGACCAGGACTCCGACGACCAGGACTCCGATGCCCAGGACTCCGGCGCCGGGTCCGACCGTGCCGCCGCCCGCACCGCGTTGCTCGCGCAGGTCCGGGACTCCCTGCACCGCGAGTCGGGCCAGGCCCCCCGGCGCCTGATCGTCCTCGACACCCGGGGCTCGGGCCGCGCGGCGATCGCGGTGGGGGACCTCGCGACCGCCCGGGACGTGACGGTGGTCGTCCCGGGGATGTTCTTCACCGTGACCGGGCAGATGCACGACTTCACCGACACCGCGAGCGACCTGTACGACGAGCAGACCACCGTGTCGGCGCTCGCCACGACGCAGACCGCCCGAGGCGTCGCGGACCACGCGTCGAGCGGCACCGCCGTGCTCGCGTGGATGGGCTACCGGACGCCCGACATGTCCAACATCCTGTCGCTCGGACTCGCCCGCACCGGTGCCGAGCGGCTCGAACGGGTGGTCGACGGTCTCGACGCCGTCCGCGGCGACGACCGGCCCCGGTTGAACGTCGTCGCGCACTCCTACGGGTCGACGACGGCGCTGATGGCGCTGTCGTCCGGCCGCATGCAGGCGGACTCGCTCACCGTGCTCGGCTCGCCGGGCAGTGCGGTGCAGACCGCCTCCGAGCTCGCGGTGGGTCCTGGCCAGGTGTACGTCGGCGACGCGCACAGCGACCCGATCGCGGGCTCCGGGTACTTCGGGACCGACCCGGGTTCGGCGGGGTTCGGGTCGACGCTCCTCGACCTCTCCACGGACACCGTCGAACCGGACGCGGGCGTGTTCCGCCGACCGGTGGGTCACAACGACTACCTCAAGCCGGGGACGGCGTCGCTGCACGACGTCGCCCTCATCGGGGTCGGTCGCGGTGACCTCGTCCGGCACCAGGCCCGGCGCGGCCAGGGTGGCGGCGGGACCGCGCAACCGGTGCCCGACATGTACCTCCTGCGACCCCAGGACCTGCAGCCCCGCGACTGAGCGGACCCGCCCCGTGGGCGATGCACGACCCTCCCTGTGGGTGATCCTGTGCGCCGCCGCAGCCCCTGACCTCCGCACGGCAGAAGCACCCCAGTCCGGGCCCGTACCGTGCCGCCATGCGTGCGATGCGGTGGTCCGGTGCCCTCACGACCTTCCTCGCCATGTCCGGCCTCGCAGGACTGCTGGTGGCGGTCGCGGTGACCCCGGCCGTGGCGGTGGCGGGCGAGGCGACGTCCGGAGCGGTGTCGTTCTTCGAGGACCTGCCGAGCTACCTCGACATCCAGACCCCGCAGCAGGTGTCGTCGGTCTACGCCACGAAGGACGGCCAGCAGGTCAAGATCGCGTCGTTCTACGCCGAGAACCGGACCGACGTCGCCTCGGACGCCATGGCGGAGTCGCTCAAGCGCGCGGCGATCGACACCGAGGACCCCCGCTTCGAGGACGAGGGCGGCATCGACGTGCTCGGGACCGTCCGCGGCGTCGCGGCGACCGTCGTCGGGGGCGACGTGCAGGGCGGTTCGAGCATCACGCAGCAGTACGTGAAGAACGTCCTCGTGCAGCAGTGCGAGCAGCTCACCGGCGCGACCGCGGCCGCCACCCAGGCCAAGGTCGCGGCGTGCTACCAGGACGCCGCCGGGGTGACACCGCAACGCAAGCTGCAGGAGATGCGCTACGCCATCGCGGTCGACAAGAAGTACACGAAGGACCAGATCCTCACCGGCTACCTGAACCTCGTCGGGCTCGGCGGCCGCGTCTACGGCGCCGAGGCGGGTGCCGAGTACTACTTCGGCGTGCACGCGAAGGACCTGTCGCTCCCGCAGTCCGCGACGCTCGTCGCCATCCTCAACAACCCGGCGAACCTGCGCATCGACGAGCCGGACGACGAGGACAACGGCGCGGCGAACGGCTACGCGGCGACGAAGACGCGGCGCGACTACGTCCTGCAGCGGATGTACGTGCACCACGACATCTCGAAGGCGCAGCTCGACCAGGCGGAGGCCACCCCGGTCACGCCGCGGATCACCGACACCGCGAACGGCTGCTCGGCCGCGGCGAGTGCGTACGACGCGGGGTACTTCTGCGACTACGTCCGCGACCAGGTGCTGCAGGACCCGGCGTTCGGCAAGACCGCCGCGGAGCGCATCGAGACCCTCGACACGAAGGGCCTCGAGATCCACACGTCGCTCGACCTCGACCTGCAGGCCCAGGCCCAGTCCGCACTCTCGTCCTACGTGCCCGCGACGATGACCGGTGTCGACCTCGGCGGCACGAACGTCACCGTCCAGCCCGGCACCGGACGTGTGCTGTCGATGGTGCAGAACACGACGTACACGCAGCGCGACAACGCCGGCCCCGGTGCGACGGCCATCGACTACAACGCGGACACGGCCTACGGCAACTCCGGGGGGTTCCAGACCGGCTCGACCTACAAGGTCTTCACCCTGGCCGAGTGGCTGGCGTCCGGGCACACGCTGTCGGAGTCGGTGCCGACTGGCGAGCACCTGTTCCAGCAGTCCGAGTTCACGAACTCGTGCGAGGCACTCGGCGGGTCCCCCTGGCCCGTCTCGAACGCCGAAACCGTCCCGGCGAGCATGAGCGTCCAGGCGGCGACCTCGGAGTCGATCAACACCGCGTTCGGCGCGATGGCGAAGCAGCTCGACCTCTGCAAGATCAAGGACCTCGCGCAGGCCATGGGCATCCACCAGGCGGACGGCTCGGCCCCGGCGTCGAACCCGGCGTCCGTGCTCGGCACGAACCCGCTCTCGCCGATCGACCTGGCCGAGGCGTACGCCGGCTTCGCGAACGGCGGCGTCGTGTGCACGCCGACCGTCATCGACTCGGTGCGCGAGGCCGACGGCGCGACGGTCACGCCCACGCCGTCCAGCTGCACCCGGGGCGTCTCCGCCGAGGTCGCCGGGACGGTCGACCACGCACTGCAGGGCGTCCTGACCGGCAGCGGCACCGCGGCCTCGGCGAACCCCGGTGACAGCACCCCGAAGTTCGCCAAGACCGGCACGACCGACGCCGACACGCAGAACTGGCTCGTCACGTCGAGCACGAAGTACACCAACGCGACGTGGATCGGCAACGTCAGGGGGCTCGTCGGTCTCGCGAACACGTCCTTCCCGCAGGGCACGACCGGGTACAGCGCGAAGTTCGGCGTCGGCCGCTCGATGATGTCGTGGCTCGACCAGCGCTACGGCGGGGGAGCGCTGCCCGAGCCCGACCCGGCGATGATCGGCTCGACGCCGCGGTCCGTCGACGGTTCGGCCTCGGACGCGGCGACGGGCGGGGACCAGGCGACGCCGGGGACGAGCGCCCAGGCGCCCGCCGCGCCGGGATCGTCCACCGCGGACACGACCGGCGGCACGACGACGGGCGCGCCCGCACCGGGCGGGGCAGCCGGGGCCGGCTCGCAGCCGGGCGCGGGTGCCGACGCGACGTCGACCGGGACGGGCACCGGCGGCGGCGCGCAGGGCACCGGAACGGGCGAGGCGACCCAGCAGCCACCGTCGCACGGGTAGGCGGCGACGGCGAGCACGCGACGGGCTGGAGGCCCGGTGCCGGTCCGCCGGACCGGCACCGGGCCTGGCGTACCGGTTCTCCACAGCCCCGGTGACCGTGGTGCCGCCGCTGGACGCGGCCAATAGACTGGTGCGCATTCCACGAACCGATCGACGGAGCACCATGCCTGACATCACGAGCGAGCAGGTCGCCCACCTGGCGAACCTCGCACGTATCGCACTCACGCCCGACGAGATCGAGAAGCTGACCGGGGAGCTGTCGCACATCGTCGAGAGCGTCGCCAAGGTCGCCGAGGTCGCGACCGACGACGTCCCGGCGACGAGCCACCCGGTGCCGCTCGGCAACGTCACCCGACCCGACGTGGTGGGGCAGACGCTGACCCAGGAGCAGGCGCTCTCCGGCGCGCCCGACTCCGACGGCGAACGGTTCCGCGTGACGGCAATCCTGGGAGAAGAGCAGTGACCGACGACCTGACCCGCCTCAGCGCGGCCGCCCTCGCCGACGCCCTGGTGGCGCGCGACGTCTCGAGCGTCGAGGCCACGCAGGCCCACCTCGACCGGATCGCAGCGGTCGACGGCGACGTGCACGCGTTCCTGCACGTCAACGAGAACGCCCTGGCGGCAGCGCGGTCGATCGACTCGCGTCGCGCCGCGGGCGACGACCTCGGCGCGCTCGCCGGTGTGCCGATCGCGATCAAGGACGTCCTGTGCACGCAGGACATGCCGACCACCTCGGGGTCGAAGATCCTCGAGGGCTGGCGGCCGCCCTACGACGCCACCCCGGTCGCGAAGCTCCGCGCCGCCGGCCTCGTGCCGCTCGGCAAGACCAACATGGACGAGTTCGCGATGGGCTCGACGACCGAGTTCTCGGCGTACGGTCCGACGCGCAACCCGTGGGACCTCGACCGGATCCCGGGCGGCTCCGGCGGGGGATCGGCGGCAGCGGTCGCCGCGCACGAGGCACCCTTCGCCCTCGGCTCCGACACCGGTGGCTCGATCCGCCAGCCGGGTGCCGTCACGGGCACGGTCGGTGTGAAGCCGACCTACGGCGGGGTCAGCCGGTACGGCGCGATCGCACTCGCGTCGTCGCTCGACCAGATCGGTCCGGTGTCCCGCACGGTCCTCGACGCCGCGCTGCTGCACGACGTCATCGGCGGGCACGACCCGAAGGACTCGACGTCGATCCCTGACGCCTGGCCGTCGATGGCCGCCGCTGCGCGCGAGGGCCTGCAGGCCGACACGCTCCGCGGGCTCAAGGTCGGCGTCGTCAAGGAGCTCGCGGGGGGCGAGGGCTTCCAGGCCGGCGTCACGCAGCGCTTCCAGGAGACGGTCGCGATCCTCGAGCAGGCGGGCGCCGAGGTCGTCGAGATCGACGCGCCGTCGTTCGCGTACGCGATCAGCGCGTACTACCTGATCCTGCCGGCCGAGGCGTCGTCGAACCTCGCGAAGTTCGACTCGGTGCGCTTCGGCCTGCGCGTCACGCCCGAGAACGGTGCGACCGTCGAGGACGTCATGGCCGCGACGCGTGAAGCGGGCTTCGGCCCCGAGGTCAAGCGCCGCATCATCCTCGGCACCTACGCGCTGAGCGCCGGCTACTACGACGCCTACTACGGGTCCGCGCAGAAGGTCCGCACCCTGGTGCAGCGCGACTTCGCGGCGGCGTTCGACCAGGTCGACCTGCTCATCAGCCCGTCGGCGCCGACGACCGCCTTCCCGCTGGGGGAGCGCCTCGACGACCCGCTGTCGATGTACCTCAACGACCTCACGACGATCCCGGCGAACCTCGCCGGCGTGCCCGGCATGAGCATCCCGAACGGCCTCGCGCCCGAGGACTCGCTGCCGACCGGTGTGCAGCTCATGGCGCCGCAGCGCGAGGACGCCCGCCTCTACCGGTACGGCGCCGCGCTCGAGCGCCTGCTCGAGCAGCAGCGGGGCCGCCCGCTCATCGACAGCATCCCGGACCTCGACCAGTCTCAGCAGTCCGCTGCGCAGGAAGGTGTGATCTGATGGCGCAGAAGGACGCGCTGATGGACTTCGACGAGGCGCTCGAGCGCTTCGAGCCGGTGCTCGGCTTCGAGGTCCACGTCGAACTCGCGACGAAGACCAAGATGTTCTCGGACGCCCCGAACTTCTTCGGTGGCGAGCCCAACACGAACGTGACCCCGGTCGACCTCGGGCTGCCCGGGTCGCTGCCGGTCGTCAACGAGCAGGCCGTGCGCTACTCGATCCAGCTCGGGCTCGCGCTCGGCTGCTCGATCGCGGAGTCCTCGCGGTTCGCCCGGAAGAACTACTACTACCCGGACAACCCGAAGAACTACCAGATCTCGCAGTACGACGAGCCGATCGCGTTCGAGGGTGAGGTCGAGGTCGAGCTCGCCGACGGCACCATCTTCCAGGTGCCGATCGAGCGCGCCCACATGGAGGAGGACGCGGGCAAGCTGACGCACGTCGGTGGTGCCACCGGTCGCATCCAGGGCGCCGAGTACTCGCTCGTCGACTACAACCGCGCCGGCGTCCCGCTCGTCGAGATCGTCACCAAGCCGATCTTCGGCGCGAAGGACCGTGCTCCCGAGCTCGGCGCCGCGTACGTCCAGGTCATCCGTGACCTGGTCCGCGCGCTCGGCGTCTCCGAGGCCCGCATGGAGCGCGGCAACCTGCGCTGCGACGCGAACATCTCGCTGCGCCCCTGGGGTCAGGAGAAGCTGGGTACCCGCACCGAGACGAAGAACGTCAACTCGTTCCGCGCCGTCGAGCGCGCCATCCGCTACGAGATCCAGCGCCAGGCCGCGATCCTCGCCGCGGGTGGCACGATCACGCAGGAGACGCGGCACTGGCACGAGGACACCGGGCGCACCTCGGCCGGCCGCCCGAAGTCGGACGCCGACGACTACCGCTACTTCCCGGAGCCCGACCTGCTGCCGGTCGTGCCGGACCCCGCGGTCATCGAGGAACTCCGGGCATCCCTGCCCGAGGCGCCCGTCGCACGTCGCCGCCGTCTCAAGGGGGACTGGGGCTTCAGCGACCTCGAGTTCCAGGACGTCGTCAACGGCGGGCTGCTCGACGAGGTCGAGGCGACGGTCGCCGCCGGTGCCTCCCCGCAGGCCGCGCGCAAGTGGTGGACGGGCGAGATCAGCCGCGTCGCGAACGCGCAGGACGCCGCAGCGGGTGACCTCGTGTCGCCGCAGCACGTCGCCGAGACGATCGCGCTCGTCGAGTCCGGTGACCTGACCGACCGTCTGGCGCGCCAGGTGCTCGAGGGGGTCATCGCGGGCGAGGGGTCGCCGGCGCAGGTCGTCGAGGCCCGTGGGCTCAAGGTCGTCTCCGACGACTCGGCCCTCACCGCAGCGGTCGACCAGGCGCTCGCCGCCCAGCCGGACGTCCTCGCCAAGATCCAGGACGGCAAGGTCCAGGCAGCCGGCGCGATCATCGGCGCGGTCATGAAGGCGATGCAGGGACAGGCCGACGCGGCCCGCGTCCGCGAGCTGGTCCTGGAGCGCGCGCAGCAGTCGTAGCGTCCGGCCGCGACGGACGGGAGGCACGGGGCCGGCTGGCACCGTGCCTCCCGTCCGTCGCGGCACCGACCGGACCGGACCAACCTGGGGACGTGTCAGCGACCCGGTGACAGGATGGGTCGTGACCGCAACGATCCGCGCCATCGGGACCGCCGTCCCCGACACCACCCTCGACCAGGGTTCGGTGCGTGACCTGTTCGCCGGGCAGCCCGGCCTCGGCCGCCTCGGCGCACGGATCGTGCCCGCGGCGTTCGACGCATCCGCCGTGGAGCACCGGCACACGGTGATCGAGGAGCTCGACGCCTCGCGGCCCGGCGGCCTCTTCCGACAGGACTCCGGAACGCTCGTCTCACCGTCCACCGGCACACGCAACGACCGCTACCGGGACCTCGCTCCGGCGCTCTTCGTCGCGGCCGCCCGTGACGCCGTCGAGCGCGCCGGGGTGGCACCGGACCACGTCACCCACCTGGTGACCGTCTCGTGCACGGGGTTCACGCAGCCCGGACCGGACATCGACGTCGTCGACCAGCTCGGACTGCCCGCCGGGGTGTTCCGACACCACATCGGCTTCATGGGGTGCTGCGCCGCCTTCCCGGCGCTGCGGATCGCGGCGGCCTTCGCCGAGGCGGACCCCGACGCGGTCGTGCTCGTCGTCTGCGCGGAACTCTGCACCCTGCACGTCCGCGCGTCGGACGACCCGGACCAGATCGTCGCGAACAGCGTCTTCGGCGACGGCGCGGCGGCAGCGGTCGTCGCGGCGGGCGGGCCGGGCCTGCGCATCGAGCGGTTCGCGACGGCGACGGTGCCCGAGGGTGCGTCCGAGATGGCGTGGAACATCGGTGACGAGGGCTTCGAGATGGTGCTCTCCACCGCCGTCCCGAAGCTCGTCGGTGTGCACGTGCCGGCTGCCGTCACCGCGCTGCTCGGCGAGGGCGAGACCTTCGCCGACGTGCCGGTGTGGGCGGTGCACCCCGGTGGACGGGCGATCCTGGACCGGGCGCAGGACGCCCTCGAGCTGCCCGACGGCGCGGTCGCGTCGAGCCGCGCCGTGCTCCGCGACCACGGCAACATGTCGAGCGCGACGGTGCTCTTCGTGCTCCGCGACGCCGTCGAGCAGGGCCTCGCGCCCGGATCGCCGGTCGCGGCCGTCGCGTTCGGTCCCGGGCTGACGGTGGAGAGCGCGAGGCTCACGGCGGTCGAGGCGTGACGGACCGGCCACGGACCGTGCGCGGCACGGACGGCGGACGTGAGCCCGGCGCCCGAGCGGTCGACCTCCGACAGCGGGACACGGTCCTGCAGGAGCTGATGGACGACCCCGGGTGCGACCCGCGGGTGCTCGACCTGACGTTCCGGCGGTTCGCCGTGGTGAACGCGCTGGTCAGCGGGTGGCGGGCGGTCTGGCGGACGCACGTCGTCCCCGCGCTGCCACCGAGCGGTCGTGCGCGGGTGCTCGACCTCGGCTGCGGTGGCGGCGACCTGGCACGCTCGCTCGTGCGGTGGGCGGGCAGTGACGGGCTCTCGCTCGAGGTCGTCGGGGTCGACCCGGACGACCGCGCCATCGCTGCAGCCCGACGATCGACAGCGCGCGGGGTGACCTTCCGGCAGGCGTCGAGCACGGACCTCGTCGCCGCGGGGGAGCGGTTCGACGTCGTCGTGTCGAACCACGTGCTGCACCACCTGGACGACGACGCCCGAGCGGCCTTCCTGTCGGACTCCGAGCAGCTGGCCACCGGTCGGAGCCTCCACTCGGACATCCGTCGGTCGCGGCAGGCCTACCGCGCGTACGCGCTGGCATCCCCGCTCGTGTCCGCCGGGACGTTCGTCCGGGTGGACGGGCTCCGCTCCATCCGCCGGTCGTTCACCGTGCCGGAGCTGCAGGAGGCGCTCCCCGCGGGGTGGAGGGCCGAGCGGGCGGCGCCGCACCGTGTGCTCGCGGTCCGCGACGCGTAACGCTCGCGAAACAGCCGCTGCGGGACGCTCGACCCGTGACTCCCTCGCTGTTCCGCCGCGCTGCGCGCGACGCCGTCCTGCTGACCTCGATCATCGCGGCGTCGGCCGCACTGACCGCGTGTGCGGGCACTGCCCCGCCGCCGGACGATCGCGCGACCGCCGGGGCCGGTGAACGGTGGTCCGCCTGCATGCGCGGGAAGGGCTACGACGTCGAGGACGTCACCGACCGTCAGGCCGAGTCCGGTCTGTCGAAGGTACCCTCGGGAGCCGACGAAGCGGCGTTCTCGGAGGCAGCGGGAGCCTGCTCGACGGCAGTGGGGATCCCGCGTGCGGACGAGGCGCAGCTGCGGGAGTGGGATCGCCAGTACGAGGCCGCGGACGCCTGCATCCGCGAGCGCGGCTACCCGGACTTCCCCGGACAGCACGGCAGCGGCCGGTTCGACCGTGAGGACGAGCCGGAGTTCACGGAGGTGGCATCGGCGTGCCTCCGGGAGTTCGCGCCGGACGTCCAGCAGATCACGGTCCCGCCGCCCGGCGACTGAGCACCGAGCGGCGGGACCGGACCTGCGACGCGGCCGGTGCTACGGACGCAGCAGCACCTTGATCGCGCGCCGCTCGTCCATCGCCGCGTACGCCTCGGCGGCCTGGTCGAGGGGCAGCTCGAGGTCGAACACCCGGCCCGGCTCGATCGTCCGCGAGAGCACGTCGGGCAGCAGCTCCTCGATGTACGCGCGGGCGGGGGCCATCCCGCCACCCACGGTGATGTTCTTCGCGAACAGGAAGGGCATCGGCAGTTCGGGTGCACCCGCGGGGACCCCGACGTAGCCGACGTTGCCGCCGGGGCGGACGACCCGCAGCGCCTGGTCCATGCTCTCCGCGGTACCGACGGCCTCGAGGGCGCAGTCGGCGAGCTCCCCGCCGAGCAGTTCGCGCACGGCGGCGATGCCCTCCTCGCCGCGGGTCTCGACGACGTCGGTCGCCCCGAACTCCCGCGCCAGTGCCTGGCGGTCCGCGTGCCGGCTCATCGCGATGATGCGCTCGGCGCCCAGGCGCGCGGCGGCGAGCACCGCGGACAGGCCGACCGCGCCGTCGCCGACGACCACGACGGTCTTCCCCGGGCCGACCTCGGCCGACACGGCGGCGTGGTGTCCCGTCGAGAAGACGTCGGAGAGTGTGAGGAGCGACGGCACGAGGTCGTCGTCCACCGGGCCCGGGACCTTCACGAGCGTCGCCGCGGCGTCGGGCACCCGGACGTACTCCGACTGGGCGCCGCCGATCGGGTGGCCGTAGGCGTCGGTCGTGCCGCCGAAGATCGAGCTGTGCTCGCAGCCGCTCGTCATGCCGTGCGTGCACGCCTGGCAGGTGCCGTCGTTCGTCGTGAACGGCGCGATGACGAAGTCGCCGGCGGACAGGCCCGTGACGTCGGCGCCGACGGACTCGACGACGCCCACGAACTCGTGCCCGATGGTGTGGGCCTGCTCGGTCCCGCGGACGCCGCGGTACGGCCAGAGGTCCGATCCGCAGACGCAGGACGCGGTCACCTTGACGACGGCGTCGGTGGGCTCGATGAGGACGGGGGTGTCGCGCTCCTCGACGCGGATGTCGCGAGGGGCGTGGATGACGGTTGCGCGCACGGTGTGGCCTTCCGATCGGGGGTGGGCGCGGCGCGTACCGTGACGCGCCAGGGTGCCGGCGCCGTTGCGGGACCCGTCGACACTACGCTTCCCGGGTGGACGACGACCGGTACGGCAGTGACGTGCTCTCGGGCGACTGGCGCTCGAAGGGCGTCAAGAAGGTGCGGCAGGTGCCGCTCGAACGCGACATGGTGCTCGAGGACCCCGACTCCGGGTGGGCGGGCGCCGTCGTCGGGCTCGAGGCGGGCAACGTCGCCCTGGAGGACTGGAAGGGTCGCACCCGCGCCTTCCCCTTCACCGGGCAGTTCCTGCTCGAGGGCGAACTCGTCACCCTCGGTCGTCCGCAGGCGCCGGTCGGTCGTTCCGCCGCGGCTGCACCCCCGGCTCGCGCCGCCGGTGCGGACGGGAGGCCCGGGGCCGCGCCCGCCGTGCGGCACACGACCGACGGTGGTCGCCTCCGGACCGCGTCGGGTTCGTTCGCCGTCGAGCAGCAGCGGGCACGAGTGGCGCTGCCCTCGCGGATCATGGTCGAGGGCAGGCACGACGCCGAGCTCGTGGAGAAGGTCTGGGGCGCCGACCTGCGTGTCGAGGGTGTCGTCGTCGAGTACCTGGAGGGCGTCGACAACCTGGCCGACGTGCTCGACGAGTTCCGGCCCACCCGCGAGCGTCGCGTCGGGGTGCTCGTCGACCACCTCGTCCCGGGGTCGAAGGAGTCCCGGTTCGCCGACGCGGTGATGCGCGGGAAGTGGGGCGCGCACGTCCTCGTCGTCGGGCACCCGTTCGTCGACGTCTGGCAGTCGGTGAAGCCGGCGCGCCTCGGGCTCGAGGCGTGGCCGACGATCCCGCGCTCGATCGAGTGGAAGAAGGGCATCCTGCAGCACCTCGGGTGGCCCGCGGCGGAGCAGGCCGACGTCGCCCGTGCATGGCAGCGGATCCTCGGGCAGGTCCGGACCTTCAACGACCTGGAGCCACAGCTGCTCGGGCGCGTCGAGGAGCTCATCGACTTCGTGACCGAGCCGCGGGCCTGAGCACGGCACCACCCGGGGCCGGATCGACCGAGGCGGGGCCGACCCGCGCCTCCCGTCCGTCCCGTTCGCCGAGCGGGCGGAACCGGCGGGGGGCGGACCACCTCTGCTGCCGTTCCTTCCCGCTCGCCGGCCCCCGCGTCCGGCGACCATCGCGAGCGGGCGGATCGCGTACTCCCGCGCCCGGCCCGGTCGCCGGTTCCGCCCGTTCGCCGGCCCCCGCGTCTGGCGGCCATCGCGAGCGGGCGGATCGCGTACTCCCGCGCCCGGTCCGGTCGCCGGTTCCGCCCGCTCGCCGGCCCCCGCGTCCGGCGACCATCGCGAGCGGGCGGATCGCGTACTCCCGCGCCCGGTCCGGTCGCCGGTCCCGCCCGCTCGCGCGACGTGTCCGCTCGCGCGTCCGGTACCGAGCGCGAGAGGGCGGAACGCGCAGGTCCGCGCAGGGCTGCTCGGCCGTTCCGCCCGCTCGCCGGGTGGTGCCGGACGCTCACCCGAGCGGGCGGAACTCGCACCTGCGCGACCGGTCCGGCAGGCGTTTCCGCCCGCTCGCGGCACACCTGGCCGCTCGCCGCACCGCGCCGGGCCGACGAGGGGGCGGAACGTGCGGGCCGCTCGGCGAGCGCGGCGCGTTTCCGCCCGCTCGGGCGCGCTCCGGGGGCAACCGCGCCGCGCGGCCTACTGTTGAGGGATGGACGGCATCGACGGTCGCGTGCGGAGCGCGGTCGACGTGTGGTTGCGCTGGCTGCCGCGCTGGCAGATCGGGACCGCCCGCCCGCGGACGCGGATCTGCCGGAAGTGCACCGGTTCTCCGATCGCCTCGGCAGCGGGCTTCGGCCCGGACGTGCCGCACGCCGTCCAGCACGCGTTGATCGGTCGGATCTCGACCATCGTCGAGGACGCCGTCGACGAGTACACCGCGAAGAACCTCCCGCTGCTGCACCGTGAGCTCGAACGGGCCGCCGCGCGGAAGCGGCACGCGGGCTACCAGCCGACCGAGGGCCTGTCGCCGGAGTTCCAGGGACTCGACGTGGACCCGGAGCCGTCGCCCGGGGAGCCGTTCCTGTTCACCCTCGACGAGATGACCGGCACGGGGGCGGGGGAACAGACGCCGCGCGAACCGCTGTCCGACGAGGCGAAGGCCGCACTGCGGCACGAGATCGCCCTGTCCGACGAGTGTGCGCGCGCCACGGGGACGGCCGTGTGCCTGGCCCTCGTCGAGCACCGTCCGCGGATCGCCGAGGCCGTCGAACGCCTGGTCGAACCGCAGATCGCGGCGCTCGTGTCCGACATGTTCCGCGGGTTCGACCTGCCGGAGGAGAACGGTCGCCCCGGGCTGTTCTGAGCGCGGGCCCCGGCAGGACTGGGTCACGACGGGCAGCGTCACGACGGACTGGGTCACGACGGGCAGGGCAACGACGGCGCAGGGTCACGACGGGGTGGGTGCGACGACCGGGCGGGGGTCACGAGCAGCGCTCCGACCGCGCGAGAATGGTCGGGTGACTCGCACCTGGGGCTGGCTCGCAGCCGTCGTCGACATCGTCCTCATCGTCGCCTTCGCGCTCATCGGGCGGTCCTCCCACGCCGAGGCCTCGTCGCTCACCGGACTGTGGACGACGGCGTACCCGTTCCTGGCCGGCTGGCTCGTCGGGTACCTGGTCGTGCGCGGTTGGCGGCGTCCGCTCAGGGTGTGGCCGACCGGTGTGGTGGTGTGGGTGGCGACGGTCGCGATCGGGATGCTGCTCCGCGTGCTGACCGGGCAGGGCGACGTCGCGGGGGATCCGCTGCCCCTGTCGTTCGTCATCGTCGCGACGATCTCGCTCGCGGTCTTCCTGCTGGGGTGGCGGCTGCTCGTCGGGCTCGTCCTCCGCACCGGGCGGCGGGGTCGCGGGCGCGCCTGAGCAGTCGCCGGCGCTCGTGGCCGTGGCGGGAGCCCCGTCCTCGTCGCCCGCCCGGGTGCCGCCGACGCGCGCTCCACGGCCGGGTCGACGGCGCTCGGCGCGCGCTGACACCGCTCTCGGCCAGTTCTGTGCGGTCGCACAGTCAGCGGTCGCCGGCGCTCCCTAGGGTGGCACCGACGGACCCTCCCGACCGGGGCGGACCGCACCGAAGGAGCAACGACATGGGATTCCTCGACCGACTGCTCGGCCGTCCCGAGCGCGACCGCGACCAGCAGGGCGGGTGGGGCCAGCAGCAGCCGCAGCAGCAGGGCTACCGGTACGGACAGCAGTCGTACCAGGTGCCGCCCGTCCAGCAGGGACAGCAGGACGGCGACCAGCAGTACGGAGCCCCGCAGTACGGGACCCAGCAGGGCCAGCAGTACGGCGGCCAGCAGTACGGGACCCCGCAGTGGGGCGGTCCCGCTCAGCCCAGCGGACAGCAGTACGGCGGCCAGCAGTACGGCGGACAGCAGCCGGGCGGACCGCAGGGTGCGGCGTCCACCGACGACGAGCGCGCCGTCGAGCGCTACCGCTACCTGCTCCGCACGGCGCCACCGGAGCGCATCGAGGAGGTCCACGCCGAGGCCTTCGCGACCCTGACGCCCGAGCAGCGTCGGATGGTCTACGACGAGTTCACCCGCAGCGCCCCGGACGGCGAGGCCCCCCGCGGGGACGACCCGCGGTCCCTCGCCCAGGCGGCGACCCGCTCGGAGATCCGGCAGCCCGGCTTCATGGAGCGCTCGCTCGGCGGCATGAACGGCGGCGCGGGAGCGACGGGCCAGCGCGGTGGTCCGTCGTTCGGCCGGATGATCGGCGCCTCGATCCTCGGCACGGTCGCCGGGTACGTCATCGGCTCGGCGATCATGAGCGCCTTCCTGCCCGACGCCGGATCGTTCGACGGCGGTACCGATGCTGCGGGCGACGGCGGTTCGGAGGACACTGGTGCCGACTCCGGTGACGGCGGGGCGTCCGATGCGGGCGCGTCCGACGGCGGCGGGTACGAGAACGCGGGCTGGGACGACGGCGGCGGAGACTTCGGCGGCGGCTTCGGCGACTTCGGTGGTGACTTCGACGTCTGAGTGACGTCGTCGCCCCCTCCGACCCCACACCACACCGACGTGGCCGACGAGGGAGCGACATGGCCATCATCGAAGCCTCCGGGCTGACCAAGACCTACCGATCGCGCTCGGGTCCGGTGCACGCGCTGGCCGGGCTCGACCTGTCCGTCCCCGAGGGCACCGTCACGGCGCTGCTCGGACCGAACGGCGCGGGCAAGACCACCACTGTGAAGGTCCTCACGACGCTCGTCACCCCGGATTCCGGCCGGGCGACGATCGACGGCATCGACGTGGTCGCCGATCCGCAGGCCACCCGGCGGTCCATCGGTGTCTCGGGGCAGTACGCCGCGGTCGACGAGAACCTCACCGGGGCCGAGAACCTCGAGATGATCGGCCGGCTGTACCACCTCGGTCGACGGGCAGCGCGGCAGCGGGCGCGCGAACTCATCGAGGTGTTCGACCTGTCCGAGGCCGGAGACCGCCCCGTGAAGGGCTTCTCCGGCGGCATGCGTCGGCGCATCGACCTCGCCGGTGCGCTCGTCACGAACCCGCGCGTGCTGTTCCTCGACGAGCCGACCACCGGACTGGACCCCCGGAGTCGCCTGGCCCTCTGGGCGATCATCGAGGGCCTGGTCGGCGACGGCGCCACCGTGCTGCTCACGACGCAGTACCTCGAGGAGGCCGACCAGCTCGCCGACGACATCGCCGTGATCGACGACGGACGGGTGATCGCCGAGGGCACCGCCGACCAGCTGAAGGCGCAGGTCGGTGGACACCGTGTGGTGGTCACCCTGGTGGACGAGGACGACCGGGAGGCCGTGGTCACCGCCCTGCGCCGCCACGGCGTCGGGGACGTGGAGACGTCGGCCGACGGGCGCACCTCCGGCATCGCGGTCGAGGCCGGACCGCAGGCGCTCCAGCGGGTCCTCGCGGACCTGGGCGAGGCGGGCATCCGGCTGCACGACGCCGGCATGCGACGCCCGACGCTGGACGACGTCTTCCTGCGCCTGACGGGACACGCCGCCACGGCGGACGAGGAGGACGCGTCGGACGGTGGCGGCGGGGCGGGGGCGGGACGTGCCTCCCGGCCGGCGCGACGCGACGCGGTGGGAGCCGCGGGGGAGACGAACGACAGCACCCCGGAGCGTGTCCGGTGACCGCCGTCGGCGCGTCGCGGCAGCAGCTGCCGGTGGTCGTGACCTCGCCCGTCGCGATCTGGTTCGAGGACGGCTGGACCGTCACGCGACGGAACCTGACGAAGATCAAGCGGTCCCCGGACATGCTCGTCTTCGCGGTGCTGCAGCCGATCATGTTCGTGCTGCTCTTCAGCCAGGTCTACGGCGGGGCGATCCAGGTGCGGGGGACCGACTACACGCAGTTCCTGATGGCGGGGATCTTCGCGCAGACCGTCGTGTTCGGGGCGACCTTCTCGGGGTCGGCGATGGCGCAGGACCTCAAGGAGGGCCTGATCGACCGCTTCCGGACCCTGCCGATGTCGGCGTCGGCGGTGCTCGTCGGGCGCACGAACTCGGACCTGGTGCTCAACGCGATCTCGATGGTGATCATGATGCTGACCGGGCTGGCGGTCGGGTGGCGGGTCGGGTCCGCACCGCACGAGTTCCTCGCCGGGGTCGGGCTGCTCCTGCTCTTCAGCTACGCGTTCAGCTGGGTGATGGCGCTGCTCGGGATGAGCGTCCGGACGCCGGAGGTCATCAACAACGCGTCCTTCATGGTGCTGTTCCCCCTGACGTTCATCTCGAACGCCTTCGTGCCGAGCGAGACGATGCCGCTCGTGCTGCGGGTGTTCGCCGAGTGGAACCCCGTGTCGTCACTCGTGCAGGCCGCACGGGAGCTGTTCGGCAACGTCGGCACGGCTCCCGTCCCCGACGTCTGGACGATGCAGCACCCGGTCGTGACGGTGCTGATCGGGATCGTGGTGCTGCTCGTGGTGTTCGTGCCGCTGTCGGTGCGGAAGTACACCAGGATCAGCGCGGGCTGAGGCGCCGTCCACAGACCCGGTCGTGGGGTGCCCGAGGGTCGTCGGGACCGCTTACCATCGACTCTCGTGACCGCGACCGAAGCCGAGCGTGCCGCCCAGGGCGGCGCCACCGGGCGACCCTCCGACCGCAGCGTGCGGCTGCGCCGCTGGATGCTGCACGGAGCCGACCAGGGTGCCTCGCACCAGGGCCCCCACCAGGTCGAGGTCGAGAAGACCCACTCGTGGTGGCGGGTCATGTGTCTGACCGGGGTCGACTACTTCTCGACGCTCGGCTACCAGCCCGCCATCGCGGCGCTCGCCGCCGGGCTGCTGTCGCCCGTCGCGACGATCGTGCTCGTGCTCGTGACCCTGTTCGGCGCCCTGCCCGTGTACCGACGGGTCGCGTCGGACAGCTTCAAGGGTGCCGGCTCGATCATGATGCTCGAGAAGCTGCTGCCGTGGTGGGCCGGGAAGCTCTTCGTGCTCGTGCTGCTCGGGTTCGCCGTGACCGACTTCATGATCACGATGACGCTCTCGGCCGCCGACGCCACCGCGCACATCGCCGAGAACCCCTTCACGCCGCACTGGTTCACCGAGATCCCGGTGCCGATCACGCTCGTGCTGCTGCTCCTGCTCGGCGTCGTGTTCCTCCGCGGGTTCAAGGAGGCCATCGGCATCGCCGTCGGGCTCGTCGCGGTGTTCCTCCTGCTCAACGCGGTCGTCGTCGTCGTGGCGCTGTGGCACGTGTTCGAGCGTCCCGTCGTCGCGAGCGACTGGTGGTCGAACCTCACCGCGCAGCACAGCAACCCGCTCGTGATGATCGGGATCGCGCTGGTCGTGTTCCCGAAGCTGGCGCTCGGCCTCTCCGGCTTCGAGACGGGCGTGGCGGTGATGCCGCAGGTGCGCGGCGGGGCCGGTGACGACCCGGACGGCCGCCCCGAGGGACGGATCCGCGGCACGAAGCGCCTGCTGACGACCGCCGCGATCATCATGAGCACGTTCCTCATCACGTCCTCGATCGCCACGACCTTCCTCATCCCGCAGCAGGAGTTCCAGCCGGGCGGCGGCGCGAACGGTCGCGCCCTGGCGTTCCTGGCGCACGAGTACCTCGGCAACGTCTTCGGGTCGGTCTACGACGTGTCGACGGTGGCGATCCTGTGGTTCGCGGGCGCGAGCGCGATGGCCGGTCTGCTCAACCTCGTGCCGCGCTTCCTGCCCCGCTACGGCATGGCGCCGCAGTGGGCGCGTGCGACCCGGCCGCTCGTGATCATCTTCACGCTCATCGCCTTCGCGATCACGATCATCTTCGAGGCGAACGTCGACGCGCAGGGCGGCGCCTACGCCACGGGTGTCCTCGTGCTCATCACCAGCGCGGCCGTCGCGGTGACGCTGTCGGCTCGGCGGCGGCAGCAGAAGAAGCGGACGATCGGCTTCGGGGTCATCGCGGTGGTGTTCGTCTACACCACGGTCGCGAACGTCATCGAACGTCCGGACGGTGTCCGCATCGCCGCGGTCTTCATCATCGCCATCGTCGTCGTGTCGCTGGTGTCCCGTGTGCGGCGGTCGTTCGAGCTCCGGGCGTCGTCGATCGAGCTGGACGCGACCGCCCGGCAGTTCATCGAGGCCGACGCCGACCAGTTCAGCTCCGTCTGCATCATCGCCAACGAGCCGGGCGCCGGGACCGCCGAGGCCTACCGGTCGAAGGGGCGCGAGGAACGCCGCGACTCGGGCATCCCCGCGCGCGTGCCGACGATGTTCCTCGAGGTGCTGCCAGCCGACTCGTCCGACTTCGAGGAGGACCTGGTCGTCGAGGGACACGTCGTGCAGGGCCACCGTGTCCTGCGCGTCCGGTCCGGCAACGTGCCGAACACCATCGCGTCGACGCTGCTCGCCGTGCGGGACATCGCCGGCGTCGTGCCGAGCATCTACTTCGAGTGGAACGAGGGCAGTCCGATCCAGAACGCCCTGCGCTTCGTGTTCACCGGGGTCGGCGACGTCGCCCCGGTGACGCGCGAGGTCCTGCGCGAGGCGGAGCCGGACGTGCACCGGCGGCCGACCGTCCACGTGTCGTGACCGACCCGGCGGCGGCCGACGGTCCACGTGTCGTGACCGACCCGGCGGCGGTGGGTCGTGCCTCCCGTCCGGTGGGCGGCCCCGTGGCGGTCCTCGTCGCCGCCGCCGTGTGGGGGACGACGGGGACCGCGACCCACTTCGCACCCGGCGTTCCCGCGTTCGTCTTCGGTGCGGTCACGTTCGGTCTCGGCGGGCTCGTCCTCGCCGCGACGACGGGTCGCTCCGCGCTGCGCGCGGTCGTCCGACCCGGTGCACGGAGCTGGGTGCTGCTCGGCGCGGTCTCGCTCGTCGTGTACGCGGTCGCGTTCTACGCAGCGCTCGCGGACGCGGGGGTCGCGCTCGGCACGACGGTGGCCATCGGGTCGTCGCCGCTCTTCGCGGGCATCGTGGAGTGGGCGGCGGACGGGAGGCGCGTCACCGGTCGCTGGGTCGTCGCCACCCTGGTGGGCGTGGTCGGCATGGTCGTCGTGACGCTCGCGAGGACGGCGGCGCCGGGCGACGGGTCCCTGCTGCTCGGGCTCGGCAGCGCACTGCTCGCCGGACTGACGTACGCCACCTACTCGTGGGCGGTCGCGCGGGGGATGCACGCGGCGACCCGGCCGGCCCCGGTGCCGCCGGCACTGCCGACCGCCGTGTCGGGCAGTGCGGCCGGTGCCGGCGGGCGCGGGGTGGTCGGCGCCGTGTTCGGGCTGGCTGCCGTCCCGCTCGTGGTGCTCGCGGCGGTCGCGGGACGTGACGCGCTCGTCGTCGGGGCGAACTGGCCCGTGTTCGTGTACCTCGCGCTCGTGCCGACGGTGCTCGGACACTCGCTGTACGCGGTCGGGCTGCGGCGGGTCAGCGCCTCGGTCGCGACACTGCTGTCGCTGTTCGAGCCCGTGGTCGCCGCGGTGCTCGCCGTGCTCGTGGTCGGCGAACACCTCGGCGGTGCCGGGTGGCTCGGGGTCGCGCTCGTCGTCGTCGGCCTCGCGCTGCTCGCGGTCCCGCGACGGAGCGGCCCGCCTACTTCGCGGTGATCTGGTCCCGCACCTTGCGGCGGAGCACCTTGCCGATCATCGAGCGCGGCAGGTCATCCACCACGACGATGCGCCGCGGCACCTTGTAGGCCGCGAGCTGCTCGCGCGACCACGCACGGAGCGCCTCGGCGTCGAACGACTCCCGGTCCTTCGGCACGACCGCCGCGACGACCTGCTCGTTGCCGCCCTGCGTGATGCCGACGACGGCGACCTCGCGCACGCTGGGGTGCTTGAGCAGGGCGTCCTCGACCTCGGACGGCGAGACGTTGAAGCCGCCGGTGATGATGAGCTCCTTGAGCCGGTCGACGATGCTGACGAAGCCGTCCGCGTCGATCGACACGACGTCACCGGTGCGGAACCAGCCGTCGGGCGTGAAGACCTCGTCGGTGGCCTCGGCCTTGCCCCAGTAGCCGCGGAACACCTGCGGGCCCCTGACCTGCAGCTCGCCGGCCTCGCCCGTGCCGAGCACCTTCGTCTGGTCGTCCGGGTCGACCACGCGGGCCTCGGTGGACGACAGCGGCAGTCCGATCGCGCCGAGGCGACGCTCCGGGGAGACCGGGTTGGCCATGAGGACGGGGGAGCACTCGGACAGGCCGTAGCCCTCGACGAGGTAGCCGCCGGTCCGGGCCTCCCACGGCTCGACGACGCTCTGCGACAACGGCATGGCGCCCGAGATGCCGATCTCGATGCCCTGCAGGGACACCTTCGCCGAGTCCGCCGCGTGCTGCAGTCGGGTGTAGATCGGCGGCACGGCCGGCAGGAACGTCGGCGGGTGCTTCTTCATCGCCTTGAGGACGAGTGCCGGGTCGAACGCCGGGAAGAGCACCAGCCGCGAGGCCATGCTCATGGCGAAGGTCAGGCAGAGCGTCAGACCGTAGGCGTGGAACATCGGCAGCACCGCGTACACCGTGTTGTCGCCCCGGCGGATCGTCGGGACCCACGCCCGTGCCTGCGCGGCGTTGGCGAGCAGGTTCCGGTGGCTCAGCACCGCACCCTTCGGCACCCCCGTGGTGCCGGACGTGTACTGGATGAGCGCGACGTCGGTGGTGCCCGGGCGCGGGTGACGCTTCGACAGCTTGCGCGTCGCGACGAGGTCGTCCCACTTCGTCGTGCCACGCACGCTCGTGGTGAGCTTCGCGCGCGACTCGCGGGCCTTGGCCACCGGCAGCGACAGGGCGATGCGGGTCGCACGGGGCATCGCGCGCGTCAGGTCGACGGAGACGATCGCGTCGAGGCGCAGGTCCGCGGGGAAGTCCTGGAGCGTGGAGACCGACTTGTCCCACGCGATCGCGACCTTCGCGCCGTGGTCCTCGAACTGGTGCCGGAGCTCGCGCGCCGTGTAGAGCGGGTTGTGCTCGACGACGATCGCCCCGAGCCGGAGCACCGCGTAGAACGCCACCACGTGCTGCGGGCAGTTCGGCAGCACGATCGCCACCCGGTCGCCGGCGCCGACGCCGAGCTTCCGCAGGCCGTTCGCGGCCCGCAGGATCTGCTCCTGCAGGTCGGCGTACGACGTCGTCCTGCCGAAGAACTCGAGCGCCACCTTCCCCGGGAAGCGGTCCGCGGACTGCTCCACGATGTCGGAGAGCGAGCCCGTGGGCTCGTCGATGTCGTGCGGGACCCCCGGGGCGTACGAGGCAAGCCAGGGACGAGGCGTGTCGATGCTCACTCGGCCAACCTACCGGCGGAGCCGTGCTCGTTGTCAGGGGCACGACGGACGATGGGTGCATGGCTTCCGTGTCCGACGCGTTCCGCTCCCGCCTCAACGACACCTTCACCAACGGCGCGACCGAGCGTCCCGCCTGGATCGACGAGCTCGAACAGGGCTCCGACGCGGGCTTCTTCGGCCCGGGCTCCGCGACCTGGGCCGTGCACGGCGGCAACCACACCGTGCTCGCGGGGGTCCGGGCGCTGCTCGTGCAGGCGCTGCACCCCGGGGCCCTCGCCGGGGTGGCCGACCACTCGCGCTACCGCGAGGACCCGTTGGGCCGCCTCGCCGGCACCATCCGGTGGATCTACACGGTCTCGCACGGCGACACGCAGCAGGCCACGCACGCCAGCCAGTGGGTGCGGAAGCTCCACGAGCGGGTGGTCGGCGAGTACGTGGACGGCCACGGCGTGACGAAGCCGTACGCCGCGAACGACCCCGACCTGGCGCGGTGGGTGCACCTCGCCTTCACCGATGCCTTCCTGCGGAGCGCCCAGGTGTGGGGCAAGCCCATCCCGGGTGGTGCCGACGCCTACGTGCGCGAGTGGGCGGTCGCCGGGCGACTGATGGGGGTGGAGGACGCTCCGGAGTCGGACGCCGAACTCCGAGCACAGATGAACGGGTACCTCGACCGCGGCGAGCTCAAGGCCGACGCCCGGACGCACGACGTGGTCCGGTTCATCAAGGACCCCCCGCTCGCCAGGCTCCTCCGACCGGGCTACCGGGCGTTGTTCGACGGAGCGGTCGCGTCGCTCGACCCGCGACACCGGTCGATGCTCGCGCTGCGGACGCCCGGGGTCGGGCCCGTGCAGCTGCCGGTGCGGCAGGTCGCCGGCGTGGTGCTCGACGGCATCGGCGCGGTGCTGGGGACGACCCCGGGCACCGAGCGCGCGGCGCTCGTGCGGATCGCCCGGTTGGAGCAGGAGTCGCGTCAGGACGCGACCGCCTGAGCGGTGCGCCGTCCGTGCGGCGTTGCCGGACTGACTGACCTGACGGACGGGAGGCGCGGTGCCAGCTGGCACCGCGCCTCCCGTCCGTCGTCGGGTCGCGTCAGAAACCGGACGGCACCCGCGGGGTGTAGGCGGACTCGAGTCGCGACACCTCATCGGGCGTCAGCTCCATCGCGACCGCCGCCACCGCGTCGTCGATGTGGTGCTCCTTCGTCGCGCCGATGATCGGCGCGGTGATGGCGGGCTTGCCGGCCACCCACGCCAGGGCGACCTGCGCCATGCTCGCGCCGCGGGCCTCGGCGACCTGCTGGACCGCGTCGACGACGGCACGGTTCGCGTCCTCGTCCTGGCGGTACAGCGTCTTGCCGAACTCGTCCGTGTCCGAGCGGCTGCCCGAACCCTGGGCGTCCCACGGGCGGGTCACCTTGCCGCGGGCCAGTGGGCTCCACGGGATGACGCCGACGCCGGTCGCCTGCGCGAACGGGTGCATCTCGCGCTCCTCCTCACGCTCGAGGAGGTTGTACTGGTCCTGCATGCTGACGAACTTCGTCCACCCGTGCAGCTCGGCGGTGTGCTGCATCTGCGCGAACTGCCACGCCCACATGCTGCTCGCGCCGATGTAGCGCGCCTTGCCGGCCTTGACGACGTCGTGGAGCGCCTCCATGGTCTCCTCGATCGGCGTGTGCGGGTCGAACCGGTGGATCTGGTACAGGTCCACGTAGTCCGTGCCGAGCCGGGTCAGCGAGGCGTCGATCTCGTGCATGATCGCGGCTCGGGAGAGCCCGGCGCCGTTCGGACCGGGGCGCATGCGGTTGAAGACCTTGGTGAAGACCTGGACCTCCTCCCGCGGGGCGATCTCCTTGAGGAGCTGGCCGGTGATCTCCTCGCTCGAGCCGGCCGAGTAGACGTTGGCGGTGTCGAACGAGGTGATGCCGGCCTCGTAGGCACGGCGGACGAACGGGCGGGCGTCGTCGATGTCGACGCTCCACGGGTGGGCACCCTGGTCCGGCTTGCCGTAGGACATCATGCCGAGGACGACGCGGCTGATCTCGAGGCCCGTGCGCCCGAGGCGGGTCGTGCGCACCGAGGACCCGGCGGCGTCGGGGGCGGTGGTGTTTCCGGTGGTTCCGGTGGTTCCGGTGGTTCCGGCGGTTCCGGCGGTTCCGGTCGTTCCGGTCGTTCCGGGGGTTGCGGTGGTTCCGGTCGTTCCGGGGGTTGCGGTCTCTTCGGCGGCTCCGTGGCGTCCGTGGGCGTCGGTCGAGGCGGTCGAGCGGGCGTTGTCTGCTGCGTTCGTGATGGCTCCTTCGTCGATTCCGCCCGCCGGGTGTCCGGCGGGCGGTTCCTGTTGGATGAGTGCTGTCATCGTCGTCGTGTCGGGCTGCCAGGCGTCAGGCGTCAGGCCTGCCGAACGACGAGCGGGCGGATATTCCTCGCGTGCGCTCACGCTGCCGCTGGTTCCGCCCACTGGCGTGCTGCCGCCGATTCCGTCCCTCGGTGTCGAACGGGCGGAAAGACGCGTCAGGCGTTCACCCTGGCATCGCGACCTGTGACCGCGAGCAGGCGGATCTGCAGCGGCGCATCCTCGTCGACCTCGACCGGCGCGGCGTACAGCCCGGTCGCCGCGAGGTCCTGGATCTGCGGCTCGAAGTACTCCCACACAGCGCGGACGAGTTCATCGGGCAACGCTTCGTCGGTCCCCGTCGCGCGCGCGAGGTCCCACGTGTGGATGGTGATGTCGCTGGTCTGCTCGGTCAGGTACTCGTCTGCACGGACCACGTCGGTGCTGAGGTGCACGGGAGTGTCAGCGGGCGCGTTCTGCCATGCGCTCGAAGCTGCCGCCGCGAACTTCGCCCACTCGTCGACGAGGTCCTGCCCGATGGGTTCGAGGTCCGCCTCGGCCTGCGCGTAGTCGCACCCCGTCAGGAGCTTGGGGATCCATCGCTGTTCGTCGATGACGTGCGTCACCAGGTCGCGCGTGGTCCACTCCGAGTCGGGAGTGGACGCTTCCCAGTCGGTCACTGCAGCGACGCGGCGTCCGAACTCGGCTGCGGCGAGGGACTGCAGCGCGATCCAGTCGGTGGCCATGGTGGTGCTCCTCTTCGGTCGGGGCGGGTGCGAGGTGCAACGGGACCGACGGACGGGCGATTCCCGCGCTGAACAGGCGACACGCTACGCCCGCTCGCTAGCTCTGTGCGCGTGCGGGGCAGCGCTCGGTGTCGTCTGCGGGCCGAAAGCGGTCGGTCATCGCGACGGTCGGGCTAATCCGGCGTCGAGGTCGAGCCGGCAGCGACGGAAACACCCGCTCGTGCTCGGGCGGGCGGAATCGGTACGCGGCGGCGGGGACGGCTGCGGGAATGGCCCGCTCGTGCCTGAGCGGACGGGATCGGCGCATGCAGGGCAACGGTGGTCACAGGAATGGCCCGCTCGAGTTCACGGGCGGGCGTCCGGCCGGCTCACCGATCACGGACCGGGCCATCGGGAACGCGGAACGGCCCGGCTCCGTGGGGGAGGAGCCGGGCCGTTCGCCGGGTACTGCAGGTACTTCGTTCGGTGTCCGCGGCCGTCGTCCCCGCGCTCGGGCGGGGCGACAGCCGTGGTTCAGTGACCCGGAGGTCAGGCCGCCTGGAGGACGAACTGCACGTCGAGGTTGATGGTGACGTCGTTGCCGAGCGTGAAGCCGCCGGCCTCGAGCGCCGCGTTCCAGTTCACGCCGAACTCGGTGCGGTCGATCTTCGTGGTCGCCTCGGCGCCGAGCTTGACCTGGCCGTAGCCGTCGGTGGTCACGCCACCGAACTCGGTCTTCAGCGTGACGTTCTTGGTCACGCCGCGGAGCGAGAGCTCACCGTCGATGAGCATGTCGTCGCCGTCCTCGCGGATGCCGGTCGACTTGAAGGTCATCTGCGGGTGCTCCTCGGTGAGGAAGAAGTCACCGGTGGCGAGGTGCTGATCGCGCTGCGCCTGGTTCGTGTTGATGCTCGCGACATCGATCGAGGCCTCGAGGGTCGTGTCGAGCGGGTTCTCGGCGGTGACGAGCGTCGCGTCGAAGCGCTCGAAGGAGCCCTTGACCTTGCTGATCGCGAGGTGGCGAACGGAGAAGGTGACCTCGGAGTGGGTCGGGTCGATCTTCCAGGTACCGGTCTGGTAGCCCGGGATGGCGGAGGCGTTGAGCGTCATGGTGACTCCTTACGAGAGCGTTGGTCTGCGGTTCCCGACCAGGCGAGCATCTTCATGCGCCTGCATCGATTCGAACTGTAGCCCATTGTGCACCTGTTTGGTTGAAGCGTCAACCAATGTTCACGTGAACGTCGCAACGGGATGTCGGGACCGCGTGTCGTGCCTCCCGGCCGTGCCCGTCGTGAGCAGCCGCCGGATGCGCTCCACGAAGTCGTCGGCGAGCGGACCGACGTCATCCGCTGTGGCCCGGATCAGCCACCAGTCGACGTCCTTCAGTCGCTCGCCGCGTGTCAGGTCCTTGCGGAACACCTGCGGGTCGGATCGGTGGAGGTCGCTCTCGTACTCGATCGCGACCCTCGCGTCCGGGTAGGCCAGGTCCACGCAGGCGACCCATCTGCCTCCGACGACGACGTCGTGGTTGAGCGACGGAAGGGGGAGTCCGCGCCGGACCAGGACCAGTCGGAGACGTGTCTCGCCCGGGCTCCGCGAGCCCGGGCGCACCTCGGCGAGCGCGGCGCGTGCCTTGCGGACGTGCCGCCCGCCGCGGTGGCGGCGGACGACGGCCCTGAGTTCGTCGACCGTGCACCAGTTCAGCCATCCGACCAACGCGTCGCCGGCGATGACGAGTTCGTCGACCGTGAGGAACGCTGCCAGCACGACGAAGGTGGTGGCCGGGTCCACGATCGGGGTGGTCCCGGAACGGACGACGTTCGCGAGGTGTGCCCTGGTTCGGTGGCCGACGGTCCCGCGCACGCGGATGGCCTGGTCCTTGCCGATGGTGGTCACGTGGATGCGTCGGTCTGCCTCGAGTCTGCGTGGGAGCGGTATGCCGAGGAGGTGCGCTGCGGTCGTGTGACTGAACGCCTGGTCGTACCGGAGCCGTGGAGCGACCGCGCGTGCACGGTCCGCGTGGGAGGTGGGTGGGGTCCAGCACCGTGTGCCGTGGAAGGGGCGGCAGAGCCGTCGTGAGCGGAGTCGGCTCGCCGGGACACCGCGGTGCAGTGCCTCGCGGACGCGGAAGGGGCGTCCGCGGAGCGGCGGCGGGAAGTGGTCGGCGAGGGACATGCGGGCAGCGTGCCTGATCGTCCAGGTCGGCCGTGGCGGGTGCTGTCGAGCTGTGGATGGGCGCCGGACGGAGCGAGGTGTGCAGGACTCGTGCCTTGCCGAGGACCGGTGCGTGCGGCCCGGAGCGGGCGGATCCGGTCTGTTGCTGCTCTCACCCCGAGCGGGCGGATCCGGATGAGGTCGGGAGGCGCGCGTCGCGTGTTCCGCCCACTCGCGCCAGCACCCGATCCGATTCCACCCGACCACACCGCGTCGCGTGTTCCGCCCGCCCACGCATGCGGCGCCCACGCCGGCGGCGCCCGTGCCGGCGGCGCCCGTGCCGGCGGCGCCCGTGCCGGCGGCGCCCGCGCCGGCGGCGCCCGTGCCGGCGGCGCCCGTGCCTCTCCACAGGTACTCGCACACCCCCTCACGAGAGCGCTCACTCCACTAGCGTCAGGAGCATGGAATTCAGGTACCTGGGCAACTCCGGACTCAAGATCTCCGAGATCACCTACGGCAACTGGCTGACGCACGGCTCGCAGGTCGAGAACGACGTCGCCACCCAGTGCGTGCGGGCAGCGCTCGACGCCGGCATCACCACGTTCGACACCGCCGACACGTACGCCAACACCGCGGCGGAGACGGTCCTCGGCGAGGCGCTCAAGGCCGAGCGTCGCCAGTCGCTCGAGATCTTCACGAAGGTCTACTGGCCGACCGGGCCGAAGGGGCACAACGACGTCGGCCTCTCCCGCAAGCACGTCATGGAGTCGATCGACGGCTCGCTCGAGCGCCTGCAGACCGACTACGTCGACCTCTACCAGGCGCACCGCTACGACCACGAGACGCCGCTCGAGGAGACCATGCAGGCCTTCGCGGACGTCGTCCGTCAGGGCAAGGCGCTCTACATCGGCGTCAGCGAGTGGAACGCGGAGCAGATCTGCGCCGGTGCCGCGCTGGCGAAGGAGCTCGGCTTCCAGCTCATCTCGAACCAGCCGCAGTACTCGATGCTGTGGCGCGTCATCGAGGGCGAGGTCGTCCCCGCCTCGAAGCAGCTCGGTCTCAGCCAGATCGTCTGGTCCCCGATCGCACAGGGTGTCCTCACCGGCAAGTACAAGCCGGGTCAGCCGGCCCCCGAGGGGTCCCGCGCCACGGACGAGAAGGGCGGCGCGGACATGATCAAGCGGTTCATGCGCGACGAGGTCCTCGAAGCCGTGCAGCGCCTGCAGCCCGTCGCCGACCAGGCCGGCCTCACGCTGGCCCAGCTCGCGATCGCGTGGACGCTGCAGAACCCGAACGTCGCCTCGGCGATCGTCGGCGCGTCCCGCCCCGAGCAGGTCACCGACAACGTGAAGGCCGCGGGCGTGACGCTCGACGCTGACGCGCTCGCCGCCATCGACGAGGCGCTCGGCGACATCCCGGAGCGCGATGCCAGCAAGACGGTCAGCCCGGAGCAGCGCCCCGCGTAGCGCGCGACCGACCGACGGACGGGAGGCACGGTGCCAGCTGGCACCGTGCCTCCCGTCCGTCGTACAGCAAGCTCACGACGAGCGCGACCGTCCGGACGGACTGCCCTTCTGGCACCTGATCAGCAAAAACGCTGAAGGATGTTCACTGATGAACGGCAGGTGTCGCGGAACTGGCAGAGTCCTGGCAGGGGCTGTACCCCGACCAAACCACTCCGCAACGTGCCCCCGAAGAGGGGGCATGACCCGAATCGTCACCCCCGTTCTGGTGCCACCAGGCACAGGCTCGGTGCCGACCTCCACCGCCTCGACCGCCCACCCAGCGGCGACCGGCGTCCCTGCGGCGAGCGTCGCACGACCGGCCCTAGGCCCGCGGCTCCGCGCCACCATGACGCAGCTCGCGTCGTTCGGCGCCATCGGAGCGATCTGCTTCCTCATCGACCTCGGCGTCTACAACCTCCTGCGCGCGACCGTCCTGCCCGACGGTCCGATCGCCGCGAAGATCGTCTCCGCCGTCATCGCCACGGTGGTCGCGTGGCTCGCGAACCGCTCGATCACGTTCCGTTCGCAGCGGCAGGTCGGCCGGAAGGAGACCCTCCGCGAGGGACTCCTCTTCGCCGTCACGAACGTCATCGGTCTCGGCATCGCCGCGGCCTGCCTGTTCGTCTCGCACTACGTCCTCGGCTTCACCTCGACCCTCGCCGACAACGTCGCCGGCAACGGGGTGGGTCTCGTCCTCGGCACCGTCTTCCGGTTCGCCGCGTACAAGGCCCTCGTCTTCCGTTCCACCGACGCTCACGCGAAGGAGCACGCCGCATGACCATCACCACCACGCTGCTGACGGCCGCCGGGCCGCTGCTGCAGCCGAACGAGGGGACCGGTCCCGCCTGGGACCTCCCGAACCGCGGGACCACGGACGTCCCGACGGGAGGCTCGGGGCAGGCTCCGCAGGTCGCTTGGTCGCTGGGCGAGTGGGTCGGCTACTCGGCGCTCATCGCGGTCTCCGTGCTGCTCACGGTGATCGCGCTCACCACGCTGTGGTGGATGCTGCACGCCTGGCGCTCACGTGACGCGCTGAAGTCGACGAGCTTCAGCCAGACCCCGCTGCCGGCCGCCCACCGCTTCACCCTGCTGGTGCCCGGTCGGCACGAGCAGGACGTGATGGGCGAGACGCTCGACATGCTCGCGACGCAGGACCACCCGGACTTCGAGATCATCGCGATCGTCGGCGAGGACGACCCGGAGACGGACGCCGTCGTGCGCGCGGCTGCGGAGCGTCATCCGGGACTGATCCGCGTGGTCGTCGACGACACCGCACCGAAGAACAAGCCGAAGGCGATGAACCTCGCGCTGCAGTACGCGACGGGCGACATCGTCGGGGTGTTCGACGCCGAGGACGAGGTCTACCCGAAGCTGCTGTCGCTCGTCGACTCGCGCTTCCAGGAGACCGGCGCTGACGTCGTGCAGGGCGGCGTCCAGCTGATGAACTTCAAGTCGAGTTGGTGGTCGCTCCGCAACGTGCTCGAGTACTACTTCTGGTTCCGCTCGCGACTGCACTTCCACGCGGGCTCGAAGTTCATCCCGCTCGGCGGCAACACCGTCTTCGTGACGAAGGAGCGCCTCGAGTGGTCGGACGGCTGGGATGCGCACTGCCTCGCCGAGGACTGCGAGCTCGGCGTCCGGCTCTCCGCCGACGGCGCGAAGGTCGTCGTCGCCTACAGCCCCGAGGCCGTCACCCGCGAGGAGACGCCGCCCACGTTCGCGTCCCTGCTCAAGCAGCGGACCCGTTGGAACCAGGGCTTCCTGCAGGTGCTCGGCAAGGGGGAGTGGAAGAAGCTGCCGTCCTTCCGCCAGCGCTTCTTCGCCCGCTACATGCTGACCATGCCGTTCATCCAGGCGGCGACCGGTCTGCTCATTCCGCTCAGCGTCCTGATGATCCTCTTCGTCAAGGTGCCGACGGCGATCGCCCTCGTCTCGTTCATCCCGGTGGCGCCCACGCTCATGCTGCTCGCCGTCGAGGTCGTCGGACTCAACGAGTTCGGTCGCATCTACAAGGAGAAGGTCCGCATCCGCGACTACGTGAAGCTCGTCCTCGGCCTGGTGCCGTACCAGGTGTTCCTCGCCGCAGCGGCGGTCCGTGCCGTCGTCCGCCACGTCAAGGGGCAGAACGGGTGGGAGAAGACCGAGCACACGGGCCAGCACCGCACCGGTGGCGCCCAGCCCGAGGTCGTCGGGTTCGCGTCCGAGCTGACCGGCTGGGGTGCGTCCGCATCATCGGCTGCGTCCTCGTCCTCGTCCTCGTCTGAGCGTGCGCTCGCCGGTTCGTCTGCAGGAGGTGCCCGATGACCGCCACCATCACCCACACCACCGGGATCCCCGTCCGGGGTGCCGCCTCCCTGTCCGGCGTGCGCGGTTGGTTCCGTGTCCACGCGGCGAGCATCGGTTGGCTGGTGCCCGTCCTCATCGTGACCGTCGTGGTGCAGGCGTGGAACATGACCGGTACCCCGCAGCGCATCGACGACGAGGGGACCTACACCGCCCAGGCGTGGGCGATCGCCAACCTCGGGGAGATCACCCACTACACCTACTGGTACGACCACCCGCCGCTGGGGTGGATCCAGATCGCGGCGTACACGTCGCTGACCGGGGCGTTCGCGCGCTACCCGTTCGCCGTCGAGGCCGCCCGCGAGGCGATGGTCTTTTTCGCCGCCGTCTCCAGCGTCCTGCTCTTCGTCCTCGCGCGTCGACTGGGCGCAGGTCGCGTCACGGCCGCGGTCGCGGGGCTCGTCTTCGCCCTCTCGCCGCTGGCCCTGCAGTACCACCGCACGGTCTACATCGACAACGTCGCGACGCCGTGGCTCCTCGCCGCGTTCGTGCTGGCGCTCAGCCGACGCCAGCAGCTCGCCGGGTTCGCCGGAGCCGCCGCGTGCCTCGGCGTCGCGGTGCTCTCCAAGGAGACGTACCTGCTCGCGCTGCCGTTCCTGATCTGGATCGCGGTCCGCCGGGCCGACAGGAGCACCCGTCGGTACACGCTGAGCGTCGCCGGGGCCGTCCTGGTCGTCATCGGTGGCGGCTACCTGCTGCTCGCCGCGGTCAAGGGTGAGCTCCTGCCCGGCGCCGGCCGGGTGAGCCTCTTCGAGGGCATCACCTACCAGCTCGGTTCGCGCACCGCGTCGGGATCGATCTTCGACGGAGGCAGCCTGGCGAACCAGGCCGCCGCACAGTGGTGGGCGCTCGACCCCGTCTTCATCGTGCTCGGTTCGGCCGCCGCGGTCGTCGGGCTCTTCCTGCGCCGGGTCCGCCCGATCGCCGCGATGCTCGTCTTCCTGCTCGCGATGATGTTCCGCCCGAACGGGTACCTGCCGGTGCCGTACGTCATCGTGCTCGTGCCCTTCGCAGCGCTGCTCGTCGCGTACACCGCCGAGCGAGCGGTCCTCGCGCTCGCCGGACGGATCCGGTCCAACGCCCGGACCCGGGTGCACGGAATCGCTCGACGTGGCTTCGGTGCCGCCTGGGCCGTGGTCACCGCAGCGGCCGTCGTCGTGGCGGTGCCGCTCTGGGGCACGCAGCTGCGCGGGTTCACGTCGGCGAACCTCGATCTGCCGATGCAGCAGGCCGAGCAGTGGGTCGGCGACAACGTCCCGAAGTCCTCGCGGCTGCTCGTGGACGACGCCATGTGGGTCGACCTGGTCCGCGACGGGTACGCCCGCAACAACGTCATCTGGTACTACAAGCTCGACACCGACGCCGCCGTCCAGCGCCAGTCGCCGAACGGGTGGAAGGACTCCGACTACGTGGTCACGACGGACTCGATGCGCACCGGCGGGAACTCCTCGCAGGACGTGTCGCTCGCCATCCGGAACTCGACGAGCGTGGCCACGTTCGGCACCGGCGACCAGCAGGTCGACGTCCGTCGCATCCACTCCGAGGGCGAGGCGGCCGCGAACGACGCGATCACCGCCGCGACGAACGGGCGGAAGACGATGGGGACCGAGCTCGCGCAGAACCCGGCGCTCCGTGCCGACGCCGGCACGAAGTCGCAGTTCCGAGCGGGTCAGGTCGACTCGCGCGCGATGCTCGCCCTCGGTCAGGTGCTCGCTGACCAGTCGGTGGCGGTCGAACGATTCCGCCCGCTCACGGGGGAGGACGGGCAGCCCTTCCGCCGGCTCGTCGTGCAGACCGCCGACCGGGCGGATGCTGCTCGTGCCGTCGCCACCTTCGATGCCATGAGCGACGGGATCCGCCCGGCCGACGTCGAGCGCGACGGGGAGCGGGTCGTCGTGACCTACACCCCGGCCGATCCCACGACGACGCCGACGAGCGCCTCCTGACCCCGGCCCCGTCGTGAGCGGGCGGAACCGGTAGCCGAACCGGCAGCCCCCGAGCAGGATCCGCCCGCTCGCGGAACGGCGAGCGCCTCCCGACCCCGGCCCCGTCGTGAGCGGGCGGAACCGGTAGCCGAACCGGCAGCCCCGAGCAGGATCCGCCCGCTCGCGCACCGCCACCGGCCACCAGCCCCGCTCCCCACCTCCACCCCCCCACACGCTGCCCAGCCCCACGGTCCGCCCACACCCACACCCGCACCTGCTCCCCAGCCCCAGCCCCAGCCCCAGCCCCAGCACCAGCCCCAGCACCAGCACCTGTACCACCCGAACCGAAGGAGCACCACGATGCACGCACGCACCTCCGCGCCCACCGTCACCCGCCGCGCCACCCGCCGCCCGGTCGTCGTCGCCGGGATCGCCGCCGCCGTCGTCGCCGCCACCGTCGGCCTCGCCGCACCGCAGACCGCCTCGGCCGCGACCGGCTCCGACGAGGGCTGGCTCCGCGTCGGCCACCTCTCCCCGGACACCAAGGGCGTCGACGTCGAGCTGACCAGCCTGTCCGGCGGCAAGACGGTGTTCGAGCTCGACGACGTCACGTACGGCCAGGTCAGCCCCTACCAGGAGCTCCCCGTCGGCACCTACGTCCTCTCGATGCGCGCTGCCGACGCCCCCGACTCCACCCCGGTGATCTCGACCGATGTCCAGGTCCAGCAGGGCGACGCGAACACCGTCGTCGCCTACGGCAAGAACGACGACCTGCAGACCAAGGCGTTCACCGACGACCTGCAGCAGCCCGGTGACGGCAAGGCCAAGCTCCGTCTCGTCCAGGCCGCGACCACGGCGAAGGAGGTCGACGTCAGCACGACCGACGGCACCGCCATCGCCGAGGACGCCTCCTTCGGCACGGCCACCCGGTACGCGACGGTCGGCGCCGGCAAGTGGTCGCTCGACGTCTCCGGCAGCGGCCAGCGCGGGACCGCCGAGGTCGACCTCGCCGGCAACACCGTCTCGACGCTCTTCGTCCTCGACGACAGCAAGGGCGACCTGACCGTCGTGCCCGTCACCGACGCGGCCGCCACGGCAACGACCCCGTCCGGTGGGGTCCAGACCGGTGGTGGCGGCGCAGCCGCCGACCGCCCCGTCACCGAGTTCACGCACGCGATCGTCGCGGCGTTCCGCTCGCTGTTCCACTGACCGACGGGCAGCCGACGGGTCGCGTGACCCGTCGGGCCCGGCCTGGAGGCGCGGATCACCGCAGCCCGAGCGCCCACCTGGTGCGCGCCTCCCGTCCGACCGTCCCCGACCACCCCGGAAGAGGTGCCGGCATGACCCGCAGGACCTGGATCCCCATCACCGCCGCAGCGGCGGTCGTCGTCGCCGTCGGCGTCGCCCTCGTCGCCGTCCGTCCGTGGAGCGACGCCGTGCCGCAGGCAGGAGCGACCTCGAGCGTGACCTCGTCGCCCGCCCCGGACGTCGACCGCAGCGCCGCCGAGCTGCGGCAGGACTTCCTCGACGACTACGTGCAGGACGGCCGGGTCGTCCGCACCGACCAGGGCGGCGACACCGTCAGCGAGGGGCAGGCCTACGGTCTGCTCATCGCCTTCGCGGACGACGACCGTGAGACCTTCGGCGACATCTGGTCGTGGACGAAGCGGCACCTGGTGACCGACGACGACCTGCTCGCGTGGCGGTGGACGCCGGAGGACGGGGTCGTCGACGGCCAGTCCGCGAGCGATGCCGACCTCGACGCCGCCCGGGCACTCGTGCTCGCCGGCGACCGGTGGGGCGACGAGCGGTACACCGCCGCGGGCAGGGCGATGGCGTCGGCGATCCTCGAGCACGAGACGGCGGAGACCGACCTCGGGACGATCCTGCTGCCGGGGCCGTGGGCGGACACCGAGCCGTACCGGTACAACGCGTCCTACGCGTCACCCGCCGCGTTCCGGGTCCTGGAGCGGGCGACCGGCGACCGCCGCTGGGCGGAGCTCACCGAGGGCTCTCGTGCGGTGACCGCCGCCGTGCTCGACGTCAGCGACCTGCCGAGCGACTGGTCCCAGGTACACACCGACGGCACGGTCGAACCGATGCCCGCGAACGGCGACCAGGGCAGCGTGGTCTACGGGTGGGACGCGATGCGGCTGCCGCTGCGCTACGCAGAGGCGTGCTCGGCCGAGGACCGCACGCTCGCCGGGTCGATCGCGCCGACCCTGCGCCGGAGCACCGAGCTCGCGGCCCAGCTCGACCTCGGAGGCACGGCCGTCACCGGGGACACCAGCGCGCTCGCCTACGCCGCACGGGCAGCGGCCGAGCACGCGGCCGGCTCGTCGTCGGCGGCGTCGGCCGACCTGCGGCGGATGGACCGGATCTCGGCGACCACCCCGACCTACTACGGCGACGCGTGGGCAGCGCTCGGCGCGACCATGCTCACGTCGGACGTCCTCGGTGGCTGCGCGACCGACGCGGGAGGCGCCTCGTGACCGGGCGTCGGACCGCGACCGGACCGAGCCGGTGGTGGTCCGGCCGCCGCGGCGTGCTCGTCGGTGGAGCGGTGGCGGCGGTCCTCGTCGGCGGCGGCATCGCCGGGGTGGCCGTCGCCACCACGGGGACCGACGCCGCGGGGACCCGGACGGCGGCGACCAGCAGCCCGTCCGCGAGGACGGACCCGGGTGCGGCGGCGAACGGCTCCGGGGCCGGCGACACGTCGGGCTTCCAGGACCCGGCGGCACCGGCCGCGCGCTCGACCGCCACGCCGGTGCGGGTGGAGATCCCGGCGATCGGTGTGTCCTCGGGCCTCGAGGACCTCGGCCGCGGTGCCGCTGGGGAGCTCGACCCGCCGGAGGACTGGGACAGCGCGGGCTGGTTCGCCGACGGCATCGTGCCGGGGCAGGTCGGGCCGGCCGTGATCGCCGGGCACGTCGACAGCCCGACGAGCGCAGCCGTCTTCTTCCGGCTCGACGAACTCGTGGCCGGGGACGAGATCCACGTGGCGATGTCCGACGGCACGACCCGCACCTTCACGGTCGACCGTTCGGAGCGCGCCGCGAAGTCGGCCTTCCCGACGAGTGACGTGTACGGCAGCGCACCGACCCCGCAGCTCCGGCTGATCACGTGCGACGGTACGTTCGACACCGCGACCGGGCACTACACGGACAATCTGATCGTGTTCGCAGACCTGACGTCGGGCTGACGCAGGGCGACCCGATACCCTTCGATGCGAACCGCGAGGAGCACCATGAGCACGTCCCTGGTCATCATCCCGACCTACGACGAGGCGGAGAACGTCCGCCCGATCGTCGCCCGCACCCTGGCCGCGACCGACGACAGCGTCCACGTGCTCGTCGTCGACGACAACTCCCCGGACGGCACCGGCGACATCGCGGACGAGATCGCGCGTGAGACCGACCGGGTCCACGTGATGCACCGGACGGTGAAGGACGGCCTCGGCGGCGCGTACCTCGCGGGGTTCGCCTGGGGCCTCGAGCACGGCTACGACAAGCTCGTCGAGATGGACGCGGACGGCTCGCACCACCCGGAGTACCTCCCGTGGATGCTCGAGCTCGCCGACTCGAACGACCTCGTGCTCGGCTCCCGCTGGATCAAGGGTGGCGAGGTCGAGAACTGGCCGTGGTACCGCGAACTGCTGTCCCGCGGCGGGAACCTCTACACGCGGATGGCGCTCGGCATCGCGGTGCGTGACGCGACCGGCGGCTTCCGGGTGTTCACGTCGAAGGCGTTCGAGCGGATCGACCTGGCCGGGGTCGCGTCGAAGGGGTACTGCTTCCAGGTCGACCTGTGCTGGCGTGCGCTCGAGGCCGGGTTGCGGGTCGTCGAGACGCCGATCACCTTCACCGAGCGCGAGTTCGGCGTCTCGAAGATGAGCGGCAACATCGTCCGTGAGAGCCTGACGCTCGTGACGAAGTGGGGCATCGACCGGCGGGTGCGCGAGGTGCGCTCTGTCGTGAAGGACCACCGCCGACTGCCCTCGGTGCGCAAGAACGCGCACGCGGTCGGAGACCAGTCCGCCTGACCCGCAACGGCCCGGGACCGGTGCCGGTGATGGCCCGGTACCGGTAGCGGTTCTGCCGCGCCGTGCCCGGCCGGTGTCGTGGCCACTCTGCTCCGCGCAAGCGACAGTCCCCCGTGGGGGTTCCACGGGGGACTGTCGCTCACGCAGATCGGTCAGGGGACGTCCGTCAGCGCAGGACCACCACGCCGCGCGACGCGAACCGGACCACACCGGCGTCGACGCTCGCCTCACCGAAGCGGTAGAGCTCCTCACTGGTCGCGTCCGGGACGGACACCTCGGCAGCGTCGTCGGCGAAGTTCACCACGACGTGCACCGGCGCCGCGTCGGGCCCGAGCAGACCGCGGGTCAGCACGAGCCAGCGGTCGTCCCCGTCGAAGCGGACGGCGTTCGCCTCGTAGCGGTGGTCGACGAAGGCCTGCTCGGTGCGGCGCAGCGCGACGAGCACGCGGTAGGCCCGGAGGATCCGCGCACCCCGCTCCGAGGTGACGTCGGCCCAGTCGAGCTTCGAGTTCGAGAACGTCGTCGGGTCCTGCGGGTCCGGGACGACCGATTCGTCCCAACCGTGCTCCGCGAACTCGGCGATCCGACCCTTCGCCGTGATCTCGCCCAGCGCCTTCTCCGGGTGGGAGGTGAAGAACTGCCACGGCGTGGTCGCGGCGAACTCCTCGCCCATGAACAGCATCGGCGTGAACGGGCCGAGCAGCGTCAGCGCCGCGGCGATGACGAGCGACTCGTCGTCGAGTGACGCCGCGAGCCGGTCGCCCGCGGCGCGGTTGCCGATCTGGTCGTGGTTCTGGTTCGCGACGACCAGCGCCGTCGCGGGCGACGTCCCGCGGTCGATCGGTCGACCGTGCCGCTTCCCGCGGAACGACGACCAGGTGCCGTCGTGGAAGAACCCGTGCTCCAGGACCTTCGCCAGCGCCGAGAGCGGTGCGAAGTCGGCGTAGTAGCCGTTCGTCTCGCCGGTGAGCGCCACGTGGACGGCGTGGTGGAAGTCGTCCGACCACTGTCCGGTCAGGCCGTACCCGGAGGCCTCCTGCGGACGGAACATGACCGGGTCGTTGAGGTCCGACTCGGCGATGAGCGAGAGCGGGCGCCCGACGAACTCCGAGTACGACTCGGTCTCGGAGGCCATGACCTGCAGCACGTGCGGGCGCGTGGTGTCCCGGATCGCGTGCACCGCGTCGAGCCGGAGTCCGTCGACGTGGTGGTCGCGGAACCACATCCGCACGTTGTCCAGCACGTACCGGCGGACCTCGGGGTGCTCGACGTTGACCGAGTCGCCCCAGGTGTTCCCGAGCCCCTGCAGCAGGTACGGACCGTACAGCGGCAGGTAGTTCCCGCTCGGGCCGAGGTGGTTGTAGACGACGTCCTGGATGACCCCGAGGCCCAGCGCGTGGGCGGTGTCGACGAAGCGGTCGTAGGCGTCGGGACCGCCGTAGGGGTGGTGCACGGCGAACCAGCCGACCCCGTCGTAGCCCCAGTTCCACTCGCCGTTGACGGCGTTGACGGGGAGCAGCTCGACGAACTCCACGCCGAGCTCGACGAGGTGGTCGAGCTTCGCGGCCGCAGCGTCGAGGGTGCCCTCGGGCGTGTAGGTGCCGATGTGCATCTCGTAGATCACACCGCCGCGGGCGGGACGGCCCGTCCAGGCCTCGTCGGTCCACGCGAAGCGCTCCGGGTCCACGACCTCGGACGTGCCGTGCACCCCGTCCGGCTGGTACCGGCTGCGGGGGTCCGGGCGGACGTCCTCGTCGTCGTCGATACGGAAGCCGTAGCGCGCGCCGACGACCGGGGCGACCTCGTCGGTGCTCCACCAGTCGTCGTCACCGCGGGTCAGGGCGTACTCGACGTCGTCGACGACCAGGCGCACGCGCTCGGGGTTCGGCGCCCAGACGGCGTAGCGGGCGGGAACGGTCATGCGTGACCCTCCAGGATCTCGATCTCGGCCTGCTGGTCGGAGACGGCGGTGCCGTCCGACCCGGAGGCCGCGGGGGTGGTCGTCGACGTGGACGAGGAGGCAGCGGCCGCCCCGGCGTCGGCGAGGTCGGCGGGCACGAGGAGCGCAACCGGCAGGTCCGTGAGCAGCTCGGCGAGCGCGATGCCGCGGGACGCGGGGAACCGTCGACCGGTGAGCAGGTCGACCCGGTCGAGCGGCACCGGGTGCACCAGGGTGTCGCCCCAGCCCCCGACCCGCTCGAGTCCGACGGGCAGGCGTGTCGCGACGGTCACGGCACCGCCACGGTCGAACGCCAGGACGTGGTCGGCGGCGCTGCCCGTGGCCTCGAGCCCCAGGTAGCGGGTGAACAGCTCGGGGTGGTCGCGGCGCAGGCGCAGGGCCCGGCTGACGACGAGGGTCTTCACGGCACCGTCGAGTCCGACGGCCGGCAGCCGCTCGGGGCCGTCGTCCTCGGGGCCGTCGAGCCCGGCGAGCACGTGCCGGAGCTCGGCGTAGTCGACCGGTCGGCGGTTGTCGGGGTCGACGAGCGACCGGTCCCAGCCCTCGGTGCCCTGGTAGACGTCCGGCACGCCGGGCATCGTCAGCTGCACGAGCTTCTGGGCCAGCCCGTTCGACCACCCGGCAGCGTTGATGACCTGGTCGAGCTCGTCGAGCACGGCCACGACCTGCGGATCGTCGAACGACGCGTCGACGAGCGCGTGCATCTGCTCCTCGAACGCCTCGTCCGGCTCGGTCCACGTCGTGCTGTCGCCGGCCTCGCGCGACGCCTTCTCGGCGTAGGCGTGCAGGCGATCGCGGCTCGCAGGACGTGCACCGACGATGGCCTGCCACAACAGGTCCGCCATCACGGCGTCGTCGAGCGGGGCCAGGGATCGCAGCCGCGCGAGCGCGTCGGCCCACTCGGAGCCGAGCTCGGCGAGCACGCTGATGCGCGCACGGGTGTCCTCGCTGCGCTTCGTGTCGTGCGTGGTGAGCGTCGTCATGGTGTGCGGCCAGCTGCCCTGGCGGTCGCGCTGGGCCTGGTGGAAGTCCTCCACCGAGACGGCGAACAGGCTCGGGTCTGCGCCGACCTCGCTCAGGGTGGTCAGGCGCGACGTGCGGTAGAACGCGGTGTCCTCGACGCCCTTCGCCATCACCATGCCCGACGTCTGCTGCAGCCGGACGGCCGCGGCGTGACCGGGGTCGACGAGCGCCGGTGCGATGCGGTCGATCACGTCGTCGAGGTCCGGGCGGGCCTCGGCGGCGCGTTCGAGGGCGTCGATGAGGTGGTGGACGCCCTCGGGCAGGTACGTCCGGTAGACCTCGAAGGACGCGACGATCTCGGCGACGGCGTCGACGACGCGGTCCTCGGGCACGTCGGGTGCCACGGGGGCGAGGAGCCGTGCGAGCCGGCGGACCTCGCTGCCGAGGATGCCGTCGGCGATCCCGCGCCGGGTGTCGTGCGTGAGCTGCTGCCAGTCGGCGGGCTCGGCACCGGACGCGGCGGTGAGCGCCGGTTCACCCGCGGGGTCGACGAAGACACGGTCGACCACGGCGAGGGCGTCGTAGCCGGTGGTTCCGTCGACCGGCCACGACGACGGGAGCTGCTCGCCGGGCTCGAGGATCTTCTCGACGAGCGTGTACGCGCCGCCGGTGAGGTCGTGCAGGTCCTGCAGGTACCCGGCGGGGTCGTACAGGCCGTCCGGGTGGTCGATGCGCAGGCCGTCCACGAGCCCGTCGCGGAACCAGCCGCCGATCGTCGCGTGGGACGAGGCGAACACCTCGGGCTCCTCGACGCGGATCGCCGCGAGGGTGTTGACCGCGAAGAAGCGACGGTAGTTGAGGTCGTGGTCCGCGCGCTTCCAGTGCACGAACTCGTAGTGCTGACGGGCGTGCACGGCTGCGACGTCGTCACCGTCCTGCACGGTGCCCTCGGCCGTCGGGTAGGCGGTCTCGCCGACGTACAGCCGGCCGTCCCGCAGCTCGACCGCGTCGAGCAGCCGGTCGTCGAGCACCGGGATCCGGATGCGCCCGTCCCCGGCCTGCCAGTCCACGTCGAAGGCCCACGCGACGGGGGAGCCCTGTCCGGACTCGAGCAGGGACCACCACCACGGGTTCGCCTCGGGGGTGGCGACGCCGACGTGGTTCGGCACGATGTCGACGAGGACACCCAGCCCGGCGGCGTGCGCGGCCTCGGCGAGGGCTCGGAGCGCTGCGTCGCCGCCGCGCTCGGTGTCGACGTGCGAGTGGTCGACGACGTCGTAGCCGTGCTGCGACCCGGGCTCGGCCTGCAGCACGGGGGAGAGGTAGACCCAGTCCGCACCGAGGGTGCGGATGTGGTCGACCACGCCCTGGGCGGCGTCGAGGTCGAAGTCTGCGGTGACCTGCAGCCGGTAGGTGGACGTGGGGACGCGGCGAGCGCTCACGCGGTGGCTCCTGTGGGATCGGGTTCGGGTTCGGTGTCAGGGGAGTCTGGGTCGGCGTCGGTGTCGCTGACCGGGTCCGTTGCGGACGTGCCCTCGGCCGACGCCGTGGGCTGTTCCGCCCCGGACTGAGCAGCGTCGGACGGTTCCGCGCCGGACGGTTCCGCCCCGGTCGGTTCCGGGTCGGTGGCGGACGCCGCCGTCGACGCCGCGGGGTTGGTCGGGGTGGACTGCCGCCCGCCCTCGACCGACTCCACCTGCGTGGTGGTGACCTCGTGGTCGGGCTCGGCGCGGAGCACGATCATCGAGCGCGCCGGCACGTCGAGCGGGGTCCCGGCGTCGAGGACCGTCTCGCGGGCGCCGGGTTCGGCCGTGTCGATCCGGACGGTCCACCCGGGCGAGTACTCCTCGGGCGGCAGGGTGAAGGTCACGACGTCGTCGTGTGCGTTGTAGTACGTCAGGAACGCCACGTCGGTCACACGTTCGCCCCAGCGGTCGCGGCCGCGGATGCCCTCGCCGTTCAGGTACATGCCGACGCTCTTGCCGAAGCCGGAGTCCCAGTCCTCGGGGTCCATCGCGTCGCCGGACGGGGTCAGCCACACGACGTCGGGCAGTGGCTCGCCCTCGCCCCGGCGCACCGGACGACCGTTGAAGTACCGGGTGCGGCGGAAGGTCGGGTGGTCGTGCCGGAGCTTCACGACGTCGGCGGTGAACTGCACGAGTTCGTCGTCGGCGTGCTCCCAGTCGATCCAGCTGATCGCGGAGTCCTGCGCGTACACGTTGTTGTTGCCGTGCTGGGTGCGGCCGAGCTCGTCGCCGTGGGCGATCATCGGCACGCCCTGGCTGAGCAGCAGGGTGGCGAGGAAGTTCCGCCGGCGCTGCAGTCGGAGCGCGGCGACCTCCGGGTCGTCCGTCGGCCCCTCGACGCCGGAGTTCCAGGACCGGTTGTGGCTCTCGCCGTCGTTGTTGTCCTCGCCGTTGGCGTCGTTGTGCTTCTCGTTGTACGCGACCAGGTCGTACAGCGTGAAGCCGTCGTGGGCGGTGATGAAGTTGATGCTCGCCTTGGGCGTCCGGCCGTCGTGCTCGTACAGGTCGGCCGACCCGGAGATGCGCGAGGCGAACTCGCCGAGCGTCGAGGGCTCGCCCCGCCAGAAGTCACGCACGGTGTCGCGGTACTTGCCGTTCCACTCGGACCACTGCGGCGGGAAGTTGCCGACCTGGTACCCGCCGGGCCCGACGTCCCACGGCTCGGCGATGAGCTTGACCTGGGACACGATCGGGTCCTGCTGGACCAGTTCGAAGAAGGCCGCGAGCCGGTCGACCTCGTAGAACTCGCGGGCCAGGGCCGCGGCGAGGTCGAAGCGGAACCCGTCGACGTGCATCTCGGTGACCCAGTACCGCAGCGAGTCCATGATGAGCTGCAGCGAGTGCGGGTGCCCGACGTTGAGCGAGTTCCCGGTGCCCGTGGTGTCCATGTAGTACCGCTTGTCGTCCTCGACCAGGCGGTAGTACGCCGCGTTGTCGATGCCGCGGAACGACAGGGTCGGTCCGAGGTGGTTGCCCTCTGCCGTGTGGTTGTAGACGACGTCGAGGACGACCTCGATGCCGGCACGGTGGAGCTCGCGCACCATCGCCTTGAACTCCTGCACCTGCTGCCCGCGGTCGCCGGACGACGAGTAGTGCGAGTGCGGCGCGAAGAAGCCGATCGTGTTGTAGCCCCAGTAGTTCGACAGCCCCTTCTCCTGCAGCGTGGAGTCGTTGACGAACTGGTGCACCGGCATGAGCTCGAGCGTCGTGATCCCCAGGCGCTTGAGGTGCTCGATGACCGCCGGGTGCGCGACACCGGCGTAGGTGCCCCGTTGCTCCTCGGGCACGTCGGGGTGCGTCTCGGTGAGGCCCTTGACGTGCGCCTCGTAGATCACCGTCTCGCCGTAGGGGACCCGGGGAGCCCGGTCACCCTGCCAGTCGAAGAACGGGTTGATGACGACGCCCTTCATCATGTGGGACGCCGAGTCCTGGTCGTCGGTCGAGTCCGGGTCGCCGAACGTGTACGAGAACAGCGCCTGGTCCCAGTCGATGTCGCCGCTGGTCGCCTTGGCGTACGGGTCGAGGAGCAGCTTGTGCGGGTTGCCGCGCAGTCCGTTCGCCGGGTCGTACGGGGCGTGCACGCGGAAGCCGTACTCCTGCCCCGGGGCGACGTTCGGCAGGTAGGCGTGCCAGACGTGTGCGTCCACCTCGACCAGGTCGACGCACTCCTCGTTCCCCGCGTCGTCGAAGAGGCACAGTTCCACGCGGTCGGCGACCTCGCTGAACAGGGCGAAGTTCGTGCCGCTGCCGTCGTAGGTCGCCCCGAGGGGGTACGGGTTGCCGGGCCAGGTGTGCAAACAGTCCTCCAGGTGTGGGTTCCGCCACGGTATCGGCGCGGGCCGTCCGCGTCCGCAGACAAGCCCCAGGGGCGGACGGCCGCCGGTGCTCGCCGACCTGTGGAGGAACCGCCGAGTAGCCTCGCGCGCATGGCCAACATCGTGAGTCAGATCGCAGACAAGGTGCGCCCCGTGGGCGTCTCGACCAACTACGGCGAACCGGTCGAGGTCGGGGACCAGACCCTCATCCCGGTGTCCATCGGCTGGTTCGGCTTCGGCGCCGGCGGGGACGACGAGAACGGCGGCGGCGGTGGCGGCGGGGCGTCGATCCCCGTCGGTGCGTACGTGCGTCGCCCGGGGCAGGACCTGCAGTTCGAGCCGAACCTGATCTCGCTGCTCGCGGTGAGCATCCCCACCATCTGGGTGACCGGCAAGGCCCTGAGCAAGGTGATCCGCGCCCTCAAGAAGTGACCCACCGGACGGGAGGCCCGTGGCGACGTCGCCACGGGCCTCCCGTCCGTCACGCGGTCGCGACCGCGTCTAGACTGCTGCCACACACACGGGAGTCCGGGACCGCCGGGCTGAGAGGGAGCGAACGGCGCTCCGACCGTCGAACCTGATCCGGGTCATGCCGGCGCAGGGAGGAGTCAGCAACCATGCCTGCAACCACGCAGTCCGCAGCACCGTCCACCACCGTCAGGCGCTCGTTGCGCTGGCGGGTCGTCGACATCGTCGTCGCGAGCGTCCTCGCCGTCGCGATCGGTGTCGTCTTCAAGCTCTGGGAGTTCGGCTACGAGCCGATCAGCGCCGTCGCCGCCCTGGTCCTCCCCGGCACCCAGGCACTCTTCGGCGGGGTCTGGCTGCTCGCCGGGCCGCTCGTCGCCATCGTCGTCCGGAAGCCCGGGGCCGCGCTCTACGCCGAGATGGTCGCCGCCAGCGTCGAGGCACTGCTCGGCACCCAGTGGGGGTGGCTGACGCTCGAGGCCGGTCTCGTGCAGGGCCTCGGGGCCGAGGTCGTGCTCGCACTGTTCCTCTACCGGGCCTACCGGCTGCCGGTCGTCGTGCTCGCCGGTGCCGCCGCGGGGCTCGCCCTCGGCATCAACGACACCGTGCTCTGGTACCCGGGGCTCGACGCGGCCTTCAAGACCGTCTACGTCGTGTCCGCCGTGGTGTCCGGGGCCGTGATCGCCGGGCTCGGTTCGTGGCTGCTCGTGCGGGCGCTCGCCGCGACCGGCGTGCTGTCCTCGTTCGCCGCAGGGCGTGAGCACGCCCGACGGACGCACGCGACGACCCCGCAGCAGTCGTCCGCCCCGACCGGCGCGACCGTTCCGCTCGACGGAGCGCAGTCCGGCACCGCGACGCCCGCCGCCGAGCAGGCCGAGCGCGGGTCCCGCGCCGCCCGGTGACGGCCGTGTCGTCCTCGGGGGCGGCGCGGATCGCCTTCCGTGACTGGGGCTGGCGGTACGCCGGGCGCGACGCGTGGGCGGTGCGCGGTCTCGACCTCGTCGTCGAGCCGGGTGAGCGCGTCGCGGTCGTCGGCCCCTCGGGCGCCGGCAAGTCGACGGTGCTCCGCGCGGTCGCAGCGGTGCTGGCGGACGAGCCGGACCCCGACGACGACACCGCCGCAGCCGTGCAGGGCTCGGTCCTGGTCGACGGCGCCGACCCCCGCGCGGTCCGCGGGCGCGTCGGCCTCGTCATGCAGGATCCCGAGGCCCACACGGTGATGTCGCGCATCGGCGACGACGTGGCCTTCGGATGCGAGAACACCGGCGTCCCGCGGGCCGAGACGTGGGAACGCGTCCGGCACGCGCTCGGGGTCGTCGGCCTCGACCTGCCGCTCGACCGGTCGACGAGCCGGCTCTCCGGCGGGCAGCGGCAGCGTCTGGCGCTCGCGGGCGTGCTCGCGATGCGCCCCGGCGTGCTCGTGCTCGACGAACCGTGCGCGAACCTCGACCCCGAGGGCGTGGCGCAGGTCCACGACGCCGTGCGGGCGCTGCTCGACACCAGCGGTGCGACGATGCTCGTGGTCGAGCACCGGATCGGCACCTGGCTCGACCTGGTCGATCGACTCGTGCTCCTCGAACCCGGGGGCGGGGTCGTCGCGGACGGGACCCCCGCGTCGGTGCTCGCCGAGCACGGTCCGGCGCTGACGGCGGCCGGCGTGTGGGTGCCCGGTGCCGAGCCGGCGCGGGGATCGTCCCGGGCCGGCGGCGGACGTCCGGTCGCGCCGTCGACCGGTGCCGGCCGTCCGGTCGCGCCGTCGACCGAGCGAGCGGGCGGATCAGCACCGGGAGCGCCGGTGGCCGGGGGCGCCTTCCGCCCGCGCGACGAGGAGACGGCGCTGCTCGAGGCGCGGGGACTCGCGACCGCGCGCGGGGGCATCCTCGGACGTGCCGGCGGGACCCGTGTCGGCAGCGGGATCGACCTCGGGGTCCGTCGCGGTCGGGTCCTCGCGGTCACCGGTCCGAACGGCGTCGGCAAGTCGACGCTCGGCCTCACCCTCGCCGGGCTCCTGCGGCCGTCCGGAGGGACACTCCTCGCGACGCCCGACCTGGCCGGGGACGCCGGTGACGCGCCGATCCGGTGGACGAGCCGGCAGCTCGCCGCCCGGATCGGGTCGGTGTTCCAGGACCCCGGACACCAGTTCGTGGCGCGCAGTGTCCGCGAGGAGCTCGGTGCCGGACCGCGCGCGCTCGGGCTGTCGGACGCCGACGCGCGGGTGGAGGAACTCCTCGACGCGTTCGGGCTCCGGCACCTCGCCGACGCCAACCCCTTCACCCTGTCCGGCGGTGAGCAGCGGCGGCTCGCGATCGGTGCCGTCGTCGCCTCGCGGCCGCCCGTGGTCGTGCTGGACGAACCCACCTCGGGCCAGGACCGTGCGACCTGGCAGGCCGTGGTCGACCTGCTCGGGGCGCTGGCGGAGGCGGGGACGGCGCTCGTCGTGGTGACGCACGACCGTGACCTCGTCCGTGCGCTCGACGCCGACGAGGTCGTGCTCGCCGCCGACGGTGCGAGGGCCGTGCCGCCGGCCGGAACCGCCGTCCCGCCGGACGGACGCAGTGGCCCCTCGGCCGGACCCGGCGCCCCGTCGGCCGGACCGGACGCCCCGTCGACCGGACCCGGCAGACCCCGACCGACCACGGAGGTGCACCGGTGACCACCCCGACGACCCGCGCCGGTGCGGGCGGGCGAGCCGAGCCTCCCGGCCGGACGCGCCGCGGTGTCGCCGGCGTCCAGCCCGTCGCCGCGATGCTCGGCGTGCTCGCACTCGGCCTGTGCCTCGTGACGAGTCTCGACGTCGTCTCCGCGGCCGTCGCGCTCGCGCTGGAGCTGCTGCTCCTCCCGGTGCTCCGGATCCCGCCGCGGATCCTGCTGCTGCGGGCGTCACCGGTGCTCGTCGCCGTGCCCCTGACGGCGCTGAGCATCGCGCTGTACGGGCGGCCCTCCGGGCGGGAGTGGTTCGACCTCGGCTTCGTCCACGTCACCGACGGGTCGCTGACGCTCGCGCTGGCGACCGCGCTGCGGGTCCTCGCGGTCGGGCTGCCGGCCGTCGTGCTCTTCGTCGGGGTCGACCCGACCGACCTGGCCGACGGGCTCGCACAGCTGCTGCGGCTGCCGGCCCGCTTCGTGCTCGGGGCCCTGGCTGCGGTGCGGATGACGACCCTGCTCGGCGAGGACTGGCGCCAGCTCGCCATGGCACGCCGCGCACGGGGGCTCGCCGACCACGGGCGGCTGCGGCGCGGAGCGTCGATGGCCTTCGCGCTGCTCGTGCTCGCACTCCGCCGGGCGACCACGCTGGCGGTGGCGATGGAGTCGCGCGGCTTCGGCGCTCCCGGTCCCCGGACGTGGGCGCGGCAGGCGCGGTTCGCGGGACCGGAGTGGGCGATGGTCGCCGTGCTGGTGGGGATCGGTGTCGCGTCGATCGGGGTGGCCGTGGCTGCGGGGACGTGGCGTGCCTGAGCGCGCGCGGCCGGACGCGACCGCCTCGGGTGCGGTCGCCGGGGGAGCGGTGCCGGACGTGACCGACGGAGGTGCGCGGCCGGACGTGACCGCCGGGGGAGCGGCACCGGACGCGGCGCTCGTCGAGGGGATCGCCGCGGCCGCGGCCGGCGCTGCTGCCGCTACCGGACGACGGCTCGTCGTGCTGGTCGACGGGCGCTCGGGCACCGGGAAGACCACGCTGGGCGACGCCGTGGCGGCACGGCTCGGCGCACGGGTCGTGCACCTCGACGACGTCTACCCCGGGTGGGACGGCCTGCGCGCGGCCGCCGACGCGGTCGTGTCCGACGTGCTCGGGACACCGTCGGGGTACCGGCGCTGGGACTGGGAGCGGTCCGAGCCGGCGGAGTGGGTGTCGATCGAGTCGCACGTGCCGCTGGTGGTCGAGGGGTGCGGGGCGCTCTCCCGGGGGTCCGCTCCACATGCGACCCTCCGGGTGTGGCTCGAGGCGGACGACGACGTCCGACGCGACCGGGCGATCGGCCGCGACGGCGAGGTGTTCGCCCGCGAGTGGGAGCGCTGGGCTGCCCAGGAGCGTGCCTTCATCGCCGCCGAGGCGCCCGCGGAGCTCGCGGACCTGGTGCTCAGGACGTAGTCGGTGTGGTCGCCGGTGAGACCCGGGCTGACCGACGTCCCTCGCGGCCCGGAGCCCGAGCCCCGTCGCTCAGCCCGAGACTGGCCCACCGGCGCCGGCACCGGCACCGGCACCGGCACCGGCACCGGCACCGGCCGCCCGGGCGTCCGCCCGCCGCGCGTCGCGCACCGGGTCGACCGCGAACACCGCGGCCACGACCGACAGCACCGCGTACACGCCGAGGTACGCGCACAGGATCCACGGCGAGCCCCCGCCCACCTCGACGAACACCGCCGCGAGCAACGGCGTCAGTCCCACCGAGAAGATCGACCCGATCTGGTACCCGAGGCTCATGCCCGAGTAGCGCCGCCCGGTCGGGAACTGCTCCGCGAACCACGCCGCCTGCGGACCGTAGATGCTGTCGTGGAACACGCTCATGCCGATCAACGCCACGAACGGCAGCAGCACCAGGGGCCCGGCGTCGAGGAACGCGAAGAACGGCCAGATCAGCACGCCGATCCCGATCGCCGACCCGATCGCGAGCGGCCGGCGCCCGACCCGGTCGGACAGCCACCCCCAGAACGGCGTCGACACGAGCGACACCGCCGAGATCACGAGCACCGCCTGGAGCCCGGCGGCCGAGCCCTCCTCGCCGCGCTTCGCCCCGAGGTAGGTCAGCGAGTACGTCGTCAGGATCGAGTAGAGCGCCGGCTGGACGAGCCGCAGCCCTGCGGTGACGAGGATCGACCGCGGGTGCCGACGGACCGCCTGCCACACCGGGAACCGCTCGACACCGCCGGACGCGCGCAGCGCCTGGAACACCGGGGCGTCCTGCACGCCGAGCCGGATGACGAGTCCGACCGCGACGATGACCGCGGAGAACAGGAACGGCAGGCGCCACCCCCAGGCCAGGAACGCCTCGTTGCCGAGCAGGGTCCGTACGAGCGTGAATACCCCGGTCGCCAGCAGCATGCCGCCCGCGGACCCCATCTGCGTGAACGCCCCGAACAGTCCCCGGTGCCGCGTCGGCGCGTGCTCGACCGACAGCAGCGCCGACCCGCCCCACTCCGCTCCGGCTGCGACGCCCTGGAGCAGTCGCAGCACCACGAGTGCGACCACCGCACCGACCCCGATCGTCGCCGCCGAGGGGATCACCCCGATGAGCGTCGACGCGATGCCCATCAGCACCAGGGACGCCACGAGCAGCTTCTTCCGCCCGATCCGGTCGCCCAGGTGCCCGGCCACGATGCCGCCGAGCGGCCGCGCGACGAAGCCGACACCGTAGGTCGCGAAGGACGCGATCACACCGACGGCCGGCGTGACGGACGGGAAGAACGTCGGGGCGAACACGAGCGCCGAGGCCGTCGCGTACAGGTAGAAGTCGTAGTACTCGACGGTCGTCCCGACGAACGACGCGAGCGCGACGCGACGTCGGGTCGCGTTCGTGGACGGAGACGGGGGACGGACGGGAGGCGCGGCTGCGGTCGTCTGGGTCGGCATGCCTCAGGAGCATGGTCGCCGCCCGGCCGCCGCGGAACCGCGCCCGTAACGCGAGGTCACGTCATGACCGTCGGCGGCGGCTCCCCGGACACCATGGGGGCATGAGCGATGCACCGACCCGTCCGCTGCGCTTCGCGGCCTTCGTCATGAACACGACGTCGCACATCCAGCACGGCCTCTGGCGGCACCCGGACGCCCGGCAGGCGGACTTCGACGACGTCACGCTGTGGACCGACCTCGCCCGGACGCTCGAGCGCGGGAAGTTCGACGCGATGTTCTTCGCGGACGTCGTCGGCACGTACGGCCCCGCCCGCGGCGACTACGCGACGAACCTCCGCGAGGGGCTGCAGATCCCCTCGAACGACCCGTCCGTGCTGCTCTCCGCGCTCGCCGTGTCGACCGAGCACCTCGGCCTGGCGTTCACCTCGAGCGTCATCCAGGCGCACCCGTTCGACTTCGCCCGCAAGGTGTCGACGCTCGACCACATCACCCGCGGCCGCATCGGGTGGAACGTCGTGACGAGCGCCCTCGACAGCGCCGCCCGGAACTTCGGCGCCGACCGGCTCGAGGAGCACGACGAGCGCTACGCCTGGGCCGAGGAGTACCTCGAGGTCTGCGCCAAGCTGTGGGAGGGGTCGTGGGAGGACGGCGCCGTGCTCAAGGACCCGGTGCGCGGCTACGCGGACCCGGAGCTGGTGCACCGCATCGACCACCACGGCAAGCGGTACGACGTGCAGGGGCCGCACCTCAGCGCGCCCTCGCCCCAGCGGACGCCCGTGCTGTTCCAGGCCGGGTCCTCGCCGGCCGGCCGGGCCTTCGCCGCGCGGAACGCCGAGGCGCAGTTCATCCTCACCTCGAACCGGGACGCCACCGAGCAGCTGATCCGCGAGACCCGAGACCTCGCCGCCGCCGTCGGCCGACGCCGCGAGGACATCGCGTTCTTCCTCGGCCTGACCTTCGTCACGGGATCCACCGAGGCCGAGGCGAAGGCGAAGGAAGCGGAGATCGACGAGTACCTGGCCGCCGACGGCTTCCTCGTGCACTCGAACCTCGGCTTCGACCCGGACACCGGCGAGCCGCTCGACCCGGCGACGCCGCTGTCCGAGGTCCGGACCCAGGCCGGGCAGTCGCACCTGCAGTGGCTCCGCGAGGCCGCCGGCGACCGCGAGCCGACCATCGCCGACCTCGCCCGGCTCTCCGCCAAGCTCCGCGCCCGGGTCGTCGGGACGCCCGAGCAGATCGCGGACGAGCTCGCCGCGTGGCAGCGGGTCGGGGTCGACGGCGTGAACGTCATCAACTGGACGCTGCCCGGCTCGTACGAGGAGTTCGTCGACCACATCGCGCCGACCCTGCAGGAGCGCGGACTCATGCAGTCGGAGTACCGGGAGGGCACCCTCCGCGAGAAGCTCTTCGGCCACGCGCAGCTGCCCGACTCACACCCGGCGAGGCGGTGGCGCGGCGCGTTCTCCGGCGGTGCGGCCGGGACCGGCGGGGACCAGGCGCGCGACGCCGTGGGGGTGACCGCATGACGGACGCGACGACGAGCACCGGGGGTGAGCCGGGCCTCCCGAGCGACCGTCCGGACGACGTGCCAGCGAGCGCCGGGGGTGCGCCGTGCCTCCCGGCCGACCGTCTCGCAGTCCTGCGTGCGCGCTTCGCGCCGGTCGTCGAGGCGATCCGCGAGGGCGCGGTCGCGCGCGAGCTGGCGTCCGGCACCCCTGGCGACCGCGACCTCCCGCACGCCGAGGTGCGCGCGCTGGCGGACGCGGGCTTCGGGCGGCTGCGCGTGCCCGAGCAACGCGGTGGCTTCGGCGTGACGCTCGTCGAGCTCGCGCACCTGGTGGCGGACCTCGCGGCGGCGGACTCGAACATCGCGCACCTGTGGCGGGGACACTTCGGGTACACGGAGCTCGTGCTCCTGCGTCCGGACTCGCCCGCTCGGGACGAGTGGCTCCAGCGCATCGTCGGCGGGGCGATCGTGGGGAACGCGACCTCGGAGCGGACCGGCACGACGCTGGCGGACATCTCGACGACCGTCGCTGCCGACGACTCCGGCACGTGGCGGCTCGACGGGCGGAAGTTCTACTCGACCGGCACGCTCTACGCCGACTGGATCTACCTGGCGGCCGACCGCGACGGCGAGCGGGTGACCTTCGCCGTGCCGACCGGTGCACCGGGTGTGACCGGCGTCGACGACTGGGACGGCTTCGGGCAGCGCCTCACCGCTTCGGGGACGACCGTCTTCGACGGCGTCGCGGTCGACCCGGCGGTGGTCTCGGCCTACCGGGACGCGCCGCTCTCGCACATCCAGGCCTTCTACCAGCTGTACCTGCTGGCGGTCCTCGCCGGCATCGGACAGGCCGTCGTCGACGACGCCGTGGCGTTCGTCCGGCCGCGGACCCGCACGTACATCCACGCGAACGCCGCCGTACCGGGGGAGGACCCGCAGGTGCTGGCCGTGCTCGGACGGCTGTCGGCGGGGGCGTTCACCGCGCGGTCGCTCGTCGTCGCGGCGGCAGGGCTGCTCGACGGGGTCGTGGCGACGAACGAGCCCGGGGTGGGCGTCGACCACGCACTGCTCGATGCCGCCGAGAACGCCGTCTACCAGGCGCAGGTCGAGGTCGGGCCGCGGGTGCTGCAGGCGGCCACGGAGTTGTTCGAGGTCGGTGGGGCCTCGGCGGCCGACCGGACGCGGGCGCTCGACCGGCACTGGCGGAACGCCCGGGTGGTGGCGTCGCACAACCCTGCCGTCTACAAGGAGCGACTCGTGGGGGAGTACGTGCTGCACGGGCGGGGGCCGGTGGACGCGTGGGAGGTACCACGAGGTGGGGCCGACGCGGTTCTGAGGGCGCCGCGCGCGGCGCGTGCGCGCGGCGCGCCGCGCGCGGCGCGTGCCGCCAGCGCGAGTCTCGGCCCCGCGGACACGTTCGCGTCTTCGGAGCCGCGAAACCGTCCGCCAGCGCGAGTCTCGGCTCAGCGGGAGCCGGAGCCGACAGCCGGCAGCGGGGCGCCTCTACGCCCAGCCGAGCTCGTGCAACCGAGCGTCGTCGATGCCGTAGAAGTGCCCGATCTCGTGGACGAGCGTGGTGTGCACCTCGTCCCGGAGATCCTCGACGGTGTCGCACTCCTCGAGGTGCTGCTTCCGGAACACCACGATCCGGTCGGGGAGCTCACCGAACCCGTACTGCCCGCGCTCGGTCGCGGCGACCCCGTCGTAGTACCCGAACAGGTCGGAGCCGTCCTCCGGCTCGTCCTCGACGACGAACACCACGTTGTCCAGCCCGTCGACCATCTCGTCGGGCAGCCGGTCGAGCTCGTCGGTCACGAGCTGCTCGAACTCGTCGGCGGACATCTCCATCACGGACTCGATGGTGGCACACGACCATCCGAGAACTGCGAAGGCCCCGTCCTTCGGGACGGGGCCTTCGACTTCTGGGGTGAATAACGGGTCTCGAACCCGCGACCTCCTAGACCACAACCAGGCGCTCTACCAACTGAGCTATATCCACCACGTCCGAACCGGCTGACCGGCGCGACCACTCAATAGTAGTACATGCCGGAGGCCGCGACGACCACGCGTGTCGCTACTCCGCCGTGGGCTGCCCGAGCCGCGGTTCCCACTTCTCGACCACCTCGGCCGCGACGGCGCGGACGTCCTCGGTCGTCGGGCCGGGCTCCGGGATGAAGCCGGCGCGACGGTAGTACTCGAGCTCGCGGATCGACTCGAGGATGTCCGCGAGGGCACGGTGGCCGCCGTGCTTCTCCGGCGCGTTGAAGTACACGCGCGGGAACCAGCGGCGGCAGAGCTCCTTGATGCTCGACACGTCGACGCTGCGGTAGTGCAGGTGCCCGTCGACGCGGGGCATGTACTTCGACAGGAAGGCGCGGTCCGTGCCGATCGTGTTGCCGGCCAGCGGCGCGCTGCCCTCGGCCGGGACGTGCTGGAGGATGTACTCGAGCACCTGGTACTCGGCGTCCGCCAGCGAGACACCGTCCGGGATCGCCTCGGCGAGGCCCGAAGTCGCGTGCATGTTCGTGACGAACTCGTTCATGTTGTCGAGCGCCGACTGGTCGGGCTTGATCACGATGTCGAACCCGGGGTGCACGGGGACGAGGTCGAAGTCCGTGACGACGACGGCCACCTCGACGAGTTGGTCGACCTCGACGTCGAGGCCGGTCATCTCGCAGTCGATCCAGACGAGGCGGTCGTTCGCAGTTGCCATGTCCTCGATCCTATTCCGCACGGGTGACGCTCCCGCGCCCGGACCCGAGGCTGTGGAGCGATCCAGGTCGGCACCGTGCCGGCTCCGCTCGAGGCGACACCGGGACGCCGTGGACACACGGCTGCCCCTGGCCGAGCGGGCGGAACCGGCAGCCGCGATCCGGAACGGCGGCAGGATCCGCCCGCTCGCGCCGCGCGCGGTCCGGATCCAGGTGGGCCGTGCCTCCCGGTCGGTCCGTGAGCGGGCGGAACCCGCACTCGCGATCCGGAACGGCGGCAGGATCCGCCCGCTCGCGGCGCGAGCGGTCCGGATCGACGTGGACCGTGCCTCCCGGTCGGTCCGTGAGCGGGCGGAACCCGCACTCGCGATCCGGAATGACGGCAGGATCCGCCCGCTGGCGACCGGGCTGTCCCTGCAGTGTCGCGTCGTGCCTCCCGGTCGGCCGTTCCAGGCGGGCGGGCGGAATCGTCGATCGGGCGACCACCACGGCGCGCCTTCCGCCCGCTCGCACTCGCGCGGTGCCCTCACCACCGGTCTGGAGGCTCGTCCCGCGTCCGCCGGTCCGCTCCGGCCCGTCATCCGGTTGGCCAGCGGGCGGAACCGGTCGGGCGGACCGCTCGGCCCGTCCTCCGGTTGCCCAGTGGGCGGAAGCGGTCGGGCGGACGGCGCCGGCCCGGCGCATCCTGCCCGCTCGCGCGGCTCGCGCGGCCTGCCGAGCGCACTCGGCCCCGAGGGCCCCCAGTGCGCCCGAGGGGTCCACCCCTGGATCTCCATCCACTCGCCCACGCGCGTCCGCACATGACGAACGGGCGAGACCCGCGACCGGACCGGAGTCCCGACCGCAGCCCTCGCCCGCAGCGAAGCGCACCGAGCGCGAGCAGGCTCATCGCCCACCCGCGCTCGCACCGAGCGCGAGCGGGCTCATCGCCCACCCGCGCTCGCACCGAGCGCGAGCGGGCTCACCGCCCACCCGCGCTCGTGTCGACTCAGACCATCTCGCCCGCCGAGATCGCCTCTGCCTCGACACGCTCCGGCTCGGCCCCGTCGTCGACCCGCCGCAGCACCTTGGTGGTCAGCACCACGACCACGAACGCGACCGCCACCGAGACCCCGGCGAACACGTAGGCCGCCGACGGCGAGAACGAGTCGGCGAGCAGCGTCGCGACGGGCGGGGCGATCGCACCGCCGATGAAGCGCACCGCGGAGTACGCGCTCGATGCCACCGAGCGGGGGAGGTCCGTCGCCTCCATCACGCACTCGGTGAGCACCGTGTTGAGGACACCGAGCACGAGGCCGCCGATGACCACGCAGATGATGAGCCCGGCCTGCGAGGTCACGACGACCGCCGCGGCGAACAGGTCGAGGGCGAGGAGCGGCAGCGCGATCTTCAGCACGGTCGTGCGGCGCATGCGCGCGGTCAGCATCGGGGCGACCCACACGGAGGTGATCGCGAGCCCGACACCCCACCCGAAGAAGGTGAAACCGATGCCGAGTGCGCCGAAGCCGAGCGGGAACGGCGTGTACGCGAGCAGCACGAAGAAGCCGATGTTGTAGAAGAGCGCGGTCACCGCGAGGGCCGCGAGCGCCGGCTGTCCGAGGGCGCGGAACGGTGCCGAGAGCTTCGTCGGCGTGGGCTTCTCGAGTCCGGAGGTCTTGAGCAGCGCGACGACGGCGATGAACGCGATCGCCATCAGGGTGGTGACGCCGAAGAAGGGACCGCGCCAGCTCACCGACCCGAGCAGTCCGCCGACCAGGGGCCCGACGGCGATGCCGAGGCCGAGCGCTGCCTCGTAGAGGATGATCGCCGACGCGGTGCCGCCGGACGCTGCACCGACGATGGTCGCGAGTGCGGTGGAGATGAAGAGCGCGTTGCCGAGACCCCAACCGGCGCGGAAGCCGATGATGTTCCAGACGCTGCCCGAGGTCGCTGCGAGCACCGAGAAGACCACGATGAGCGCGAGCCCGATGAGCAGGGTGTTCTTCGCACCGATGCGGCTCGACACCCAGCTGGTGAAGAACATGGCGACGCCGGTGACCGCGAGGTAGCTCGTGAAGAGCAGTTCGGTCTGCGCGGCGGTGGCGTGCAGCGACGTCGCGATCGCGGGGAGGATCGGGTCGACCAGGCCGATGCCCATGAAGGCGACGACGCAGGCGAACGCGATCGCCCAGACGGCGGACGACTGCTTGAGGATGCTGCCGGACGCAGCGGGTGCGTGGGCGTTCACGCGTGGATCTCCGTTCTGGTGGGGTTCGTGGTGGTGCGCGAGGCGATGATGGCGGCGGCGTCGCGCAGGACGTCCCAGTCGTCGTCGTCGAGGTCGGCGAAGACCGGCCCGACGGAGTCGGCGATCGTCGCGCGCCAGGTGGCGAGCCGCTCGCGCCCCGCATCGGTGAGCTCGATGAGCTGCCCGCGTGAGTCGTCGGGGTCGACGGTGCGCGAGAGCAGACCGTCGGCGAGCATGCCGGCGACGATCCGGGTCATCGTGGGTTGTGCCACACGGGACGCGGCGGCGAGCTCACCGAGGCGCAGCGGCTGCTCGGTCTCGAGGATGCCGAGCGTGCGCCAGACCGCGGCCGAGGTGGCGTCGCCGGAGGCCTGCGCCGCAGCACGGACCAAGCGGTTGACCGAGATGATCAGCGTCTCCAGCGCCTGCGCCCGCGATGCTTCCATGTCTGAACTATATAGCGGTGCTATACATCCGTCAACAGGGCACCCCTGGTAGAAGGGACGCATGAGCGACATCACCATCCACGAGGGCGACGAGTACACCGCGATCTTCCACGGCGGTCCCTTCGACGGCACGACCGACACCCGCACCGCCACGAGCGACGCGGTCGACGACGAGGTCACGGTGTACGCGGACGTCGAGGGCCTGCAGACGGCCTTCGCCTACAAGGCCACCAAGACCCGTCAGGTGCTCGACCAGACCTCGGTCGAGTACGAGTACGACGCCGCGGACTCCGACCCGGTCGACGACCTGCAGGACCGCGGGGACCGCAGCGGCGAGTTCGACCGGGAGTAGATCGCGCGCCGCGCACGTTGCACCGTCCCGTGCAGCTCGACCTCTGGACCTCCGCCTTCTGCGCCCCGTGCGCAGCCGCCCGCCGTGTGAGCGGTGAGGCAGCGGCGCTCGTCCCCGGGCTCCGGGTCACCGAACGCGACGTCGCGGCACACCCTGACACTGCAGAGGACCTCGGTATCCGTTCGACCCCCACGATCATCGTGCGTCGGGACGACGGTGCCGAGGTCTTCCGTTCGCCGGGCGTCCCCTCACGGGACCAGCTGCTGGTGGCGGTCGCGAAGGCGCTCTGAGCGGACCCGGTCGGGAGGCACGGGGTACGTCCGCCTCGTCCGGTCACCGTGCAGGCGTGCTCGGCCAGGAGGCGCGGTGCATGTCCGCCACGTCGGTCGCGCCGGCAGCGCGTGCCCTCACGCGAGCGGGCGTTCCCTGCTGTCCGGCGGTGCTGCGCGGACCGTTTCCGCCCGCTCGGTGCGCCGGTCGTCCGGGCTGCCGGGCTTCTCCGCGCGAGCGGGCGTTCCCTGCTGACCGGCGGTGCTGCGCGGACCGTTTCCGCCCGCTCGGTGCGCCGGTCGTCCGGGCTGACCGGTGCGACCCCGGCGGGCGGGCTCTTCGTGCTCACCGGCGGCACGCGCCGCACCCCTTCCGCCCGCTCGGGACTAACGGAGCAGTCGGGCGCGATCGCCGAGCACCGGCCTCGTGCGTGGCAGTGCAGCGCCCCGACGACCGACGGCGGTAGAATCGTCGCCGCTCGCCTCCGTAGCTCAGTGGATAGAGCAGGTGGTTTCTACCCTCCGTGTCGCGGGTTCGATTCCTGCCGGGGGCACACGCGACGAGAGGCCGCCATCCGTCGGGATGGCGGCCTCTCGTCGAACGGGGGAGGTCTCAGTCGTCCTCGGCTGCTCGGCGTCGCAGCTCGCTCGCGCTGATGGGCTGGGTGTACGGCGAGGCGTCGTCGTCCTCTCGAGCACCCGGCGTCGCGTTCGCCGCCCCGGGCCGGTCGAGCCCGGTCGCTGACGCTGCGGCACGATTCACGTGGGCGTCAGCCGACGTCGGGCTCGCGACCCGGGGCGCGGAGGTCGGCCGGTCGTCGGAGCGGGCATCACCGCCACGATCGGTCACGTCGACCTCGCCGGAGTCCGAGGAGTCGTCGCTGCGAGAGCCGAGGTCGTTCCGAGCGCTCGGAGTCGTGCCGTTGCCCGGACGCGCCGACGCGATCGGCGACCCGAGCGGAGGGCGGACCGGCGTGCCGTCGAGCTGGACCGTCTCGCGGTCGCCGTAGGGGCGCGTCCGGTTGTCGGCAGCACCTCGGACGTCGTCGATGGGGGTGGTGGCGTCCTGGTCGACCGCCGGCGCAACGGTCGGACCCGAGGTGCGGCCCGCCGACGTCGCGGCCGCAGGGGAACCGACGGGAGACTGCTGCGGCGCAGGACGGAGCGAGGTGGTGGTCGGCGTCGGGCGCGACGGGGCCGTGCCGGCGTCTGCCTCGGCCGAACGTTGCTGCTGCTGACCGGCGTTCCAGTCCTGCTGGCGGGCGATGAGGTCGGCGTCGGGGTCCGGGGAGTCGAACTTCCAGCGTTCGAGATCGGCCTTGAACAGCTTCTTCGCGCGTCCTGGCTTGCCGTTCCACTCGAGCAGACGGTCGCGGAGTTCGCCGAGCGACTGGTCCGCCTGCGAGGTGAAGGTCGAGGAGTTCCGCTTGATGTCGGCGATCTCGTGCTGCACCCAGTCGGCGGCCAGCGGAGCACCGCTCACCGGCAGGAGGCGCAGCCGCACGTCGGCGTCCTCGGCGAGGTGGTCGGCGTAGGCACGTTCCTCGTGTCCGAGTGCTCCCCAGCGTGAGGCCTTGCGCGCCGCGGTGACCACGCCCGCCACCGCTGCGTTCCGGCTCTCGCGGTCGTGGAGCGCGACGACGCGCTTCGTTGCCGCGCGTCCGATCAGCGCGGCGATCACTCCGGCGACGACGATCGCGACGAAGGGGATGATCGCGCCGGACAGCACGCGCCATCCCTCGTCGGATGCCGTCCAGTCGGTCAGGTCGTTCCACCAGTCCATGGGCGAACCCTACGCAGCGTGCGACGCAGAACCGCGGAGGTCGGACGGCGTTCCGTCGAGCCGGGCTGCGCTCCGTCGAGCCGGGCTGCGCTCCGTCGATCGGGGCGGCGTTCGCTCACGCGCAGCGGTGTTCCTTCGAGCGGCGCGGTCGAAGTGCGCGGGCGGCTGGTCAGCCCCAGCGCAGGCAGTCGACGGCGTCGTCCGCCGACCACACGTTCGGCAGCTCGACGAACCGTCGCTCGACCGCCACGTAGCGACGGGCGCGGTAGGCCGTGCCGCCCGCGACGTCCACGCGGTCGACGTACCCGACGATCTCGCCGTTGGTGCGGGTGACCCGGCTGAGGTCGTCCCGCACGTCGAGCACGCGCAGGTCGCCACGGCTGCGTGCGACCGGCGTGGAACGGATCCGGAACGCTGGTTCGGTGCTGGTCTGCACGGGTGCCTCCTGCTGGTTCGTCGTGGTCTTCGTTGCCTCGACGGTACGGCTGACCACCGACACTCCACGGCCGTGCAGTGGCGTCAGGGGAGCGCTCACGGCGAGGGCGATGCTGTGCAGGAGACGTACCCCGGCCCCGTGTTCCGTGAGCGCAGGAGGGTACGGTGGCGCGCATGACGACGTTCGTGCTCGCAGGTGGATGCTTCTGGTGCCTCGACGCGGTGTACCGCACGTTGCAGGGTGTGCAGGACGTGGTGTCGGGCTACACCGGCGGCGTGGTCGAGGACCCGACGTACGAAGCGGTCTGCACCGGTGCGACCGGTCACGCCGAGGCGGTCGCGGTGACCTTCGACGAGTCGGTCATCCCCGCCGACGTCGTCCTCGACGTCTTCTTCACGCTCCACGACCCGCGGCAGCTGAACCGCCAGGGCGCGGACGTCGGCACCCAGTACCGCTCGGCGATGTTCCCGGCGGACGACGAGCAGCGAGCGCTGTTCGAGCACGCGGTGCAGCGCGCTGCGGACATCTGGGACGGCGGGATCGTGACGACGATCGAGCCGCTCGGTACGTTCTTCCGTGCGGAGGAGCACCACCAGGACTTCTTCGCGAAGAACCCCGGTCAGGGCTACTGCCTCGCGGTCGCGCTGCCCAAGGTGAACAAGGTCCGCAAGGCCTACAGTCAGTACATCCTGGCGTCCTGAGGCACGGACGTCGGGGCCACGAGGAGGTGGTCGAACGATGATGGACAACACCGGGACCTGGGTGGCCGTCGGTCCGGCGGGCGCGGTCGGGAGCATCCGCCGCGCGTCGGACGGCTTCCACGTCGAGCTCTACGGTCGACGGGGCCGAGGCGGGACCTACCCGTCGCTGGAGACCGCGAAGGGTGCGGTCCACGCGGCGCTCGGGCCTCTCGCCGACCGACCCGAGTTCCGCGCGCACTGACCCGCCAGCCCGGAGGTTCGGGGGAGTCTTCCTCCACAGCCCACCTCGACGAGTCGGCTGCTCACAGATCGAGCCCCGGGTCGCAAGTGCGGCCCGGGGCTCGCAGACGATCGAGTCATGAACGACACGATCACCGTCTGCGGCATCGTCGCGACCGAACCCCGGCACCTCGTCACCGACACCGGCATCGCCATCTCGAGCATGCGCCTGGCGTCCCCCTCCCGTCGTTGGGACCGCAGCACGTCGTCATGGACGAACGGTCCGACGAACTGGTACACGGTCACCGCCTTCCGGTCCCTCGCGGCGAACGTCCACAAGTCGCTGAAGAAGGGCGATCGCATCCTCGTGACCGGACGCGTCCGGATCCGCACCTGGGAGCGTGACGGACGGAACGGGACCGCGGTCGAGATCGACGCCGACGGCATCGGGCACGACCTCGCCTGGGGCATCAGCAACTGGATCCGCGTCCCGCGGCACGTCGGCGACTCCAACGCGGGTCCCGGGGTGCCGCCGGGGGTGCCGACGGTGGACCCGGACACCGGCGAGGTGACGGGCACGGTGCCCGAGGACGACCACGCGACGCCCGTGCTCGGCGGGGACGGCGACGATGCGCTGCCCGGGGCAGCAGACGGGACCGTGCTGGCGCGCCACGGCGTCCGGGACGGCGGCGTCCTGCGCGACGGCATCCCGGGCGACGGCGTCGCGCACGGCGGCGACCCGGGCGACAGCGGCGCGCGGGCAGCCGGAGGGGTCGCCCCGGTCGTGCCCGGATCCCGAGAGCCCGAGCCGGGAGCAGACGCCGACGCCGACGCCCGTGCCGTCGCATGAGTCGTCGCACGGTTCATCACCGGGACCGTCGGCGGCGCACGACAACCGCACCCTGCCCATGCCGGCCGTCCCGGCGCGAGGCACACGCGTCCTGCCGGTGCCGGCCGCCTCGGCGCGCGCCCCACCGTGGTCCTGTCGGCGCCGCCGACCCGCGAGCCCTGCGCCGCGGCGCAGGGGGGAGCGGTGACGTGCCCGGGTCAGTAGACTTGCGCCGATATGGCTGAGTACATCTACCAGATGGTCCGCGCCCGCAAGACGGTCGGCGACAAGCTGATCCTCGACGACGTCACGATGTCGTTCATCCCCGGCGCCAAGATCGGCGTCGTGGGGCCGAACGGCGCGGGCAAGTCGACGATCCTGAAGATCATGGCGGGTCTCGACCAGCCGTCCAACGGCGAGGCGAAGCTCACGCCGGGCTTCTCCGTCGGCATCCTCATGCAGGAGCCCGAGCTCGACGAGTCCAAGACCGTGCTCGAGAACGTCCAGATGGGCGTCGGTGCGATCAAGGGCAAGCTCGACCGCTTCAACGAGATCTCCGCGCTGATGGCGGAGCCGGACGCCGACTTCGACGCCCTCCTGGCCGAGATGGGCACCCTGCAGGAGGAGATCGACGCGGCCGACGCGTGGGACCTCGACTCCCAGCTCGAGCAGGCCATGGACGCGCTGCAGTGCCCGCCGGCTGACGCGCAGATCGCCAACCTCTCGGGTGGCGAGAAGCGCCGCGTGGCGCTCTGCAAGCTGCTCCTCGAGAAGCCCGACCTGCTCCTCCTCGACGAGCCCACCAACCACCTCGACGCCGAGTCCGTGCTGTGGCTCGAGCAGCACCTGTCGAAGTACCCCGGTGCAGTGCTCGCCGTCACGCACGACCGGTACTTCCTCGACCACGTCGCACAGTGGATCGCCGAGGTCGACCGCGGCCGCCTGTACCCGTACGAGGGCAACTACTCGACCTACCTCGAGAAGAAGCGCGAGCGTCTCGAGGTCCAGGGCAAGAAGGACGCCAAGCTCGCCAAGCGTCTGTCCAGCGAACTCGAGTGGGTCCGGAGCAACTCGAAGGGCCGCCAGGCGAAGTCGAAGGCCCGTCTCGCCCGGTACGAGGAGATGGCTGCCGAGGCCGAGCGCACGCGGAAGCTCGACTTCGAGGAGATCGTCATCCCCGTGGGCCCGCGTCTGGGCTCGCAGGTGATCGACGCCGAGAAGCTCCAGAAGCAGTTCGGTGAGCGCGTCATCATCGACGGCCTGTCCTTCACGCTGCCCCGCAACGGCATCGTCGGGGTCATCGGCCCGAACGGCGTCGGCAAGACCACGCTGTTCAAGACCATCGTCGGCCTCGAGCCGCTCGACGGCGGCCAGCTGCGGATCGGCGACACGGTGGACATCTCGTACGTCGACCAGAGCCGCGGCGGCATCGACCCGAACAAGAACCTGTGGGAGGTCGTCTCCGACGGCCTGGACTTCATCCAGGTCGGCAAGACCGAGATCCCGTCCCGCGCCTACGTCTCGCAGTTCGGGTTCAAGGGCCCGGACCAGCAGAAGAAGGCCGGTGTGCTCTCCGGTGGTGAGCGGAACCGCCTGAACCTGGCGCTCACGCTCAAGCAGGGCGGCAACCTCCTGCTCCTCGACGAGCCGACCAACGACCTCGACGTCGAGACCCTCGGCAGCCTCGAGAACGCCCTGCTCGAGTTCCCCGGCTGTGCCGTGGTCATCACCCACGACCGGTGGTTCCTCGACCGCATCGCGACGCACATCCTCGCGTGGGAGGGCGTGAACGAGGACGGCACCCCGAACTGGTACTGGTTCGAGGGCAACTTCGAGGCCTACGAGGAGAACAAGGTCGTGCGCCTCGGCCCGGACGCGAACAAGCCCGGTCGCTCGACGTACCGCAAGCTCACCCGCGACTGACCCGTGGCGAGGCTGCACGCTCCCGTCCGCATCCGGTGGAGCGACATCGACGCGTACGGCCACGTCAACAACTCCGCGATGCTGCGCCTCCTCGAGGAGGCGCGCATCGCGGGGTTCTGGGGCCACGACCCCGCCGACGTCGCGCCGGAGGACGACCTGCCGGACCCGATCATCGACGGCCGGCCCGGCTCCGGGACGATGACGGTCATCGCTGCACAACGTCTCGAGTACCTCGCATCGATCCCGTACCTGCGCCGGCCCCTCGACGTGCAGATGTGGATCGGACGCATCGGTGGCGCGAGCATCGACGTGTCGTACGAGATCTGGTCACCCGTCGGTGTCGAGCCGCAGGTGCTCTACACGCGCGCCACGACCGCCCTGGTGATGGTCGACGCGGCCTCGAACCGGCCTCGGCGCCTGTCCGAGGCCGAGCGCGCCGCCTGTGCGCCGTTCGTCGAAGCGCCCGTGCAGTTCTCCCGCCCGTAGCGGCGGGACCCCCGGCGCAGTTCTCGAGCCCGTAGCCGGCTGGACCGCCGGCGCAGTTCTCGAGCCCGTGGCGGCCAGGACGGGCGGCACCGTGTGTCCGCCAGGAGCGGGCAGGGCAGCCGTCAGCGCGGCACGCGCAGCATCCCCTCCTGCGCCACCGAGGCCAGCAGCCGACCGTCGCGCGCGAACATCCGCCCGAACGCCAGTCCCCGGCCGCCCTGGGCGCTCGGGGACTCCTGTGCGTACAGGACCCAGTCGTCGGCACGGCCGTCGCGGTGCCACCACATCGCGTGGTCGAGGCTCGCGCTCTTCACTCCCGGCGTGCCCCAGGCGACGCCGTGCCGCCGCATGATCGGCTCCAGGATCGACATGTCGCTCGCGTAGCCGAGCACGGCCCGGTGCAGCGACGGGTCCTCCGGCAGGTCACCGTCGACGCGGAACCACACCGCCTGGTGCGGGACGCGCTCGCCCTGTACGTCGACGAACACCGGGCCCTCGACGTGCCGCAGGTCGATCGAGCGTTCCGCCCAGGCCTGCGCCACGGGGTGGTCGATCGCGGACAGGATCGACGCAGCCGAGGGCAACGACTCGGGATCGGGGGTACCGACGGGGAACGGGTCCTGGTGCTCGAGTCCGTCGTCCGGTCGCTGGAAGGAGGCGATCATCGAGAAGATCGGCACACCGCGTTGGTAGGCCTGGACACGGCGCGTGGCGAACGAGCGGCCGTCGTGGATGCGCTCGACGGCGAAGGTGATGGGCACGTCGATGTCACCGGGACGCAGGAAGTACCCGTGCATCGAGTGGATGTCGCGGTCCTCGATCGTGTGCTGCGCGGCAACGATGCACTGCGCGAGCACCTGTCCGCCGAAGACCCGGCCGCCGGGCGACCAGTGGCTGGCACCGGTGAGGATCGTCTCGCCCGTGCTCGCGCCGGTGTCCTGCAGGCGGAGGGTGCTGAGGAAGTCGGGTTCGCCGTTCACCCCCGCAGTCTACGAACCCGTCGCCGGTAGGATCGGTGTCGACATGGGCACCTCGTTCACGCTTCCCGACGCCGCTTCGCTCGGCGACCTCCGCACCTACCTCGGACGCGCTGCCCGGATCGAGGACGGCTCCGTGCGGCTCATCGCCGACTCCGGCGTCCTCGCCGTCTACGCCGCGATCCTCTACCCGGTCGGGCTCCTCGACGAGCTGCCGACCGTGCTCGGTCTCCGCACCTTCTCGCTGACCGAGCCAGCGACGATCGACGCGGTCGTCCCGCTCGCCTCCCTGCGGGAGCGGCTCCGTGTGCTGGCCGAGGAACAGGACGCCGCCGGTGCCGACGGTGCCGACCCGACGCGACCGACCCCGATCGAGGTCGGGCTGCCGCACGAGGTGAACACCGTGACGTGGGCCGCGATCTCGCCGCCCCGCGGGGGATGGGTGCCGCTGCCCGATGTCTCGCCGGAGCTGCTCCGCCGCGCTGCCCGCGACGGGATCGCCGAGGTCGCGGACGCCGTCCCGTCGAACGCCGGTGACGCCATCGTCCGCCGCATCCGCGCCGAGGTCTGGGGCCGTCCCGTCCCCGGGATCGAGCACGTCCCCGCAGCAGCCGGGTTCGCGGGGGAGAGCCTCGGCTTCCTCGGGCACGATCCGGTCCGGCTGTTCGAGACCGGCCCCTGGAGCCGCTTGACGACGTCGCGCGGGCACATCCTGGTGAAGCGACGCGCCTGGAGCCTCGACCACTAGTGCCGCCGCGGCACTGCCGATCCCTGCACGGTCGCGCACGAGCCCTCGTCCGTCCACACCTCCGACGGGCACCCGGTCAACGCCGTGAGCGGCATGGTTGGGTTGCGTCATGCACGTCTTCCTCACCGGCGCATCCGGGTACATCGGGTCATCAGTCCTCCGCGCACTCCTCGCCCACGGGCACCAGGTCACCGCGGTCGTCCGTTCCGACCAGAAGGCGCAGGCGGTCCGTGACGCCGGCGGCCAGGCGGTCGTCGGCGACCTGTCGGACACCGAGCTCGTGCGCCGACTCGCGCACGAGAGCGATGCCGTCGTCCACACCGCGTCGGCCGAGTCGGTGGACCCGGACTTCACGGCGACGGTGACCGAGGCGTTCTCGGGGACGTCGAAGCCGTTCGTGCACACGGGCGGCATCTTCACGTTCGGCGACTCGACCGACATCTCGGAGCAGTCGCCCGTCGACCCGCCGGAGCTCACGGCGTGGCGCGCCCCGATCGAGGCGCGGGTTCGCGCGAGCGACGCACGGACGACGATCGTCGCACCGGGCATCGTGTACGGCCGTGGCGCGGGCATCCCGGCGATGTTCGTCGGCGACGGGGAGCACGAGGTCCGGCTGGTGGGCGACGGGTCACAGCGGTGGACGACGGTGCACGTCGACGACCTCGGCGAACTGTACGTCCTCGCCGTGCAGCGCGGGGAGCAGGACGGCTACGTCGTCGCCGCGACCGGTGACAACCCGACCGTGCGCGAGATCGCCGAAGCGGGCGCGCACGGGTCGCCGGTCGTCGCCGAGAGTGCCGACGACAGTCGGGAGCGGCTCGGTCGCGCGTACGCGGACGCCCTGCTGCTGCACCAGGAGGCGTCGGGCGCGCACGCGCGCGCCGCCTTCGGCTGGAACCCGACCCGACCGACACTGGTCGAGGACCTCGCCAGCGGGTCCTCCGCCCGCTGAACCCAGGTGCGGGGCGGACGGGAGGCCCGTGGCGGCCCCGCCACGGGCCTCCCGTCCGCGTCCCGCCCGGCAGCGACCGCCACAGGACGAACCCGCTGTCCGGCTCGGCATCGAGCGGACCAGCCGGACACCGAGCGGACCGGCCGGATACCGAGCGGACCGGCCGGCTACCGAGCGGACCGGCCGGCTACCGAGCGGACCGGCCCGGGTTCGAGCGGACCGGCTCGGCATCGAGCGGCGAGGACGCTCAGTCGAACGTGTTCGTCATCGCGTGTGCCGCCCGGTCGAGGTACGCCCACAGTTCGGCCTCGTCGAGGGGCGCCAACCCCAGCGACTCGACGGCCTCGTGCATGTGGTGGAGCCAGCGTTCCCGGGCTTCGGAGGTGATGCGGAACGGGTTGTGGCGCATCCGAAGCCGGGGGTGCCCGCGCTCTTCGCTGTACGTGCCGGGGCCGCCCCAGTACTGCTGCAGGAACGCCGACAGCCGCCAGATCGCACCGTCGAGATCGTCAGCCGGGTACATCGGCCAGATGACCTCGTCCTGCTGCACCCCCTCGTAGAAGCGTCGGACCAGCCGGTCGAAGGTGGGAGCACCGCCGATGCGTTCGTACAGGGAGCCGGTCGCGCTGGCGCCGTGCTCGCCGACGCGGAGCGTGATCGGCTGCGCCGGTACGCCGCCCCGGTCCGGAGGGGTGAGGTCGCTCACTGGTGGTCCTTCCCGGGGTCCTGGCCGCGGCCGGTGTCGTCGGTGCGGATCGCCCGTCCGAACAGGTTCCCACGCTTCCCACCGCGCGACTTCGTCGGTGCGGGCGTCGGCTGCGTCCGGACCGACCGGAGGCCGTTGATCGAGGTGGCGTTCTCCCACCCCTCGGGCATGATCATCGCCATGGCGGGCAGTGTGACGCCGAGCTCGTCGACGGCGCGCTTCAGCCGCACGCGCATCTCGCGCCCGACGACGTCGAGCTCGGACGCGCGGGTCTTGACGACGAGACGGAACACCATCCCGGCGTCGGAGATCGACTGGAGACCCCAGATCTCCGGCTTCTCGACGATCCGCTGACGCCAGCGCGGCTCCTGGGACATCGTCACCGCGGCACGGAGGAGGGCGTCCTGCACGGCGTCGATGTCGGTGTCGTACGGGACGGTGATGTCGACCAGCACGCGCGACCAGCCCTGGGAAAGGTTGCCGACGCGCAGGATCTGCCCGTTCGGGACGAACCACAGGATGCCGTTCACGTCGCGGATCTGCATGACGCGGAGTCCCACGTTCTCGACCACGCCGGTGGCCTGCCCGGTGTCGACGACGTCCCCGACGCCGGCCTGGTCCTCGAGGATCATGAAGACGCCGGAGAGCAGGTCCTTCACGATGCTCTGCGCACCGACGGCGAGGCCCGCGGCGATCAGCGAGGCGCCACCGACGATCCCGACGGCCGCGCCCTGCCACACGGCGGTGACGATGACGATCAGCGCGATGACCACGACGACGACGGTCGCCAGGTTCTCGAGCACACTGCCGAGGGTCCGGGTCCGTTGCACGACGCGGGCGGTCTGCACCGGCGAGGCGATGAGCGCCTGGGTGTCGTCGACGTTCTGGCGGCGCTTCGCCCCGTTGACCACCTGGTCGACGACGCCCTTGATCACGCGCCGGAGGATCAGCCGCAGGACGATCGCCGCGATCACCGTGATGACGATCGTGATCGGTGCTTGCCAGGTGTCGACGAACTGGGTGAATGCGTTCGACGCCCACTTCGAGACGTCGTCGGTCGTGTTCGCTGCCGAGTTCATCATCCGGACGATGCTAGAGGGCGAGGCCTCGGCGACCCTTGAGGATCACCGAGGCCCCGCCCCTGCACTGCCGTCGGACGACGATCAGGCGTCGGCCGCCTGGACCCGCAGCGCGCGCTCGGTACCCGCGAGGTTCTCGGACACGATGCGGCGGAGCGCCGGGGTCTCCGGGTGTGCCTCGAGCCACGCGTTCGCGGCGTCGCGGAGCTCGACCGACGCGAGCGGCGCCGGGTAGAGGCCGCTGACGATCGTGTCGGCGATGTGGTAGCTCCGCTCGGCCCAGATGCGGGTCAGCACGTCGAAGTACCGCGACACGAGCCCCTCGAGGACGACCGGGCTGTTGGTGTGCTGGAAGCCGACGGTCGTCTGGCGGACGATGGCGTTCGGCGCCTCGGACGAGTCGACGAGCGACGAGAACGCCGCGAGCTTGCCCTCGGCGGTCGGGATCGTCGCCCGCGCCCGCGCGGCGGCCTGCTCGCCCGAGGCCGTCTTGTCGGCGGCGAGCTCGGCGTCGACCTCGGCGTCACCGGCAGCACCTGCGAGGACGAGGCCCTCGAGCAGCTCCCAGCGCAGGTCGGTGTCGATCTCCAGGCCCTGCAGTGTGACGGACCCGTCGCGCAGGCCCTGCAGGGTCGTGACGTGCTCCGGCGTCGAGGCGATCTGCGCGAAGAACTTCACGAACTGGAACTGGGCGTCGGACCCGGCCTCGGCCGAGGAGGCCAGCTGCCAGAGGGTGTCGCCCACGGTGCGGACGGTGGCGTCGACCTTCGCCGGTGCCACGTAGCTCCGGGCGGTCAGCAGCAGCTGCGAGAGCGTGGTGCGGATCGTCGTCGACTCGGTCTCGGTCGCGATGTTGCCGAGCACCAGGCGGACGTAGTCGCTCGCGGGCGACTCGGCGTCGCGCGTAGCGTCCCACATCGCGCCCCAGACGATGGAGCGGGCGAGCGGGTTCGCGATCGCGGCGAGGTGCTCGATCGCGGTGCGGCGGGACTGCTCGTCGAGACGGATCTTGGCGTACGCCAGGTCGTCGTCGTTGAGGAGCACGAGGTCGCCGCGGTGCACGCCGACGAGCTCGGGGACCTCGGTGCGGGCACCGTCGACGTCGATCTCGACGCGGTGCGTGCGCTCGAGCTTGCCGCCGCCCGACGCGGTGTCGGCACCGAAGGGCGCCGACTCGTCCGTCGTGAAGCCGTAGACGCCGATCGCCAGGCGGTGCGGGCGGAGCGTCGGGTGGTCGGCCGGAGCCTCCTGCAGCACGGCGAAGGACGTGATCACGCCGGACTCGTCGACCTCGATCTCGGGGCGCAGCGTGTTCACGCCGGCGGTCTCGAGCCACAGCTGCGACCACTCGGACAGGTCGCGGCCGCTGGTCGCCTCGAGCTCGACGAGCAGGTCGCGGAGCTCGGTGTTGCCGTGGTGGTGCTTCGTGAAGTAGGCCGAGACGCCCGCGAAGAACGCGTCGATGCCGACCCACGCCACGAGCTGCTTGAGGACGGAACCGCCCTTGGCGTAGGTGATGCCGTCGAAGTTGACCTGGACGTCCTCGAGGTCGTTGATCGTCGCGACGATCGGGTGCGTCGAGGGGAGCTGGTCCTGGCGGTAGGCCCAGGACTTCTCCATCGCCTGGAAGGTGGTCCACGCCTCGGTCCACTCGGTGGCCTCGGCGGTGGCGATGGTCGACGCCCACTCGGCGAACGACTCGTTCAGCCACAGGTCGTTCCACCACTTCATGGTGACGAGGTCGCCGAACCACATGTGCGCGAGCTCGTGCAGGATCGTGACGACCCGGCGCTCCTTGATGGCGTCGGTGACCTTCGAGCGGAAGACGTAGGTCTCGGTGAAGGTCACGCAGCCCGCGTTCTCCATCGCGCCGGCGTTGAACTCCGGCACGAAGAGCTGGTCGTACTTCTCGAACGGGTACGGGACGTCGAACTTCTCCTCGTAGTAGGCGAAGCCCTTCTTGGTCGTCTCGAACACGTACTCGGGGTCGAGGTACTCGGCGAGCGAGCGCCGCGCGAAGACGCCGAGCGGGATGGTCCGACCGTCGCGGCTCGTGAGCTCGTCGCGGACGACCTCGTACGGGCCGGCGACGAGCGCGGTGATGTAGCTCGAGATCGTCGCGGTCGGGCTGAACGCCCACGTGGCGATCTCGCCGTCGACGTGGGGCTCGGGCGTCGGGGAGTTCGAGACGACCTGCCAGCGCGACGGTGCCGTGACGGTGAAGGAGAACTCGGCCTTGAGGTCGGGCTGCTCGAACACCGCGAACATCCGGCGCGAGTCCGGGACCTCGAACTGGGAGTACAGGTAGACCTCGTCGTCGACCGGGTCGACGAAGCGGTGCAGGCCCTCGCCCGTGTTCGTGTACATCGCGTCGGCGACGACCACGAGCTCGTTCTGCTCCTGCAGGTCGTCGAGCTGGATGCGCACGCCGTCGTTCACCGCGGCGACGTCGAGCGCCGAGCCGTTCAGGGTGATCGAGTGCACGGTCTTCGTGATCGCGTCGATGAAGGTCGAGGCGCCGGGCGTCGCGGTGAACCGGACGCGCGTGGTGCTGCCGAAGGTCTCGGCCCCGCGGGTCAGGTCCAGCTCGACGTCGTACGTCTGCACGTCGACGATCGCGGCGCGTTCCTGGGCTTCGGTTCTGGTGAGGTTCTCTCCGGGCACGGACGCTCCAACTTCGCTTGCGGCGCGGACGATCGATGTCCGCGGTGAGGGGATCCCGGCAGGCGTCGTGCGCCGTCGGGACGATGGGATCAGCCTAGCGAGCGCGCGTACGCTCGCAGCGTGACCGAGACGACTGTGGACAACACCGAGACCGCCCGCACCGCCGTGGAGTTCTGGTTCGACCCGAACTGCCCGTGGGCCTGGATGACGAGCCGCTGGGTCGGCGAGGTCGAGCGCCAGCGCCCGATCGACGTGACCTGGAAGGTGATGAGCCTCTTCGTCCTCAACGAGGACCAGGACATCCCGGACGATTACCGGGAGCGCATCCACACGGGACAGCTCTACCCGCGCATCGTCACCGCCGCGCTGCTCCGTCACGGCCAGGACGTCGTCAAGCCGCTGTACGACGCGCTCGGCGAGCACGTCCACCACCGCCAGGAGTCCGACCCCGACCAGGTCGTGCCCGCCGTGCTCCGCGAGCTCGACCTCGACGAGGACCTGCTCGAGTACGCGTGGACCGACGAGGTCGACCAGGCCGTCCGTGCGAGCCACCAGGACGGCATCGACCGGGTCGGTCAGGACGTCGGCACCCCGGTCATCGCCGTCGAGGGCACCGCGTTCTTCGGCCCGGTCATCTCCCCGGCGCCGAAGGGCCAGGAGGCGCTCGACCTGTGGGACGGCGTCGTCGCCGTCGCGAAGGTCCCCGGCTTCTTCGAGCTCAAGCGTTCGCGGACGGTCGGTCCGATCTTCGACACCGTCGAGTAGCCCGGCCGGCGTCCACGACGCGACCGGTGGACGGACGGACGGGAGGCGCGGTGCGGCTCCGCCCCGCGCCTGCCGTCCGTCCGACGCCCCGTCAGGACAGGGGCAACCGCATCAGGGTCAGGTCGAGCCACCGGTCGAACTTCCGCCCGACCTCGGGCAGCACGCCGACGGTGGTGAAGCCGAGTCGCTCGTGGAGGGCGATCGAGCCGGTGTTCGTCGAGCAGATGCCCGCCATCAGGACGTGCACGCCGGCCGAGCGGGCGTGCGCGACGAGCGCGTCCATGAGCACGGTGGCGATGCGCCGACCGCGGAACGCCGGGACGACGTAGACGCTGTGCTCCACGGTGTGCCGGTACCCCTGGTGCGGCCGGAAGGCGCTGTAGGTGACGTACCCGGCGACGGCGCCGTCGACCTCGGCGACCAGGACGGGCAGCCCGGCAGCCCGGCGCTCCGCGAGCCAGCCGTCGAAGTACTCCCGCGGGTGCGGCTCCTCCTGCCAGATCGCGGTCGAGTGCAGCACGGCGTCGACGTGCAGGGCGTGGACGACGTCGAGGTCACGCGGCTCGCAGTCGCGGACCGTGACCGAAGACGCCGACCCCGTCGCATATGCTATCGCCATGTCTCAGATCGTAGACGACTTCTCGGCGACGGTGGAACCGGTCACCGAGCACCCGGACGACGCCGACCAGCGTCGCCTGGGGGAGCGACTGCAGCGCCTCCGCACCGAGCGGAAGTGGAGCCTGACCGAGCTCGCCGAGGAGTCCGGTGTCTCCCGCGCGATGATCAACCGCGTCGAGCGCGGGGTGTCCAGTCCGACGGCGACGATCCTCGGGCGGCTGTCCGGGGCGTTCGGACTCACGATCTCGCAGCTCCTCGACGAGGCACTCGACCACGAGGTGCCCAGGGCGACCGACCCGGACGAGGCGCGTGGCGTCCAGCGCGGGGTGACCGCCGACTCCTGGACCGATCCCGAGACCGGGTACCGCCGTCGTCCGGTCTCGAGTGCCGACTTCCCCGCGGACGTCACCGAGGTGCGCCTCCCGGCCGGTGAACAGGTGGCGTACCCGGCGTCCGCCTACGCGTTCCTCCGGCACTGCATCTGGGTGGTCGACGGCGTGCTCGAGGTCGTCGTCGGCGACGAGCCCACCCGGCTCGGTGCCGGCGACCGCATCGAGCTCGGTGAGCCCGCCGACGTGGTCTACCGGAACCCCGGCGCGGAGCCCGTGCGGTACGTCGTCGTGGTGGTCCGGGCCCCTCGGGGCCGGGAATAGGATCGGAGCCATGCGCATCCACCTCGGAACGGACCACGCCGGCCTCGAGTTCACCAAGACCCTCGCCCAGCACCTCACCGAGGCGGGGCACGAGGTCGTCGACCACGGGCCGACCGAGTACGACGCGCTGGACGACTACCCGTCGTTCTGCATCAACGCCGCGCACGCGGTCGTGCAGGACCAGCGCGCGGGCGTCGAGGCGCTCGGCGTCGTCTTCGGCGGGTCGGGCAACGGCGAGCAGATCGCCGCGAACAAGGTGGAGGGCATCCGCGCCGCGCTGGTCTGGAACGAGTCGACCGCGCTCCTCGCCCGCCAGCACAACGACGCGAACGTCATCTCGATCGGCGCGCGCCAGCACACCGAGGAGGAAGCGATGCGCTTCGTCGACCTCTTCGTCGCCGAGCCCTTCTCGGGCGAGGAGCGTCACGCTCGCCGCATCGCGCAGCTGGCCGAGTACGAGACGACGGGGCACATCGCCGGTCGGCAGATCGACGAGTAGTCCGGGTAGACAGGACCGATGCCAGAGGGTCACTCCGTCCACCGCATCGCGAACCAGTTCTCCCGGCACTTCGTCGGCAAGCGCTGCGAGGTCTCCAGCCCGCAGGGGCGGTTCGCCGCCGGTGCCGCCCAGCTCGACGGCAAGCGCATGGTCGCCGCCCGGGCCGTGGCGAAGCAGATGTTCCTCGAGTTCGAGGACGACCTGTTCCTCCGGGTCCACCTCGGGCTCTACGGGGCGTGGGACTTCGCGGGCGTGATCTCGTCGGCCGAGGCGCTGTCCGAGGACGGCGACGGCGAGGAGTCGCTGTCGTCGATCGGCGCCCCGCGGCTCGCCCGGTACCGGATGGCCGAGCAGGAGAAGTCGGAGGACCCGATCGAGTCCTTCCCACCGGACCCGGTCGGGCAGGTGCGCGTCCGCATCCTGACCGAGGACACCGTCGCCGACCTCCGCGGTCCGACGGCCTGCGTCGTCGAGGACCCGGCCGGGGTGCAGCGCGCGCTCGACAAGCTCGGGCCGGACCCGATCAACGACGACGGCCCGGAGGCCGAGCAGACCTTCGTCGACAACGTCCGGAAGCGGAACGTCGCGATCGGGCAGCTGCTCATGGACCAGGCCGTCGTCGCGGGCATCGGCAACATCTACCGGGCCGAGCTGCTCTTCCGGCAGCGCATCGACCCGTACAAGCCCGGCAGGAAGATCACCGTCGAGCAGGCGAAGGCGCTCTGGCAGGACTGGTCGAAGCTGCTGCACGCGGGGGTCCGTGACGGCCTCATGCTGACGATGGACGACCTGTCCGAGGCCGACCACGCCAAGGCGGTGCGCTCGCGGAAGGACCGCCACTGGGTGTACCACCGCGAGGGGGAGCCCTGCCGGGTGTGCGGCACCGAGATCCGGATGGCGGACATGGCCGGACGCAAGCTCTACTGGTGCCCGAAGGACCAGGAGTAACGCCGGGGACCAGGAGGAGCCAGGGGACGAGGAGGCGCCGGGGCCGCTACAGGTCGCGGTGCGTGAACCGTCCCGCGATCGCGGTCCCGAGCACCTCGGCGTGCCGCAGCGACGCCGAGTCGGCGACCGCCAGCGGGTCCGCGGCGAGCAGCACCAGGTCGGCGACGTCGCCGACGGACACCCCGACCCGACCGCCCTCGGTCGAGCCGCGCCACGCGGTCAGCGCCGCCAGCCGCTCGGACGGGTGCCACGGTGTGCGTCCGTCGCGGTCCCGCCCGACCGCGGCCGCCATCGACACCCACGGGTCGAGCGGCGCGACGGGAGCATCCGACCCGAGCCGGAGCTCCGCACCGGCCCGGTGCAGCGACGCGAACGGGAAGGCCCGGTCGGTCATGCCCGCCCAGTACCGGTCCGCGATGTCCCGATCGTCCATCGCGTGCTCGGGCTGGACGGACGCAGCGACCCCGAGCCGGGCGAACCGGTCGACGTCGGTGTCGACGAGCAGCTGGGCGTGCTCGATGCTGCCCCGCGCGCCCACGGCCTCGAACACGTCGAGCGCCAGGGTGTTCGCCCGGTCGCCGATCGCGTGCACGGCGGGGACGAGTCCGGCGTCGACCGCGCGCCGGACCATCGCGACGAGATCCTCGAACGGGTACGCGAGCACCCCCTCGCCCGATGTCAACGCGGCGGTCCGGGTGCCGAGCGAGCCGTCGGTGATCACCTTGAACGGACCCGTCCGGACCAGGCCACGGGTACCGTCCACGACGTCGCCGGTCCGGAGGCCACGGGCGATCGCCGCGTCGAGGCCGCCCGGGTACACCCCGCAGTCCACCCGCAGGCCGTCGGTGCCGGCGCGGACCCGTCGCGTCCAGCGGTCGAGTCCGGACACCATCTCGAGGTCGACGACACGCGTCACGCCGCGGGCGGCCGCTGCGTCGACCGCCTCCGCCGCCCAGTCGTCGAGCACGTCGTCCGGCACCCGGGACAGCACCGCGGTCACGTCGAAGGCGTCCTGCTCGCGCAGGACCCCGTCGTCCCCGGCGGCGAGCGGCCGTCCGACGAGCGCCGAGCAGTGGGCGAGCGCGAGCGCGTTGCACCACACGGCGTGCAGGTCGGCGCTGATGACGACGACCGGGAGGCCCGGTGCGGCACCGTCGAGCAGCTCGCGTCGTGCGGGGCGCGGCCAGGTCCCGTCGCGGTAGCCGTGGCCGACGAGCACCAGGTCCGACACCCCGGTGCGCGCGACCGCGGCGAGCGCCTCGGCCGTCGCCTCCGCCGACGTGCAGGCGGACACGTCGACGCGCCGGCGGACCAGGGCCCACTGGTCGAAGTGCACGTGGTGGTCGACGAGCCCCGGACCGAGCCACGCGCCGTCGGTCTCGACGACGTCGGTGTCGGCGCCCGTGGGCGGGTCGAGCGTGCCGGCGGGGGCGACCGCGTCGACGCGGCCGCCGACGATGCGGACGTCGCACGGCGCGCCGGAGGTGCCCACCCGGCGGACGGTGCGGAGCAGGACGTCGGTCACGATGCCTCCCGGTCGTCCCGGCGCGCCACCTGGGCGCGCTCGACGGCGTCGGCGAGCGCTGGCGAGGCGTACGGGCCGTCGCCGCGGAGCCCGGCGACGATCCGCTCGACGACCTCGGGAGCCTTGTTCTGCGAGAGCTTCGCGCGGGCGTCGAACCGGGTGACCCGGATGCGGATGCCGACGGTGCCCTTCGCCGCGCGGCGGGCGGTCGCGGGGTCGACGTCGAGGGACACCGGCTCGGGCATCACGCGCTCGAAGTGGTCGACCAGCTCGCCGAGCACCCGGAAGTTCTCCTCGTCGGACAGGATCTCCGGCGTGCCCCAGCAGTGCGCCGTCACGTGGTCCCAGGTCGGGACGAACTGCTCCGGTGGGTACCAGGCGGGGGAGACGTAGCCGTGCGGGCCCTGGAACACGACGAGGACCTCGTGCTGGCCGAGCTCGTGCGCGACCTCGTCCGGTCGGCCGACGTGCGACACGAGGACGAGCGCGTCGGGATCGTCGTCCGGTCCCGGCGCCTCGAGCAGGAACGGGTAGTGCGAGGCGACGAGCCCCTGGGCGGTGTGCGACACGATCGTCGCCCACGGGTGCCCGTCGATCAGACGTCGCACCTCGTCGACGTCGGTCATGAGGAAGTGGGGTGTGTGCCGCATGCGACGAGCGTGGCACATGCGAGGCTGGTCGGCATGGAGAAGCGCGCCGCGTACGAGTCCGTCCTGCCCTACGTCCGTGAGTGGATCGACTACAAGGTGTGGCAGCTCCGGCTCCCGGGCGTGCAGGTCGCGATCGGATTCGAGGACGAGGTGCTGTTCTCCGAGGCCTGGGGTCACGCGGACGTCGAGGCCGGACGGCGCCTGACGACCACGGACCTGTTCCGGATCGCGTCGCACTCGAAGACCTTCACCGCGACCGCGCTGCTGCAGCTCGCCGACGCCGGCGCGCTGCGGCTCGACGACACCGTCGGGTCGTTCGTGCCCGCCCTCGTCGACGCCGGGTCGCCGATCGCCGACGCGACGGTGCGCGAGCTCATGGAGATGGGCGGCGGTGTCGTGCGTGACGGTGCCGACGGCGACCACTGGGCGCTCGACCACCCGTTCCCGGACGCCGACCAGCTCGTCGCGCTCGTGGTCGAGGGCGGCGCGAAGGTCCCCGTCGGCTCGGCCTTCAACTACTCGAACCTCGGCTACGGCCTGCTCGGACTCGTCATCGAGGCCGTCACCGGCACGACCTACGCCGAGCACGTCCGGCGTGCGATCGTCGAGCCGCTCGGACTCACCGGCACCGGGCCGGAGTACGACCCGGCGCGCGAGGACGAGTTCGTCGTCGGCTACACGGGCCTGCACACCGCCCGCACCCGCCAGCGTGTCCCGCACGTCACGACCGGGGCGCTCGCCGCGGCGACGGGCTTCCACGGCACCGCGTCCGACCTCGTCCGGTACTTCTCGGCGCACGTGCCCGGCCGGGGTTCCCTGCTGTCCGACCACGCGAAGCGCCTGGCGCAGCGGAAGGCCTGGAGCGCGCTCGACACCGATCCGGCCGCGCGCGGCTACGGCGCGGGCTTCATCGTCGACCGGATCGGCGGGCGCGAGGTCCGTGGGCACTCCGGCGGCTTCCCCGGACAGATCACCCAGACGGTGTTCGACCCGGCGTCGTCGCTCGTCGTCTCCGTCCTGACGAGCAGCGCGACCGGCCCGGCGGGGATGCTCGCGACGGGCATCGTGCACCTGCTCGACGCCGCGGCCGACGAGCACGCCCCCGGCCCGGAGCTGCCCGCAGATGTCGACACCACGCGGTACACCGGACGGTTCACGACCTTCGAGGGGATCACCGACGTCGCACGGGTGGGGGACCGGTTGCTCGCGATCGACCCGACGCAGCCGGTGCCGACCGAGTCCCCGGTGCGCCTGGCCGTCGTCGACGAGGACACGCTCCTGATGGCGTCGGGGAACCGCTTCGGCTCGGTGGACGAGCGCATCACCTACGCGCGCGGCGAGGACGGCACCGTCGTGTCGTTCCGCGGGGACAGCGGCATGACGCACCGCCCGTGGTCGGTCCCCGAGGAGTCCCCGGAGGTCGCCGCCGCCCTCGTCTGACGGCGCGACGGGCACAGGGGGTGGGGACAACCCCACCCCCGATCCGGGAGACGGCAGGATGGGACGCGGGGACGGGCTCCGTGAGGCTGGACCCATGACCGACACCGACCGCCTCGACCAGGCCGAGACCGTCCCGCTGGACGACCACGCCGCCGATCGTGCACAGACCGTCCCGCTCGACGGAGCCGTGCCCGAGGGAGCCACGAAGCCGATGCCCGAACAGCCCCGCACGCCCGACGGCGGCCCGTCCTCGGCGCCCTCGGGATGGGGTGCGACACCGACCACGGGGCGGGCGTCCGCTCCGGGGGAGCAGCCCTTCGCCGCCGCGGGTGCAGCGGGGCAGCAACCCTTCGCCGCCGCGGGTGCGCCGGGCAACGGGGGTGGTGCCGGCTCCGGCATGACCGCCGGTCGCTTCTACCGCGAGGCCTGGCGTCGCCTGCCGCGCGACTTCGGCTACATGGCGCTGACGGCCGTGCTGCTCTGCACGCTGTACGCGGCGTTCCCCGCGGCGCTGTTCGGACGGGGCCTGCGCGACCTGTTCAACCCGTTCGTGCTCCTGATGTTCTTCATCGCGCTGTTCGTGGCGCGGTGGCTCGGCCAGTTCGAGAAGACCCGCATCGGGTGGGCAGACCCCCGGCCGATCCGTCCGGTGGACTGGACGCCGCGGTGGCAGCAGAACTGGTGGACGCGCACCGGGTCCGCGGTGGCGAACCCGCACTACTGGCTGTACCTGCTGCACGCGGCCGTGGTCTACCCGCTCGCGGCACTCGTGACCGTGGGAGCCGGTGTCGTGCTCCTCGCCGGGTTCGCCTGGCCGTTCGTGGTCGCCGTCGCATGGGGCTTCCTCGGCGTGGGCGGCATGTACCTGCCCAGCTCGGACAGTGGTGCGCTGCTCGCGATCGGACTCCTCGGCCTGCTGTCGATGGCCGCGTCGGTGGCGCTCCTGCCCCTCTGGGCACGTGGCTCCGTGCTCGCCCACTACTGGATCGACCTCGGTCTGCTCGGTGGCTTCCGTGCCGAGCAGCTCGAGCAGCGCGTCGCCGGGCTGCAGGCCTCCCGCGCGGGTGCCGTGACGGCCGAGGGCCAGGCTCTGCGCCAGATCGAGCGCGACCTGCACGACGGTCCGCAGCAGCGGCTCGTCCGGCTCCGCATGGACCTCGCCGCTGCCGAGCGCGCCTTCGACCGCGACCCGGAGAAGGCGAAGCGGCTCATCGGCGAGGCGACCGAGCACGCGCAGGACGCCCTCGACGAGCTCCGCGCCCTGTCCCGCGGCTTCGCACCGCCGATCCTGCTCGACCGCGGACTCGTGGCAGCGCTCGAGGCACTGGTCGCCCGGACGCCGATCCCCGTCGGGCTCGACGTCCGCCTGCCCGAGGGGCTCGAGCTCGCGACGGAGATCCAGCGCAACGTCTACTTCACGGTGAGCGAGCTCCTGACGAACACGACGAAGCACGCCGGTGCCTCGACGGCCGGCGTGTACCTCGGGCTCATCGTCGACGCCTCGGGCCTCTGGTACCTGACGGTCAGCGTCACCGACGACGGCCGTGGTGGCGCACGACCGCAGGAGGGCCACGGCATCGAGGGCCTGATGGGTCGGATGCGCGCCCTCGACGGCGAACTCGTCGTGAACAGCCCCGAGGGTGGTCCGACCGAGGCCACCGCCCGGATCCCGCTCGGAGCCCTGAACGGCGTCCCCGTCGTCCGCGGGTGACGGCGTCGGGAGCGGCCCGGCGCCACCGTCGGCGCACCCGCTCCCACTAGGCTGGTCGGCATGAGCGACGGCCCGGGTGCAGCACGCATCCGGGCCGTCGTCGTCGACGACGCGGTGCTCCTGCGCGAGGGGCTCGCCCGCGTGCTCGACGAGGCCGGCATCGACGTCGTCGGCCAGTACGCCGACGCGGACGCCTTCCTCGCCACGCTGCCCGACGGTGCCCCCGACGTGGTCGTCATGGACGTGCGGATGCCGCCGACCTTCACCGACGAGGGTGTGCGCGCCGCCGTCGCCACCCGCCGCCTCGCACCCCGCACCGGGGTCCTGCTGCTGTCCCAGTACGTCGAGGCCACCTACGCCGAGGACGTCCTGGCCGCCGGGGCGACCGGCATCGGGTACCTGCTCAAGGACCGCGTGACCCGGCTCGAGGAGATCGACGACGCCGTCCGGCGCATCGCCGCGGGTGGCACCGTGCTCGACCCCGAGGTCGTCACGCAGCTCATGGGTCGCCGGCGGGACCCGCTCGCCGCCCTGACGCCCCGCGAGCGCGAGGTCCTCGGGCTGATGGCCGAGGGGCGCACGAACGCCGCCATCGCCCGTGCGCTCGTGATCGGCACCGGAGCCGTCGAGAAGCACGTGTCGAGCATCTTCGGCAAGCTCGCCCTGGAGGACACCGGTGAGGACCACCGCCGCGTCCTCGCCGTGCTCGCGTACCTCGGCTGACCCGACGCATGGCGACCGCACCGTGACCCGCGTCCCCGCACCGGTGCTCGCCCTCGCCGCGATGCTCTCGGTGCAGATCGGTGCCGCGCTGGCGAAGACCCGCTTCGACGAGGTCGGGTCGGTCGGTGCCGCTGCGCTCCGGCTCGTCATCGGTGCGCTCGTGCTCCTGCTCGTCGTGCGCCCGCGCGTCCGGCACTGGACCCGCGGGCAGTGGACGGCCGCGCTGCTGCTCGGCCTCGCGCTCGGCGGGATGAACGTCTTCATCTACGTGGCCTTCGCGAGCATCCCGATCGGCGTCGCCGTGACGATCGAGTTCCTCGGGCCGCTCACCCTGTCGCTCGCGCACACCCGACGGTGGCGGGACGTCACGTGGGCGGCCCTCGCGCTCGCCGGGGTCGTGCTGCTCGGTGTCGGTCCGGCCGCGGTCACCGCGGTCGGGGGCGTCGTCGCCGCGATCGCCGCTGCCGCGTGCTGGGCGGGCTACATCGTGATGAACCGGCGGGTCGGTGCCGCCATCCCCGGGGTCGACGGGCTGGCGGTGTCGATGGTCGTCGCGATGCTCGTGTCGCTGCCGACCGGACTCCGTCCGGCCGTCGACGGCGTGGTCGGGGACCCGTCGCTGCTGCTCGTGTTCGCGGGTGTCGCGCTGCTCTCCACCGTGCTGCCGTACGCCCTCGAGATGCTCGCGCTCCGCCGGATGCCCACCCGGGTGTTCGGTGTGCTGCAGAGCCTCGGTCCGGCGATCGCGGCCCTGGCGGGCCTCGTGGTGCTGCACGAGGAGCTCGCGGTGCAGGAGGTCGTCGCCCTGGCCTGCGTGAGCGTCGCCAGCGTCGGGGTCACCCTGTCGGCGCGACGCGGTCGCGCGCGACCGGACGCGGGTCGGACGGGAGGCGCGGGGCAGGTTCCCTGACGTCGGGGACGTCCGTCGTGCCTCCCGGCCGACCGCCTACTCGGCGCGCAGGAAGTCCGCGTACGTGGGTTCCGACTGCACACCCGACAGCAGGGCCGGATCGTTGATCCGGCGCTCGACGTAGGCCGCGATGACCTCCGGCGGGGTGAGCACGTGGGCGACCCAGGACGGCACCTCGTTCCTCTTCACAGTGCCTCCTCTCGTCGGGTCGTGGCCGTCGAACTTCTCGATGATCGTGTAGTTCGACGAAGCGGTACGGGCAGAACGATCCTCGTGATGCGGGTGGAAGTCAATGCGGTGCGTTCCCCGGATGCCGTGGGTCGGCGCGGAGCGTGCGGTGCTTCACGGCCGACCGCCAGACCCAGGCGTCGGCCTGCTGCCCGAACTGCGCCCACTCGACGAGCACGGCGTCACGGGTCCAGCTCTTCGCGAAGCCCTTCACGCGGATGTGGAACGTGGGGAACTGGATCCACGCCCACACGGGTGCGGGGGTGACCGCGTGGCAGACGTCGGGCCCGCGGGCATCCTCCGACAGGGAGTAGGCGCGCGGGCGTTCGACCTCCGGGTGTTCCGGGGGCTGCCACCGGTTCTCGCGACGCCGTCCCACAGGGGTATTCGAACGTGTGTTCGAACCGGCGTCAAGTCAGCCGCGCGGTCAGCGTGGGGATCGGCCGCCGTGCGGGCGTGTCGGTGCGCGACCGGTGGAGTCGCGCACGCTCAGGGTCAGCGAGGGGCCGGGGCGTGAGGGCAGGACCGCGCCCGAGTCGATCTGCTCGCGCAGGAGCACGGCGGCCCGCTGCCCGAGCTCGACCGTGTCGCGGGTCAGGGACGTGATCGCGGGGCGCACGAGGCGGATCATCGCGGAGTCGTCGAACGAGACGATCGACACCGCGCGGGGGACCGCGATCCCCATCTCGCTCGTGACGCCGAGGCCGGCGACGGCGAGCACGTCGTTGTCGTACACGATCGCGGTCGGCCGGTCGGTGCCGGACAGCAGCGTCCGCGTCGCACGGGCGCCGGCCTCCGCGGAGTAGTCCGTCGGGATCGACACCGTCCGCTCGAGCCCCTCGGTCGCGGCGAACGTCTCGAGGCGCGCCGTGCGCATCGCCGTGTGCTCGAACTCCGGAGGACCGGCGACGTGGGCGATGCGGCGGTGACCGAGGGCGTGCAGGTAGCGCAGGACGGTCTCGGTGGCGTCGGAGTCGTCGATCCAGACGCTCGGCGCCGCACCCGCCGGTGACGGGTGGGACCCGACGACGACGGCCGGCATCCCGAGCTCGGCGAGCAGGGCCAGGCGGTCGTCGTCCTGTCTCGGGTCGATCACGACGACGCCGTCGACCCGGTGGCCTCGCCACCAGTCCCGGTACGTCTGGAGCTCCTCGTCCGCATCCCGCGCCACGAGCAGGGTCATGCCGACGTGGGTGCCCGCGAGACCGAGCTGGATCCCGGAGATCAGGTCGCCGAAGAACGACTCCGTCCCGAGGGTGCGTGCGGGCCGGTTCAGCACGAACCCGATCGAGCCCGCCCGGGCTCCACCGAGCGCGCGCGCCGCGGTGTGCGGCTGCCAGTCGAGCTCGCGCGCGATCTCCTGCACCCGTCGACGGGTCTCCGGGGAGACGCCCGGTCGGTCGTTGAGCGCGAACGACACCGCGCTGATGGACACGCCGGCTCGGGCGGCGATGTCGGCGATCGTCGTCCGACGCTTCGGTTGCACGGGGTTGACTATAACGCTTTAGTCCCGCACAGTGGCACGCAACCCGGTTGCAGCACACGACGGCTGAACCGCTTGAGCAGGATGACGAAGGAGTCACAACGCCATGAGGACCACACCACGACCGACGAGGGGCCGCGCGGCAGCGCTGCTCGCGACCGCGGCGGCCACCGCCCTCGTCCTGACCGGCTGCTCGAGCGGCAGCAGCGGCGCGACCGGCGGAGGGAACGGCAAGGTCGAGGGCACCATCACCCTGCAGACCTGGGCGCTCACGCCGACCTACACGGACTACCTGCAGGGCGTCATCGACGGCTTCGAGCAGGAACACCCCGACGCGAAGGTGAAGCTGCAGGACCAGCCGGGCGACGGCTACGCGGACAAGGTGCTCAGCCAGGCGTCGTCGAACTCGCTGCCGGACGTCATCAACCTGCCGCCGGACATCGCGCTGCCGCTCGCGAAGCGCGGGTTCCTGCAGGACGTCTCGAAGGACGACAGCACGCTGAGCAGCACGTACGTCGCCGGCGCGTTGGACTCGTACGAGTACAAGGGACTCGACGGCACCTACGGCTACCCCTGGTACCTCAACACCGACGTCGACTACTGGAACTCGACGATGTTCGCGAAGTGCGGGCTCGACGCGAACGACCCGCCGAAGACCACCGACGAGCTGTTCACGCAGGCGAAGACCATGCACGAGAACTGCCCGGACGACTACCTGATGAGCCGGAAGCCCGGGCTCGGTGACTTCACGCTCGCCGGCGTCAAGGTGGTCAACGGGGACGGGACGAAGTTCACGTTCGCGGACTCGTCGAAGGCCGCCGACCTGATCGACCGGTACAGGACGGCGTACCAGGACGGCTACATGCCGTCGAACGTCCTCAACAGCGACTACCTCGGCAACTCGACGCTCTTCACCCAGGGCAAGGTCGCCTGGACCACCGGTGGTGCGACCGCGCTCGCCGACATGGAGAAGAGCAACCCGTCGCTCACGGGCAACGTCACCGTCAGCCCGGCGCTCGACACCCCGCCGCTGTACGTGCAGGGCCTGTCGGTGTCCAGCAAGTCGAAGCACCTCGCCACCGCCGAGGCGTTCGCGCAGTACATGACGAACGCGAAGAACCAGGAGGCGTTCGCCCACCAGGTGAACATCTTCCCGTCGACCGTCTCGTCGCAGGCCGACCCGTACTTCTCGAAGGACGACGGCACCGTGAACGGCAAGGCCCGCGTGCTCGCGAACGAGGCGCTCAAGGAGGCGAAGGTCCTCAACCCGGTCGAGGCGAACTCCGCGATGACGGACTTCCTCGACCAGCAGATCGCCCTCGCCATGAAGGGGCAGGTCTCGCCGGAGAAGGCCCTGCAGACCGCGCAGGACAAGATGAACTCGCTCCTGGCCAACGGCTGATGCGCGCCAACCGCTGGTTCACGCCCTGGCTGCTCGTCCTGCCGGCACTCGTCTGGCTCCTCGCGTTCAGCCTCTGGCCGTCGATCAACACCGTCCGGTTGTCGTTCACGAACGCCAGCCCGCTCGGGGGCGTGAGCCAGTGGGTGGGCGTCCGCAACTTCCAGACCCTGCTCGCCGACCCGCAGGTGTGGGAGGCGTTGCTCAACAGCGTCATCTACATGGCGATCTGCCTGCCGCTGCTCACCGTCCTGCCGCTGCTCATCGCGGTGCTCGTGCAGCAGAAGCTCCCCGGGATCGCGTTCTTCCGTACGGCGTACTACACGCCCGTGATCGCCTCGGCCGTCGTGGTCGGGCTCATCTGGACGTGGATCCTCGACGACCGCGGCGTGGTGAACGAGATCGTGAAGGCGCTCGGTGGCGCGGGCATCCCGTTCCTCACCGACCGATGGCTGCTGCTCATCAGCGCGATCAGCCTGACGGTCTGGAAGGGCCTCGGCTACTACATGATCATCTTCCTCGCGGCGCTCGGGAACGTCGGCAAGGACCTGCACGAGGCCGCCGCCCTCGACGGTGCCGGGTCGGTCCGCCGCTTCTGGTCCGTGACCATGCCCGGTGTCCGCGGCACCATGACGCTCGTCGGCATCCTGGTGTGCGTCAGCGCGCTCCGCGTGTTCAGCGAGCTCTACATCCTCACCAACGGTACCGGCGGACCCGGCGGGCAGGACAACTCGCTCGTCATGCTCATCCAGCAGTACGCCCGCGGCTTCACCGGCAACCTCGGCTACGCGTCCGCGCTCAGCCTGCTGCTCTTCGTGGTGACGCTGGTGCCGATGCTCGCCCTGGCGCGCATGAACAGCAAGGCGGACAAGTGACGAACACGACCAGCACCACGGAACCCGTGATCGGGGGCGCCGCCGGCGTCGCCGCACCCGCACCGGACGTGACCGGCGCGACGGCACGCGGACGCGCCTCCGGTCCGACACCGCGGAAGCGCCGCCGGGTCTGGGGCGTCATGTCCACCCGTGAGAAGGTCGTCCGCTACGTCCTGCTCGTGGTCGTCCTCTTCATCACGATCGGCCCGTTCCTCTGGCAGTTCTCCACCTCGCTCAAGGGTGCGGGCGAGGACATCTACACCGCGAACCCGTCGTTCATCCCGAGCGAGCCGACGTTCGACAACTACCTCAAGGTGGCGGCGGCGATCCCGGTCTTCCGGTACATCGGCAACTCGCTGCTCGTCGCCGCGATCGACGTGTTCGGCAACATCGTGTTCGCCACCCTCGCCGGGTTCGCCCTCGCCCGCCTGCAGTGGCGCTTCCGGAAGCTCGTGCTCGGCCTCTTCCTGGCCACCCTGGTGCTGCCGGGCGAGGCGACGATCATCAGCCAGTTCGTCACGGTCAAGGACCTCGGGCTCGCCGACAACCTGGTCGGCGTCGCGCTGCCGGGCATGATCGCCGCACTCAACGTGCTGCTCATGTTCAACGCGTTCCGGCAGATCCCCGAGGAGATCGACCAGGCCGCGGTGGTGGACGGCGCGAACGCGATGCAGCGCCTCCGGTACATCTCCCTGCCCGCCGTGCAGGGGACCATCGCGGTGATCGCGATCTTCTCGTTCATCGGTGCGTGGGACGACTTCCTCTGGCCGCTCATCGTGCTGCAGTCGCCCGAGAACCTCACGCTGACGGTGGGACTCCAGTACCTGCAGGGCACGTTCGCGACCGACCAGCGCATGATCGCCGCAGGCACCATGATCGCCTTCATCCCGATCGCCGTGATCTTCGCCGTCCTGCAGCGCTTCTTCTTCAAGGGCGTCGAAGAGGGCGGGGTGAAGGGCTGATGCGCTTCGGTGTCAACCACACCCCGTCGGTCGGCTGGTTCCACTCGTGGCTCGACTTCTCGCCGGCGGACACCGCGCGGGACATGGAGCAGATCGCCTCGCTCGGTGCCGACCACGTGCGGATCTTCCCGCTGTGGCCGGTCGTCCAGCCGAACCGGACGCTCATCCGGGAGGCGGCGTTGCGCGACGTCGCCACCGTCGTCGACATCGCCGGCTCCTTCGGGCTCGACGTGAACGTCGACGCGCTGCAGGGGCACCTGTCGAGCTTCGACTTCGTGCCGTCGTGGCTCGACAGCTGGCACCGCCGGAACATGTTCACCGATCCGGACGTGGTCGCGTCGACGGCCGCGTACGTCGAGGCACTCGCCGCGGCGGTCGCCGACAAGCCGAACCTGCTCGGCATCTCGATCGGCAACGAGGTCAACCAGTTCGCGCACGCACCGCACCCCGCACCGCACGACATCACCGCGGAACAGGGACACGCGTGGGCCGCGGCGATGGTCGCGGCGGCGCGGCGCGGGCTGTCCGGTGGGTCCACGGTCGGGTCGTCCGCCGGCCGGGAGGCACCACCCGCGTCCGCCTCGTCGGCTCCTGCCGCCCCCGGGTCGCGTCCTGCGCCGCTGGTCACCGTCGCGCAGTACGACGCGGCCTGGTACGACGACACGCAGCCCTTCGGTCCGGCCCACGCGGCGGACCACGGCGACGCGACGGTCACGCACTCGTGGGTGTTCAACGGGTCCGCGGCCCTGCACGGCGCACTCGGCGCCGGGTCGGTGCGGCACGGGGAGTACCTGCTCCAGCTCGCCGCGGCCTGGAACCGTGAGCCCGGTCGACCGAACTGGCTGCAGGAGGTCGGCGCCCCGACGAACGTCGTCGACCCGGCCGACGCCGCCGCGTTCACCGACCGGACCATCCGGCACGTCGCCGGCGCCCAGGACCTGCTCGGGGTGACCTGGTGGTGCTCGCACGACGTCGCACGGTCGCTCGCCGACTTCCCGGAGCTCGAGTACGACCTCGGGCTGTTCACGAACGACGGCCGGCTGAAGCCCGCGGGCGAGGCGTTCGCCGCCCTGGCCCGGACCGGTCTGCCCGCCTCAGCGGCGCCGCCGACCACCGCGGTCGTGCTGGACGACGTGCTCCCGGACGGCTCGCCCCGGTACGGGGTGCGTGCGGACTGCGCCCCCGGTGGCCGGTTCGCGGCCGCGTGGCTCGCGTGCGCCGAGTCCGCCACGGACGGCCGCGGACCCCAGGTCGTGCTGCGTTCCCGGCTGCCCGACACCGCGCACACCGCGGCCAGGGGCATCAGGAGCACCGTGGAGGTGCCGGACGACCTCGCCGGCACCGCGCTGTCGATCGCCCACCCCGCGACGATGCCCTGACCCCGGCCCACCACGGCCCACCGCCCCGCCCGACCACGCCCCGATCCGTCCACCCGGAAGGACCCCATGCACGACGACATCCCCCTCACCACCGGACGCGCCCGACGGGTCCTCGACGAGCGGATCCTGCCCGCGGTGCACGCGACCGCGGTGCCGCTCGGAGCCGCCTGGCACGAGCTGCCCGGTGAGCCGGTCCCGCCCGCCGCCGGTCTGCAGCTCGACTTCACGCCGTACGAGGTGGGGACGCCGTGGGGCGCGGCCTGGGGCACCACGTGGTTCCGGCTGTCCGGCACGATCCCGCAGGAGTACGCCGGGCAGCGCGTGGAGGCGGTGATCGACCTCGGCTTCGACGAGAACATGCCCGGGTTCCAGTGCGAGGGGCTCGTGTACCTGGCCGACGGCACGCCGGTGAAGTCGATCAACCCGCGGAACCAGTGGGTGCTCGTCACCGAGCGGGCCGAGGGCGGCGAGACCGTCGAGCTCTTCGTCGAGGCCGCGTCGAACCCGGTGCTGCTCGACTACCACCCCTTCCTGCCGACGCAGGAGGGCGACGTGCAGACCTCGTCGTCGAAGCGGCTGTACACGAGCCGCCGGATGGACCTCGCGGTGTTCGCGTCCGAGGTGCACCACCTGTCGCTCGACCTCGAGGTCCTCCTCGAACTCCAGGCCCAGCTGCCCGACGGCCCGCGGCGGATGCGGATCCTGCAGGCACTCGACGACGCCCTCGACCGGCTCGACCTGCAGCACATCGTCGGGACGGCAGCGGACGCCCGCGCCGCACTCGCCGACGTGCTCGCCGCGCCCGCCGAGGCCTCGGCGCACACGATCTCGGCGATCGGGCACGCACACATCGACTCCGCGTGGCTGTGGCCCGTCCGCGAGACGATCCGGAAGGTCGCCAGGACGACCTCGACGATGACCGAGCTCATCGACCAGACCGACGACTTCCTCTACGGCATGTCGAGCGCGCAGCAGTACGCCTGGATCAAGGAGCACCGGCCCGAGGTCTACGCTCGGGTGCAGGCCGCGGTCGAGGCGGGTCGTTTCCTGCCGCTCGGCGGCATGTGGGTCGAGTCCGACACCGTGATGCCGACGGGCGAGAGCATCGTGCGGCAGTTCTCGCAGGGACAGCGGTTCTTCGAGCGGGAGTTCGGCATCCGGCCGAAGGGCGTCTGGCTGCCGGACAGCTTCGGGTACTCGCCGGCGCTGCCGCAGCTCATGCGCCGCGCGGGCTTCGAGTGGTTCTTCACCCAGAAGATCTCGTGGAACCAGGTGAACAAGTTCCCGCACCACACCTTCCTCTGGGAGGGCATCGACGGGTCGCGGGTCTTCTCGCACTTCCCGTCCATGGACACCTACAACTCCCGGCTCTCCGGGGAGGAGGTCGCGAAGGCCTCCCGCCAGTTCCGCGAGAACCGCCTCGCCACGGGGTCGATCGCCCCGGTCGGGTGGGGTGACGGTGGCGGGGGCACGACGCGCGAGATGACCGGCACGGCCGAACGCCTCGCCGACCTCGAGGGCAGCGCGAAGGTCCGGTGGGAGCACCCGGACGCGTTCTTCGACCGGGCGAAGTCGGAGCTGCCGGACCCGCCGGTGTGGGTGGGGGAGCTGTACCTCGAGCTGCACCGCGCCACGCTCACCAGCCAGCACCAGACGAAGCAGGGCAACCGCCGGTGCGAGCAGCTGCTCATCGAGGCCGAGCTCTGGGCCACGACCGCCGCGGCACGCACCGGGTTCGTGTACCCGTACGACGAGCTCGACGCGCTCTGGCAGCAGGTCCTCCTGCAGCAGTTCCACGACATCCTCCCCGGCACCTCGATCGCCTGGGTGCACCGCGAGGCGGTCGCGAAGTACGCGGAGACGGCCGCGGCCCTGACCGCGATCATCGAGGACGCGCTGTCGGCACTCGCCGGCCCCGGGACGGAGACCGTCGTCGTCAACCCGGCCCCGGTCCTCCAGGCCGGTGCTCCCGCGCAGGGTGCGCTCCCGGCGACCGACGTGCCCACCGCGGAGCCGGTCTCGCTGGCCCGGCAGGACGGCGGGTACGTGCTCACCAACGACCTGGTGCGGATCGTCGTGACCGCACAGGGGCTCGTCACGAGCGCCGTCGACCTGGCCACCGGACGCGACGCGATCGCCCCGGGGCAGGCCGCGAACCTGCTGCAGCTGCACCAGGACTTCCCGAACATGTGGGACGCGTGGGACGTCGACCGGTACTACCGGAACCGGGTCGAGGACCTGGTCTCCGTCGACTCGCTCGACGCATCGGTCGACGCCGCCGGGATCGCGCGCATCGTCGTGTCGCGCTCGTTCGGGGACTCCACCGTCACGCAGGAGATCGTGCTCGCGCCCGGTTCCCGCACGCTCGAGTTCGACCAGACGACCGACTGGCACGAGACCGAGAAGTTCCTCAAGGTGGCGTTCCCGCTCGACGTCCGCGCCGAGCACACGGTCGCCGAGACGCAGTTCGGCGCGCAGAAGCGCGTCACGCACACGAACACCTCGTGGGAGGCCGCGAAGTTCGAGACGTCGATGCACCGCTACGTGCTGGTGGAGGAGCCCGGGTTCGGGGTCGCCCTCGTGAACTCGTCCATCCACGGCTTCGACACCACCCGTGACGCCGTCGACGGCCACGTCACCACCACCGTCCGGCTCTCGCTGCTCCGCGCACCGCGCTTCCCCGACCCGGAGACCGACCAGGGCGTGCAGACCCACCGGTACGGCATCGTCGTCGGGACGGACCAGCTCGGCGCGACCGCGGCCGGCATCGTGATGAACGCCCCGGCACGGCGCCTCACGGGCGCCCACGGGTTCGAGCCGCTCGTGCAGGTGTCGGGCGACGTCGTGCTGTCGAGCGTCAAGCTCGCCGACGACCGCTCGGGCGACCTGGTCGTCCGCGTGTACGAGCCGAGCGGGCGGCGGGGGACCGGCGGCATCGCCGTGGCCGAGCCCGGCGTCTTCGGCGACCCGGTCGAGGTGACGCTGCTCGAGGAGGTCGACGACGCCCTGCCGGGCGTCGCCGCGCTCACCGACGGTGTCGCGGCCTTCCCGGTCGACGCGTACGAGGTCCGGACCTTCCGCTACCCGCGCGCCTGAGACCCCCGCCGCCGGGGGTTCGGGATCCCCGGCGGCGGTCCCCGGTCGGCACCGGTCGACCGGGCCACCACTCGATGAGGAGTGACATGAAGCAGTCCGTGAAGATCGGCATCGTGGCGGCGCTCGCCGCGATGCTCGCAGCACCGATGGTGCCGGCCGCAGCGTCGGCGGCACCGTCCCCGACCGGCCTCTCCCACGGGGTCGGCGCGTACCACGGCGTCGGCCACGGGAAGCAGCCGCACGACGTCCCCACGAAGGACGGCCCGACGAGCATCGCCTACGTCGAGGTCAACAACGACCAGCTCGCGAACGTCGGCCGCTACCGGCTCGCGAACGGCGCGAACGCCTTCGACGTGGCGATCATCTTCGCCGCGAACATCAACCGCGACGCGGACGGCAACGCGGTGCTGTACGCCAACGAGAACGTGCAGCGCACCCTCGACGACGCCGCCACGCAGATCCGGCCGCTGCAGGCGAAGGGCATCAAGGTGTCGCTGTCGATCCTCGGCAACCACCAGGGCACCGGCATCGCGAACTTCCCGACGCAGGCCGCCGCCGAGGACTTCGCGGCACAGGTCTCCGCGACCGTCGCGGAGTACGGCCTCGACGGGGTCGACCTCGACGACGAGTACTCCGACTACGGCACGGACGGCACCCCGCAGCCGAACCAGCAGTCGATCGGCTGGCTCGTCAGCGCCCTGCGCGCCGACATGCCCGACAAGCTCGTCTCGTTCTACGACATCGGCCCGGCGTCCGACGCCCTGTCGTCGTCGAGCAGCGCGATCGGTTCCCAGCTCGACTACGCCTGGAACCCCTACTACGGCACGTACTCGGCGCCGTCGATCCCGGGGCTCGGCAAGGACCGGCTCTCGGCGGCGGCGGTCGACATCCAGAACACCCCGCAGTCGACGGCGGTGTCGCTCGCGCAGCGCTCGAAGGCCGACGGGTACGGCGTCTTCATGACGTACAACCTGCCCGACGGCGACGTGAGCTCGTACGTCTCCGGGTTCACGAACGTGCTGTACGGCCAGAGCACGACCCACGAGTGAGGACGACCGACCGATGAGTGCTGAACGCCGTGGCGGCCCGACCGGCCCCGTGACCGCGGTCGCGGCCCGGAACGGGGTCGGGTTCGTCTCGCAGCAGGCGACCCCGATCGAGCAGACCGACCCGACGGGGACCGTGCAGGTCCTCGACGGGCACCGAGGTCACGACGTCGGGCCGACCGACGTCCTGACCTGGGTCTGGTTCCCGGAGCGGTCGCTGCCCGACGGGCGGACCGAGCCGACGACCACGGACCTCGACCGGTTCTGGGCCGCCACGGCGTTCGCACTCGACGTCGTCTTCACCGACGGCACCCGACTCAGCGCGGGCGGCGCCCGCGACCAGTACGGCGACCTCGTCACCCCCGAGGCGCAGGACGACGCCCGCAAGCAGTGGGTCGACCAGTGGAACCGGCGGACCGTCGACCTGTCGGCGCACGTCGGCCGGACGGTGGACCGTCTGGAGGCCCGGCTCGGCCGGGCGGACCGGCCCGCGCCCGACGGTGACCCCGGCACCGCCGTCCGCGGTTGGCTCGACGACGTCCGGATCGGACCCGCCGGGCGCGCGACCGGCCACCTGCCGGAGGGTGCCCGACCGCTCGACCACGTCCGCACCACGCGTGGCACCCACTCGTCCGGCACGTTCTCGCGCGGCAACACCGCGCCCCTCGTCGGGCTCCCGCACGGAGGTGTCTTCGGCCTGCCGATGACCGACGCTGCCGACAGCCGGTGGCCGTACGCCTACCAGGAGCACAACCGGCGGAGCGACAACCGGCCCACGATCCAGGCGTTCGCGACGAGTCACCTGCCCTCGCCGTGGATGGCCGACCGCGGGGTGTTCCAGGTCATGCCCTCCCCGCTCGCCGACCCCGACCTCGACCGGACCGCCCGCGCGCTCGGCTTCGACCACGTCGACGAGGCCGACGGCCCGCACCGCTACCGGGTCACCCTCGACGCAGGCGTCACCGCCGAGATGACCGCCGGGGAGTTCGCCCTCGCGTGGCGGTTCACCGGCGTCCGCAGCATCGTCCTCGACCACCACGGCGTCCTCCGCTCGTGCACGGTCCGCATCGAGGACGGCACCGCGGTCGTCGACGCCCTGCTCGACGACCGGGCCGAGACGCCGCCGCACCACGTGCACGTGCGGATCGGGAACGCCCTCGCCGACCGGACGACGTTCGTCGACGGCGAGCTCCGCGGACGGGTCGAGGTCGCCGGTGACACCGACGTGCTCCTCGGCATCTCCACCGTGTCCGCCGAGGACGCGGTCGCGAACCTCGACGCCGCCGGTGACTTCGACGCGATGTACCAGCACGCCGAGGAACGCTGGACCGCCGAACTCGACACACTGCAGGTCGAGGGCGCCACCCCGGACCAGCTCGTCTCGCTGTACTCCGGCCTGTACCGGGCGTTCCTCCACCCGACCCGGGCGGGGGAGACCGCGCTGACCGGGAGCCCGCGACACCGTTCCCCGTACGGCGGCGTGCTGACCGTGCCGATCCGCGACGAGCCCGGGCCCGAGGTCGTCGACGGCCCGCTCACCACCACGAACGGGTTCTGGGACACCTACCGGACCGCCTGGCCGCTGCTCGCGCTGCTCACGCCCGACACCGCCGCCGACCTCGCCGAGGGGGTCGTCGGCCACTTCACCGACGGCGGGTGGACTCCGCGGTGGAGTGCGCCCGGGGCCGAGGACGTGATGACCGGCACGACGAGCGACACCGTCCTCGCCGACCTCGTGGCGAAGGGTGTCGACGGCTTCGACGTCGAGCAGGCGTACCGGTCCGCGGTGCGGAACGCGACCGTCCCGTCACCGGACCGACGCGTCGGGCGGAAGGGGAGCCTCCCGGGTGACCTCCGCGGGTACGTCGACACGGCGACCGACGAGGGGATGTCGTGGACCCTCGACGCCGCGATCAACGACTGGGGCGTCGCCGTCCTGGCCGACGCGATGGCCACGCGAGCCGCGGCCACCGGTGACGCGGACGGCGAGCGACGGTACCGGGCCGAGCACGAGTGGTTCGCACGCCGCTCGCTCCGCTACCGGAACGTCTTCGACCGGGAGCGCGGGTTCTTCATCGGCCGCACGCCGGACGGCGCCTGGCGGTCCGGGGACGACTTCGACCCGGACGTGTGGGGGAGCGACTACACCGAGACCAACGCCTGGGGCACGATGTTCACCGCGCCGCACGACGGCGCCGGGATCGTCGACCTGCACGGTGGACCGGCCGGCTTCGACGACGCCTTCCAGCGGTTCCTGCAGCGGCCCGAGACCGGCGCCACCGACCGGTCCGGGTCCTACGGGTTCGCCATCCACGAGATGACCGAGGCGCGCGACGTCCGCACGGGGATGCTCGGCCTGTCGAACCAGCCGGCGCACCACATCCCGTTCTTCCCGATGTTCACCGGACGGCACGACGACGCCCACCGCATCGTCCGCGAGTGCCTCGACCGGCTCTTCGTCGGCTCCGACCTCGGGCAGGGGTACCCGGGCGACGAGGACAACGGCGAGATGAGCGCCTGGTACGTCCTCGCCACGATCGGCCTGTACCCGCTGGCGCCGGCGACCGGCACCTACGTGCTCGTCCCGCCGTCGGTCCGGCGGACGGTCCTGCGACGGCCGGGAGGCGCGTCCACCGTCATCGAGACCGCCGGGGACGGACGGTTCATCGCGTCCGTCACGGTCGACGGTGACATGTGGGGGTCGATCAGCATCCCGCACACGGTGGTCGCCGCCGCGGAGCGGATCGTCGTCACCCTGTCGGAGGCCCCGACGGGGTGGGCTGCGGACACCCGACCGGTCTCGGCGTCCGAGCTGCACGGCTTCCGGGACACCCCCGACGACGTCCTGCCCGTGGGGGCGTCGCCCCTGACCGACGACACCGGACTGACCCCGGTGGCGCTCACCGCGGGGCAGTCGGTGTCGGTGCCGGTCACCGCGGCCGGGACGTCCCTGTACACCGTGACCGCGGCAGCGCCGGTGACGGCCTCGTGGCGTGCGGTGCTCCGGAGTGCGGACGGCACGGTGGTGCACGCCGTCGAGGAGCGGGACGCGGCGTTCACCTGGGCCGGGCAGACCCGGGTCTTCCGGTTCGCGGGCGGGGTGACCGGCGGGACGTTGGCGTTCGAGGCTGCCACACCCGTGGTGCTGACGCAGCTGCAGCTGATCGCGGCCGACGGCACGGTCACGGACGGGACCGACGTGCACTGACCCGGCGCACCCGGTGCTGGTCGGTCCGCCACGAGGGGGACCGGCTTGTACCCCGTTCGTGGGCTGTCGCGCTCCGGGGACACGGGGTGGAATGGACGGTGCAGGACACCCCTGCGTGCTTCACCCGGAGGAGCCGCATGACCGTCACGCTCTCCCGCCCGCACCCGGCGCCGACCGGTGCGGTGCCGGCACCCGCACCGCTACGGCCCCTGCCGTCCGTCGCCGTCCGGTGGCTGCTCCGCGCCGCCTTCGCGCTGCCCTACGTGGCCCTCGCGCTCGTGGCGTCGCGCATCACGACGACGCCGCTCATCGGGCTGACCGGCAACCAGGTGACGCTCGACCGGGCGACGGCCGCGCTCGACGGCGGCGTGGTGCCGGCCATCGGGCAGCTCTGGCCGCTGCTCTCCGGGGTGCTCCTGCGCTTCATGCCCTTCGGTGTGCAGGGTGCCGCGGTGCTCGGCGGGATCGTCGCCGGCGTGCTGCTCCAGCTCCTCGCGCAGGACATGCTGCGCCGCGGCCTGCGCATGCGCGAGGTCGTCGCGTTCACGATCGCGCTCGGCGCCAACCCGCTGTACGCCTTCCTCGCGCTCGACGACCTGCAGGCGTTCCTCGGCATCGCCCTCTTCGCCCTGGCCGTCGTCGACATGGTGCGGTTCTTCGCGTGGGGGGACACGCAGGCGGGGTTCCGCGCCGGCCTCGCGCTGATGCTGTCCACGCTGGTCGACCCGATGGGCTTCGTCTACGTCGGCATCGCGGCGCTCGCCGCCCCGTTGCTCGACCTGGCACGGCACGACCAGCGCGGCATCCGGCGGGCGAACGTGCTCGTCCTGGTGTTCCCGAGCATCGCCGTCGCGCTCTCGACGGCCGTCCTCGACCTCATGGTGCTCCACGACCCGTTCGCGGCGCTGCGCGGGACGATCAGCGTGTCCGAGGAGCGACTCGACGGCCTGCGCCACCTCTTCGCCTCGGCGGACGGCCTGCTCCTGGTGACGATGCTCGTCGCCGGCGCCACCCTGGCCCTGCTCGTGCGCCGGCCCGGCGCGATCGCCCTCGTCGCGGCGCTCTTCGTCGGCACCGTGGGCGGGTACGCGATCGGGCTCGTGCCGGTCGCGACGGCCGGCAACGTCTTCGTCACGATGCTCAGCGTCGCGATCGCGATCCTGCCGCCGGTCGCCGGCCGGGTCACCAGCACCCTGGTCGTCGTCCTCGCCGTCCTGCAGGTCCCGCTCGCGTGGGCCGCGGCCTCCGAACGCCAGGTCGTCGTCGAGTGGATGCACGCCGTCGTGGCGGTGGTGCTCCGGTGACCGCCGTCGGAGCGCGGTCGCCGGTGGACGCCGAGCCGACCGTCGTGGTCGGTGGGACCGGTCGGCACCGCGGCGAGGACGTCGACTGGCGACCGCGGCACCGGTGCTCCGTGCAGCGGCACGTCGAGGAGGGCTGGGTCGCGTCCGCCCGCATCCGCGAGGGCGTCCTCGTCCTGACCAGCGGTCGGTCGGACCCGGACGTCCTCCGGGCGGCGCTCACCGAGGAGTTCGGCGAACCCGTCGTCCTCCGCAGCGCGTCCGCGGCGGACGTCCGGCAGCGCATCGCGTACGAGCTCGAGGAGGAGGTCGCCGACCTCGCCGCCCACGGTCTCGCCCGGACGAACCCGGCCCTGTCCGCACGGACCGTCCTCTCACGAGGACAACGGGTCGGCGGTGCGGTCGCCCTGCTCCTGTTCGCGGTGTGCCTCGTCCTCGCACCGGGCAGCACGGTCGCGGTCGCGACGGCGGTGCTCTCCCTGGGGTTCCTGGCCGGGATCCTCTTCAAGTTCTGGGTGTCGATGGTCGGGGCCCGCTTCGACCTGGTCGAGCAGGTCTCGGCCGAGGACGTCGCCGCCCTGGACGACGACGCCCTGCCGACCTACACCGTGCTCGTGCCCGTGTTCCGCGAGGCGAACATCGTGCACGACCTCGTCCGGAACCTCGAGGTGCTCGACTGGCCGAAGGACCGGCTCGAGGTCCTGGTGCTCGTCGAGGCCGAGGACCACGAGACCCGCGAGGCCGTCATCGACGCAGCCCCGCCGGACTGGATGCGCATCGTCATCGTCCCGCCGGGGTCACCCCAGACGAAGCCGCGCGCCTGCAACGTCGGCCTCGCCATCGCGCAGGGGGAGTACGTCGTCATCTACGACGCCGAGGACCGTCCCGACCCCGACCAGCTCAAGAAGGTGTTCCTGACCTTCGACCGCGCCGGGGACGACACCGTGTGCGTGCAGGCGGCGCTGAGCTACTTCAACGCCGACGAGAACGCGCTCACGCGCATGTTCACGCTCGAGTACTCGTACTGGTTCGACTACATGCTCGCCGGCCTCGACGCGCGACAGCTGCCGATCCCGCTGGGCGGGACGTCGAACCACTTCCGCGCCGAGCTGCTCCGTGAGCTCGGCGGGTGGGACCCCTACAACGTGACCGAGGACGCCGACCTCGGCATCCGCGCGTCCGCCGTCGGGTACCGCGTCGCCGTCGTCAACTCCACGACGATGGAGGAGGCGAACACCTCGATCCCGAACTTCGTCCGGCAGCGCTCCCGGTGGATCAAGGGCTACATGCAGACCGCCCTCGTGCACGCGCGCAGGCCCCGGGCGCTCGTCCGCGAGATCGGCCCGCGTCGCGCGGCCGCGTTCGCCCTGCTCATCGCGGGGACCCCGCTGACGTTCCTCGGGATGCTGCCCGGCGTCCTCGTGACGATCGCGACGCTCGTGCTGCCGGCCGACTGGACCGCGCCGCTGTTCCCGGCGCCGGTGCTGTGGCTCTGCGTGCTCGACTTCCTGCTCGGCAACGCCACGATGATCTACCTGACGATGATGGGGCCGTACAAGCGCGGGCGGTTCGACCTGATGGGCTGGGCGCTCCTCAACCCGCTGTACTGGATCCTGCACTCGGTCGCCGCGTACAAGGGCCTGTGGCAGCTGATCACCCGGCCGCACTACTGGGAGAAGACCGAGCACGGCCTGACGAAGACGACCGCCTGATCGCGACGACGGTGTGGAGGGGATGACGGGAACCGAGTTTCGGCGCAGCGCCGGTCGGAAGCCGTGAAGAGGACGTGGAGGGGATGACGGGAATCGAACCCGCGTGGCCAGTTTGGAAGACTGGGGCTCTACCATTGAGCTACATCCCCGCACTGCGGCACCAGTCCGCAGCGCCACCATCGTAGCGGACGAACGGCCCCCGACATGCCATCGAACGTGCTGCCGCAGCCGGACGGCCCCGACACGCGCCGGATCAAGCGCTCCCGGGTGCTCTCGTTCGCGCTGCTCGCCGTCGCCGCCGTGGTGTTCTCGCTCCGTCCCGAGGCCTTCGGCGACCCGCAGGCCCAGCCCTGGCACGCCCTGCTGCACGTCTGGCGCATCGTCCTCGGCGTCGCGCTCATGGTCGCCGCGCTCGGGGTGCAGGTCGCCGTCGGGGTGCGGTGGCGACGGGGCCTGCGGCGCAGCGCCGAGCAGGAACCGTCCACACGCGGCACGCCGCCCGGGAACCAGGCAGCGGGGGACCGCTAGACTCGTCGCGGTCGTGCGTGCCCTCGGGCGTGCGCGGTCACCTGGCCCAGTCACGGGGCGTAGCTCAGCTTGGTAGAGCGCCCGCTTTGGGAGCGGGAGGTCGCAGGTTCGAATCCTGTCGCCCCGACCAGGTCCACTCGAACGTCAACCAACAGGAGTACATCCCTTGGCCACCAGCACCGTCGACAAGGTGAGCGACACCCGCGTCAAGCTCACCGTGAACGTGACGCCGGACGATCTCAAGCCGAGCATCGACCACGCCTACAAGCACATCGCCGAGCAGATCAACATCCCCGGCTTCCGCAAGGGCAAGGTCCCGCCGGCGATCGTCGACCAGCGCGTCGGCCGCGGCGAGGTCCTGAACCACGCCGTCGGTGACGCCATCGACACCTTCTACCGCCAGGCGGTGGAGGAGCAGGAGCTGCGCATCCTCGGCCGTGCCGAGGCCGACGTCGCCGAGCTCCCGAACGTCGCGGACTTCTCGGGCGACCTCGTCCTCACCTTCGAGGTCGACGTCCGTCCCGAGTTCGACCTCCCCGCGTACGACCAGTACGAGCTCACGGTCGACGCCGTCGAGGTCTCCGACGACGAGATCGAGGAGGAGCTGCAGAACCTGCGCACCCGCTTCGGCACGCTCGTGACGGTCGACCGCCCGGCCGAGACCGGCGACTTCGCCCAGATCGACCTGACCGCCACCATCGGTGACGACGAGGTCGACTCGGCCACCGGCGTCTCCTACGAGATCGGCTCGGGCGACCTGCTCGAGGGCATCGACGAGGCGCTCGAGTCGCTCACCGCCGGTGAGTCGACCACCTTCGAGTCCACGCTGGTCGGTGGCGACCGCGAGGGCGAGACCGCGCAGATCGCCGTCACCGTCACCGCCGTCAAGGAGCGCGAGCTCCCCGAGGCCGACGACGAGTTCGCCCAGATCGCCAGCCAGTTCGACACCATCGACGAGCTCAAGGCGGACCTGAAGGAGCAGATCGCGAAGTCCAAGACCTTCGGTCAGGGCGCCGCGGCTCGCGACAAGCTCGTCGAGAAGCTCATCGAGGACGTGGACATCCCGATCTCGGAGCAGCTCATCGAGGACGAGGTGCACCGTCACCTCGAGCAGGAGAACCGTCTCGAGGACGAGGAGCACCGCAAGGAGGTCTCCGAGTCCAGCGAGAAGGCCTTCCGCTCGCAGCTGCTCCTCGACGCCATCGCCGAGAAGGAGGAGATCCAGGTCTCCCAGGAGGAACTCACGCAGTACCTCATCCAGGCGGCGTCGCAGTACGGCATGGAGCCGGCCGAGTTCATCAAGGTGATCGACCAGAACGGGCAGATCCCCGGCATGGTCGGCGAGGTCGCCCGCTCGAAGGCGGTCGCGACCGTCCTGTCGAAGGTCACCGTCAAGGACACGAACGGCGACGCCGTCGACCTGTCCGCCTTCACCGCCGGTGTGGCGCAGGAGTCGGCTGACGACGAGTCGGCCGACGCCGACGAGGTCACCGAGGCCGACGCGAAGTAACGCGACGCGCTGACGGACGGGAGGCACGGTGCCAGCTGGCACCGTGCCTCCCGTCCGTCGTCCCGGCACCATCCGACCGCCCAGAGCGAACAGACGCGAAGTGGTGCGTTGCACCCGATAAGTTCGACATCAAGCGACAACTGAACGGGAGCTTTTCCATGGCCGAAGCGACACTGAACCCCAGTGTTTTTGACCGCCTTCTGAGAGACCGGATCGTGTGGCTCGGCTCTGAGGTCCGCGACGACAACTCGAACGAGATCGCAGCGAAGCTGCTGATGCTCGCCGCCGAGGACCCCGAGAAGGACATCTACCTCTACATCAACTCGCCCGGTGGCTCGATCACCGCGGGCATGGCGATCTACGACACGATGCAGTTCGTGCCGAACGACATCGTCACCGTGGGCATTGGCCTCGCCGCCTCGATGGGGCAGTTCCTGCTCTCGTCGGGCACCCCGGGCAAGCGCTACATCACCCCGAACGCCCGCGTGCTCCTGCACCAGCCGTCCGGTGGCTTCGGCGGCACCGCTGCCGACATCCAGACGCAGGCGAAGGTCATCCTCGACATGAAGCAGCGGATGGCGGAGCTCACGGCGGAGCAGACCGGCAAGACGATCGAGCAGGTCCTCAAGGACAACGACCGTGACAACTGGTTCACGGCGCAGGAGGCCCTGGAGTACGGCTTCGTCGACCACCTCCGTGCCTCGTCGGTCGAGGTCGTCGGCGGCGGCGGCACCGTGAGCGACGGCGAGACGCCGACCGCGGCAGCCGAGCCCGAGTCCAACTGACCACCACCGAAGAGAAGGAAACGAGAATGCACCTCCCCATGCTCGGTGGCGCGCAGAACGTCCCGGCTCCGTCCGATCGCTACATCCTCCCCAGCTTCGAGGAGCGCACGGCCTACGGCTTCAAGCGGCAGGACCCGTACGCGAAGCTCTTCGAGGACCGCATCGTGTTCCTCGGCGTCCAGGTGGACGACGCGTCCGCCGACGACGTCATGGCCCAGCTGCTCGTGCTCGAGTCGATGGACCCGGACCGCGACATCGTGATGTACATCAACTCGCCCGGTGGCTCGTTCACCGCGATGACGGCGATCTACGACACGATGCAGTACATCCGTCCGCAGATCCAGACGGTCTGCCTCGGCCAGGCCGCTTCGGCCGCGTCGGTGCTCCTCGCCGCGGGGACCCCCGGCAAGCGTCTCGCCCTGCCGAACGCCCGCGTGCTCATCCACCAGCCCGCCGTCCAGCAGGGTGGCGGTCAGGCGTCCGACATCGAGATCCAGGCGGCGGAGATCCTCCGCATGCGCACCTGGCTCGAGGAGACGCTGTCGAAGCACTCGAACCGGACCCCGGAGCAGGTCAACAACGACATCGAGCGCGACAAGATCATGTCCGCGGAAGAGGCACTCGAGTACGGCCTGATCGACCAGGTCCTCACGAGCCGCAAGAACCTGCCGGCGCTCGTCAAGTAGCGCTGCACGCTCGAAGGCCCCGCACCGATCGGTGCGGGGCCTTCGTCGTGTCCGGTGCGGCGTCGAGGATGCGGATCCGGCCTGGAGGCGCGGTGCCGGCCTGCGGGGCTGTTCAGTCCTCGTCGTGGTCGTCGGCCGCCGGGGCGGCGGGACGGCGACGGAGCAGCAGCAGGACCGCGACGACGACGCCGGCGAGGACGATGCCACCGGCGCCGATGAACAGGGCGTCGGTCGCGCTCGAGTCGCCGGTGTCACCGGATGCGGCGTCGGGTGCGCTTGACGCTGCGGCCCCCGAGCCGCCCCCGCTGCCGTCGGCGCAGGTCGCCGGCGTCGCGGTGCCGCGGTCGGGGGAGAAGCCGGCCGGGGCCTTCCAGGTGAAGTCGTACCGGTCGGAGACCGTGTGGCCGTCGGCCGAGACGATCTGCCACTCGACCTCGTACTTCCCGGAGTCGCCGAGGGCGGCCTTCGTGGTCATCGAGGGGCCGTCCACGGAGACGCAGCCGTCCTCGTGGTAGCGACCGTCCGGGCCGATGACCCGGAAGGCGAAGCCCGAGTCCGACCCGCCGATCGCCAGGAGCCGGTCGTTCGTCGTGATGTCGAAGCGGTCGGGGAGCTCGGTGAGCGTCCCGCCCACCTTCGGCGTCGACGACACCAGGTAGTTGTGCGCGCTGGCGGGGGCGGCGAGCCCGAGGACCGCACCGCCCGCGACGGCGAGGGTCGCGGCGGTCGCGGCCACGGGCCTCCAGACCGGACGCCGGTCACCCGGGGACCGACGGGCGCGCGTCGGCCGTGCGGTCCGCGTCACTTCGAGGCGTCCCGGCGGCGCGTGGCGGCGACGGCGACGACCAGGCCGACGGCCCCGACCACCAGGCCGCCGAGGCCGAGGAAGCGACCGACCAGGTCGGGCTGCGCCGCGGTGGTCGTGGTGTCGCTCGCGGTGGCCGTCGTCGCGTCGTCGTCGTCGCCGCTCGCCGCGCTGGCGGCGGTCAGGACGATCGACGGCGCGGGGTGCTCCGGCTCGGACTCGCCGCTCTTCTGCACCTGGTCCCAGTCGGTCGACCCCTGCTCGCAGGTCTGCACGACCGGGAAGGCCACGCGGTCGCCCGGCTTGCCGTCGGGCAGCGCGAAGGACAGCGAGAAGGTGTCGCGCTCGTCGGCGGGCAGCGGGGTCTTCGCGGTGTAGGTGACGCTCGTGACGCGCTCGGCGCCGGCCTCGGACTCCTCGTCGCTCGCAGCGCTGCTCGACGGGGCGGTGTAGGGCTCGGTCGCCTTCGTGATCGTCCAGTTCGGGTTGACGGTCGGCGTGACCTCGATGACGGACTCGGGCACCTGGAAGACGAGCTTCGTGGTGGGGGAGCCGTCGCAGCCGTGCGGCACCGAGAACGTCGCGGTCGTGTACGAGTTCGCCGCCGTCGAGGTCGCATCCGCCTCGACGTGTGCGCTCGCGGCGGCCGCGGTGCCGAGGACGATCGCGGCGGTGACGCCGAGGGTTCCGGTGCCGAGGAGGGCGAGGCGCTTCGTCATGGGGTCCTTCCGGTTTTCTACAACTTGTAGAGGAACGTGCCAACGGTACCAGGTGTGCACGCCCTGGGCGAACGCGTGGGGACAGGCCGGACGGCGTCGCCGTGGGTGTCACCGGATGCGGTTAGAGTCGATCACATCGGGCGGGTCACCAGCCTGCATCGCTGAACTGCACCGGTCATCCAAGGAGGGCACCGACATGGCACGCATCGGGGAGAGCGCTGACCTGCTCAAGTGCTCCTTCTGCGGCAAGAGCCAGAAGCAGGTCCAGCAGCTCATCGCCGGGCCGGGGGTGTACATCTGCGACGAGTGCGTCGAGCTGTGCAACGAGATCATCGAGGAGCGCCTCGCCGAAGCGGGTGAGGACACCACGAGCGGCGACTTCGAGCTGCCGAAGCCCCGCGAGATCTTCGACTTCCTGCAGGAGTACGTGATCGGCCAGGACCCGGCGAAGCGTGCGCTGGCCGTGGCCGTCTACAACCACTACAAGCGCATCCGTGCACAGGGGCAGATCACCGCTGCCGAGGACCGCGACGACGTCGAGATCGCGAAGTCGAACATCCTGCTCATCGGGCCGACCGGCTGCGGCAAGACCTACCTCGCGCAGACCCTGGCGAAGCGGCTCAACGTGCCGTTCGCCGTCGCCGACGCCACCGCCCTGACCGAGGCCGGGTACGTGGGCGAGGACGTCGAGAACATCCTGCTCAAGCTCATCCAGGCCGCGGACTACGACGTCAAGCGGGCCGAGACGGGCATCATCTACATCGACGAGGTCGACAAGATCGCACGCAAGGCGGAGAACCCGTCGATCACGCGCGACGTCTCCGGCGAGGGCGTGCAGCAGGCGCTGCTCAAGATCCTCGAGGGCACGACCGCGTCGGTCCCGCCGCAGGGCGGTCGGAAGCACCCGCACCAGGAGTTCATCCAGATCGACACGACGAACGTGCTGTTCATCGTGGCGGGGGCGTTCGCGGGACTCGAGGACATCGTGTCGTCGCGCGTCGGCAAGCGCGGGATCGGGTTCGGCGCTCCGCTGCACAGCCCGCTCGACCAGCAGGACCTGTTCGCCGACGTCCTGCCCGAGGACCTGCACAAGTTCGGGCTCATCCCCGAGTTCATCGGTCGTCTGCCCGTCGTCACGACGGTGTCGCAGCTCGACCAGGCGGCGCTCATGCAGATCCTGACCGAGCCGAAGAACGCGCTGGTGAAGCAGTACCAGCGGATGTTCGCGATCGACGGTGTCGAGCTCGACTTCGACCGCGGGGCGCTCGAGGCCATCGCGGACCTCGCGGTGCTGCGCCAGACCGGTGCCCGCGGCCTCCGGGCCATCCTCGAAGAGGTCCTCGGCCCGGTCATGTTCGACGTGCCGTCGGACGACGACGTCGCGCGCGTCGTCATCACCCGCGAGTCCGTGCTCGAGAACGCCGCGCCGACGATCGTGCCGCGTCCCCGGGCGAAGCGCGTGGAGAAGTCCGCGTAGCGTCCGACGCCCGCAGGCCGACGGCCCGGTCCCCGCGTGGGGCCGGGCCGTCGCCGTGTGCGGGAGGGGGCGCGGGTGCGGGTGCGTTCGTGGGAGCGGTGCGCAGGCGGACCGGGGTGATCCGCGGTGTGACGTGCCGCTGCACAACGGGAAGCACGTCGCGCCGCGGACTTCCGCGGCGCGACGTGCTTCCGGTTGTGCCGACGCACTGGCCCAGCGCCGCGGCGGCGCGCCGGCCCGCGGCGCCGCGCTACTCGAGCCCGCGACGGCGCAGCAGCGGCCCGACCTCGGCGTCGCGGCCGCGGAACGCACGGTAGGCCTCGAGGGGGTCCTGCGCGCCGCCGACCCCGAGCACGAGCGACGCGAACCGCCGCCCGGCCTCGCGCGAGAGTCCGCCGTGCTCGCGGAACCACTCGACGGTGTCCGCGTCGAGCACCTCGGACCAGATGTACCCGTAGTACCCGGCGTCGTACCCGCCCGAGAACGTGTGCGCGAAGTACGTCGACGAGTACCGCGGCGGCACCGCGGTCACGTCGATGCCCGCGGAAGCGAGGGCCTGGCGCTCGAACGCCTCGACGTCGGTCACCTCGGCGGCCTCGGCGGCCGACAGGCGGTGCCACGCCTGGTCGAGCAGCGCCGCGGCGAGGTACTCGGTGGTCGAGAAGCCCTCGTTGAAGCCGGCGGAGTCGCTCAGTCCGAGCACGAGCTCGGGCGGCAGCGGCTCGCCGGTCTCGTGGTGCTTCGCGTAGTTCGCGAGGACCGAGGGCCAGGTCACCCACATCTCGTTGACCTGCGAGGGGAACTCCACGAAGTCCCGTTCGACGTTCGTGCCCGAGAACCGTGGGTAGGTCGTCCTGGCGATGAGCCCGTGCAGCGCGTGCCCGAACTCGTGGAAGAGCGTCTCGACCTCGTCCTGGATCAGCAGCGTGGGGGAGCCGGCGGCGGGCTTCGCCACGTTGAGGTTGTTCACGACGACGGGCAGCGTGCCGAGCAGGTGTGACTGCTCGACGACGGGGTTCATCCAGGCACCGCCACGCTTGCCGTCCCGTGTGTAGAGGTCGAGCAGGTAGAGCCCGACCTCCTCCCCGGAGTCGCCGTGCACCTCGAAGACCCGGACCTCGTCGTTGTAGCCGTGCAGGTCCGAGCGTTCGGTGAACGTCAGTCCGTACAGGGCGCCGGCGGCGTGGAACACCCCGTCGTGCAGGACGCGGTCGGCCTCGAAGTAGGGCCGCAGCGCCGAACTGTCCGCGGCGAACTGCTCGCCGCGCAGGACCTCCGTCGCGTGTGCCCAGTCCCAGGCCTCGACGTCGAAGCCGACCGTGCGGGAGCGGACGGCGCGCTCGTCCTCGGCGTTCGCGGCGGCGGCCGGGACGAGCGAGGAGAGCAGGCCGTCGACCGCCTCGGGCGTCCCCGCGGTCTCGTCGGCCGTCACCACGGCAGCGTGGTTCGGGAAGCCGAGGAGTTCGGCCCGCTCGGCCCGGAGCCGGACGATGCGCAGCAGGACCTCGCGGTTGTCGTGCGCGTTCCCACGACGCCCCCGCGACAGCGAGGCGCGCATGATCCGTTCGCGCAGGCCGCGGTCGGTCAGCGAGGCGAGCCACGGGTGACCCGTGTACAGCGGCAGCGTCACGAGCCAGCCGTCGAGGCCGCGGTCCGCCGCGGCTGCGGCGGCGGCCGACTTCGCGCCGTCGTCGAGTCCGGCGAGCTCCTGTTCGTCGGTGACGTGCAAGGCGAGGTCGTTCGTGTCCTCGAGCAGGTTGCGCTCGAAGGTCGTGGTGAGCGTCGAGAGTTCCTGGTTGATCGCGGTGAGACGCTCCTTCCCACCGTCGTCGAGGCCGGCTCCCGCGAGCGTCATCTCGGTGTGCACCCGCTCGACGAGTCGACGGTCCTCGTCGGACAGGTCCGCACGCTCGTCGAGCGAGGACCGCACCGCATCGACCCGTGCGTACAGGCGCGCGTCGAGGGTGATCGCGTCGCGGTGGGCGGCGAGGAGCGGCGACACCTCGGCCTCGAGGTCGTGCAGCTCGGGCGTCGAGTCGGCGGAGGACAGCGTGAAGAAGACGTGCGAGACCCGGGTCAGCAGCTGCCCGGAGCGTTCGAGCGCCACCAGCGTGTTCTCGAACGTCGCTGCACCGGGATCGGCGGCGATGGCCTCGACCTCGGCACGCTGCTCGGCGATGCCGGCGTCGAACGCGGGACGGAAGTGCTCGAGCCGGACGTCGTCGAACGGCGGCAGGGCGTAGGGGAGGGTGCTCGGCTGGTCGAACGGGGTGTCCATGGCCCCACCCTACGGACCGGACCGGACGCCGGTCTGGAGGCACGTGGCGGGCCCGCCCCGCGCCTCCCGGCCGACGTCGGGTCGTGTCGGGCGTCGTGTCGTCGAGCGTCCGGTCGGAGCGTCAGGTCAGCGCGTCGGGTCAGCGCGTCCGGTCGGTCCCCGCACGCATGGCCACGTCGATCAGCGTGGCTGCCGCGCGCCGCGCGTGCCGTGCCGGCGTCGTGTCGCCCGCGATCGCGGCCGTCGTCTGCGCACCCTCGGCGAGGAGTGCGAGCTGGGCGGCGAGCTCCTCGGCCGCGTCGAGGTCCGGCACGGCGGCCGCGGCGAGCCCGGCGACGTACCGCTGGAACGAGTCCTTGTGCTCGCGGGCGATCTCGGCGACCGCGGGGGAGGTCGCACCCAGTTCACCGAAGGCGTTGATGAAGCCGCAGCCGCGGAAGGTGTCGTCGCCGAACCACTGCTCCAGGAAGTCGTACATCGCGAGCAGCCGGTCCCGCGGGGTCCCCGCTGCGGCCACCGCCTGCTCGATGCCCTGCTCCCAGAGGTCGTGCCGCCCGCCGAGCACCGCGGCGACGAGCTGCTCCTTGCCGGGGAACACCGAGTAGAGCTTCTTCAACGAGACGCCGGCGGTCGTCCGGATCTCGTCCATGCCGACCGACTGGAACCCGCGGGCGTAGAAGAGCGCGTCCGCGGCGTCGACGATGCGCTCGCGCACCTGCGGGTCGGTCGTGCTGGCGGTGCCGGACACGGGCATCCCCTTCCTCCGCTGCGGTCCCACTCGTCCCCGTCGCCTCGGGAACGGACGTTCTCCAGTGTAGGCCGCGTCCCCCGGTCCCGGTCGAGCCCGGGATCGGGGGGACGGCCTAGTCCTCCTCCGGCGCGTCGTCCGGGTTCGTCACCTGCGCACGCCCGGCGGGGTCGAGGTGGATCGACGTGCCGTCGTCGAGCTCGACGATCGGCTTGCCCTCGAGGTACGTCAGCGTCCAGCGCCAGGTCGATGCGTCGACCGACGCCGCCGCCAGCTCCTCCTCGACACCGCGCGCGGCGACGACCATCGCCTCGGGGAGTCGCTCGGGTGGCTGCCCACCCACGTTCCAGCGTGTACCCAACTGCATCCGTGCCTCCAGTGCCGACTCGTGCTCGTGCTCGTGCTCGTGCTCGTGCTCGTGACGACGGGCCGGGCCGCACGCGACCCGGCCCGTCGACGGACGACGCTACGCCTGCTGCTCCGCGAGCTCGATCTCGGTCACCGCGAGCTCCTCGCCGTCCGTGAACGACAGGTTCTCGATGCGGCCCACGGCGGCCAGGTCGACCGCCGCGCGCTCGATGAGCGCGCGCTGGTCGGCCGGAGCCGCCACGACGGCACGGGTGACCGGCGTCTTCTGGGACGCCTTGGCGGCGGTCTTCGCACCGCGGATCCCGATCAGCGCCTGGCCGACGGCGGCCAGCAGCCCGGACGGCTCCGCCTGCGTCGGGAGCTCCGTGACCGTGGGCCACGCGGCCGTGTGCACGCTGGTGTCGTGGGTCCAGGCCCACACCTCCTCCGTCGCGAACGGGAGGAACGGTGCCAGCAGACGGAGCAGCGCGTCGATCGCGGCGCGCAGCGCCAGGACCGCACTCGCCTGGGTCTCGTGCGTCGCGTCGGGCGCGGTGCCGTAGGCACGCTCCTTGACCAGCTCGAGGTAGTCGTCGCAGAAGGTCCAGAAGAACCGCTCGGTGACCTCCAGCGCACGGGCGTGGTCGAAGCCGTCGAACGCGGCGGTGGCCTGCTCGATCACGGAGCCGAGCTCCGCCAGCACGTCGACGTCGAGGGGCTCGGTGACGGTCGTCGCACCGCTCGGCAGTTCGAAGCCGTACACGAACTTCGCCGCGTTGAGCACCTTGATCGCCAGGCGACGACCGACCTTGATCTGCTTCGGGTTCTGCGGGTCGAAGGCCGCGTCGGTGCCGAGCTTCGACGAGGCTGCCCAGTAGCGGACCGCGTCGGCACCGTGCTGCTCGAGGATCGAGAGCGGCGTGACGACGTTGCCCTTCGACTTCGACATCTTCTTGCGGTCGGGGTCCACGATGAAGCCGGAGATGCTCGCGTGCTTCCACGGCGCGACGTCGGCCTCGAGCTGGCTGCGGAGTGCCGTCGTGAAGAGCCACGTGCGGATGATGTCCTGCGCCTGCGGGCGGACGTCGTACGGGAACACGAGGTCGTAGAGCGCCGGGTCCGTCTCCCACTTGCCCGCGAGCTGCGGGGTGAGGGACGAGGTCGCCCAGGTGTCCATCACGTCGAGCTCCCCCTGGAAGCCGCCGGCGACGCCGCGCTGGTGCTCGGCGTACCCGGGGGCCGGCTCGGACGCCGGGTCGACGGGCAGCTGTGCCTCGGTCGGGACGATCGGCTGGTCGAAGACCGGGTTGCCGTCGGCGTCGAGCGGGTACCAGACCGGGATCGGCACGCCGAAGAAGCGCTGGCGCGAGATGAGCCAGTCGCCGGAGAGGCCACCGACCCAGTTGTCGTAGCGGACGCGCATGAAGTCCGGGTGGAAGGCGATCTCCTCGCCGCGCTTCCGCAGGGTCTCCTTGAGCTGCTCGTCGCGCGCGCCGTTGACGATGTACCACTGGCGGGTCGAGACGATCTCGAGCGGCTTGTCGCCCTTCTCGAAGAACTTCACCGGGTGGTTGATCGTCTTCACGTCGCCGACGAGCTCGCCCGACTCGGTGAGCGCGTCCACGAGGACCTTCTTCGCCGAGAAGACGGTCTTGCCGGCCATCTCGGCGTAGAGCTCCCTGCCGCGGGTCGACTCGATCCACGCGGGCTCGTCCGAGCGGACGCGGCCGTCGAAGCCGATGATCGCGCGGTTCGGCAGCTGCAGTTCGCGCCACCACACCACGTCGGTGGTGTCACCGAAGGTGCAGACCATCGCGATGCCCGCGCCCTTGTCCTGCTGCGCCAGGTGGTGCGCGAGGACCGGGACCTCGACGTCGAACAGGGGGGAGCGGACGGTCGTGCCGAACAGGTCCTGGAAGCGCTCGTCGTCCGGGTGCGCGACGAGGGCGACGCAGGCGGGGAGCAGCTCCGGACGGGTGGTCTGGATGACGACGTCCTCGCCGCCGTCGGTGCGGTGGAACGCCAGGCCGTGGTACGCGCCGGGCATCTCCTTGTCCTCGAGCTCGGCCTGCGCGACGGCGGTGCGGAAGGTGACGTCCCAGAGCGTCGGGGCGTCGGCCTGGTAGGCCTCGCCGCGCTCGAGGTTGCGGAGGAACGCACGCTGCGCGCTCGCCCGCGAGGTGTCGTCGATCGTGCGGTACGACTGCGTCCAGTCCACCGACAGGCCGAGCGTGCGGAAGAGGTGCTCGAACTGCTGCTCGTCCTGCACGGTCAGGCGCTCGCACAGCTCGATGAAGTTGCGGCGCGAGATCGGCAGCTGGTCGCCCGCCTTGCTCGACTTGCCGTCGCCGCCCTCGAACGGCGGCACGAAGGCGGGGTCGTAGGGGAGCTGCGGGTCGCACCGGACGCCGTAGTAGTTCTGCACGCGGCGCTCGGTCGGCAGGCCGTTGTCGTCCCAGCCCATCGGGTAGAAGACGTGCTTCCCGCGCATGCGCTCGTACCGGGCCTTGAGGTCGGTGTGCGTGTAGGAGAACACGTGCCCGATGTGCAGCGAACCCGACGCGGTCGGCGGCGGGGTGTCGATCGAGTACACCGCGTCCTTCGTCGCGCTGTCGCGGTCGAAGCGGTAGGTGCCGTCCTGCTCCCAGACCGGACCCCAGACGTCCTCGAGGCCGTCCACCGTGGGCTTGTCGGGCATGGGCTTCGTCATGGCAGGGCCTTTCGATCGATGTGTGCGGCACCGAGTCCGTGGTGAGGTGCCTGAGTGTCGCGCGTACAGTACGCGGTGGCCTCATCGTAGCGGTCCGCCGCGTCGGAGCGCTCCATCTGGTAGGCTGTCGGAGTTTGTCCGGCGAGCGCGGTGTTCGCGAGGACTGCACAGTCGCTCTCCGCCGGATGCCCGAAGGCAAGACACAGCACTACCGGAGGAACGAACTTGGCACCGAACGACGCACACCAGCACGGCGACCGGCCGTTGCGCACGAAGGGCGCAGCGAAGCGTGCACGCCGCAAGCTGACCGAGGACGACGTCACCGTCGTCGAGGAGTCGCTGCTCAAGCGTGCCGTCGCCGCTGCGGCCCTCGGCAACGCGATGGAGTGGTTCGACTTCGGCATCTTCGCGTACCTGACGGTCACGATCTCGAAGGTGTTCCTGCCGGCGGGCGACCCGACGTCGAACCTCGTCGCGACCTTCGGGTTCTTCGCGGCCGCCTTCATCGTCCGCCCGATCGGCGGCGCCGTCTTCGGCCCCATCGGCGACAAGATCGGCCGGCAGAAGGTCCTCGCGCTGACGATGATCCTGATGGCCGCCGGCACGCTCATGATCGGCCTCATCCCGTCGTACGCGACGATCGGCTTCTGGGCCCCCGTGCTGCTCCTCGTCGCCCGCTTCGTGCAGGGCTTCTCGACCGGTGGTGAGTACGGCGGTGCCGCGACGTTCATCGCTGAGTACTCGCCCGACAAGCGCCGCGGGTTCATGGGCTCGTGGCTCGAGTTCGGCACGCTGGCCGGCTACGTGCTCGGCGCGTCGATCGTCACGGTCCTGCAGTACGCGATGCCCGAGGACACCCTGCTCAGCTGGGGCTGGCGCATCCCGTTCATGATCGCCGGTCCGCTCGGCCTCATCGGGCTCTACCTCCGCCTGAAGCTCGAGGAGACCCCGGCCTTCCAGAAGCAGCAGGAGCAGGCCGCCGAGCGCGAATCGCAGAAGACGCCGTTCCTCAAGCTGTTCGCCGAGAACTGGCGCTCGCTCATCATCTGCATCGGCCTGGTCCTCGTGTTCAACGTGACCGACTACATGCTGCTGTCGTACATGCCGACCTACCTCGAGACGAACCTCGGGCAGAACGCCACGTTCGGCCTGATCCTCATCGTCATCGTGATGATCCTGATGATGGTCGTCATCACCTTCGGTGGTCGCCTGTCCGACAAGTTCGGCCGCCGGCCGGTCCTCGCCGCCGGCTGCATCGGCTTCATCGTGCTGTCGTGGCCGGCGCTCAAGCTCGTCCAGACCGGGACCGGTGCCGGGGTCTTCTTCGGCCTGCTGATCCTCGGTCTCGTGCTCGTCACGTTCACGTCGACCATGCCGTCGACGCTCCCCGCGCTGTTCCCGACGATCATCCGCTACGGCGCGCTGGCGATCGCGTTCAACGTGTCCGTCTCGCTCTTCGGTGGCACGACGCCGCTCGCGACGCAGGCGCTCATCGCCGGGGCGAAGGACGCCGGGCTCTCGTGGGCCGAGGACATCCCGGCCTTCTACCTCATGCTCGCGGCCGTGATCGGCCTCGTCGCGGTGTTCTTCACCAAGGAGACGGCTGCGACGCCGCTCATGGGCTCGGGCCCCACGGTCGCCCACGAGGACGAGGTCGCCGACGTCATCAAGGACTACAACGACCCGACCTCGGAGCTCGCGCAGTCCGACTGGGCGAAGGACTTCTCGACGAGCGAGATCCCGATCATCTCGGGAGACACCCCGAAGCCGGGGTCCGACAAGGAGCCCGCGGGCTCGTAGCCGCCGCTGTCGGCCGGGAGGCACGGTGCACGTCCGCCACGGACGCGCACCGTGCCTCCCGGCATGTCCGCTCCGTGGGCGCTCCCCGAGTCTCGGCCCGGCGGACACGTTCGCGGCTTCGGTGCCGCGAACGTGTCCGCCTGAGCGAGACTCGCCCGCTGGCGCGGCGCAGCGGTCAGGCGCCGCGGGCGAGCCGGGCGGCAGCGTCGACCAGGCGCGCGGTCGCCGGGTGCTCCGGCGCGCCGAGCACGCGTTCCGCGGGGCCCTGCTCGACGACGCGGCCGTCGTGCACCACGAGCACCTCGTCCGCCATCCGCCGGACGGCGCGCAGGTCGTGCGACACGAACACCATCGCCACGCCGGTCTCGTCGCGCAGTCGTTCGAGCAGCGTGAGCACCGCGTCCTGCACGGTCGCGTCGAGTGCCGTCACCGGTTCGTCGAGCACCACCACCTCGGGCGACGTCGCCAGCGCCCGGGCGATCGCCAGTCGTTGCCGCTGTCCGCCGGAGAGCGTGCGCGGGGCGCGTGACCGCAGCTCGGGGTCGAGTCCCACCTGACGGAGTGCGGCGTCGACCGGGTCGGCCAGACCACCCCGCGCCCGCCGCTCCTGCCCGCGGGACAGGGCGTCCGCGAGCACCCGTCCGACGCTCCACCGCTCGTCGAAGGTCGCCCCGGGGTCCTGCACGACGGCCGCCACCCGGTGCCGACGAGCCCGGCGCTCGCGCTCGGGCAGGGGCACCCACGGGTCGCCGTCGAGCGTGACGGTGCCGGCGTCCGGCGTCTCGAGTCCGAGCAGCATCCGCGCCACCGTCGTCTTGCCCGACCCGGAGGCGCCGATGACACCGGTCACGCGGCCCGGTCGCACGGTGATCGACACGTCCTGCACGGCGGGCACCCCGTCGAAGGAACGGGTCAGTCCGGAGCCCTCGACGAGCGGGGCCGACGGCGCACCGGTCCGGGGCGCCCGTCCCACGGCCCGGTGCGTGTCCGCCCGTGCCGCCCGCACCAGGGCTGCGGTCGCCGGGTGCTGCGGTGCTGCGAAGACCTCGGCGACCGGTCCGTGCTCGACCACCGTCCCCTCGTCGACGACGAGCACCCGGTCCGCCCACCCGGCGACGAGCCCGAGGTCGTGCGTGATGACCAGCAGCCCGGCGCCGCGGTCCTGCACGGCCCGGAGCTGCTCCATCACGGTGACGGCCACGGCGGCGTCGAGGGCGGTCGTCGGTTCGTCCGCCACCACGAGCGCGGGGGAGGCCACGGTCGCCGCCGCGATCAGCGCGCGCTGTCGCATGCCTCCGGAGAGCGTGCCGGAGCGCCGGCCGTCGGTCGCCATCGCGGGGTCGAGCCCCACGCCCGCCAGTGCGGCGCGCACGGCATCGACCCGTTCTGCTGCGCGCAGGTCGGTGTGCAGGCGCAGGGCGTCGGCGACCTCGCGGCCGACGGGGCGGAGGGGGTCGAGTGCGCCGAGGGCCTCCTGGCCGACGTAGCCGACGGTGCTCCCGCGGAGCCGACGCCAGCGCCGCTCGGCGAGCCCGCGCACGTCGGAGCCGACGAGGTCGAGGCGGTCGGCGGTGACCGCGGCACCCGCTGCGGAGAGCCCGAGCACCGCCCGGGCGGTCACGGTCTTGCCGGAGCCGGACGCCCCGACCAGGGCGACGCACTCACCGGCGTCGACGTGCAGGTCGACGCCGTGCACCACCGTCGCGCCGTCGATCGACACCGCGAGCCCGCGGACGTCGAGCACGCGGGTCCCCACCGGCCGTGCTGCACCGGTCCGTCCCGCGACGTCGTCGGGCCCCCGCTCGGAGCTCCTCACCGCACGGCCCCCGTCCGCCGCACCGCACGGCCGAGCACCGTCAACGCGGTCGCCAGCACCACGATGGCGAGGCCCGGGAAGGTGCTCATCCACGGCGCGGTCAGCAGGTAGGTGCGGCCGTCCGCGAGCATCGCACCCCACTCCGGCGCGGGCGGCGGGGTCCCGACCCCGAGGTAGCTGAGCGCCGACGCCCACACGACCGCCTGGCCGACCCCGAGCGTGGCGACGGCGACGACGGGCCAGAGTGCCGCGGGCAGGACGTGCCGGAACACGATCCGGCCGGGGGAGCGGCCCTGCAGCACGGCGGTCTCGACCACCTGCGACGACCGCGCACTCCGGACCAGGCCGCGGACGATCCGGGCGTACCCGGGCGCCGTGGCGAACCCCACCGCCAGGGTCGCGGGCACCGGTCCGGGGCCGGTGACCGCGATGACGACGAGCGCGACGAGCAGCAGCGGCAGCGCGAACGCCACCTCGGTGACCCGGCCGACGACCGCGTCCACGATCCGACCACCGAGTCCGGCGAGCGTGCCGAGCAGGATCCCGGTGAGACCGCCGACGAGCGTCGCGGCGACCCCGACCACGAGTGACGCCCGTGTCCCCGCGACCACGCGCGCGAGCACGTCGCGTCCGGACTCGTCGGTGCCGAAGGGGTGCGCCGGTCCGGGTGGCGTCAGGGCGTCGGCGGGGTGCACCGCGAGCGGGTCGCCGCCGCCGAGCAGCGCCGGCCAGACCGCCGCCAGCACCGCGACCGCGACGACGACCGCCGCGACCGAGCCCGCCGGGCCGAGCGTCCCCCCACGGAACCGCTCGGACCGTCGGGCCCGCCCCTCGGACGCACCGGCCGGGAGGCCCGGGTCGAGCACCCCGCTCACCGTGCGTCCACCCCGCCCTGCGTGCGCACGCGCACTCGCCCCACGCGACCGGCCGGGCGTCGGTCGCGGGTCCGCGGGTCCACCGCCCGCTCGACCAGGTCCGCGACCGCCAGCACGACGACGTACGCCGCGGCGGACACGAGGGCGATCCCGGCCACCAGGGGCATGTCCCGCTGGGTGACCGCGGTGACCAGGGCACGACCGATCCCGGGCAGCGCGAAGACCGACTCGACGACCACGGCACCGGAGACCAGCGAGCCGAAGGCCCACGCGGACAGGGCGATCCCGGGGAGCGCCGCGTGCCGGAGCAGGTGACGACCGAACAGTCCGACGCGGGTCTCCCCGCGGCCGCGGGCTGCGAGGGCGAACGCGGAGCGCTGGGCGTCGACCACGCCGTCGCGGACCGTCTCGGCGAGGTACCCCGCGACCGGCACGGCGACGGTGAGCACGGGCAGGACCCAACCGCGCAGGCTGCCGTCCGACACCGCCGGCACCCACCCGAGTGCGCTCGCGAAGACCACGATGAGCACGCTGCCGAGCCAGAAGTGCGGCACGACGCTCGCCGTCACGGTGATCGCGCCGGTCAGGGCCGCGGCGATCCGCCCGCGCTGCGTCGACCACCACGCGGCGCCGATCGCCAGGACCCAGGCGACGACGAGTCCGGCGACCGCGAGCGTCAGCGTCACGGGGACCTGCTGCGCGAGGAGCTCGGACACGGGCGTGCGGAACGCGTACGAGTCGCCGAGGTGCCCGGTCGCCAGGCGCCCGAGGAACACCGCGTACTGCACGAGCACCGGCCGGTCGAGGCCGTACTCGCGGCGGACGGCCTCGACCGCCTCCGCCGAGGCCTGGGACCCGGGGCCGCCGAGGATCGCCAGCGCCGGGTCACCCGGGATCAACCGGATCGCGACGAAGACGATCGTGGCGACCGCCCAGAGCACCCCGATGCCGCCGGCCGCACGGCGGAGACCCCACAGGACCCACGCCGACCACCCGCGACGGGTGCCGGTGCGTGGCGGACGCGGGGCGGGCCTCCCGGCCGGCTCGCCCGTCAGCGGGCGATCCACGCGGTGCCGAACCACGGGGTGGAGACCGACGTGGTCTCGATGCCGTGGACGGCGGAGCGGTACAGGAAGTGGTTCTGCTGGTCGTAGAGCGGCAGGACGGTGCCGCTCGCCAGGATCCGCTGCTGCGCCTGGCGGTACAGGTCGCCGCGCTCGTCGGCGTCCGACGTGCGTGCCGCACGCTCCAGCAGGTCGTCGACCGTCGGGTCGTCGAGCTGCGCGAGGTTCGCGAAGTAGCCCGACGGTGCGGGCTCGATGCTCGCGCTGTCGTACAGGATGCGGAGGACGTCCGGGCCGACCTTGGTGTACGGAGCGCTGACGACGTCGTACTCGTTCGCGGCGAGGGCGGCGTACCAGCTGGAGAGGTCGAGCTCCTCGAGCCGCACGTCGAACCCGACCGCCTTCTCCGAGGCCTGGACCTGCTGGAACAGGCTGCGCTCCGCGGGCACCGACTGGTTCGTCGACACCGGGAAGGTGACGGTGAGCCGCTGCCCGTCCTTCTCGCGGACGCCGTCGCTGCCGACCTTCCAACCGGCCTCGTCGAGCAGGCGTCCCGCCGTCTTCGGGGAGTACTCGAACAGCGCCGGATCGGAGTACCCGTCGGGCTCGACGCTCGACAGCACCGAGTACGAGCGCTTCGCGGTGCCGAGGAACAGGCTCTGCAGGCCCGGGTCGATCTCGGCGCCGGCGATGAAGGCCTTCCGGACCGCCTCGTCGCGGAACACCCCGTGCCCGGAGTTCAGTTCGAGGCGGTTCGAGGCGCCGGGGCGCGGGGCGTCGAGGTCGCGGATCGCGCCCTTCGTCGAGGCGCTCTTCAGCTGGTCGGGCTGGGCGTTGTCGATGACGTCGACCTGGCCGGCCTGCAGTGCGGCGTAGCGCGAGGTCGAGTCGGGCAGGAAGCGCCACGTGATGCCGTCGAGGCGGGGCTCCGTCGAGCCGGTGAGCGGCGTGTACGCGTCGTTCTTCGCCAGGGTGATGCGATCGCCCCGCTGCCACTCCGTGACGGTGAACGGGCCGGTGCCGACGGGGGATGCGCAGTTCGTCGCCTGCGGGCGCTGCAGGGCCTTCGGTGACTCCATGCCGACCCAGGGCTGCGAGAACGACTCGAGCAGCGCGCTGTCCGGGCGGCTCAGGGTCAGCGTGACGGTGTGGTCGTCGGTCGCCGTGGCCTTCGTGATCGACTGCAGGGCGAGGTAGCCCGTGCTCGACGCCGTCGTCGGGTCCTGCACGTGCTCGATGTTCGCGACGACGGCGGCCGCGTCGAACGGGGTGCCGTCGGAGAACGACACGTCCGTGCGCAGGTCGAGCGTCAGGGTCTTCCCGTCGTCGCTCGTCGTCCACCCGGTCGCGAGGGCCGGCGTCGGCTTCCCCGCCCGGTCGAGGCCGGTGAGCATCTCGATGTACTGCGTCGACAGCAGGGCCTGCGGGTAGTTCCCGCCGACGTGCGGGTCGAGGCAGGTCGGCTCGGCGTCGCCGGAGGCGTACGTGAGCGTCCCGCCGCTGACCGGCGTGCCGGCGTCCGTGGCGGTGCCACCGCCGGTGCAGGCGGTCAGGGCCAGCAGGACCGCGGTGGCTCCCGCGGCGGTGAGGAGCGCGCGGGCGCGTGTTTTCTGTACTCGGTCCAAGATCATGGCTGCACGAGTCTAGCGGTTTACTGGCGGCATGGACGAGACGATGCGCCGCGGTGGCCGCCCCCGACGCTCGAGTGCCGAGGTCCTCGCCGACGCGGCTGCCGAGCTGTTCCTCGAGCAGGGGTACGCGCGGACGACCGTCGACCAGATCGCGGCCCGGGCCGGGGTGAGCCGGGCGACGTTCTTCAACTACTTCGGGGCGAAGTCGGACGTGCTCTGGCTGGAGCTCGACGCCGCGGTCGCCGACCTGCCCGCGTTCCTCACCGCCTCGACGGAGTCCTCGCCCGTGCGCGCCGTGGAGCAGGCCGTGCTCGCCGCGGCGCGGGCGCACGACCCCGACCGCGTGCCGTGGGCGATCGCCCAGGCCGAGGTGATGGACATCGGCACCGAGCTCGTCGCCAGTGTGGCGGCGCGGGTGATGGCGCAGCACGGGGCGGTCTCGGCGTTCGTCGGCTCGCGGACGGGGGAGCACCCGACGTCCCTGTGGCCGCAGACCGTGTCCGGGGCGATGCTCGGGGCCGCGGCGGCGGCGTTCGGGGTGTGGGTCGCCGACGGCGTCGCCCGCAGGTCCCTCGTCGAGTACGTCGGCGCGGCGCTCACGCCGGTCGCGGCGGGCCTCGACGCGCGCTGACCCGACAGGCGCTACTCGGTGCGGAGCGTCCCGGCACCGCCGGCCGCGACGTCCTCCACCGTGCCGTCGCGCACGATCCCCGGGACGTCGCCGTCCCCTCGGGCCGCGAGCGACGCGTCGCCCGGGATGCTCAGGGTGAGGACGGCCTCCTCGATGTACTGGCTCTCCTCGAGCGACGCCTCGACCCGACGGAGCCGGACCGCGACGTGGTCCTCGAGCTCGTTGCCGGTCAGGTCGACCGCGGCCACCAGGAACACCCGGGACGGTCCGACGAACTCCAGGTGCAGGTAGGTGACGCGCTCCACCTCGTCGCGACGGAGCAGCTCGGTGAGCACGGCGTCCTCGAGCTCGGGGGACGTCGCCTCGCCGACCAGGAACCGGCGGTTGCGCTCGATGAGGACGATCGCGACGACCCCGAGCAGGAGTCCGACCGCGATGGAGCCGATCGCGTCGAACACCGCGAGGCCGGTGAGCTGGTGCAGCAGCACGCCGAGGAACGCGATCACGAGGCCGACCAGCGCCGCGGCGTCCTCGGCGAAGACCGCCCGGAGCGTGGGGTTCGACGACTGCAGCACGTGGCGGAGCACCGGGACGCGGCGCTTCGTGGCGGCTCCGTGTGCCTGGCGGTAGGCCTGCAGGAAGCTCGTGCCCTCGAGGACGAACGCGATGCCGAGCACGACGTAGTTGAGCACGACGTCCTCGGCCGGACCGGTCTCGCCGAGCTCGGTGATGCCGTGCCAGATCGACACGACGGCACCCGCGGTGAAGAGGCCGAACGCGGCGAACATCGACCAGATGTAGGTCTCGCGACCGTACCCCAGCGGGTGCTTCCGGTCCCGCTTCTTCGCGCCGCGTCGTTCGGCGACGAGCAGGAAGATCTCGTTGCCCGTGTCGGCCCACGAGTGCGCGGCCTCCGCGGTCATCGACGCTGAACCCGAGATCAGGGAGGCGACGGTCTTGGCGATGGCGACGAGCAGGTTGGCGGCGAAGGCGATGACGACGGTGAGCAGGGACTCCGGACGGTCCTGCTTCTCGGACGAGGGCATCGCTCCAGCATGCTCCGACTCTTGTAGACTCGTCCCACCAGGCGTCGAACCGGCCATCACCGGTGAGCCTCCGGAAGAACGCGGCAGCACCACCGCCGTCAGTAGACCCGGGCGGACCGGACCGCACCCCATCCGGCGAACGAGCGGTCGGTCGCAGCGCGAGCAGCGTCCGGCAAGCGAGGTGGTACCGCGGAGCACGCTCCGTCCTCGTGGAGACGAACCGAACCCACAGGAGCAGCTCGTGGCCTACCCCCTCAACGTCCCCACCGACGGTGTCGTCCCGTCCCCGTCCTTCCCCGCCGTCGAGCAGGGCATCCTCGCCTTCTGGAAGGGCGACGACACGTTCCGGGCGTCGATCGACCAGCGCGAGGGCTGCACGGAGTGGACGTTCTACGACGGCCCGCCCTTCGCGAACGGCCTGCCGCACTACGGTCACCTGCTGACCGGCTACGCGAAGGACGTCTTCCCGCGCTACCAGACCATGCGCGGCAAGCAGGTGCACCGCCGCTTCGGGTGGGACACCCACGGGCTGCCCGCCGAGCTCGAGGCCATGCGGCAGCTCGGGATCACCGAGAAGCACGAGATCGACGACATGGGCGTCGACGTCTTCAACGCCGCGGCCAAGCAGTCCGTGCTGCAGTACACCGACGAGTGGCAGGCGTACGTCACCCGTCAGGCGCGCTGGGTCGACTTCGAGGACGACTACAAGACCCTCGACGTCACCTTCATGGAGAGCGTCCTGTGGGCGTGGAAGCAGCTCTGGGACAAGGGCCTGGCGTACGAGGGCTTCCGCGTCCTGCCGTACTGCTGGAACGACCAGACGCCGCTCTCGAACCACGAGCTGCGCATGGACGACGACGTCTACAAGATGCGCCAGGACCAGTCGGTCACGGTGTCGTTCCCGCTGCATGGCGCCCGCGCCGCTGCACTCGACCTGATCGGGGTCCGCGCACTCGCCTGGACGACGACCCCCTGGACCCTGCCGACGAACGCGGCGCTCGCGGTCGGTCCGGACATCGCCTACGCGGTCGTGCCGGCCGGGCCGGGAGGCGCGGCTGACGGTGGCGACGCCGGCTCGGCTCGGTACCTCCTGGCTTCGGACACCGTGGCCGCCCACGCGAAGGAGCTCGGCTACGAGAGCGCGGACGACGCGCTCGCCGCCGTGCTCCGCACGGTCGTCGGCGCCGAGCTCGACGGCGTCGAGTACGAGCGCCTGTTCGACTTCCTCGCGGAGGCCGAGGGCTACGAGCACGCGTGGCGCATCCTCGTCGCCGAGTACGTCGAGACGGGTGAGGGCACCGGCATCGTGCACCAGGCCCCGGCGTACGGCGCCGACGACCAGGAGGTCTGCGCGGCCGCCGGCATCCCCGTGGTGCTGTCCCTCGACGAGGGCGGACTCTTCACGGCGCAGTTCGGCGACGTCGCCGGCATGCTCTGGTCGGACGCCAACAAGCCGCTGACGAAGGCCGTGCGCGAGGCGGGCCGACTGCTCCGCCAGGCCTCGTACGAGCACAGCTACCCGCACTGCTGGCGCTGCCGCAAGCCGCTCATCTACAAGGCGGTCTCGTCGTGGTTCGTCCGCGTCACCGAGTTCCGCGACCGCATGGGCGAGCTCAACCAGGACATCAACTGGGTGCCGGACAACGTCAAGGACGGTCAGTTCGGCAAGTGGGTCGGCAACGCGATCGACTGGTCAGTGTCCCGCAACCGGTACTTCGGCACGCCGATCCCGGTCTGGGTGTCGGACGACCCGGCGTACCCGCGCCAGGACGTCTACGGCTCGCTCGAGGAGCTCGAGCGCGACTTCGGTCGCCTGCCGCTGAACGCCGACGGCGAGGTCGACCTGCACCGTCCGTTCATCGACGAGCTGACCCGGCCGAACCCCGACGACCCGACGGGGCAGTCGACCATGCGACGCATCTCCGACGTGTTCGACGTGTGGTTCGACTCCGGCTCGATGCCGTACGCGCAGGTGCACTACCCGTTCGAGAACCGCGAGTGGTTCGAGGAGCACAGCCCCGCGGACTTCATCGTCGAGTACATCGGGCAGACCCGCGGCTGGTTCTACGTCATGCACGCGCTGTCGACCGCGCTGTTCGACCGCCCGGCCTTCCGGAACGTGATCAGCCACGGCATCGTGCTCGGCTCGGACGGCCAGAAGATGTCGAAGTCGCTCCGGAACTACCCGGACGTCTCCGAGGTGTTCGACCGCGACGGCGCCGACGCGATGCGCTGGTTCCTCATGTCGTCGTCGGTCATCCGCGGCGGCAACCTCGTCGTGACCGAGGAGGGCATCCGCCAGGGTGTCCGCGAGTTCCTGCTGCCGCTCTGGTCGACGTACTACTTCTTCACCCTCTACGCGAACGCCTCCGGCGACACCGGCTACCAGGCCTCGCGCAGCACGGCGAGCACCGACGTGCTCGACCGGTACCTGCTCGCGAAGACCCGGGTGCTCGTGGCGGACGTGACCACGCACCTCGACGCGCTCGACACCCCGCTCGCGGCCCAGGCCGTCCGGGACTTCGCCGACGTGCTGACCAACTGGTACGTCCGTCGGTCGCGCGACAAGTTCTGGCTCGGCGCGGAGTCCTCACCCGAGGCCCGCGCGGCGTTCGACACGCTGTACACCGTGCTCGAGACGCTCACCCGCGTCGCCGCCCCGCTCGCGCCGCTCGTCACGGAAGAGGTCTGGAAGGGCCTGACCGGCGGGCGCAGCGTGCACCTCGAGGACTTCCCGTCCGCCGACGAGTTCCCGGCCGACGACGCCCTGGTCGCCGCGATGGACCGCGTGCGCGACGTCGCGTCGAAGGGGCTCGCGCTCCGCAAGGCGACCGGCCGCCGTGTCCGTCTGCCCCTCGCGACCCTGACGCTGGTCGTGCCGGACCCGGCAGCGATCGAACCGTTCGCGGACATCCTGCGTGACGAGCTCAACGTGAAGCGCGTCGTGCTCGAGCAGCAGGAGGAGTCCTCGCTCGGCCGCTACGGCATCGAGCGGAAGCTCACCGTCAACGCCCGCGCCGCCGGCCCCCGGATCGGCAAGCAGGTGCAGCAGGTGATCCCGGCCGCCAAGAAGGGCGACTGGGTCGCGACCGAGTCCGGCGTGACGGTCGGCGGCGTCGACCTCGTCGAGGGCGAGTACACGCTCGACCTCACCGTCGCGGACGACTCCGTCGCGGTGGCGTTCCTCGACGGCGGCGGCTTCGCGGTGCTCGACACCGTGACGACCCCCGAGCTCGAGGCCGAGGGGCTCGCCCGTGACGTCGTCCGCGCCGTGCAGCAGGCCCGCCGCGACGCCGACCTCGACGTCAGCGACCGCATCGTCCTGACGCTCCGGGTCTCCGAGGACGCCGAGGACGCGATCCGCACGCACGAGCAGCTCATCGCGGGGGAGACCCTCGCGACGAGCGTCGAGGTGACCACGACGACGTTCGCTCCCGGCGAGGGCTCGGACGTCGGCGACGGTGCGAAGGTGTCCGTGGAGGTGGCACGCGCATGAGCGACAGCGAGCAGTACGACGACGACCACGACGGCATCGAGGACCTCGGTCCGCTCGACGACACGGCCGGGGTCCGCATCCCGGTCGGACCGTCCGGCGAGCAGGCCCCGACGGACGCGCTGCCGTACGGCGGCGACGACGACGAGGTGCAGCGCGTCGAAGCCGCCCTGTACGCCCGGATCGGCGAGCAGGCACCCGAACGTCGGTTGACCGCCACCCGACGGGCCGTCGAGCTCCTCGGCGACCCGCACCTGGCGTACCCGGTCATCCACGTCACCGGCACGAACGGCAAGACGTCGACCGCGCGCATGGCCGAGAGCATCGTCCGCGCCCACGGGCTGCGCACCGGCCTCATGACGAGTCCGCACCTGGTGTCGATCCGGGAGCGCATCGTCATCGACGGCGAGCCGATCGCGGCCGACCGGTTCGTGGAGAACTGGGACGACATCACCCCGATCCTGGCGATGACGGACCAGGAGCTCACCGACAAGGGCGAGCAGCCGCTGACCTTCTTCGAGGCGCTGACCGTCCTGGCCCTGGCGTGCTTCGCCGAGGCACCGGTCGACGTCGCCGTCATCGAGGTCGGCATGGGCGGCGAGTGGGACTCCACCAACGTCGTGCAGAGCCAGGTGCAGGTGATCACCCCGGTGGCGATCGACCACGCCAAGCAGCTCGGGTCGACCGTCGCCGAGATCGCGCGCACCAAGTCCGGCATCATCAAGCCGTCGTCGTCGGTCGTCTCCAGTGCCCAGACGCCCGAGGCCCTCGCGGAGCTCGAGCGGGCCGCGGAGCTCACCGAGTCGACGCTCGCCGTCGAGGGCACCGGGTTCTCCGTCGTGTCCGACACCCCGGCCGTCGGCGGACAGCTCGTCACCGTGCAGGGCATCGCCGGGCGCTACGACGACCTGTTCGTCCCGCTCTTCGGCCAGCACCAGGCGCACAACGCCGCCGTCGCGATCGCCGCGGTCGAGTCGTTCCTCGGGCGGGGCTCGCAGGCCCTCGACGAGGACGTCCTGTCCGAGGGCCTCGCGAACGCGACCAGCCCCGGCCGGCTGCAGCCGATCGCGCAGGAGCCCACCGTCGTGGTCGACGCCGCGCACAACCCGCACGGGGCGCGCGCCCTGGCCGAGGCGCTGCCGGTCGCGTTCCCGTCCGAGCACGTCGTCGGCGTCGTCGGGATCCTCGGCGACAAGGACGCCCGCGGCTTCGTCCGGGCGCTCAAGGACACTGTCCAGACCTTCGTCGTCACGCAGCCGCCGGGGGACCGTGCACTCGACGCCGACGCGTTCGCCCGCATCGTCGTGGCCGAGGTGGGCGAGGACCGCGTGGTCGTCGAACCCGCGCTCGAGCAGGCACTGCAGGAAGCGCGCGACCTGGCGGAGGAGGCGGACGCCGAGGACGCCCTCGTGCTCGTCGCCGGCTCCATCGTCATGGTGGGGAAGGTCATGGACCTGGTCCACGCGGAGAGCGGGACGAAGTGACGGACGCACCACGGGCCTCCCGGCCGGGTCGACAGTCGCGCGTGCGGAAGCCGCGCCCGCAGCGCGGTGCCCGCGAGAGCCTCCTCGCGATCACCCTCGGACTCGAGGCCGTGATGTTCTTCTTCCCGATGCTCGTCGTCTACGGGAAGGGCACGCTGCCGCCGCTCGCGGCGTTCGGTGGCGGCATCCTGGCGATCATCGTCCTCGCAGCTGCCTCACGCCTGACGGGCAAGCGCGCCGGTGTATGGTTCGGGTGGCTGCTGCAGGCGGCCATCCTCGCCACCGGCTTCATCGAGCCGTTCATGTTCGCGGTCGGCGCGGTGTTCCTGGCGCTGTGGGTGTTCTGCTTCGTCAAGGGCGGTCAGCTCGACCGGCAGAACGCCGCGTTCCGGGCCGCTCAGGCCGAGGACTGACCACCACCGAACCACAGGAGAACTGCGTGTCCGATCTCGAAGAGACCCTCGTCCTCGTCAAGCCCGACGGCGTCGCCCGCCAGCTCACCGGAGAGGTCCTCCGTCGCATCGAGACCAAGGGCTACGAGATCGTCGACCTCAAGATGGTCACGGCGTCGCGTGAGCTCCTCGACCAGCACTACGAGGAGCACCAGGGCAAGCCGTTCTTCGAGCCGCTCGTCGAGTTCATGCAGTCCGGCCCGGTCGTCGCCGTGCGCGTCGCCGGCAACGGTGTGATCGCGGGCTTCCGCTCGCTCGCCGGCACCACGGACCCGACCTCGGCCGCCCCGGGGACCATCCGTGGCGACCTCGGTCGCGACTGGGGCCTCAAGGTGCAGCAGAACCTCGTGCACGGCTCGGACTCCCCGGAGTCGGCCGCCCGCGAGCTCGCCCTCTGGTTCGCCTGATCGACCGAAGCGGAGCACAGACGCGATGACGAACAACGACCGTCCCACGAAGAACGAGCGTCGCCAGCACGCCCGTGAGGTCGCCCGCCAGCGGGCCGACGCCGAGAAGCGCCGCAAGCGCCGCAACAAGTGGTTCCTGCAGGGCGGCATCGGCCTGGGCATCGTGGCCGTCGCGGCGATCATCGCGATCGTCGTGGTGAACGTGAACAGCGGGGGCACCACCTCCGCCGCCGGCCCGAAGAACATGGTCACCGGTGGCATCCAGTTCACCGGCGGCGACGGCAAGATCACCCCCGTCACGACCGGAGCGGTCTCGGCGGACGGCACCCCGTCCCCGGTCGCCACGGCCGACAGCGACGGCAAGGTCAAGGTCGTCGAGTACGTCGACTGGGCCTGCCCGGTCTGCAAGCAGTTCGAGGGTGCCTACGCCGACCAGATCACCGACTTCGTGAAGAACGGTCAGGCGACGCTCGAGATCCACCCGGTGTCGATCCTCGACCGCAGCTACCTCGGCTCGCGCTACGCCAGCCGTGCCGCGAACGCCGCGATGTGCGTCGCGAACTACGCGCCGGACAAGTTCCTCGACGTGCAGACGCAGTTCTTCGAGAAGCAGCCGGAGGAGGGCACGAAGGGCCTGACCAACGCCGAGATCGCCGACCTGGTGAAGGCCGGCGGGGCCACCGGCTCCGACGTGTCCGAGTGCCTGTCGAACGAGACGTACAAGGGCTGGGTCACGAAGATCACGAACCAGGTCACCTCGGACCCGGCGGTCGCCGGTCCCCAGGGCTTCGGCACGCCGACGATCCTGGTGAACGGGCAGCGTGTGAGCACCCTCACCGACGTCGTCCCGACCATCGAGGCCGCCGCGAAGTAGTCGGCCCCGCCGCACTCGGCCCCGCGCTCCCGATCCGGGAGCGCGGGGCCGATCGCTGTCCCCGGACTGCCTGGGGCGCGGGCGCGCGACGCAGAGCCTGGGGCGCGGGGAGGCGCCTGGGGTGCGGGGAGGTGCGGTGCGGCGCGGGGGCGCGCGGCGGCGTGCGCACCTGGTCGATCCGGGCGTACCGAGCGAAACCGGGCGTACCTGGCGCTTCGGTTGCACCAGGAATGCCCGAAAGCGCCTTGCATCGCAGGTGTCATGGGAAGGATCGGGCGTCCGGGCCTGGCCGGGTCGGCGGATCACGGGCCGAGGCAGCACGCTCGCCGGTGCGGGACGATCCGCTCGCACACCGGAGGAGCGAGGAGCACGTGTCGTCCGGACGCTGCGCGAGCGATCAGGACCGATCCGCCGGCCCTCCCGAGTGGGCAGGACACGCCGCTGGCGATCCGGGCGAGGGCACGATCCGTCGCCGGAGAACGTCGAGCGTGACGGATCTGGCCCGCTCGAGGGACCGGGACGGGGGCATCGCAACGGTCCGGTGGCGTCAGGACGACCGGGACGTGCACCGAGCAGCGGCCCGGCAGCGTCAGGCGGACCGGGACGCCGTCACGAGCGCGGCGTCAGAACGGGAGCGTCGAGAGCACGCGGGGGAACACGATGAGGATGCTGACCACGATCACGGCGTAGTTCGCCAGCACGAACGCCCACGAGTAGGGCAGCAGCGAGCGCCCGACCCGCTGGAGCCCGGCGCCGAAGCGTCCCTGCGCCGCGTTCCAGGTCGTGAAGATCCAGAACATCGGGATCGTCACGGTCCACACGAGCAGGCACCAGGGGCACAGGTAGCCGATGACCCAGACGGTCTGCGTGAAGAGCCAGGTGACGAACACCCACGCCAGGAACACCCCGGCGTTGAACAGCACCCAGAACCAGCGGTGACCGTTCCGCATGCCGGCGAGCAGCATCACCCCGACGGCGATCGGGGCGACGAAGCCCATCACGCCGAGGAGCGGGTTCGGGAACCCGAACAGGGAGCCCTGCCAGCTCGTCATCACCTGCGAGCAGTTCACGAACGGACTCACGTCGCAGCTGAGCGCCTTCGAGGGGTTCTCGTACTTCGCGAACTCGTCCAGCACCAGGTTGAACGCGGCGAAGAGGCCGACTGCTCCGGTGACGATGAGGAAGACCGCCATCGCGACCGGGCGGCGGGGCGTGGTTGCGCTCGTGCTCACGGCGTCATCATCGCATGCCCGTTCCGGACCTTTCCTGGCACCTCGTGCGACAATGACAGCAGTCGCGCGGCCGATCCGTGCGGCGAGAGAGCTTTCCGGGCGCAGCCCGGACGATCAGGCGCGGTGAGAGCGCGCCGTGACCGGGACTCGCGTCACACCCGATGCCGAGCCGGTCGGGCCGGGTGTCCGACACGGAACGACACCGGACCGCACGCCGGGACGACGAACACCGGTCACGAGAACGAACACGGGGGCGTGGACGCCACCCGTGACAACCACAGAATTCCCGCCGTCCGTCAGGACGCGAGTGGGGCCGAGGAGTGCACCAGATCCATGGTGGAGCAGAACACCGACAACCCGAACAACGAAGAAGTCGCACCGAAGCGCCGTGGCCGCCTGTTCGGCAGCCGTCGCGCCCGGTCCACCGGCCAGGAGGCCCGTGGTGACGTCGACACCGACACCAGCGACATCGAGGCGGTCGCCGTGACCGACGACGCGCCGACCGACGGGACCGCTGCGGTCGACGGACCGGTCGCCCCGGACAGCGCGTCGACGGATGCCGAAGCGACGGACACCGAAGCGACGGACACCGAAGCGACGGACACCGAAGCGACGGGCAGCGAGCCGACGACCCCCGAGCCGACGACCCCTGCGTCGACGGACACGGCGACGGCGGACGACGCCGTCGAGGTCGCGGTCGAGCACGTCACGGCCGCCGCGGCTGAGCCCCAGGACGTCTCGACGGTCACGGGCAGCCAGCCCGTCGTCGAGGCGTCGTCGGACGGCGGTGCAGCCGGCATCGAGCGCAGCACGGTCGCGGACGCACCCGCTGCGACCACACCAGCCGACCCGGACGGGGCGACCACGGCGGACGTCGCGTCCTCCGCGGTGGCGACCGACGCGGTCGAGGTGGGCGGTGCCTCCCGGCCGGAGCCCGCATCTGCTCCCGAGGCGGACGAGCCCTTCGTGCCGAAGGCGACCAGCACCCTCAGCCTGATCTTCCACGCGCCGGTCCTGCCGGACCTGCCGGCCCTGCCGGCGCGCGCTGCGCGTGACGAGGACGACGACGAGGACGACGAGCAGGGCGGCAGCCGCCGTCGCTCGCGTCGTCGCGGGAGCAGTGCCGACCGCCAGGAGCGCGGCGTCCGTGAGCCGCGCGACCACCAGGAGCCGCGCCGCCGCGAGCCGGAGCTCATCACCGAGCCACAGCGCATCAAGGGGTCCACCCGACTCGAGGCGAAGAAGCAGCGTCGCCGCGACGGCCGTGACGCCGGTCGTCGTCGCACGGTCATCACCGAGGACGAGTTCCTCGCGCGCCGCGAGAGCGTCGACCGCCAGATGATCGTCCGGTCGAGCTCGTCGAAGATCGAGATCGGCGTGCTCGAGGACAACGTCCTCGCGGAGCACTACGTCACCAAGTCGCACAACGTCTCGCTCATCGGGAACGTCTACCTCGGCAAGGTGCAGAACGTGCTGCCCTCGATGGAGGCGGCCTTCGTCGACATCGGCCGCGGTCGGAACGCCGTGCTCTACGCGGGCGAGGTCGACTGGAACTCGGTCGACACCGGCAACCACGGCCGACGCATCGAGGCCGCGCTCAAGCCCGGGGACAAGGTCCTCGTGCAGGTCACCAAGGACCCGGTCGGGCACAAGGGTGCCCGTCTGACCTCGCAGGTCTCGCTGCCGGGTCGCTACCTGGTCTACGTGCCGAACGGCTCCATGAACGGCATCTCGCGCAAGCTGCCGGACACCGAGCGTGCGCGCCTGAAGAAGATCCTCAAGGAGGTCCTGCCGGAGCACGCGGGCGTCATCGTCCGCACCGCTGCCGAGGGCGCGACCGAGGAACAGCTCACGCGCGACGTGCAGCGTCTGACCAGCCAGTGGGACGCGATCCAGAAGAAGGTGCAGAACGGGCACGCCCCGGTCATGCTGCACTCGGAGCCGGACCTGCTCGTCAAGATCGTGCGTGACGTCTTCAACGAGGACTTCACGAAGCTGATCATCGACGGCGAGGCCGCGCGCGGCACCATCGAGGAGTACCTCGACGCCGTGGCGCCCGACCTCAAGGACCGCGTCGAGATCTACGACGGCCCGGACTCGTTCGAGGAGTACCGCCTCAACGAGCAGATCGAGAAGGCCCTGGACCGCAAGGTGTGGCTGCCCTCGGGTGGCTCGCTCGTGATCGACCGCACCGAGGCCATGACGGTCGTCGACGTCAACACCGGCAAGTTCGTCGGCTCGGGCGGCAACCTCGAGGAGACCGTCACCAAGAACAACCTCGAGGCGGCCGAGGAGATCGTCCGACAGCTCCGCCTGCGCGACATCGGCGGCATCATCGTCATCGACTTCATCGACATGGTGCTCGAGTCGAACCGCGACCTGGTGCTGCGTCGTCTCGTCGAGTGCCTGAGCCGCGACCGCACGAAGCACCAGGTGGCCGAGGTCACCTCGCTCGGCCTCGTGCAGATGACCCGCAAGAAGATCGGTGTCGGGCTGCGTGAGTCGCTCGACGAGGTCAACGCCAAGGTCAACGACAACAACGCGGACCCCGGGCCCTCGAAGGGGCGCCGCAAGGGCCGCGGCAACGGCGGCTCGACCGGTGGCAACGGCAACGGCAACGGCCAGGGAGGCAACGGGCACGGTGGCAACGGCGGCTCGGGCAACGGGGGCTCCGGCAACGGGTCGACCGGCCAGTCGTCGCAGGCGCACCAGATCACCGAGGACGTCAAGAACGCGCTGTCCCGCATCGCGGCCTCGACCCTGCCCCACGACGAGGCGTCGTCCGGCGAACCGGTGACCGGCGTGGCGTCGCCGCGCGGCGGTGCGGCGACCCCGGACCCCGAGGCCGCGGTCTCCGCCTCGGCCGATGCACCAGCGTCCGGTCCGTCGCCGGTGTCCGCGCCGGAGCGTGGCGCGGAGGACGCCGGGGGTGCGGGCAACCGTGACGGCGAGCAGTCGTCCGGGTCGAAGCGCCGCCGCCGTCGTGGCGGTCGTGGTGCCGGCAGTGCTGCACCCGAGCAGCGCGGTACCGACGAGCAGGATGCCGAACAGCACGGCGGCGAGCAGCGCGGGTCCGCCGTGCGCGACACCGACGAGGCCGTCCAGCACCGTTCCGGCCGCGCGGGCTCCGCTGGCGCACAGGAGACCCCTTCGCAGGGGTCCGCTCCCGAGCCGTCCGCGCAGGAGGCTGCTCCGGCGAAGACCGCGCCGACCCGTCGCCGCGTGAGCTCGAGCGCTCCCGTCACCCCGACCGAGAACACCGTCGCGATCCTCGACATCCCGGTGGCCGTGACCAAGCGTGAGCCGCGTCCGGTCCGGGACGACGCGGAGTCGCTCCTCGACTCCGTGCTGCAGGCCCTCCCGGAGCCGAAGCAGCCGGGGCAGGGCCGATCGCGGTCGCGCCGTGTGTCGTCGCCGAGCATCAGCGCACCGGCGTCCTCGGACGACGACGGGCAGGACGACGGCGCCGTGATCGTGGGGAACTGACGTGACCCACGCGGGCGACCCGAACGGTCGGCAGCAGGACCGCGGGTACTACGGTGCGGGCTGGTCGCAGCCCGCACCGCCCGCGGGCGGCCAGCCCGGTGGCCCGGCGTGGCCCGGCCAGCAGCACGTCGGCCAGCAACCCGGCGGCCAGCAGCAGCCGCCGTACGGCCGCCCGCAGGACGGTCAGCAGCCGTACGGCCAGCCGCAGGACGGCCAACAGCCGTACGGCCAGCAGGGCCGGGTGCGGTCACGGCCGCCCCGGACCGCGGATCCGCGCCGGGCGTTCGCACCCGGAGCGTCGGTCGCCAACGTCACGGGGGCCCTCATCGCCGTCGTGTCCGTCGTGCTCGTCGAGGTGGTGTCCGGCGTCCTCGGGCTGCTCGGGGCGTCCCTCGTCGTGCACCCCTTCTCGACGTACGGCACCGGGGCGAGCCTGCTCGGCAGCTTCGTGTCGGGCGTGTTCGCCTCGCCGTTCCCGTTCTACGTGGGAGCGTTCACGGCCCTCGCGTTCCTCACGCCGATCGCGCGGCGGAGTCCGCTGCCGACGGTGCTCCTCCGTGCCGTGCTCGCCGGTGCCGCGGGGACGGTCGCCCTGGCGCTCGTCGGGGTCTTCACCGGGTCCTACGCCGCGGTCCGGACGGGGTCGGGTGCCCGGCTCGTCATCGACGTCCTCACCGGGCCCCTGCAGAACGGCATCCCCTTCACCCTCATGCTCCTCGCGACGTCGACCGTGGCGTGGCTCTGGCTGGGACGTCCACGGGGAGGACGCCCGGGGCAGGGGCCGACGGGCGGACGACCGGGGACGGTCCGTCCTGCGGACGCCGTGCCCGCGCCGACCGTGCAGCCCGCCGTGCAGCCCTACGGTGCGCAGCAGCAGCAGCAGCAGCAGCAGTACGGTCAGCCGTCCGGGTCCCAGCAGGCCGCCGGCCAGCCGCCCGTGCAGCGGCCCGACGACCGGTGGACGCCGCCGACGCGCTGACACCGACACGCTCGGTCGCCGGGCACCGCCGGTGCGCTGGCACAGCCACCGGCGGGAGCCCGGCTCCGGGCGTCCGTCGTCGGCTCGCTCGACCCCGCCCGGCCACCCCGCGCACCGCCGGACCGCCGGACGCCGAACCGTGCCGACCGCATGGCGCGAGCTGCTGCTGACCACCGGGAAGCACCTCGCGCCACGCCGTCACGTGGTTCGACGTGCTCGACGTCGTGCGGACGCCGACAGCGCCGCCACACTGCCGCTCGCCAGCCGGCAGCCGCCACCCTGCCGCTCGCCGGCCGGGGGCTGCCGGCGACCGGCGGCTGCCGGCGTCCGGCGTCCGGCGCCCGGCCTCCCGCTGCTGCCGTCCGCTGTGGCGGCCGGCCGCCGACCGCACGCTACGGCGGGTCGCATCGATCGTCGTGCCATGGCCGACGGGACCGCGGCGACCCCGCGTCCTGCCGGGTGGGCCACCGGGCGCGACGCTGCGTGGCGGCGGCGGGGCGCGCCTCCCGGCCGTCGCGCCGCGGACCCGTGCGACGCGCCACGGAGGGAGCGCGTCGCCGACCGTCCGCGCGGCCTGCGCGGACGGTCAGTGCGCGTGCCGGTCCCGACCGCGCTTGTCGCGCTGCGCCACCCGCAGGCCGCTCGCGATGAGCCGGAGCACCAGCTCGCGCCCGGTCACCGCCGTCGCGCCCGCAGCCACCAGTTCGTGGTAGCGGGAACGCGGTACGTCGTAGTGGTCGTGGTCGAACGCGCGGCGGGGGATCCCGGCCCGTTCGGCGAAGGCGTGGAGTTCGTCGTAGGATGCATCACTGACGAGGTGCGACCAGACGGTGTCGTGGGCGGGCCACGTCGGCGGGTCGATCAGCACGGTCACGCGAGTCATCGTACGTGTGTCGCCGTTTGACCGGACCCGGGGGGATCGAGTATTCTCGATCCCTGGTGTCAGCGGGCCGTTCTGCCTGCGTCGCCGATCGGGCCCGGCCTCCGGGAGCCGCTCGTGCAGAAGTGGGCACCCGAGACTTCCCTCAAGCAGAGTACGTAAGGAATTCCACGTGGTTTACGCAGTAGTGCGCGCCGGCGGCCGTCAGGAGAAGGTCGAGGTCGGCACGATCCTCACGATCGACCGTGCCAAGGCCGACGACAAGGGCAACATCGACCTCGCCCCGGTGCTCCTCGTGGACGGTGACAAGATCACGTCGGCGGCTTCCGAGCTCGCGAACGTGACCGTCACCGCCCAGGTGCTCGAGGACCTCCGCGGCCCGAAGGTCGTCATCCAGAAGTTCAAGAACAAGACCGGGTACAAGAAGCGCCAGGGCTTCCGCGCTGAGCTCACCCGTGTCAAGATCACCTCGATCGCGTAAGGCGGGAGTAGAAGATGGCACACAAGAAGGGTGCGAGCTCCACTCGCAACGGTCGTGACTCGAACGCACAGCGCCTCGGCGTGAAGCGCTTCGGTGGCGAGGTCGTCAACGCCGGCGAGATCATCCTCCGCCAGCGTGGCACCCACTTCCACCCGGGCGCCAACGTCGGCCGCGGTGGCGACGACACGCTGTTCGCCCTCTCGGCCGGTTCGGTCGAGTTCGGCACCAAGGGCGGCCGCAAGGTCGTCAACATCGTCAACGCGTAACACCAGCGACGACAGACTCTGCGGGAGGGGCGGGCCACGTGCCCGCCCCTCCCGTTCTTTCGTGCACGACCTCGAGCGCCGCGGTACCGTCCGCGCGCTCGAGCCAGAACCAGGAGTGGACCCATGGCGACCTTCGTCGACCGCGTGACCCTGCACCTCACCGCGGGGAACGGCGGCAACGGCTGCGTGTCGGTCCGCCGTGAGAAGTTCAAGCCCCTCGCCGGCCCGGACGGCGGCAACGGCGGTGACGGCGGGGACATCGTCCTCGTCGCCGACCCGCAGGTGACGACCCTGCTCGGCTACCACCGCTCGCCGCACCGCTCGTCGAAGAACGGCCAGCCGGGCATGGGCGACATGCGCAGCGGTGTCAGCGGCGAGACCCTCGAGCTCCCCGTCCCGATCGGCACCGTGGTGCACGACGAGGACGGCGAGGTCCTCGCCGACATGACCGAGCCGGGCATGCGCGTCGTCGTGGCCCCCGGCGGTCAGGGCGGTCTCGGCAACGCCGCGCTCGCGACCACGAAGCGCAAGGCCCCCGGCTTCGCGCTGCTCGGCACCCCGGGGTGGACCGGCGACGTCAGCCTCGAGCTGAAGACGATCGCCGACGTCGCCCTCGTCGGCTTCCCCAGCGCCGGCAAGTCCTCGCTCATCGCCGCGATCTCCGCCGCGAAGCCGAAGATCGCCGACTACCCGTTCACGACCCTGACGCCGAACCTCGGCGTCGTCGAGTCGGGCGAGGTCCGCTTCACCGTCGCCGACGTCCCGGGCCTGATCGAGGGCGCGTCGGAGGGCAAGGGCCTCGGCCTCGAGTTCCTCCGGCACGTCGAGCGCTGCGAGGCGCTCCTGCACGTCATCGACTGCGCCACGCTCGACCCGGGCCGCGACCCGCTCTCCGACCTCGACGTCATCCTCGGCGAGCTGGAGCGCTACCCGGTGCCCGAGGGCCAGACCCCGCTCCTCGAGCGTCCGCAGCTCGTCGCGCTCAACAAGGTCGACGTGCCCGAGGCAGCCGAGCTCGCCGACTTCGTCACCGCCGAGCTCGAGGAGCGCGGCTACCGCGTGTTCCCGATCTCGACCGCATCCCGCAAGGGTCTGCGCGAGCTGACGTTCGCCCTGGCCGAGGTCGTCGAGCAGGCCCGTGCCGACCGTCCCGCCGCGCCCGAGCAGGAGCGCATCGTCCTCCGCCCGAAGGCCGTCAACGAGAAGCCCTTCACCGTGCGCGCCGAGGGCGGCGAGGAGCACCGCTTCTACCGCGTCCGGGGCGACAAGCCGGAGCGCTGGGTCACCCAGACCGACTTCACGAACGAGGAGGCGATCGGCTACCTGGCCGACCGGCTCGCGAAGCTCGGCGTCGAGGACGGCCTGTTCAAGGCCGGAGCGGTCGCCGGGTCCACCGTCGTCATCGGCGGGGACGGCGGCATGGTGTTCGACTGGGAGCCCACGCTGACGTCGACCGCCGAGCTCATCACGAGCGCCCGCGGCACCGACGCCCGCGTCGGCGGATCGTCGCGCCCGACGCGCAACGAGCGCCGCGAGGAGTACTTCGAGCGCATGGACGCCAAGGCGGCTGCGCGCGCCGAGCTCGAGCAGGAGCGCGTGTCCGGCCTGTGGGCCGACGACGACCGGGACGACCAGGACTGACCGACGCATGACCGACGCGCGCGCACGCACCGACCTCGGGCCCGTCAGCCGGCGGCAGGACGTGCCGCGTGCGCGTCGGCTCGTCGTCAAGGTGGGGTCGTCGTCGGTCAGCGGTGACAACACCGGGCAGATCGCCGCGCTCGTGGACGCCCTGGCCGCGGCACATGCGCGTGGCACCGAGGTCGTCCTCGTGTCCTCCGGTGCCATCGCCACCGGGTTCCCGTTCCTCGGGCTCGAGGGACGCCCCGATGACCTGGCGACCCAGCAGGCAGCGGCCGCGACCGGGCAGAACGTGCTCATGTTCCGGTACCAGAAGGAGCTCGACCGGCACGGCATCGTCGCGGCTCAGGTGTTGCTCACCGCGGGGGACATGCAGAACCCGACGCACCGGGTGAACGCGCAGCGGGCGGTCGACCGGTTGCTCGCGCTGCGGGTGCTCCCCATCGTCAACGAGAACGACACGGTCGCCACCCACGAGATCCGCTTCGGGGACAACGACCGGCTCGCGGCCCTCGTCGCGCGGCTCCTCGGGGCCGACGCGCTCGTGCTGCTGTCCGACGTCGCGTCGCTCTACACCCGTCCGCCGGAGCACCCGGGGGCCGAGCCCATCGACGAGGTCCCGTTCGGCGACGAGCTCGCCGGCGTGACCTTCGGGTCGGTCGGGGCGGCCGGCGTCGGGACCGGCGGAGCGGGCACGAAGGTCGCCGCGGCCCGGCTCGCGGCCGAGGCGGGGACGTCGGTGCTCGTCACCGGGACCGCGCTCGTCGACCGGGCACTGGCCGGGGAGCACGTCGGCACCTGGTTCCACGCGGCGCCGCGGCGCTGACGGGACTCGGTCGGCCTGGAGGCACGGTGCCGGCCCGCTACGTCGGCCTGCGGTCGGGACGCCGGCGTTCGGTCGACGTCGGCCTGCGGTCGAGACGCCGGCGTTCGGTCGAGACGCCGCGGAGCGGGTGAGACGCCGCCGGAAGCGGGTCCGTCTCGGCGGCACCGGACCGTCCCGCGCCGACGGCGGCGTCCCACCGCGGCACGCTCCGCCCCGGCGGCAGGATCGCGAGCGGTGCCGGACACTCGCGGACGTGAGCCGAGTCCTGCACCGGAGTCGCGCCTCCCGGCCGTCTCCACAGGCATGACCCCACCAGCGTCACGAGCCCGGCGGCCGACCTAGTATCGGACCATGTCGCCGACCGTCACCGCCCCCACCCTCACCGACAAGCTGGTCGCGGCGCGTGCCGCCTCGACGGCGCTCGCGACGGCGACCACGGCGGTCAAGGACCAGGCACTGCGCGCCGTCGCGGTCGCCCTGCGTGCCGGGACGGACGCCATCGTCGCGGCGAACCACGGAGACCTCGTCGCGGGCGAGGACGACGGGCTCTCCTCCGGTCTGCTCGACCGCCTGCGCCTCGACACCGCACGGATCGACGCCCTCGCCGGGGCGGTCGAGCACGTGGTGGGACTGCCGGACCCGGTCGGCGACCTCGTCCGCGGGTCCCGGTTGCCGAACGGACTCCAGCTCACCCAGGTCCGCGTGCCGTTCGGGGTCGTCGGGGCCATCTACGAGGCGCGCCCGAACGTGACCGTCGACATCGCCGCGCTCGCGCTGAAGAGCGGCAACGCCGTCGTCCTCCGTGGCGGATCGGCAGCGCAGCGCACCAACGCCGAACTGGTCGAGCGCATCCGCGGGGCGGTGGCCTCGGTGGGGCTGCCGGCGGACCTCGTGCAGACGATCGACGAGTTCGGGCGCCAGGGAGCGACCGACCTGATGCGTGCTCGCGGCCTCGTGGACGTCCTGGTGCCGCGGGGGAGTGCCTCGCTCATCCAGACCGTCGTGACCGAGTCGCAGGTGCCCGTGATCGAGACCGGTGCGGGCGTGGTGCACGTGTACCTCGACGCGTCGGCACCGCTGGAGCGCTCGGTCGACATCGTGCTGAACAGCAAGGTCCAGCGGCCGAGTGTCTGCAACGCCCTCGAGACGCTGCTCGTGCACGAGGCGGCTGCCGAGCGGTTGCTGCCGGTGCTGGCCGACCGCCTCCGAGCCGCCGGCGTGACCCTGCGCGGCGACGACGCCACCCGGACCATCGTCCCCGGCGTGCTCCGCGCGACCGATGCGGACTGGGCGACGGAGTCGATGGACCTGGACCTGTCGATCCGGGTCGTGCCCGACGTCGACGCGGCGATGGCGCACATCGCGCGGTGGTCCACGCACCACACGGAGTCGATCGTGACCGACGACGTCGACACGGCCGAGCGCTTCCTGGCCGAGGTCGACTCCGCGGTGGTGATGGCGAACGCGTCGACGCGCTTCACCGACGGCGGCGAGTTCGGTTTCGGCGCCGAGGTGGGCATCTCGACGCAGAAGCTGCACGCGCGCGGCCCGATGGGACTGCCCGAGCTCACCAGCACCAAGTGGATCGTGCGCGGGCACGGACAGATCCGCGGCTAGACTGGGCCGCGACTTCCCACCCGATCGAACGGAGCACCGGACCGATGACCTTCCTCGCAGAAGCTGCTGAGCACGCCTCCGGGGTGCCCGCGTTCGTCTTCCCGATGTGCGGCGCGCTGTTCTTCACGTTCCTCGGGTTCGTCACCTGGAGCTTCCGCGACGTCGCGTACCGTCACTCGCACAAGTTCGAGGCCACCCGCCACCACGAGACGGGTGTCGACGAGTTCGGTCACACCAAGCTCTGACACGCCGCTCGATGCTCGAGAGCACGGGGCGCCCACGCATCGGCGTGATGGGCGGCACGTTCGACCCGATCCACCACGGGCACCTCGTGGCGGCGTCCGAGGTCGCGCGCGCCTTCGACCTGGACGAGGTCGTCTTCGTCCCCACCGGTCAGCCGTACATGAAGTCGGACGTCACCGACGCCGAACACCGGTACCTGATGACGGTCATCGCGACGGCGTCGAACCCGATGTTCACGGTCAGCCGGGTCGACATCGACCGTCCGGGGCCCACCTACACGATCGACACGCTCCGCGACCTGCGTGACCAGCGACCGGATGCGCAGCTCGTCTTCATCTCGGGCGCGGACGCCGTTCAGCAGATCCTCGACTGGAAGGATCATGATGGTCTCTGGGACCTCGCGCACTTCGTCGCGGTCACCCGTCCGGGCCACGATCTGAGCATCACCGGACTCCCCGAACGAGACGTGAGCTTGCTCGAAGTCCCTGCACTGGCGATATCCTCGACGGATTGCCGCGACCGGGTCAGGCGCGGCCACCCCGTGTGGTACTTGGTCCCCGACGGGGTCGTCCAGTACATCTCCAAGCACCACCTGTATCGGAGCGTTGCATGAGTTCGTCCGACGCGCAGCCGCCTCTCTCGCGGCGTGAGGCGCGCGAGCGGGAGCGTGCCGCCGCAGCCGGCGGGCAGCCGGTCACCCCGCCGCCGACCGTCGCAGCACCGTCCGACCAGCCCGAGGCCCGTCGTCGACCGGGCTCGCACGTCGCGCCGTCGCCGAGCGGCCCCGCGCAGTCGGCAGCCCGTCCCACCTCCGGCGACTCCGCTCCTGCCCCGCAGCCCGCCAGCGCGGTGTTCCCGCTCACCCCGGCTCCGGCCTCGGCGACGGAGATCGTGCCGGGGACCGGCGGCCTCACCCGTCGTCAGCTCCGCCTGATGCGCGAGGCCGAGGGGCAGGCGGTGCAGCCCGTGCCGCTGCGCGCGCCGACCCCGCAGTCCTCCGACCGCACCGTCCAGGACGTCATCGGGTCGGTCGGTCACCTCGACCAGGACACCGAGCGTCCGCGCCCGGCCTCGGCAGACCGCGGGTCGTCGACCCCGCCGCGTCCGGTCCCGGCGTCCGCGGATCGTCCGACCTCGGCGCAGGACCCGGTCCGGTCCGCCCAGGTCCCGCTCGCCCCGACCCCGGTCGTCGACGCCTCCGAGGCGACGGACGGGACCGGCGACGCCACGGACGCACCCGGTCAGGAGCCTGCCGCCGAGACCGAGATGCTCGACGCCGCTGCGGTGGCCCAGGCGACCGAGGCCGACGGCTCCCCGGACGCGATCGAGCCCCTGAGCGAGGCCGCGGCGCACGCCGAGGAACCCCGACGCCACCGCACGACCTGGGCGCCGCCGGAGACCGACGACGCCCCGACCACCGACGACGCCCGGGCCACCGACGACGGCCAGGCCACCGACGACCGTCAGACCGACGACGACGCACGGCGCTCGGACGGTGCCGCGGACGACGATGCTCCCCGAGTGTCGCCGTCGTCGGCGCCGATGGCCTCGTCCTCGACGCCCGTCGTCTTCCCGCTGTCGCTCGACGACGACACGAACGAGGTCCCGATCCAGCGCCCGACGCCGGCGACGGACTCCCGTCCCGACGACGGTGCCGACGCCGTCGGTGACGCCCCCCGCGTCCCCGCCGCGTTCCGTCGGAGCCCCGAGCCGAAGCCGGTCACGACGGCCTTCGAACCGCCGGCCGGTCACTGGACCCAGCAGGCGCGGGACGCCGGTGACGCCGAGGTGCACGACGTGACGGGCACGCGCCGCGTCGCGGTGCAGGACACCAACTCGATCGTGCTGCCGAACTCGGCGCTGGCCGACCCGACCGGGGCCCTGAACGCCACGGGTGAGGTCATCCTGACCGGTTCGATCGACCTGCCCGCGTCGCTGTCCTCCACCGGGTCACACCGACCGATCGACGGGTCCGAGGTCGACCGTCTGCTCGAGCAGCACGACGAGCAGCCGGAGACGGACGCGAGCCCCGTCCGGGCGAGCCGTGCGGTGTCGAGCCACACGTCCACCCGTCAGGTCGTGCTCGCCGCCGCGAAGCCGAAGGAGTCCCGGACCCCGGTCATCCTCGGCGTCACCGTCGGCGCCGTCGGTCTGGCGGCCGCCGGGGTCATCATCGTCGCCCTGCTCACCACCCACCTCGGCGGCTGACCGCCCGCCGACCCCTCGTCGAACGTCGCCCCGTCGCCCGACCCGGCCCACCGGCCTGGCCGCTGTCGGCGGGGTGGCCTATGATCAGGACCCACCACACGGACCCGCAGAGCGCGGTGCCGACGACCGGAAGGACTCCGTGACCGCCTCCTCACGCGCACTGGAACTCGTGCAGATCGCCGCCCAGGCGGCCGACGCGAAGCAGGCCGAAGACCTCGTCGCCCTCGACGTGACCGGGCCGCTGCAGCTCACCGACGTGTTCCTGCTCGCGACCGGCCGGAACGAGCGCAACGTGCTCGCCATCGCGGACGAGGTCGAGGACCGTCTGATCGCTGCCGGCGCCAAGCCGCTCCGACGCGAGGGCCGGACCGAAGGCCGCTGGGTCCTCATCGACTTCGGCGACATCGTCGTGCACGTCTTCCACGAGGAAGACCGTCAGTACTACTCGCTCGAGCGCCTCTGGTCGGACTGCCCGACGATCCCGCTCGAGCTGCCCGTCGACCACACGGCGTAGACGCGACGCGCCCGGGTGGCGGAGACGATTTCGTCACCCGGCGTTCGCGTGGTGTACGCTTTCATGGTGCCGCCGGGAACGGGGGCACGGAGCAACACGATCTGGGTCTGTGGCGCAGCTGGTAGCGCACCTGCATGGCATGCAGGGGGTCAGGGGTTCGAGTCCCCTCAGATCCACCGAAGAACACGACGAAGCCCCGCCGGACACCCGGCGGGGCTTCGTCGTTCCGGGCCGCCGCACCCCAGTACGCTGTTGCGCATGAGCAACGACGCCCCCGTGACCGGTTCCCAGCCGACCGGTCCTCACCTGGCCGGATCCCCGCTGTCCGGGTCCGCCCTGACGATCACCGCCGGCGGGTACACCGCCGAGATCGCCTCGGTCGGGGCGTCGCTCCGGACACTCCGCGCCGACGGACGCGACCTGGTCGTCCCGTTCGCCGCCGACGAGGTCCGTCCGGCCTTCCGCGGCGCCGTCCTGGCCCCGTGGCCGAACCGGGTCGTCGACGGCCGGTACACCTTCGGCGGACAGGACCACGAGCTCGCCCTGACCGAACCGAAGCGGCACCACGCGCTGCACGGCCTCGTCGCCTGGACCGACTTCCGCATCGTGGTCCACGAGCCCGACCGTGCCGTGCTCGCCACGACCGTCCCCGCGCAGGAGGGGTACCCGTACCGCGTCGAGGTGCTCGTCGAGTACCGCGTCGACGCCGACGGGCTGCACACGACCGTCACCGGGACGAACACCGGTGGGGACGCGGCACCGTGGGGGACCGGGCCGCACCCGTACCTCGTCGCCGGCGCCGGTCGCGTCGACGACTGGACCCTCACCCTGCCCGCCGCCGAGGTGCTCGAGGTCACCGAGGACCGTCTCGTGCCGACCGGCACCGCCCCCGTGCACGACGAGTTCGACCTGCGCACCGCGACCGCGATCGGCGACCGTTTCATCGACCACGCGTTCACCGGGTTCGACCGGAACGGCGACGGGCTGGCGACGATCGTGCTCACCGCGGCGGACGGCCACGGGGTCCGGGTGTCCTTCGGGCCGGAGTGCGGCTGGGCGCAGGTGCACACCGCTGACCACGTCGTGCCGGAGTACCACCGCGTCGGCCTCGCGGTCGAGCCGATGACCTGCGCACCGGACGCCTTCAACGCGGGCGAGGAAGCCGGGCTCGTCGTGCTCGCCCCCGGAGCCGCGCATGCCGCCTCGTGGACGATCGCCGCGGTCTGACCCGAGCGCGGGTCCTCGCGCGACGGCTCGACGGCACGCCCGACCTCGGCGCGCTGGCGGCCGCCACCGGGTCCGACGTCGTCTGGCTGGACTCCGGGCTGCCGGAGGGGGCTCCGGAGGTCGCTCGCGGACGCGCCCGCTGGTCGGTCCTCGCCCACACCGACGGACCGTTCGCGACGCGGTTCCGGCACGAGGACCGACGTGCGGTGCTCGACGTCCCGTCCGCCGCACGGCAGTGGTTCGGGGCGTCGCGCACCGAGGGGCGTGCCGCGTTCGCGGTGCTCGACGACCTGCTGACGTGGACCCCGCAGCTCGACGCCCCGGTGCCGGGCTGCGGCTTCGCGCTCGGCTGGGTCGGGTTCCTCGGGTACGAGCTCGGACGGGAGTCCGGCGGCCCGGACCGCACCGCGGCGCACGCGGACGCCGACCTGCGTTTCGTGGACCGCGCGGTCGTGGTGCACGCCGACGGCAGCGCCTGGGCGCTCGCACTGGTGACCGACGACGAACCGGTGGCCAGTGCGGCGAACCGTGCGTGGCTCGACGGGCCGCACACGGGACGGCCGTCGGCCGACCCGCCGGACGGTGCCACGGGCCTCCCGGTCGACGCCGACGGACGCGTGACCCGCGACGCGTACGAGGCGGCGGTCGAGGCGTGCCGCGCCGAGATCCGTGACGGGAACGCGTTCCAGGTGTGCCTCACGACCGCCTTCGCGGTCGGTGCGTCCGGACGGGAGGCCCTGCTCGCGCCCGCCACCGATCCGCACCTGGTCGAGTACCTGCGACTGCGGCGTGCGGACCCCGTCCCGTTCGGTGCCTGGCTGCGACTCGGCCCCCTGCGGGTCGCGAGCCGTTCCCCGGAGCGGTTCCTGCGGGTCGACGCCGACGGCACGGTCGTCGCTGAGCCGATCAAGGGCACCCGGCCCCGCGACACGGACCCGGACCGCGACGCCGCAGCGCGTACGGCACTCGCTGCGAGCGCGAAGGACCGCGCCGAGAACGTCATGATCGTCGACCTGCTGCGGAACGACCTGCTCCGGACGGCGGTGCCGGGAACGGTGCACGTCGAGCGGCTCTGCGACGTCGAGACCTACGCGACCGTGCACCAGCTCGTGTCGACGGTGTCCGCCGTGCTGCCGGCCGGGGCGTCCCGCGCGGCGGTCGTGCGCGCCGCGTTCCCGCCGGGGTCGATGACGGGGGCGCCGAAGATCAGCGCGATGGCCATCGCCGACCGGCTCGAGGGCGCGCCGCGGGGCGTGTACTCGGGGGCGGTCGGGTACTTCTCGGCGGACGGTTCGGTCGACCTGTCGGTGGCCATCCGCACACTGGTGACGGTGCTGGACGACCGGGGAGCGGAACGGTCTCGGACGTTCGGGGCCGGAGGCGCGGTGACGTGGTCCTCGGTCGCGTCGGACGAGGCAGACGAGGTCGAGACGAAGACGCGGTCGGTGTTCGGAGCACTGGGGGCCTCGGCCCGCTGGTGAGCCGGACGACCGTCCCGGTGCGGGGCGGTTCCGCCGCCCGGTGCGGTCCGGGCGTGTCGAACGGGTGTTCGATCCGGTCGTCCGGCGGATGTCGGACCCGGTTGACATCATCGAACACATGTTCGAATATGAGGGCATGCAGACGGCGGCGGCACTCCTGTCGCCCGGGCCCGAGGGGGCGACCGGGCCCGACGTCCCTGCTCGCGCGGGGGGCCGGTCGGGGTCGACCCGTCCGACCCGACGCGTCGACCACCTGGGCGACGCCCGGGCGGCGCTCGAACGCATCACGGCGCTGCGCTCCCGGGTCTCCGAGATGGAAGCGCCCCGCGTCGACGTCCAGGGGCTCCCCACCGCCGACGCCCTGCAGCCGTTGCTGCCCGGCGGCGCGATCCGGGTCGGGGGGTCCTACGCCGTGCAGGAGTCCGTGCTGCTCGCCATGACCATGCTGCAGGCGGCATCGGCCGAGGGCGCATGGTGCGCCGTGGTCGGGGTGCCGTCCTTCGGGGTCGAGGCGGCGGCGGCGATGGGGATCGACCTCGAACGGCTCGTGCTCGTGCCCGACCCGGGCGACCAGTGGCTCACGGTGACCGCGGCACTCGCCGACGTGGCACAGGTCGTCCTGACGCGACCGCTCGGCCGGGTCGTGCCCGGTGACGTCTCCCGGCTGTCCGCGCGGTTGCGGCAGCGGGGCGGAGCGCTCGTCGCCCTCGGGGCCTGGCCGGGCGCCGACGTCACGCTGCGGGTGAGCGGCTCGGTGTGGAACGGCATCGGCGACGGCCACGGGTACCTGACGGAGCGGCGTGCCACGGTGACGGCGTCCGGTCGCGCGGGGGCCGGACGCCCCGTCAGCGCCGACCTGCTGCTGCCGGCGGCCGACGGGGCGGTGCGACCCGCTGCGCCCCTCGTCGCGCGGGCCGGCGGTACCGGCACGGGCGTCGCCGGTGCCCCCGGCGCCGTGGGGGCCGACGGTGCCGGGGCGTCCCGGGTGCTCCGCCCGGTCGCGGTGGCGTCGTGAGTCCGCGGGGACGAGCCCGTGCCGCCTCGCTACGCGGTGCGACCCGGGGGACCGTCGGCGCGGGGGTGCCGGGGCCGGGGGCCGTGCGTGCCGACGCGCTGGCTCGTGGTGGTGCCCTGCCGGAACCGCCGCCCACGCGCACGATCGTGCTCTGGTGCCCGGACTGGCCGGTGATCGCGGCCGCTCGGGCCGCGGGGTCGCCGCCCGAGCACCCGTTCGCCCTGGTGGCGAAGGGAGTGGTGTTCGCCAGCTCGGCCAGTGCCCGGCAGCAGGGGGTCGTGCGGGGCCTCCGCGTGCGCGAGGCCCAGGCACGCTGCCCGGAACTCGTGGTCGAGCCCTACGACGACGCGCTCGACCACCGCGCGTTCGAACCCGTCATCCGCGCGATCGAGGAGGCGGTCCCCGGGGTCGAGGTCCTGCGTCCGGGCACGGTCGCCCTGCGCTCCCGGGGGCCCGCTCGGTACTACGGCGGCGAGCGGGCAGCCGCGGCGACGCTGGCCGGGATCGCTGCCGACCACGGTGCCCCGGGTGTGCGCGCCGGGGTGGCGGACACCCCGTTCGCGGCCGAGCAGGCAGCGCGGGCGCGTCCGGTGCGGCCGGGGGAGCGCGTGCGCATCGTTCCGGTGGGCGGGTCGGCCGCGTTCCTGGCGGACCTGCCGCTCGGGGTGCTCGGCGACCCGGACCTGGCGATGGTGCTCGGGCGGCTCGGCATCGCCACGCTCGGCGACTTCGCCGCGCTCGGCGACGAGCAGGTGCGCGACCGGTTCGGTGTCGCCGGGGCGTTCCTGCACCGGCTGGCGGGCGGCCGTGACCCGCGCGAGGTCGCCGCGCGGGCGGTCCCGCCGGAGCTCCGGGTCGAGGCGTCCTTCGAACCGCCGCTCGACCGAGCCGACCAGGTGGCGTTCGCCTTCCGCCGGTCGGCCGACGACTTCGCCGCACGGCTGCGCGCGGCCGGACTCGTCGCGACCACGATCCGGGTGGGCATCGTCGACGAACGCGACCTGCTGCTCGAACGGACCTGGGTGCACCCGCGTTGGTTCGACGCCGCCGACGTCGTCGACCGCGTGCGCTGGCAGCTCGCCGGCGGCGTGGACCCCTCGGGGCTCGAGGCACCCGTGGTCCAGGTGGTGCTCGAGCCGGTCGCGGTCGACGACGCGTCGAACCACGAGCGCGGACTCTGGGGGACCGGACCCGACGAGCGGGTGCACCACGCCCTCGCCCGGGTGCAGGGGCTCGTGGGGCACGAGGGCGTGGTCACCCCGCGGATCGGCGGCGGCCGCACACTGGCCGAGCGCGTCGTGCTCGTGCCGTGGGGCGACGCTCCGGTCGGCGGCGAGCGGGCGCTGGCGACCGTGCGCGACCGACCGTGGCCGGGGCGGCTCCCTGGCCCACCGCCCGCGACCGTGCTCGAGCGGCCCCGTCCGGTGGACGTCGTGGCAGCGGGGGGCGCCACCGTCGACGTCGACGACCGCGGCGCACTGACCGGGGTGCCGGAGCGGTTCCGGGCCGAGGGCGAGCGCGGCGGCCGGTACGCGTCCGTGACCGCGTGGGCGGGGCCGTGGCCGCTCGTCGTGCGGTGGTGGGAGGCCGGCGGGCGGCGACTGCACCGACTGCAGCTCGTCGACGACGACGGCCGGGCCTGGTACCTGGTGCTCGCCGACCACCGGTGGTGGGCCGAGGCGGTCGCGACGTGAAGGAGACCTGATGGGCTACAGCAACCCACCGATCCCGTGGTCGCAGTTCGAGCGCGCCCTGTCGGACAAGCGTCCGGACAGTGCGCACGCCGGAGACGGCGGGGACAGCCCGGCGTGGTCACGCAAGCGGTCCCGGTACGTCCCGCCGACACCCGTGGCCGACGACGACGCCCCGGTCGTGCCGTACGCCGAGCTGCACGCGCACTCGACCTTCAGCTTCCTCGACGGCGCCAGCGGTCCGGAGCACCTGGTGGAGGAGGCCGCCCGGCTGCACCTGCACGGCCTGGCGCTGACCGACCACGACGGGTTCTACGGTGCTGCCCGGATGGCCGAGGTGGCCGAGGCGTACCCGACCGTGACGACCGTGTACGGCACCGAGCTGTCCCTCGGGCTGACCGAACCGCAGAACGGCGTCCCCGACCCGGAGGGCACGCACCTGCTGCTCCTCGCCGACGGCCAGGACGGCTACCACCGGCTCGCGGCCGCCGTCACGCGGGCGAACCTGGCCGCCGGTGCCGAGAAGGGGCGGCCGCAGTACGACCTCGACGAGCTCGCGGCGCAGGCCGACGGGCACTGGCGGGTCCTCACGGGCTGTCGGAAGGGCACCGTGCGCCAGGCCCTCGAGCGCGGGGGCGAGTCGGCGGCGGACGAGGCCCTGCGTGCGCTGCTCGACCGGTTCGGCACGGCCGGGGTGGTCGTCGAGCTGACCGACCACGGCGAACCGCTCGACACCGCCAGGAACGACGTCCTCGCGGCGCTCGCAGCGCGGCACGGGCTGCCCGTCGTGGCCACCGGGAACGTGCACTACGCGACCCCCGACCGCTTCCCCGTGGCGACCGCGCTGGCGGCCGTGCGGGCGCGGCGCAGCCTCGACGAGATCGACGGCTGGCTGCCGGCGGCCCCCACCGCCCACCTGCGGTCCGGTGCCGAGATGGCCAGGCGCTTCGCCCGGTGGCCGGGCGCCGTCGAGACGAGCGTCGACCTGGCCGACGAGCTCGGCTTCCGCCTGCGGACCGCCAAGCCCGGGCTGCCCGACGTCGAGGTCCCCGAGGGACACACGACGATGTCGTGGCTGCGCGAGCTCACCTGGCAGGGTGCCCGACGGTTCTACCCGGGCAGCGCCGACGGTGTCGACCCGCAGAAGCGCGAGCGCATCGAGCGGGAGCTCTCCGTCATCGCGGACAAGGACTTCCCGGGGTACTTCCTGATCGTGCGGGACATGGTGCAGTACGCCCGACAGCGGGGCATCCTGTGCCAGGGGCGCGGCTCGGCGGCGAACTCGGCCGTCTGCTACCTGCTCGAGATCACCGCGGTCGACTCGATCCGGTACGGACTGCCGTTCGAGCGGTTCCTGTCGGCGATGCGCGACGAGGAGCCCGACATCGACGTCGACTTCGACTCGGACCGTCGCGAAGAGGTGATCCAGTACGTCTACGAGAAGTACGGACGGTTCAACGCGGCACAGGTCGCGAACGTCATCACCTACCGGCCGAAGGGTGCGGTGCGGGACATGGCGAAGGCACTCGGGCACAGCCCCGGGCAGCAGGACGCCTGGTCGAAGCAGGTCGAGCGGTGGGGATCGGTCACCGAGAGCCAGGACCACGACATCCCGGACACCGTGGTCGACATGGCACAGCAGGTGCTCGGCTTCCCCCGGCACCTCGGCATCCACTCCGGCGGCATGGTGCTCACCGACCGGCCCGTGGGCGAGGTCGTGCCCATCGAGCACGCCCGCATGGACGGTCGGACCGTGCTGCAGTGGGACAAGGACGACTGCGCCTTCATGGGGCTCGTGAAGTTCGACATGCTCGGGCTCGGGATGCTCGCGGCACTGCAGTACTCGTTCGACCTGGCCGACGAGCACTGCGGGGAGCGCTGGGACATGCACTCGATCCCGAAGGAGGAACAGGGCGTCTACGACCAGCTCTGCCGCGCGGACACGATCGGGGTGTTCCAGGTGGAGTCACGCGCACAGATGGGCACGCTCCCGCGGCTGCTGCCCCGGCGGTTCTACGACCTGGTGATCGAGGTCGCGCTGGTCCGCCCGGGGCCGATCCAGGGCGGCGCCGTGCACCCGTACATCCGGCGCCGGACGGGCGAGGAACCGATCACGTACATCCACCCGTCGCTCGAGCCCGTGCTCGAGCGGACGCTCGGGGTGCCGCTCTTCCAGGAGCAGCTCATGCAGATGGCCATCGCCGTCGGCGGGTGCTCCGGGGACGACGCGGACCTGCTCCGCCGGGCGATGGGCTCGAAGCGCGGCCACGAGAAGATCGAGCGGTTGCGCGAGAAGCTCTACGCGGGGATGGCGGCGAACGACATCCACGGCGAGGACGCCGACGCGATCTACGCCAAGATCCAGGCGTTCGCGAACTTCGGGTTCGCGGAGAGCCACTCGATCAGCTTCGCGCTCATCGTCTACGCGAGTGCCTGGATGCGGTTGCACTACCCGGGGGCGTTCCTGGCGGCGCTGCTCCGGGCGCAGCCGATGGGGTTCTACTCACCGCAGACCCTGGTGGCCGACGCCCGGCGGCACGGGGTGCGGGTCCTGCGGCCGGACATCCTGCGCTCGGCGGTCGACGCGACGCTGGAGCCCCTGCCCGACGGCGAGGGCGGTGCGCCGGGATCCGACACCTGCCTGGCTGAGGAGCAGCCGCCCGTGCTGCCGTTCGACGGCTCGCTGCCCGACGACACCGCGGAACACCGCCGCGACGGTGCCTTCGCCGTCCGACTGGGCCTCGCCGAGGTCGCCTCGCTCGGTCGGAGGAGCGCCGAGGCGATCGTCGCGGAGCGCGAGCTGCACGGACCCTTCACGGACATGTCCGACCTGGCCCGGCGGGTCCGGCTGACGACGGCGCAGCTCGAGGCCCTGGCCGCGGCGGACGCCTTCGCCGGGCTCGGCATCGACCGGCGCAGCGGCATGTGGTCGGCGGCGCAGGCGGCAGCGGAACGACCCGACCAGCTGCCCGACACCCAGGTCACCGTGCAGCCGCCGCTGTTCGGGCAGATGACGAGTGGGGACGTCCTGATCGCGGACATGTGGTCGACGGGCATGTCGACCGACGACCACCCGGTGCACCACGTCCGGCCGCGACTGCGTGCCCGCGGGGTGCTCAGCGTGCAGGACACCGCGACGGCGGAGACCGGACGACGGGTCGAGGTGGGCGGCATCGTGACGCACCGGCAGCGCCCGGCGACGGCGTCGGGCATCACGTTCCTGAACGTCGAGGACGAGACCGGCCTGGTGAACGTCATCTGCAGCGTCGGGGTGTGGGGGCGGTACCGGCGGGTGGCGCGGGAGTCACCGGCCGTGGTGGTGCGGGGGATCCTCGAACGGTCGCCGGACGGCGTGGTGAACCTGGTGGCGGACCGCATCGAGCACCTGCCGCTGGCGGTGCGGACCCGGTCGCGGGACTTCCAGTGACCGGTCGGGGCCCGATCGCGCGACCCCCGGTGCCGGTCAGGACCCGGTCTGCTCGCGCACCACGGGGATGCGCACGGTGACCTCGAGACCACCGGAACGGACGTTGCGGAGGGCGGCCGTGCCTCCCGACCGCTCCGCGATGGCACGCACGATCGCGAGCCCGAGGCCCGACCCACCGGGCACCGGCACCCCGCCCGTCGCCGGGTCCGGGTCGCGACGAGAGGTCCGGGCTTCGTCCGGCCGGGTGAACCGGTCGAACGCGACGGGGATGAACGACTCAGGGACGCCGGGCCCGTCGTCCGTGACCTGCAGGACGCCCTCGTCGCCCTCGACCCGCCACGACACGAAGACGCCGCCGCCGCGGGGGAGCGCGGCGACCGCGTTGCTCGCCGTGTTCGTGACGAGCTGCGCCATGCCACCGGTGTCGAGGCGGAAGCGCGGTTCCGCCGCCCCCACCGGGTCCGGGGTCCGCTCGAGGTCGAAGTCCACCGTGACGTCCTTCGCCGAGGCGATGAGGCGCACGCGGTCGACGGCGGCCATGACCTCGTCGCCCAGGTCGCTCCAGGTGGTCGTCGGCTGCGCGCCGTCCTGCTCGCGCTCCTCCGCGTCCTCGATGCGCGACAGCGTGAGCAGGTCGTTCGCGAGCCGCGAGAGCCGGGCGACGCTCCGCTTGGCGCGGTCGATGTGCGCCGCGAGCGCCGCCGCGTCGTCGCCGTCGAGCGAGGCCAGGTCGAGCTGGGTCGTGAGGATCGCGAGGGGCGTCCGCAGCTCGTGGCTGGCGTCCGAGACCATCTGACGCTCGCGCTCCGTCACCTGGCGGGTCCGGGCGAGGAAGGCGTTCAGCGTGGTGGCGAGCGAGGCCAGTTCGTCCTGCGCCGGGCCGACCGGCAGCTCCGCACGCTCGGGTGCGACGGAGAGCCGCTCGGCTTCGCGGCGCATCCGGTTCACCGGGCGGAGTGCGGCGGTGGCGAGGGCCCACGACGCGATGCCGAACGCGATGAGGATCGCGAGGCCGGTGAGCGACAGGGTCGTGGTGAGGTCGTCGACCACGATTGCCTCGGCCTGCGAGTTGCGTGCGGCGACGACGGTCCACCGCCCGGCGGCGTTCACCGGGTGCTCGATGACGACGCGGTACTCCGACCCGGAGACGGTGATCAGCGACGTGCCGGCCTCGGTCGACGTCAGGCTGCCGAGCGCCCGTTCGACCCGGGGCGGCATGGTCGACAGCCGGATCTGGCCGGAGGGCGCCACGACGGCGACGAGCTGGGCGTTGCCGGGTGCGGACAGGTCGGGGTCGCTGTCGACCTCGAGCGTCGCGACGTACGGGTCGACGTCGGCGTCGAGCAGGGTCCGGGTGGCGCTCGCGACGACGCTGACGACCTGGAAGCGCATGACGAGCACGAGCAGCAGGATCACGACCGCCGCGATGGCCGTCGAGCCGATGGTGATGCGCGCACGGAGCGAGAGCACCCGGAGCGGCCGGGGCAGTCCGCGTCCGCCGCGGCCCGTCCCGGTCGTGGGTGCCGACCCGGTCACGCCCCGAGCAGGTCGAGCCGGTAGCCGCGGCCCCGGACCGTCGCGATGGCGACCGTCGCCTCGTGCGAGGTCAGCTTCTTGCGGAGGTACGAGATGTACTGCTCGACGACGTTCGGGTCGACGTGCTGCGAGCCGTCCCAGACCTCCTCGAGGATCTTCGGACGGTCGACGACCGTGCCGACCGATCGGGCGAGCAGCCGGAGCAGGGCGAACTCGGTCGGGCTGACGGCGACGCGCTGGCCCTTGATCGAGACCCGTCGGGCCTCGGAGTCGATGGCGACGTCGCCGACCTCGATGACCCGCTGCCCGGCGGCCGACTCGCGGCGACCGAGCGCGCGGAGGCGGGCGGTCAGCTCGGCGAAGGCGAAGGGCTTCGTGAGGTAGTCGTCCGCGCCGGCGTCGAGCCCGAAGACCCGGTCGTCGACGGCGTCGCGCGCGGTGACGAGCAGGATGCGCACGGGGTCCTCGCGCTCGCGGATCCGGCGGGCCAGCTCGAAGCCGGACATGCCCGGCATCATGACGTCGACCACCGCGAGGTCGAAGGCCTGCTCGCCGAGGGCGATGAGCGCCTCGACACCGTTCTCGACCGCCGTGACGCGGTACCCCTCTGCCGCGAGCCCACGCTCCATGAGCGCACGCATCTCGTCGTCGTCCTCGACCACCAACAGGCGCATGATCGACCTCCTCGGCCCCCATCGTGGCAGGGAACGGCGGTCCGTGGGCGGTTCCGGCTCGGAAGTCGCTGAATCTCGTCACAGCGACTCGTCCGCGCCACCCGGACGAGGGCAGAACGTTCCGTCCCGCAGAGTGGGGTATCGGCCGCGCGAGCAGCGCGTTGCTAGGCTCCGCACCGGACACGGCGTACCCGACGCAGTGTCCCGAGGGGGCACCATGCAGGACCAGGAGAACCGTCCGTACCGTCCGGACGTCAGCGACCACCCGGCCATCGTCCGGTTGCACGCGGAGCTCGAGGCGGCGCGGCACGGCATCGACGTGCTCGGCGAACTGGAGGACGTCCGCCGCGAGCGGGTCGTCGCGGAGCTGCTGAGCGCGGTCCCGGACGTCGCGAGCCGTGCGGCCTACGAAGCCGGCCCGGATCGTGCGGTCGCGACCATCCAGGGCTTCGAGGGCGTCCGGTCGGACGACCACGCGTCGACGACGGCCCTGTGGGACCGACTCGTCCTCACCGCCGTCGAGGCGGCGGCTGCCGTCGAGGCGGCGGTCGCGGTCGAGGCAGCGGCCGAGGCGTCGGGCGCCGGACCCGCGGCGGTGTCCGGCCGCGCGGAGCACCGCGCTACGGCCTGACGCGTCCGCGCGACGGCCTGACGCGCCCGCGCGACGGCCTGGGACTCGCCTCAGTCGTCCTCGCCGAGCAGCTCCTCGCGCACCCGTCGGATGTCCTCGAGCAGAGCGCCGATCAGCACCCAGTGCCGTGAGTTCGGTCGGACGACCTCGAGCGGCGCCGTCAACGCGGGCTCCGTGGCCGACGTGTCGTCCGCGGCGGTGCCCGTGAAGCCGTCACGCTCCGCGTGGTGCAGTCGCGTCGCCTCGACCCGCGCGCTCAGCGCGCGCACGTCCGCCCCGATCCGGGCGACCTCGGTCGCGATGCTGCCCACCACCGGGTCCGACCGGAGGTCCGGTGCGGTGTTGTCGCGGATCGCCCGGGTCATCCCGGTGACGCGCGTGACGAGCACACGGAGGTGCTCCGCGACCGCGGTGTCCCGCTCCAGGATCGTCCGGTGCCGGCCGCCGCGAGGGTTCATCGTGAGGGACTCGCCCGCAGCGGTGAGCGAGGCCTCGGCGCGGGCGTGCTGCTGCCGGAGCGCCCGCGCCTGCCGCAGGGCCTCGTCCCACCGGCCGGCGTCCCAGCCCTCGGTGAGGCCGATCGCGATCCGTTCGAACGCGGCGGCGGTGTCGCGCGCCAGGCGAGCGACCGCGAGGTGTGCCGGCTCGAGCAGGACCGGCGGCACGATCACGGCGTTCACCGCCAGTGCGACGACCGCACCGATGACGGTCTCCAGGATCCGGTCGGCCGAGTAGTTCGGTGTGACGACCCCCGCGGTCAGCACGAGCATGCCGCTGATGCCGACCTGGGTCGCCGAGGTCGGGGTCAGCCGGAGCGCCCAGCTCAGCAGGATCGCCAGGACGATGACGACGAGCACGACCCAGACCGAGTCGCCGAGCAGCAGGTGGAACGCGGTCGCCAGCACCACCCCGAGCACCACACCGGCGCTGCGCTCGAGACCCTTCACGAACGACTGGTTGATGCTCGGCTGCACCACGAGCAGCGCGGCGATCGCGGCGAAGGTGGGGAACGGTCCGTCGATGAGGACCCGGCAGAGCAGCACCGCCGCGACCACGGCGACCGCGGTCTTCACGACCTGCAGGAACGGCGTGCGGCTGGAACTGCGGAGGCGCGCGACCGGGTTCACGACGACCACGGTAGCCACCAGCCGCACGCCGAGCCGTGCACGATGGCGACGAATCCGCCGCGGCACGGTTGACTGGTCCCGTGTGGCCCAACCACGAGCGCGTCATCCCGCAGGCCTTCGCCGGCTCCGGGACCTCCGTCGTGGCCGCACGCGCGCACTCGGTCGAGCCGTCGGGCAACGGGTACCTGTACGGCTACGAGGTCGACACCGTCGACCGCGCCGGCCAGCGGGCCACCGTCCTGACCTACGTCGACACCGGTGGCGCCCACGACCAGAACAGCGCCATCGTCACCGACCCCGCCACCGGTGACCCGGTCTCGGTCTGGGCCTACCCGAACGACCCGGGGCTCCCGGTGCTGCCGCAGGTGACGTACCGCGACGCCGTCGCCGAGCTCCTCGCCGGCCTCGGCCTGCCGGTCACCGACCCGACGCTGTCGGTCGCCGCCTACCGCCCGGGGAAGCGCGCGGTCGTGCGCGTCGACGCCCCGGAGCGCGTGCTGTTCCTGAAGATCGTCCGCCCGCACCGCGTCGCGCCGATCGTCGAGACCCACGAGCAGTTCGTCGCCGCCGGGCTGCCGGTCCCGCGGGTGCTGTCGAGCCGGGGTGACGGCCTGCTCGTGCTCGAGCGCATCCGCGGGGTGCCCGCGGGCAGCCGCATCACCGAGATCGCCGACGACCCGCGGTTCGTCGCCTCCCTCGCCGCCCTGACCGGCCGGATCGCGACGGTGCCGATGACGCAGCAGGCCCGCGCGGACGCGATGGACCACGCCGACTGGCACCGGCGCACGCTCGTCGCCGCCCTGCCGCAGGACGCGGCCGAGATCGACGAGCTCTACGACGGCATCGGGCGGCGGTCCATCGGTTGGGGGGCCGCCCCCAAGCAGGTGGTGCACGGCGACCTGCACCTCGAGCAGGTCTTCGTCGACGAGGACGAGCCGTGGCGCATCTCCGGCCTGCTCGACATCGACACGGCGGGCTGGGGGTTCCCGGTCCGCGACGTGGGTGCGGTCGTCGCGCACCTGGTCGTCACCGGCCTGTGGCACCGGTCCCGTGGGGACGCCGAGCGCGGGGCAGCGGCGGAGCGGCTCGCCGACGCGGTCGCCCGCGACTGGGTCGCCCGGAACCCGGCCGAGGCCGACCGCATCGGTCCGGCGATCGGCGCGCAGCTCCTCGCGCACGCCGGTGGGCAGGCGACGACCGGGTCCGAGAACGGCATCCGGACGGCGCAACAGCTGCTTGCGGCGACGCGTGCGGCGCTCGCCGAGGCGGCGCCGGCGGTGCCGTCGGCCGGCACCCTCCGTCCGCGGTCGGCACCGCAGGTCTGACCCGGCCGTCGGACGGTCGCCGGCCGCGCGGTGGTGGTGGGCAGTGCCTCCCGGCCGTCGTGGCGTCCCCTCCACCGCGCGGTCGGACGGGAGGCGCGACGCGCGCGGGTCCCGTCGAGTCGCCTCCGTCGGGGGTGCGGGAGTAAACTGAGTCCAGCACGCACCGTGTCGTCGCGTGCCGCGTCGTTTCCGGACGTGGCAGTCGGTCACTTGACCGACGTGGGGACCGGATCCGTGGGCGTCCGACGGGCACCACGTGCGTGCGACGGCGCCGGGTCCCGGCGCGGATCGTCGTGTCGAGCACCCGAGGGGTGCCGGCTGCACGGACCGCGGGAGTCCACCGGACGTCCCACGGCGGGACCGGCGCACGAGCGGGCCAGGGTGGCCCGCGGACCGGGGTCGTGCCAGACGCCGGTCGAGGACTTCCCGCCACGACGGCGGCTCGCCCGTGGAGAACGGGCGGAACAGGAGGAGCGTTGGCTCGATCAGGCACCCGGCGAGCAGCCGGCGGGACGCGGACCGCGTCGCGCCGTACCCGCCCGCTGGACAACGACGGCGTCATCCCGGTGCTCGCCCGCGCGGTGCGCGAGGTGGAGGCGGCGGCGCAGCGCGGACCGCTGAAGGCGTCCAACCGGTCGAAGTTCCAGGCGGTCGCGCTGCTGATGCGCGAGGAGCGCGCACGGGTCAAGGCCGACCCGGAGCTCACCGACGCGCAGCGCGCCGAGCAGCTCAAGCGTCTCGACGGTGTCGCCACGATCCTGGCGAAGACCGCCGCGCGGGACACCAGCGTGATCCAGCTGCTGACCGAGGAGGCCTCGGTGAGCGAGGCGACCCGCACGGTCAAGCGCGACATGATGATCGCCGGCGGCATGGAACTGCAGCCCGAGGACCTCGTCATCGCGGCCGAGCCGTCCCCGGTGGTCGACGCCCCGGTGCGCTCGGTCGTGCCGCAGGCGGTCGTGCAGCGCCAGCTGGCCAACCCCTTCCTCGCGCCCGACTTCGCCCTCGCCGACCAGCCCGTCGCCCACCCGCGTCGCCTGGCGAACTGGGAGCTGTTCGGTCCGCTGTTCAAGTCGTTCGAGTACGGCGCCGGCGGTGGCGCGGCGTCGATGCCGTTGCCGGAGCCGACCTCGCTGCACTCGCGGTCCGGCACCACGCTGATGAAGCACCAGGCGGAGCTCGTCGCCGCCGCGGCGCAGGGACACCGCACGTTCCTGCTCGCGGACGAGCCCGGCCTCGGCAAGACCGCGCAGTCGCTGCTCGCCGCCGACGCCGCGAACGCCTTCCCGCTGCTGGTGGTCGTGCCCAACGTCGTGAAGACCAACTGGGCGCGCGAGGCCGAGCGCTGGGTGCCGAACCGCACCGCCACCGTCATCCACGGCGACGGGGACGACCTGGACGGCTTCGCCGACATCGTCATCGTGAACTACGAGATCCTCGACCGGCACGCCGGCTGGCTCGGGGCCTTCGGCTTCAAGGGCATGGTCGTCGACGAGGCCCACTTCATCAAGAACAAGGAGTCGCAGCGCTCCCGGTTCGTGCTGCAGCTCGCCGAGCAGATCCGTGCGCGGGTGTCGTCGCCGCTGTTCCTGGCGCTGACCGGTACCCCGCTGATCAACTCGGTCGAGGACTTCCGCACCATCTGGGAGTTCCTCGGCTGGATCGACGACAAGAAGCCCCGCGCGACGCTCATGAACGAGCTCGAGGACATCGGGCTCACCCCGGCCGACCCCGGCTTCTTCGTCGAGGCCCGCAAGGCCGTCATCGACCAGGGCATCGTCCGACGCCGCAAGGTCGACGTCGCCGCGGACATCCCCGCCCGTCGCATCGCCGACATCCCGGTCGAGCTCGACGGCGACGAGGGCCGCTCGATCCGCGACGCCGAGCGCGAGCTCACCGCGAAGCTGGTCCGGCGCTACCACCAGGCGCTCGACGCCCGCACCGGGCAGGACCCGGTCGTCGGCATCGACCACAAGCTCGTCCGCCAGGTCGCGCGGTGGGAGCTCGAGGACCAGGACGCGTCGTCGACCGGCGAGAACGTGTTCTCGATGGTGCGGCGGATCGGTCGCGCCAAGGCGCAGCTCGCGGCGGACTACGCGGCGCAGCTCGCGTCGAACGTCGGCAAGGTCGTGTTCTTCGCGAAACACCTCGACGTCATGGACCAGGCGGAGGAGGTCTTCGCCCGCCGGCACCTGAAGACCGCGACCGTCCGCGGCGACCAGACGCCCGCACAGCGCACGGCCGAGATCGACGCGTTCGTGAACGACCCCGACGTGGCCGTGATCGTCTGCTCGCTCACCGCCGCCGGCGTCGGCCTGAACCTGCAGGTGGCATCGAACGTCGTGCTCGCCGAGCTGTCGTGGACCTCCGCCGAGCAGACGCAGGCGATCGACCGCGTGCACCGGATCGGGCAGGAAGAGCCCGTCACCGCGTGGCGCATCATCGCGGCGCAGACGATCGACACCAAGATCGCCGAGCTCATCGACTCGAAGGCGTCCCTGGCCGCCCGCGCGCTCGACGGCTCCGACGAGGAGATCGACGACTCGGGCGACATCCAGCTCGACGCGATGGTGGCGCTGCTGACGGAGGCGCTCGGGGGCTGAGCGCTCGGGCGCGGCGCCGCGCCGTGGCGCGATGTGCTCCCGCAGAACACGAAGCGGCTCGGACCACGGACTTCCGTGGTTCGAGCCGCTTCCGGTCGTGCAGCGCGCCGGCGACGTCCGGCGTCAGACGCGCGACTGCACCTCGGCCAGGGACGGGTTCGTCGCCGTGCTGCCGTCCGGGAACACCAGCGTCGGCACGGTCTGATTGCCACCGTTGACCTCGGCGACGAGCTCGGCCGTGCCCGGGGTCTGTTCGATGTCGACCTCGCGGAAGGGCACGCCCGCCTTCGTCATCTGGTTCTTCAGCCGGGCGCAGTAGCCGCACCAGCTGGTCGTGAACATCGTGACGCCGCCGGCCTCGGGCACGAACGCGTCGCGGGTGACTGTCTCGCTCATGTGCCCAGGCTAACCCCGCCGGTTCGGGGAACCCCGGTGACCCCTGGTAGACAGGACCGCGTGACGGACACCCACCTCGAGATCGAGCGTACGTACGACATGCCCGAGGGCGACGACCTGCCGGACCTCATCGGCGTCGGCAGCATCGCCCGGACGGAGCACCAGGAGCAGTTCGAGCTCGACGCCACCTACTGGGACACCGAGCGGTACGACCTCGTCGCCTCGCGGGTGACCGTCCGCCGACGGACGGGCGGGCCGGACGCCGGCTGGCACATCAAGCGCGCCGCGTCGGAGACGGTCCGGCACGAGCAGCACTTCCCCCTGACGGACGACGCCGACGCGGTGCCCGACGAGGTCCTCGCCGCGCTCTTCACCGAGCGCCGGGGTCGCGGGCTGCGCCCCGTCGTCCGCATCACCACCACGCGGGCGGTCGTCCGGCTGCTCGACGAGGACGACGACCAGGTCGCCGAGCTCGCCGACGACCGCGTGGTCGCCCGGCGACTCGACGACCAGGCGCCCGCGACCCCGCGCACCTGGCGCGAGGTCGAGGTGGAGGCGGCCGAGGGTGTCGACGAGCAGGTGGCGCACGAACTCTTCGCCGCGCTCGACGGACGCTTCGCCGCCGTCGGCGCGCACCCCGCGGCAGTCACCTCGAAGCTCGCCCGTGGGCTCGAGGGCGCACCGGCCGCGCGACTCCGCACGGCGGAGAAGCCCGACAAGCAGACCGCAGCACGGGCACTGACGAAGCGCCTGCGCAAGCTGCGCACGGCCCTGCTCGCCCTCGAGGGACAGCTGCGCACCGGGGCCGAGGCAGACCTCCGCGAGACGGCCCGGACCGCCCTCGACATCGCCGCGGTGCTGGGCTCGTACCGGCCGGCCTTCCCCGCGACCGCGGCGACCGACCGGGCAGCGGCGGCCGCGGACGCCCTGGCCGCGGTGACGGCGCGTGCGGCGCTGGCCGACTACCTCGTGGAGCGGCTGCCCCACGCGTCGACCCCGGCGCAGGACCTGCTCGTCGACGCGATGACCCGCGAGCGGGTGCTCGCCGCCACCCGCGAGCGCCGTGCGGTCGCGGTCGGCGAGGTCACCGCGTTCCTGCACTCGGAGCCGTACCTCGAGCTCCTCGACGCCCTGGACGACGCCGTCGAGCGGCCGGCTCCGACCGAGTGGGCGCTGCGGTCACCGAAGCGCGTCGCGCAGGACGTCTCGGCGGTCGAGAAGCCCCGCGTCCGCGAGCTCGTCCGGAACGCCGTCGGGGACGAGGACGAGAGCGTCGGGCTCGTGGACCGTGAGGCCGCCGACCGTGCCGCGACCGAGGACGCCTGGCGCGCCGCCATGCGTGCCCGTGCGGCGATGGACGTGCTCGGTGACGAGGCCTTCCCGCACGCGCTGTGGAAGCGGATCGGCGACGCCGCGGACGTGCTCACCGAGCGGGTCCGGTCGCTGCACGCCCTCGACGTGCTCCGGGTGCACTCCGGCATCGCCGAGCGTGGCGGCGAGGGCACGTTCGGCTACGGCGTGCTCGCGGGGGACCGGGTGCGGCTCGCCGAGGACTCCTACGACCAGGCGGTGCACGCGCTCAACCGCGTCTGAACTCGGCGAGCAGCAGGAGGTCGGCGCACTGCCGTCGCGGTTCCGCTCAGTAGGAGGCGATCGGCGCCGCGGAGCCGCCGCATCGACAGGACTTGCTCGATTTCATCGGAGTCTTGTCGCTCTGACGAAACGACCGGCGGTGGCCAACCGACGTGCGTGGGTCGAGCCTTCACAAGTGGACTAATCAATCCTGAAATGCCGGGGCTCACTCGTTGAGCCTCCAGATGTTAGGCCGACCGGCTCACCTGCGTCTAAATTGAGTCCTGGCCAAGGCCTTCCCCGTGCCGAGCACTATTTCCGACTGCGACTTGCCGGGCCCGCTAGGCGTGAAAGTCTGATCTCCGTCTAAATCACTTTCAGTGAATCTTCTCAATCTGATTCGGCGAGTGAATCCAGTTCGCGGAGGAGAGCCGCGGCGATCTTCGGAGCGCCAGTAACGTTGCGTCGGACCAGAGGGAACAAATCGTTGATCCAGTCCGAAGGAGACCCGTCCTCTGGGTTGAAGGGAATCGTTTCGAAAGTGTCGTACGGGCGGTCGGGGTTGGCTCCATCGCGCTGGTAGACGGACAGCGTGAATGGGAAGCGATTATCATTATCCTTTGCTGCGAGTTCATATCGAGTAAAGCGAGTCGCATCCGTTACGAACGTTTGTCCCGACTGCCTATCTTCGAGTTCCCAGGAAAGACGGTGGGCTTGCGTCAGTCGAACAAGTCGTGCGGCAATCTCTGCCCATTCGTCTTCCTCAAACACCGGATACTCCTTGGATAGAATTACGAAGATCTGTAGTAGTTGTAGTCAACCGCAGGCTCGCTCTACTCAATTCGAGCCTCAGTGCTTCAGAGGGGCGGGAGATCTTTGTGACGGAACTGCGTGCTATTGTTGCTTTGAGATTTAGTGCATCTTCAGACAATTTTCGCAAGTCCTCGGGTAGAGCTCCGTGTTCTTCGTCATGCTTGTCCAGCAACTGAGCCGACTCGGTCGCAACATTCGCGAAACGAACGAGGGAGAAGATAAGCACGCTGCGATCTTCACCTGTTGCGGCGCTATCGATGTCATTGACCACCTGCTGCACTTGCCCGAGGGCATAGAGGAGCTGGTTATGAGCGAGAGTAGCTTGAGTTTCTTTTGCTGCTCGAGCCGTGGCCTTGGCCACCTTGTTCGCACCACGAGCCTGAAGGTAGGCCAGAGCGAGGCCGAGGAGTGTTAGACCTAGACCGACCACATCGAACCAGCCGAAGGTGGTTTGTGGGTCAAACATCTTTCTCCTGCCATGAGGTGCTATGACGGCTTTGAAGCGAGCTTACTTCATGTCAAGCCCAAGTCTGCGCTTGAGTCGGTCGCCGCCGGTCGGCCGCTCAGCCGGCGGCGACCGGTTCGGCGGAGGCCGCCGCCGGGTTCACGTCAGCCAGGCCGAGCACCTCGAGCATCCACGCCAGCTCGAACGCCCGTTCACGCCAGGAGTCATACCGGCCGCTCACCCCGCCGTGACCCGCGGCCATCTCGGTCTTCAGCAGCACCGGAGCGCCGACCTCCCGGAGCTTCGCGGTCCACTTCGCCGGCTCGACGTAGAGCACCCGCGTGTCGTTGATGGACGTCACGGCGAGGATCCGCGGGTACTGCACGTCGTCGCGCACGTTCTCGTACGGCGAGTACTCGCTCATGTACCGGTAGACCTCGGCGTCGTGCAGCGGGTCGCCCCACTCGTCCCACTCGATCACGGTGAGCGGCAGGTCCGGGTCGAGGATGCTGGTCAGCGCGTCGACGAACGGGACGGCGGCCAGGATGCCCGCGAAGCGCTCCGGTGCCAGGTTCGCCACCGCGCCCATGAGCAGGCCACCGGCGCTGCCGCCCTCGGCCACGAGACGGTCGGCGCTCGTCCGGCCGCTCTCGATCAGGTGCTCGGCGACCGCGACGAAGTCGGTGAAGGTGTTCTTCTTCGTCAGGGTCTTGCCGTCCTCGTACCAGTGGCGGCCCATCTCGCCGCCGCCCCGCACGTGGGCGACCGCGAAGACGACCCCGCGGTCGAGCATCGACAGGCGCATGACGCTGAAGCCGGGGTCGATGGAGTGCTCGTACGAGCCGTACCCGTACAGGTGCAGCGGCGCCGGGGTGTCGGCGTCGACGGCGTCGCGGCGCCAGACGAGCGAGATCGGCACCTTCGTGCCGTCCGGGGCCGTCGCCCAGTCGCGCTCCTGCACGTAGTCCGCCGGGTCATAGCCGCCGAGGACCGGCTGTCGCTTGAGGACCGTGACCTCGCCGGTCGCCAGGTCGAGGTCGCTGACCTCGGACGGGGTGACGAACGACGTGTACCCGATGCGCAGGGTCGGCTGCTCCCACTCGGGGTTGCCGCCGAGCCCTGCCGAGAAGAGCGCCTCGTCGAAGGGGACCTCGTGCGCGTCGCCGTAGCCGTCGCCCTCGATCGGGATGACGGCGACGCGGGGGAGCGCCTCGGCCCGGTACTCGAGCGCCAGGTGCCCGGCGAAGGCGTCGACGGACTCGATGCGGCGCTCGGTGTGGTGCGCGACGACGACGCGGCGGTCGTGCTCCGAGGTGGGGTCGTCGGCGGGGACGTCGACGAGCTCGAAGTTCTCGGCGCCGTCGTTGTGCAGCACCAGGAAGCGGTCGCTCCCGCCGACGATGGCGTGCTCGATCTCGTACTCGACCCCCTCGCGCCGCGGCCACACGACCCGGAACTCGCCGGTCGGGTCGGCGGCGTCGAGCACCAGTGCCTCGGACGTGATCTTGGAGCCGAGCTCGATGACGATGTACTGCGACGAGCGGGTCACGCCGACGCCGACCCAGTAGCGGTCGTCGGACTCCTCGAACACGACGACGTCGTCGCCGGTGGCGCTGCCGACGGTGTGCCGCCAGATGCGGTCCGGACGCCAGGACTCGTCGACGGTCGGGTAGAACACGTAGCGCCCGGACGGGTCGAAGGTCGCGCCGGAGCCGGTGTCCGGGATCTCGTCGCCGAGGTCGGTGCCCGTCGTGAGGTCGCGCACGTGCAGCGTGTAGCGCTCGTCGCCCTCGACGTCGACGCCGTAGAGGAGACGGGTCCCGTCGTCGCTGATGTCGTAGCTGCCGAGCGAGAAGAAGTCGTGCCCCTCGGCCAGGGCGTTGCCGTCGAGGACGACCTGCTCCCCGGGCAGGGCCGTCGCACCCTCGTCGACCGCGGGCGGCGTCCAGTCGTCCGGGCCGGTGATCGGTGCGCGGCAGTGCACGCCGTACTGGCTGCCCTCGGCCGTCCGCGTGAAGTACCACCAGTCGCCCATGCGCACCGGGACGGAGAGGTCCGTCTCCTGCACGCGGTTCTTGACCTCGGCGAAGATGCGGTCGCGGAGGCCGGTCAGGTGCTCGGTCTGTGCCTCGGTCCAGGCGTTCTCGGCCTCGAGGTGGGCGAGGGTCTCCGGTGACTCCTTGTCCCGCATCCACTCGTAGTCGTCGACGAACTCGATGCCGTGGTGGGTCCGCGTGACGGGCCGCTTCGCGGCGGTCGGCGGGGTGGCCTGGGCGTGCTCACTGCTCACCACGCCACCCTATGCGCCCGGGCCTCGACACCTGCTCGCACGCGCTCGGCGAAGGCGTCGAGTTCGGCCGCCACCGCCGGCGCGATCCACGCACGGCGCCGGCGACGGGCCGTCACCGGACGGAGGACCCCGGCTCGGCACAGGTCGGTGACCGTGGTCTCGAGCAGCGTCTCGGCCGTCCCCGAGACGTCGCCCCGCGCGATCGCGCGGCGGAGGAGCTCCTCCGCGTGGTCCTCCGTCAGGACGGCGTCCTGGTCGAGCGCCCGCCCGAGCACCGCGTGCGGGCCGGCGGCGCAGGTCGTCGCCGCACGGTCCTCGGCGACCTCGCCGAGCAGCAGCCCCGTGACGAGCGCCTCGTCCGATCCCGCGCCCACGGCGATGGCGACGTCGCGCACCCACGCGTCGACGTGTCCCTCGCGGTACTGCGTCAGGTGCTGGAAGTACCGGGTGCGCTCGGCGACCAGGACGGACGAGACGGGTGGACTCGCGGTCCGCGTCGCACCCCGGTGCCGCAGGACCGCCGCGACGAGCGCGCGACCGGTCCGTCCGTTGCCGTCGGTGAACGGGTGGATCGACTCGAACTGCGCGTGTGCGATCGCCGCCTGGGCCACGGGGTGCAGGTCGTCGCGCGCGAGGAACGCGAACAGGTCGGCCATGAGCGACGGGACGAACTCGGGCGGCGGTGGGACGTGGTCGGCGTCCCGTGGTGTGCGCCCGCCCCCGATCCAGTTCTGCACGGTGCGGTAGCGACCCGCGTGCGGGCCGTCCACGGGGTCGCCGCGCAGCAGACCACGGTGGGCGTCGAGGAGCGCGGTCTCGTCGAGGTGTCCGGCTCCGGCTGCCCGCACCAGGCGCTCGAGGGCGTCCCCGGCCTGCACCATCACCGAGGCGCTCGTGTTCGCGCGCACGCCCACCAGCGCCCGGGCGACGTCCTCGGCCGTGGCGTCCTCGTGCTCGATGCGCGAGGTCGCGACCGCCTCGGTCCGGGTGAGCAGCCGGTGCAGGGGACCGGCTCCGCCGTCCTCGTCGAGCGCCCGGAGCGCCGTCAGGCTCCGGTCGAGCAGTGCAGCGGTCGCTCCGTCGGGCTCCCAGTGCGCGTCGGCGATGCACGGTGGGACCGAAGCGGTGACGGTCGCCGTCTGCCGGACGGTCCGGTCGCCGCGGGTGGCGCTGCGCCACGGCCGGACGACGGTGTCGTGGGCGGGCCAGGGTGGTCGGGGTCGGGACACGGAGCCTCCTGCGTCGATCGTCGGTGTCGAGACGGTAGGACGGACGCGACCGCGGACGCCAGGGATCGGTATGTCGTGGGGACGAGGGTGCTCCGCCGTACCGTTGTGGCATGCGCAACTCGTTCGTCGTCACCGGGGCCCACGTCGTCCCCGTCACCGCTCCGCCCTTCGACGGGGGTGCCGTCCTCGTGGAGGACGGCCGCATCACCGCCGTCGGCCCCGACGTGGCTCCGCCGCCCGGCCTCCCCGTCGTCGACGCCGCCGGCGCCTGGCTCGTCCCCGGGTTCGTCGAGTCGCACGGCCACGTCGGCATCCACGAGGAGGCGAACGGCTGGGCCGGCAACGACACCAACGAGATGACCGACCCGAACCAGGCTGCGGTGCGGGCGATCGACGCCGTGGACATCGACGACGAGGGGTTCCGCGACGCACTGTCCGGCGGCATCACGAGCATCGTCGTGAAGCCCGGCTCCGGCAACCCGATCGGCGGGCAGACCGTCGCGATCAAGACCTGGGGTGGTCGCACGATCGACGAGCAGCTCATCTCCGACGCCGTCAGCGTCAAGAGCGCCCTCGGCGAGAACCCGAAGCGCGTGTACGGCGACAAGGGGAGGACGCCGTCGACGCGCCTCGGCGTGGCGAAGGTCGTCCGCGAGGCGTTCGTCGCCGCGCAGGACTACCGCGCCGCCCGTGCGGCCGCCGCCGCGAAGGGGGAGCCGTTCACCCGCGACCTGACGAACGAGACGCTCGTCCGGGTGCTCGACGGCGAGCTCGCGTGGGACCAGCACGTCCACCGGCACGACGACCTCGCGACCGCGCTCCGCCTGGCCGACGAGTTCGGGTACCGGCTCGTCGTCAACCACGGCACCGAGGCGCACAAGATCGCCGACCTGCTCGCCGAGCGCGACGTCCCGGTCATCTACGGCCCGCTGTTCACGAGTCGCTCGAAGGTGGAGCTCCGCGACCGCGGGATCCCGAACGTCGTGGCGCTCGCCGCCGCCGGCGTCCGGGTGGCGATCACGACGGACGCGCCGGTGGTGCCGATCGCGATGCTGGTCGACCAGGCCACCGCCGCGGTCAAGGAGGGCCTGCCCTGGCAGACCGCGCTCGAGGCCCTGACCACCAACCCGGCGGACTTCCTCGGCTTCGGGGACCGGGTCGGCCGGATCGAACCGGGCTTCGACGCCGACCTGGTCCTGTGGGACGGCGACCCGCTCGCCGCGACCAGCCGCGCGACGCGCGTCTGGATCGAGGGTGCGTCCGTCTACGAGTGGGCCGACGGGACGGGCGTCACCACGCCGCGCTGGTGACCCGGTGACGGCCTGGAGGCCCGTGGCGGCCCCGCCACGGGCCTCCAGGCCGTCCCGCCGCACCCGCAACACGCAACCTCGGCGGTTGCTCGCAGCGCTGTACCGCTGCGAGCACCCGCCATCGTGGCGTTTCGCGGAAGATCAGGCGTCAGGCGTCGCGGGACAGCAGGAAGTCGTTGATGCGCTCGGTCATCGGCAGGTCCATCTCCCGCGCAACCCCGTTGACCGATCGGATCGGTGCCGCTTGACGGACGCTCGACAGCAGCCACAGGGCGTCGGCGGCCTCGAGGTCGGCCAGCGTGACGAGCTCGTAGGACGTCGCGATGCCCTCGCCCTCGGCGAAGCGGAACACGTCGGCCTGTGTCGTCCCGGCCAGGATGCCGATGTCGGTCCGCGGCGTCACCAGACGGCCGTCCACCGACATCACGAGGTTCGCGCGGGTGCCCTCGAGCACGTAGCCGTCGGTCGACACGAAGAGCGCGTCGTCCGCTCCACGACGCTCGGCCTCGCGGAGCGCCGCCATGTTCACCGCGTACGACAGCGTCTTCGCGCCCTGCAGCAGCCACGGCGAGGTCCGCGCGACGTCGTGCCGGTAGCCGCGGTCGAGCGTCACGACGGCGATGCCCTCCGTCCGCGCAGGGGTCTGGTCGCCGGACGGCGCCGCGTAGACCCAACCGGTCGGCCGCCCGGAGCCCTCGACGCCGCGGGTCATGACGGTCTTCGCGAAGGCCTCGTGCACCGGGTCGAGCCGGGCGCACACCGCCTCGATCGCCTGCCGCCAGGCGTCGACGTCCGGTGCGGGCAGGTCGAGCATGGCGGCCGACCGGACGAAGCGCGCCAGGTGCGGCTCGAGTGCCTGCGGTCGACCGTCGACGACCGTGATGGTCTCGAACACCCCGTCGCCCCGGATCGCACCGAGGTCCTGCACCTGCAGGTGCTCCTCGAGCGGCTTCGCCCACGTGTAGGCGTCGGCCTCGGGGTCGTGCGGGGCGGCGTCGCGCGAGGGCTGGTTGAGGACGGCGAGGACGGTGTCGGTCATGCCACCATCCAACCGCAGCACCGGGTCGGTGGTCGTCAGTCGCGCCCGGGGAGCGCGCCCATGAGCTTCCACACCGCCGGCGTCAGCTCGGGGTGCTGCAGGGCGATCCGGCGGAGCCGGTGGTACTCCTCGCCGAGCTCGGTGCCCTGCCCGGAGGCCGGGTGGCCCGCCCAGTGCACGCTGCGCTGCCCGATCGCCGCGTCGAGCTCGACGGCGTCGGCGCGGAGGATGAGCACGACCTGCTCGTCGACGGTCGGGAGCGTCGGCATGAACTCCCACGGGTCCTCGCCTGCACGGCTGCGGTGCTCGACGATCATCGAGATCTCCTCGGCGGCCTCGGCGCGCAGCACTTCGAGGCTGCGCCCGGTCCTGCGGGGCTCAGCCATGGTGCCCCCGCAGCACGCCTGCCATGCCAGCGATCGTACGCCAGCGCGGAGCGTCCACCGGACACGTCCGCAAGACTGGGGACCGTGACCGAACGCGACGAGACGAAGTCCCAGCACGCCCCGGTCGTGGTCGTCTACCTGCTCCGTGACGGTCCCGACGGCCCCGAGGTGCTGCTCGGCGAGAAGCGTCGGGGGCTCGGGGCCGGGCGCCTCGTCGGTCCGGGCGGCAAGCGCGAGCCGGGGGAGCCGCCGGTGGCGGCAGCGGTGCGCGAGGTGGCGGAGGAGGTCGGTCTGCGGCTCGAGTCGGACGACCTGGAGGCGCGTGGCACGTTGGACTACCGGTTCCCGTTCCGTCCGTCCTGGTCGCAGCGCTCGGACGTCTTCGTCTGCCGCCGCTGGCAGGGGACCCCGTCGGGCAGCGACGAGCTGGAGCCGCGGTGGGTCCCCGTCGACGCGGTGCCCTACGACGCGATGTGGGACGACGCGCGCTACTGGTTGCCGGCCTTGCTGGCCGGCGGGAGCGTCACGGCGCGCTTCACCTTCGCGGAGGACAACGCGACCGTCTCGGGCTTCAGCGGCGAAGGCGTCTAGCGGGCGCCCGCACGACCCTGCTGGACGCGGGTACTGCCGGTGCGCGCCTCCTCCGCGGCGGCGAGGACGTCGGCGTCCCCGCTGCGACCACCGAGCGGGCGGACGAAGAAGTCGACGATGCCCGCCGCGATCGCCCCGAGGACCGCGAACATCGCCCAGCCGACGAACAGCCCGGCGGTGTTCCGGCCGTCGGCGGGGGCGAGGAACACGCTCGCGGCGTAGAGCGCTGCCGCCAGCACGAGGAACGCCACGACGGCGGTGACGAGGACGCGGTGCCAGGCGGTGCGCGGGTGCATGCGGAACAGGATACGCGCGCTCCGGGGAACGACCGAGCGGGCGCCGGAGCCGCTCAGCGCTCGGCGTGCCGTCCGTGCTGGCGCTCGTCGGGCGCGCCGGTCCGCGTCGTGCGCGATCCTGCCGGGGCCGGGCGGCGACCGGACGCGTCCACGCGGGGGACGGGACGGGTGCGGGGGCCGGTGGCAGCGCCTCCCGGTCGCGCCGGGCCGGACCGGTCCGCCTGCCGCACCACGGGGATGCGTCCGGTCGGGGTGGTCTCCTGCTCGAGCCCGTCGCGACCGCCGGTGAAGACGTCGCCGGCGACACGCTCGTCCTCCCAGTCGTCGTCGCGCAGGACGCTCAGCGTGCCGGTCTCGGTCGAGGTCAGTCCGTGGCGCTCGAGCTCGGCGTCCCGCTGCTTCCCGAGGAACTCGCGGTTCGCGGTCTGCGCGTCCTGGAACATCGTCGTGCGGTTGTTCACGATCGCCGCGATGCGACGGCGCTCCCACCACTGCTTGCCGAAGAACATCAGCACGAGCCCGGCGGCGGCGTAACAGCCCATCGTGACCAGCCCGCGACCGAAGCCGGGGCCGACGCCGTAGATCTCGTGCTTGATCATGTCGACCATGCTCGAGCCGACCACGACGTGGTTGAGCCACGCGAAGGGCTCCGGCATGAACCACTTCGGGTACGCGCCGCCGGAGGACGGCATCGACAGGAAGACGAAGCAGATCATCGCGGGCGCGGCGATGAACCGGCCGACGAAGTAGCTCAGGCCGTTGACGGCGAGACCGATCGCGACGATCCAGCCCCAGGCGATGAGGACGAGTCCGATCCAGTGCCCGTGGATCGCGCCGACGACCGGGCCGGCGAGCGTGTTCGTGATCAGGGAGATCACGAGGCCGCCGACGACGATCACGGTCATGCGGGTGCGGTGCCGCAGCGGACCGCCCATGATACCGATGAACATCGCGACCATGTAGCCGCCGATGCACCAGGCGAGCATGACGTACATCGCGACGGTGCCGTACTCGTCGTACGCGGGCAGCGGTGCGAGCTCGGTGACGGTCGGGGCGGCGACTCCGATCCCGGTGAGCACGCTGGTCAGCGTCGCGGGGACGAGCGAGGCGACCTGGAACTGGTGGGCGCTCGCCTTGAAGACCTCGTTCGCCGAAGGGTCGTACGCGACGGCCATCGTGCCGGCCAGGACGTCCTGCTTCGCGCGGGCCAGCGACTCGTACGTGTGGAACACGTACTCACCGGGCAGGGCCTTGCCGACGGCGGCGACGAGGGTCGGATCGCTGCCGACCAGGGCGACGGGGACGTCGTGCGGGTGGGGAGCGTGGAAGGCGAAGACGTAGCAGAGGCAGAAGCCGACGATGAAGAACAGCGGCATCCAGAGCTGCAGCCCGATGAGCTGCAGCGAGGGGTGGAGCGTGCCGTACCAGCGGCGGTACCGGCTGATCCGCTGCGGCTCGGGCACCGGTGCCTGGCGCACGCGCCCCGCACGGCTGCCGGCGCTCCGGCTGCCGGCGACGGGAGCACCGCGACGGGGCCGCGAACCGCCCCGCGTCGAGGGCCGGGTCTGCCGGGGCTTCGGCGCGGACGACCGCGGCGCTCCGTCACGATCGGGGAGGTCGCTCTTCCTGGGGACGTCGTTCCGCGGCTCGCTCACTCGGCGCTCTGCTCCTTCTGCTGGTCGGAGCATCACGGTACGCCGGGCGTGCTCACCGCGCCCCGTGAGCTGTCGGGGCAGGACCGGCTGCGGCGGCCCGGGACCGGCAGCGCCGGGGCAGGACCGGCTGCGGCGGCCCGGGACCGGCAGCGCCGGGTCAGGACCGGCTGCGGGAGGCCTGGGCCGAGTCCATCGCGAGTTCCTCGGCGTCGAGCGTCACGAGCACGCGGCGCATGACCTCCTCGTCGAGGTTGCCCTTCTCGCGTTCCTCGAGCACGATCTCGCGGCGACGGTCGAGCAGTTCGCGGCGGATGTCCTGGATCTGGGCGCCGCGGAGTCGCAGCGGAGCGTTCCGGTCCTCGACCTCCTCTTCCTCGGCGTCGCGGCGGAACGTCTCGGCCTGTCGTTCGAGGCGGGCCTTCAGTCGGTTCACGACGCTGTCCGATGCCTCGGCGCCGTACTGCTCGGCCCACGCCGGTCGCCTCCGTTCGAGCAGGGCGATCGCGGCCTCGGTGGTGCGCTGGTTGAGGCGCATCTCGCTCCGGACGTCCGCCTCGCCCTCGGCCGGGTCCTGCACCTTCAGCGCCCGGATCACGAACGGCAGGGTCAGCCCCTGGAGCAGGAGCGTGCCGACGGTGACCACGAAGGCGATCACGAAGATGGTGTCCTGCGCCTTGACGTCGACCGAGTTGCCGACGACGGAGACCGCCGCGGCGAGGGTCACCACACCGCGCATGCCGGTCCACGAGATGACGGTGAGCTCCCGCCAGTTCAGCTTCGGTTCGGCGGAGCCGCGCAGCCAGCGCAGGGACGGGTGACCGCGGGACAGTCGGACGCGCAACGGCCGCAGCCACCGGCCGTTGAAGCGGTTGCGCGCGTACGACTCGAACACGAAGAGCGGTCGCACGAGGATCACGACGACCAGGACGACGGCCGCCGCGGTGAGGGTCTGCGTCAGGCTGCGGTCGCTCTCGACGAGGTCCTGGACGACGGTCTTCAGCTGCAGGCCGATGAGGGCGAAGACGAACCCCTCGAGGATCACGTCCGCACTCGTCCACAGCGGGCGCTCCTGCAGCCGGGTCGCGTAGCCCTCCTTCGGCGAGTTGTAGCCGATGTACAGCCCCGCGGTGACCACGGCGATGACCCCGGAGCCGGAGAGGTGCTCGGCGAGGACGTACGCGACGAAGGGCAGCAGGATGCTCATGATCGTCTCGACGACCGGGTCGTTGATGCGCATCCGGATCCAGTGGACGGCGACGCCGAGGACGATGCCCACCGCCAGGCCGACACCGATCGCGAGCCCGAAGATGCCGAGGTCCTGCCAGATCGTCAGCGACGTCCCCGCCGCGATGAGCGTGAAGACCCGCACGAGGGTGAGGGACGCGGCGTCGTTGATGAGGCTCTCGCCGGACAGGACCGTCATCACCCGGCGGGGGAGTCCGAGCTTCCGGCCGATCGCCGCGGCGGACACCGCGTCCGGCGGGGCGACGACGGCGCCGAGCAGGATCGCCGCGGGCCAGTCCATGTCCGGGATGATGATGTACGCGGCGAGGGCGACCGCGAGCGCGGTGACGATCACGAGGAAGATACCGAGACGGCGGATCTGCTTGATCGACTGCCGGAAGCTCTGCCACGACACGTCGAGGGCGGCGGAGTAGAGCAGCGGCGGCAGGACGACGGTGAGGATCACCTCGGAGTCGATCTCGATCTCCGGCAGGCCCGGCAGGAACGACACCGCGAGCGCCACGGCCGTGACGAGCAGCGGCGCGGGCAGCCCCTTGGCCCGCGCGAAGCCGGTCACCGCGAGTGAACCGATCAACAGGATGAGGAGTTCCGCGGTGTCCATGGGGTCCATTCTCCCATCGACATGATTCGCAGGCTGAACGATCCCGCAGGTCGGGTGGCGCGGCGGCGGACGACAGGGTTTGCCCCGGAGCCGATCGGCTGCGACACTTGCCCGCGGTGGACATCACACTCATAGTCGTCCTGGTCATCGCGTTGGCCCTCTTCTTCGACTTCACAAACGGTTTTCACGACACCGCCAACGCGATGGCGACACCGATCGCCACCGGTGCCATGAAGCCCAAGGTGGCCGTCACGGTCGCCGCGGTGCTCAACCTCGTCGGTGCGTTCCTCAGCACCGCCGTCGCGACGTCGATCTCGCACGGCCTGATCAACGAGGGCCCCGGTGGCGTCGCGATCACCCCGGAGATGATCTTCGCGGGCCTGATCGGCGCGGTCGTCTGGAACATGATCACGTGGCTGCGCGGTCTGCCGTCGTCGTCCTCGCACGCGCTGTTCGGCGGGCTCATCGGTGCCGCGATCGTCGGAGCCGGCTTCGACTCCGTGAACTACGCCGCGCTGCTGACCGTCGTGATCATCCCCGCGTTCCTGTCGCCGGTGATCGCCGCGCTGGTCTCGCTCCTCGCCACGCGCATCGCCTACCGCGTGACCCGTCGTCCGGTCTTCCCGAACGAGCGCGGCGGCTTCCGCATCGGCCAGGTGTTCACGAGCTCGATGGTCTCCCTCGCGCACGGCACGAACGACGCGCAGAAGACGATGGGCGTGATCACGCTGACGCTGATCGCCTCGGGCGCGCAGTCGGCGAACCAGGGCGTGCAGTTCTGGGTCGTCGTCGCGTGTGCGCTCGCGATCGCACTCGGCACGTACACCGGTGGTTGGCGCATCATCCGCACCCTCGGGTCGGGTCTGACCGAGATCCGCGCCACCCAGGGCTTCGCCGCCGAGGCGTCCACCGCAGCCACCATCCTCGCGTCGAGCCACCTCGGCTTCGCGCTCTCGACCACGCAGGTGTCGTCGGGGTCGATCATCGGCGCCGGGCTCGGCCGTCGTGGCTCGAAGATCCAGTGGTCGACGGCGGGCAAGATCGTCGTCGCCTGGTTCATCACGCTGCCGGCCGCCGCAGCCGTCGGCGCGATCGCGTCCGGCATCGCCCGGCTCGGTGTCGGGGGACTCGTCATCGACGCGGTCGTCGGCGCCGCCGTCATCCTCGGGCTCTACCTCTGGTCGCTGCGGAAGCCGCACGACCAGGCCGCCGCGATCGAGGTGGACGTGGCCGCCAACGCGGTCTTCACCCGCAAGGAGCTCCGCGACATGCAGCGCAAGAAGCGTGCCGCCCAGGTCGCCGAGCGGCGCGCCGAGCTCAGCCGTGAGCGCACCCTGCGCCGCATGGCCGGACGGAACGGAGGGCGCCGCTGATGGGCATCGACTGGTTTGCATTCCTCACCGTGGCGATCGTCGCGGTCGTCTCCGCGTGCTTCGTGGTCCTCGTCTACTCGATCGGCCTGCGCCTCTGGAGCGCCGCCGACACGCGCGCCGGCAAGTACACCGTGAAGGACGACGGCACCGTCGGCCCCGCCACGGCCGGCTTCCCCCAGCCCGGCACCGTCCAGCCCGGCGTCCGCGCGTTCCGCGCGCTCGCCGTCGCGTGCTTCGCCGTCTCCGGCCTGGCCGTGCTCTACGGCATCTACCTGATCGTCCCGCAGTTCCACTGACGGTCACGTCCACCTGACGGACGGGAGGCCCGTGGCGACGCCGCCACGGGCCTCCCGTCCGTCGTCGGTCACCACGCGCGCCCGCCTGCCGGACCCGACCGGCCGGACGGGCTAGCCTCGACAGGGTGACCGGCAACGAAGCAGCGCGCACCAGGACCGAGACCGACTCGCTGGGATCCCTCGAGGTCCCCGCCGACGCGTACTGGGGCATCAACACCCTCCGGGCGCTCGAGAACTTCCCGATCACGTCGGTGCCGATCGCGGTGTACCCGGACCTCGTCGAGGCGCTCGCGACCGTGAAGCAGGCGGCCGCGCGGGCGAACAAGGCCATCGGCGTGCTCGACGCCGAGCGTGCCGACGCCATCGACCAGGCGGCGCAGGAGGTCCGCGACGGGAGCCTCCGCGACCAGTTCGTCGTCGACGTCGTGCAGGGCGGCGCGGGGACGTCGACGAACATGAACACGAACGAGGTGCTCGCCAACCGCGCCCTCGAGATCCTCGGGCGTGAGAAGGGCGACTACGCGTACCTGCACCCGATCGACCACGTGAACCGCAGCCAGTCGACGAACGACACCTACCCGACGAGCATCAAGCTGGCGATGATCCTGGGGGTGCGGCGGCTCACCGAGCAGCTCGAACTGCTCTCCGACGCGTTCGCCGAGCGCGGCCGGGCGTTCCAGGACGTCCTGAAGGTCGGGCGCACGCAGCTGCAGGACGCCGTGCCGATGACCCTCGGGCAGGAGTTCACCGGGTTCGCGCACACCATCCAGGAGGACGTCCTGCTCCTCCGCACGGTCTCGCCGCTGCTCGCGGAGACGAACCTCGGGGCGACGGCCATCGGCACGGGCATCACCGCGGACCCGCAGTACCGCGACGAGGTCCGTCGGCAGCTGCAGGTCGCGAGCGGGCTCGACATCGTCACCGCACCCGACCTGATCGAGGCGACGAGTGACGCCGGTGCCTTCATGACGCTGTCCGGCACGGTGAAGCGCAGCGCGGCCAAGCTGTCGAAGATCTGCAACGACCTGCGGTTGCTCGCGTCGGGGCCGCAGGCGGGGCTCGGCGAGATCACGCTGCCCGCACGCCAGGCGGGGTCGTCGATCATGCCGGGCAAGGTCAACCCGGTGATCCCGGAGGTCGTCAACCAGATCGCGTTCGCCGTCGCCGGTGCCGACACCACGGTGACGATGGCCGCCGAGGGCGGGCAGCTGCAGCTCAACGCCTTCGAGCCGATCATCACCCACTCGATCCTGCAGTCGCTGCAGTGGATGGCGAGCGGGTGCGCCACGCTCCGGGTGAACTGCGTCACGGGCATCGAGGCGAACGAGGCCAAGCTCGCCGCGCAGGTGGACACCAACGTCGGCGTCGTCACCGCGCTGACGCCCTACATCGGCTACGCGGCCGCGGCGTCGATCGCGCACACCGCGTTGACGACCTCGACGCCGATCGCGACGCTCGTCACGGCGGCGGGGCTGATGGACGAGGACCAGGTGCAGCGGGTCCTGTCGCCGGCGCGCTTGTCGGGCATCGAGCTCGCGACGGGGGCGATCCCGATCGTCACCGAGGAGATGTTGGACGCCGAGGCGGAGCGGGTCGCGCGCGAGCGCTGACCCCGTCCCGCGGGACGCAACCTCGGCGGCACTGCGCAGCGGTACAGCGCTGCGAGGCGTCGCCGACGTTGCGTCGTGCGGAGCGCCGCGCGAGCGCTGGAGCCTAGGGCAGCGGGGGCTCGCCGACCCGCACCTGGTGCGACATCGCGCGCAGGTGCTCCTCGGTCGGCGAGGGCTCCTCGTGCTCGTCCTCGGCACGCTGCTGCGCGGCGAGCCGGACCCGGTGCGCCGCAGCGATGTCCTGGTCGCGCCAGCGTGCGAGCGTGAAGTTCCGCGTGACGTCGCGGAGTGGCAGTCGGATCGACTCGTCAGCCTCGATGCCCGCGAGGAGCTGGCGCATCCGGATGACCTCGGAGTCGAGCTCCCCGCCGACGACGAGCACGAAGTTCGAGATGTACAGGTACACGAGCAGCAGGATCGCGCCACCGAGCCACCCGTAGGCCCGGTTCCCGCTGCCGCCGACCGTCTCGACGTAGATCGAGAAGCCGAGGGTCGCCACCGCCCAGGTCACGATCGCGAACGCCGCTCCGGCCGACACCCACCGCAGCTGCGGGGTCTTCACGTTCGGCGTCGCGTAGTAGAGGACCGCCACCATCACCACGAGGACGACGGCGAGCACGGGCCACTTCGCCACGTTCCACAGGTCGTCGATCCACGGTGCCCACCCCAGCTGCCGGACGATCGCCGCCGAGATCGTCGGGGTGCCGAGCAGGATGACGATCGCGATCGCCCCGCCGACCATCACGAGCAACGTGACGAGGAGCATCATGCTGCGGAACTTCCAGATCCGCCGGCCCTCCTCGACCTCGTAGGCGGTGTTCATCGCGCGTCCGAACGCCGTGGCGTACCCGGAGAGCGACCACAGCGTCAGGACGAGCCCGATCGAGAAGCCCACCCACGGGTTGTCGAGCGTCAGCAGCTGGCGCAGCGGCCCCTCGAGGTGCTGCGCGGTCTCGGGGCGGACGATGAAGCCCAGCACCTGGATGATGTCGGTCAGGCTGTCGCCCTGCCGGTCCACGACGGACAGGGCCGACACCACGGCGAGCGCCGCGGGGAACACGGTCAGCAGGGCGAAGAACGTCAGGGAGGCCGCGGCGTCCACGACGCGGTGGCGGATCACCGAGTGGTAGGTGCGCCGGACGACCGCGCGGACGCCGGTCCGCTGCAGGTCGCGCGAGGCGCTGTCGGGCATGCGATGTACCGTACCCGACCCCACGACGGCCGGGAGGCGCGGTGCGGCACCGCCACGCGCCTCCCGTCCGCGGACAGCTGCACGAGACTCGGCCCCGCGGACAAATTCGCCGTTCCCGCGCGCGAGTCTCGTCCGCCAGGCCGAGTCTCGGACCTGACGGGGCCGGCACCCGCCGGTCAGTTCGCGTGCGGGTCGAGTGCGTCGTACCGGCGGAAGGAGGGCACCAGCCGGAGCAGCAGTGCCACGAGGCCGATGATCAGCACGCCGCCGATGATCGGCGGGTACGCGATGCCGGCCGCGACGACGAGCCCGGCGTACAGGTCGCCGAGGCGCGGACCGCCGGTCACGACCACGATGAAGATGCCCTGCAGCCGTCCGCGCATCCCGTCGGGCGAGGCCGCCTGCAGGATCGTGTTCCGGAACACCGAGCTGACGTTGTCCGCGCCGCCCGCCGCCGCGAGGAACAGCGCCGCGAGTCCGAGTGCGGGCAGGATCTCGACGCCGAAGGCCTCGCCGGACCGACCGCCGAGCAGGTGCGCCACCGCGATGACGACGCCGAACGCCGCGATCGCACCGCCGTACGCCGTGATCGCCCAGCCGACGGCCTCGCCCTGGCGTCGCACGTGCCCGAGCGGGCCGGAGAACACGCTCGACAGCAGCGCGCCGACGGCGTAGGCGGCGGTCAGGGTGCCGACCGTGATCGACCCGCCGCCGATGACCAGCGCCCCGATCGCCGGGAAGAGCACGCGCGGCTGGCCGAACGTCATCGCGACGATGTCGAGCACGAACGTCATCGTGATGTTGCGGGACCGCCTGAGGAACCGCGCACCCTCGACCAGGGAGCGCAGCCCGGGGCGGAGGGCGTCGTGCTCCGCGGCCATCCGGGGGAGGGTGAAGACGCCGAGGAAGGCGAACGTGAAGAGCACGACGTCGATCGTGTAGGTCGGTGCGAAGCCGACGCTCGCGATGAGGACACCGGCGATCGCCGGGCCCACCGTCACCTGGAACCCGGACGCGATGCCACCGAGGGCGCTCGCCGCCGGGAGCAGGGCCGTCCCGACGAGTCGGGGGACGATCGCCGAACGCGAGGCGTTGCTCACCGTCGCGGCGACGGCGTTGACGGTCGCGAGCACGTAGAGGAGCGCCACGCTGTGCAGCCCGAGCCAGGCGTGCGTGGCGATGAGCGCGACCGCGGCCCAGGCGATGATCGCGGACACGAGGGCCACGAGCCGCCGGTCGAAGGCGTCCGCGAGCATCCCGCCGTACAGCCCGGCGACGATCATCGGGACGAGGGCGATCACGCCGACGAGCGCGACCGCGAAGGTCGAGCGGGTGATCTCGTACACCTCGAGGCCGACCGCGACGGTGGTCATCTGCGTGCCGATGCCGGCGATCGCCGTGCCGGCCCAGAGCCGCGCGAACGCGGGGGAGCGGCGGAGCGGGGTGAGGTCGGCGAGCAGGCGGCGGCGGGGTGCGGTGTCAGGTCGTGTCACGGTGGAACCATTCTGCGGCCTGCGCCGCCCCGAGCGGGCGGAATCTGCGGGCTCCGGCGACGCGAGCGGTCGGAATCTGCGCACTCCGGCGACGCGAGCGGGCGGAATCTGCGGGCTCGGGCGACGCGAGCGGGCGGAAAGTGTCGCGTTCGTCCGCTGAGCGTGACGGATCGTGCCCGTTCGCGGGGAGCGAGACGCCCGCGCCGCCGGGGAAGCCACCACACCCCAGCTGGTTGACTGACGCCATGACTGACCTCAACAGCAAGCCCGAGTTCGACGCCCCCGAGGGCCCGGCCCCCACCGAGCTCGTGATCACCGACATCGTCGAGGGTGACGGCGACGTCGCGCAGCCCGGCTCGACCGTCAAGGTGCACTACGCCGGCGTCGAGTACGAGTCCGGCGAGGAGTTCGACAGCTCGTGGAACCGGGGCGAGCCGATCGACTTCCCGCTCGCAGCACTCGTCCGTGGCTGGCAGGAGGGCATCCCCGGCATGAAGGTCGGCGGGCGCCGCAAGCTCACCGTCCCGCCGGAGCTCGCCTACGGCCCGGCCGGCGGCGGGCACTTCCTCTCCGGCAAGACCCTCATCTTCATCATCGACCTGCTCGGGGTCCGCTGATGCAGGTCGGCGCGCCCACCATCGAGCTGAACGACGGCCACCGCTTCCCGGAGCTCGGCCTCGGCACCTACGGGCTGAACGGCGACGAGGGCACCGCAGCGGTCGGCGCGGCGATCACGAGCGGCTACCGGCTGCTCGACACCGCGCTGAACTACGGCAACGAGGACGCCGTCGGCCGCGCCGTGCGCGAGTCGGAGGTCGACCGCGAGGACCTCGTCGTCACGTCGAAGCTGCCCGGGCGGCACCACGGCTACGACGAGGCACACCGCTCGATCGACGAGACGCTCGGCAACCTCGGGCTGGACCGCGTCGACCTGTACCTCATCCACTGGCCGAACCCGTCGGTCGGGAAGTTCGTCGACACGTGGAAGGCCTTCGTCGACCTCCGGGACAGCGGCAAGGTCCGCTCGATCGGCGTCTCGAACTTCACGCCCGAGCACCTGAAGGCGATCATCGACGCCACCGGTGTCGCCCCGGCGGTGAACCAGGTGGAACTGCACCCGTACTTCCCGCAGGCCGAGCTCCGCAAGGTGCACGCCGAGTACGGCATCGTCACCGAGAGCTGGAGCCCGCTCGCGAAGCAGTCCGAGCTGCTCACCGAGCAGCCGGTCCTCGACGCGGCGGCCGCGCACGGCGTGACGCCCGGCCAGGTCGTGCTGCGCTGGCACGTCCAGCTCGGCGCGGTCCCGGTGCCGAAGTCCGGCGACGCGGACCGGCAGCGGGAGAACCTCGACGTCTTCGGCTTCGCGCTGACCGACGACGAGGTCCGCGCGATCTCCGGGCTCGAGCGCGGGCGTCTCTGGGACGGCGACCCCGACACGCACGAGGAGATGTAGGGGCTCCCGCCCCCACGGACGGACGGGCGCGCCCCGCTGAGCGGCGACGCGAAGCGTCGCGCGGGGCGCGCCGACCGAGCCTGCGAGGGAGGGGTGTCGGCCGACACCGCGCCTCCCGTCCGTCCCCCGGTCGCCCGTGCGTCTCGTCGCCCCCGGAGGTCGCCCGGCGGGACTACACTGGACACCCCTGTTTCCCGAAGGGTGGCGTGTGTCCGAACCGACCGAGACCGACCGCGAACGTAGCTACGTCGACGGTCTCTTCACCCGTCTCGACGAGCTGACGGCCGAGGCCGAGCAGCGTCTCGCCGAGACCCGCCGCCAGGCGGTCGGCGGCAACCACCAGAGCCGCAGCGAGCGTGACGCCTACGCACGCCTGTACGAGGACACGATCGCCACGCTCGACCGCGTCGGCGACCGCCTGGTCTTCGGTCGGCTCGAGGTGTCCGAGCCGGAGTCGCCCGACGACACGTTCCGGTACATCGGCCGCGTCGGCCTCCGCGACGTCGAGCACCGACCGCTCCTGCTCGACTGGCGCGTCCCCGGTGCGAGCGCCTTCTACCAGGCGACCGCAGCGCACCCGATGGGCATGCGCGCCCGCCGTCACCTGACGCTCGAGGGTCGCACGGTCGTGAACGTCGAGGACGAGGTCTTCGACGCGACCCTGTACGACGACGAGCGCACGCACCTGCAGGGCGAGGGAGCGCTGCTCGCGGCGGTCACCGCCGAGCGCACCGGTCGGATGACCGACATCGTCGCGACGATCCAGGGCGAGCAGGACCGCATCATCCGCTCCGCGCTCGAGGGTGTCCTCATCGTGCAGGGCGGCCCCGGTACGGGCAAGACCGCCGTGGCGCTGCACCGCGCCGCGTACCTGCTGTACACGCACCGCGACCGGCTCCGGGGCTCCGGCGTGCTCATGGTCGGGCCGTCCCCGGCGTTCCTGACGTACATCGAGCAGGTGCTGCCGTCGCTCGGCGAGACCGGCGTGGTGATGGCCTCGCTCGGGTCGCTGTACCCGGGCGTGCACGCGACGATGCACGACCACGGGGACGTCGCCGCGGTGAAGGGCTCGGCGCAGATGGCGTCGCTGCTCCGCCGTGCCGTCCGCTCCCGCCAGGTCGTCCCGACCGAGTCGGTCGTGCTCGACGTCGAGGGGGAGCGGCTCACGGTGCCACCGCAGCTCGTCGCCGACGCCCTCAAGCGGGCGCAGGACCGCGGGAAGCCGCACAACGTCGCCCGGGTGACCTTCAACAAGATCGCCCTCGACGCGATGACCCGCCTGCTCGCCGACCAGCTCCGCGCCCGCGGCACGACGGTGGACGAGGCCGACGAGAAGGTCCTGCGCGAGGACATCCGCAGCTCGTACGACGCCCGTGTCCTGCTCAACACCGCGTGGCTGCCGCTGCCGCCGGAGAAGTTCCTCGAGGACCTGTACGCGCGCCCGAACTGGCTCGCCTCGCTCACGCCGGACTGGACACCCGCACGCCGCGCACTGCTCCAGCGACCGCGTGGCGCGGGCTTCACGATCGAGGACGTCCCGCTCCTCGACGAGGCCGCCGAGCTCCTCGGGCCGTTCGACCCGACCGGCGGTGCCGCGAAGCGCGCGGCCAAGGCCAGCCGCAACCGCGACATCGAGAACGCCCGCCAGGCGATCGAGAACATGGGCGTCGAGGGCATCGTCTCCGCCGAGCAGGTCGCGGGGTCCTTCGCCGAGGGCGGCGATCCCCGCACGACGGCCGAGCGCGCCGCCGAGGACCGCGAGTGGACCTACGGGCACATCGTCGTCGACGAGGCCCAGGAGCTCTCACCGATGCAGTGGCGGGTCCTCGCCCGCCGGAACCCGCTGCGGTCGTTCACGATCGTCGGTGACATGGCGCAGGGTTCCTCGCCGGCCGCCGCGCGCACGTGGGACGACGTCGTCGGTGCGCTCGCACGCCGCCGTCGCGGACGTGCGCCCGTGGTCCCGCTCGACCACCGGATCGCCGAGCTCACGGTCAACTACCGCACGCCGCGCTCCATCGTGCAGGCGGCGGGTGCGTTCGCCGACGCCGCCGGACTGGCGGTCACGCGCACCGAGGCCGTGCGCGACGGCGACCCGGTCGACCGCGTGTCCGTGCCCCGGGCGGCGCTGCTCGACACGGTCGCCGAGCACGTGGACGCCGAGCGGGAGCGCATCGGCTCGGGCACGATCGGCGTCATCGTGCCCGAGGCCGAGCTCACCGCCGTCCGCGACCGACTCGCCCGCACCGACGCCGACGTCCGCGGGCTCGGTTCACCGCGGCCGGGGTCGGTCACGGTGCTCTCGGGAGCGGACGCGAAGGGCCTCGAGTTCGACGGCGTCCTGCTCGTCGACCCGGACCGGGTCGGCGCCGACGCGGCACGCGCCGCGGCCGCGGTCTACGTGGCGATGACGCGACCGACGCGACGGCTGGTCGTCGTCGACGTCACCGACTGATCGGCTCGCCCTCGTCGCGCACCCGCGCGACGAGGGCCGCCCACGCGCCGTCGAGCTGGCTGCCGGGGATCGTGACGGTGGTGCGGGCGACGCTCACCGTCCACGTGAAGTCGTCGGGCACCGCCTGCCGCCGCCGCGCCGGGGCCTCGCGCGGGAGGGCGCCGACCAGGTCGTCCCAGGCGTCCGGGTCGTCGCACGAGTCGGTGTCGATCCGCCAGCCCCGCGAGAGGCCGGCGAACCCACCACTGCGGCGGACGACGATCTGCATGCTCCGGTTCTACGCCGTCACGGACCGGTGAGCACGCCGACGCTCCGCCAGGCGTCCTCGACCGCGGCGTGCTCCGTCGAGCCCTGCCCGAAGCGTGCCGCGGCGGCGTCGACCGTGACCCGTGCGAAGCCGGCGAAGTCGATGTCCTCGGTGGTCTCGGGCGACGTCAGGGCGTCCCACCAGACGGCTCCCGCGCCCTCCCACGCGTACCCGCCGATGGTGGTCGCAGCGAGGAAGAATGCGTGGTTCGGGATGCCCGAGTTCAGGTGCACGCCGCCGGAGTCCTCGGTGGTCTCGACGTAGTCGGCCATGGTCGCCGGCTGCGGGTCCTTCCCGAGCACCGGGTCGTCGTACGCGGTCCCCGGGGCCCGCATCGACCGGAGTGCCACGCCGTGCACGGCGTCGGTGAAGAGCCCCTCGCCGATCAGCCACGTGGCCTGGTCGGCGGTCTGCCCGGCGGCGTACTGCGCGACCAGCGAACCGAACACGTCGCTCACCGACTCGTTCAGCGCGCCCGACTGCCCCTGGTACGTCAGGTCGGCGGTGTACTGGGTCACGCCGTGGGCCAGCTCGTGGCCGATGACGTCGAGCGCGACCGTGAAGCGCCGGAACACCTCGTCGTCCCCGTCGCCGAACACCATGCGCCGCCCGTCCCAGTAGGCGTTGTCGTAGTCCTGCCCGTAGTGCACCGTGGCGTCGAGGGGGAGCCCGGCGCCGTCGATCGACACCCGGCCGAACACGTCGAGCCAGAACGCGTGCGTCGCGCCGAGTCCGGCGTACGCCTCGTCGACCGCGGCGTCACCGGAGTCGGGGTCGCCCTCGCGCCGGACGACCGTGCCGGGCAGGGTGGTCGTGCCGCGCGCGTCGGCGACGGTGCGCTGCGGCGAGCGGTCGACCGAGCCGCTGATGCCCTGCGGTCGGACGCGGTGCTCGTGCTTCGGAGCGGTGACGACGTCCATCTCGGCCAGCGCGGTCCGTGCCGCCGAGGCCGCGCGGGGGTGCTGCGACGCGGCGGCGACGGCGCGCAGCAGGTACGGCGGGACGACGGAGTGGCGGCGGGTGGCGGTCATGGCGCCATGGAACCACCGACGACCGACGACGGTGCTGCCCGGTCCGGAGCGGCTGGCCGGCTGGGGCTGCGGGGGCCCGGCGGGTCAGTCGCGCTGGCGGTGCTCCACCAGCGCCAGGGCGTACGACTCCCACCACTGCCCGGCCGCCGGCCCGCCGTTGCAGGTGCCGTCGCTGAGCCCGGGCGTCTTCACCCAGAGCAGGGCGTCGAGCCGGGTGGACCCCGCGGTGACGTGCGGTGCCTGTCCGAGTCCCGCACCCTCGGGGTTGCACCAGGTGCCGCGCCAGCCCTGCCCGTTCCGCGAGACGTCGATCACGAAGTGCGGGTCGCCACCGATCGCGTCCGCCAACCGGTCGGCGTACGCGCGTTCCGTGTCCACCCGGTAGAAGTTCGAGACGTTCGTCGCGAAGCCCTGCGTCCGGTCGACCCCGGCCGCCCGCAGCCACCGTGCCATCTCGGTGACGGGGACCCGGTCCTCGTTGCCGCCGTCGAGGTACACCGTCAACCCGTGTCCGGCGAGCTCGTCCACGGCGAGGTCCAGCAGTCGCAGGCGCTCCCGGCCGAGGCGCTCGCAGACGTGGATCTGCGCGATCGAGTCCGGTTCGACGAGCACGACCGCGTGCGAGCCGGCCATCGCCCGGACGGCCGACCGCACCCACGGCAGGTAGGCGTCCTCGGCGGTGCCGCCGGCGGAGTAGCTGCCGCAGTCGCGGTCCGGGATCGCGTAGAGGACGAAGACGGGCGTGCGGTGCTGCTGCTCGGCGCCCCGGACCACCCGCCGGACGACCTGTCGGGTGACGGACTCGGAGGGGTTCGTCAGCCAGGTCGCGACGGGCTGGTCCGCGATGACGTCGATCTGCTCGGCGGTCGCGCGTTCGCCGTCCGCCCGGGCCTCCGCGGCTCGGCGCGCAGCCTGTCCGTCCTGGTCCGGCTGGTGGGCCAGGCCGCCCGGGAACGCGGTCGCGGCCGACTCGCGCTCCGCGATCGCCCGGCCCGGCTCGACACCGTTGCTCCTCGTCGTCGTCGCGCCGGGGGTGCCGGTGCCGTCCGGACCGTCATCGGACCCCGACACCGTGGAGAGGACGAGCCCGCCCACGGCCACGGCGACGACCGCTCCCACGGCGAGCACCGCCCACTGTCGTCGTCCGCTGCCCCTGGTGCGGCCGCGCGTCCCCTGCTCCGGCATGCGTCCATGCTGGCAGCAGGCCACAGCGTCGTGCCAGGGTGGCCCGGCGTCCGCCCAGGTGGGGCGCGGCCGGCTGCCAGGAGCCGGCAGCGATACTGACCGGATGTTCCGGAAGCTCCTGCTGCTCGCTCTCACCGCCGGCTACGCCTGGGTGATCTGGCGGATGACCCTCACGCCGCGGGTCTTCACGCATGCGCAGGACGAGCTCGTGCTGCACGTGATCGGTTGGCTGCAGCAGCTGCCGCACGGTGCCTGGTTCACCTACGACCGGGTCGAGTTCCTCGCGAACATCGGGATGTTCGTCCCCGTCGGGATGATCGCGGCGCTGTGGCTGCCGCGTCGCTGGTGGCTGCTGGGCGCCGTGGTCGCGGTCGTCCTGTCGGTCGGGATCGAGCTCGCGCAGGCCCGCTTCCTGCCGTACCGGGTCGCGGATCCGCGGGACGTGCTGTCGAACGGTCTCGGCGGGCTGCTCGGTGCCACCCTCGTCGGGCTCGTCCGGAGCCTGCTGCCGGTGCCGCGACGGCAGCGGCTGCGCGCCCGCCCTGCCTGATCTCTGGTAGTCTCGTCCGGTTGCCGTCGAACGGCCGCGGACAAAGAGCGCCCATGCATCAGGCATGAGCACCGCGCAACGACAGTTCTCGTTCAGAGGACAGGGAAGGGGATCATCCATGGCACTTGACGCGAAGGTCAAGCAGGAGATCATCGAAGAGTACGCGACCCACCCGGGCGACACCGGATCCCCCGAGGTCCAGGTCGCCGTTCTGACGCGTCGCATCAACGACCTGAACGAGCACCTCAAGGAGCACAAGCACGACCACCACTCGCGTCGTGGTCTGCTGCTCATGGTCGGTCAGCGTCGCCGTCTCCTCGGGTACCTCTCCGACGTCGACATCAGCCGCTACCGTGCGCTCATCGAGCGCCTCGGCCTGCGTCGCTAGTCGACTCGCAGACACTGCGTGACCGAACGCCCCGGTCCTCCTCGTGAGGACCGGGGCGTTCCTCGTCCCCGGCCAGCCACGACCGGGAATGGTTGCGCCCCGGCCTCGGTTCGGTACGATGTTCATGCAAACGCATCGAAAGTCGGGAACTGTCATGACCACCATCGCCGTCGTCTCCGCCGGGCTCTCCGAGCCCAGCTCCACCCGCCTGCTCGCGGATCGGCTCGCCGCGTCCGCGGTCACCGCCGTCTCGGCCGACCAGCCGGGAGGCACGGTGGACGTCCGTCACGTCGAGCTGCGTCCGATCGCCCACGAGATCGTCGACGCGATGCTCACCGGGTTCGCCGCACCGGGCCTGGCCGCCGCTCAGCGCACCGTGCTCGAGGCAGACGCGCTCGTCTTCGTCACCCCGGTCTTCACCGCGGGGATGAGCGGTCTGGCGAAGTCGTTCCTCGACGTGCTCGACAAGGACGGCGTGACCGACCTGCCGGTGCTGCTCGCGGCGACCGGGGGCACCGCACGGCACTCGCTCGCGATCGACCACGCCCTCCGCCCGGTGTTCGCGTACCTGCGCGCCGCCGTCGTACCGACCGGTGTCTTCGCCGCGACCGACGACTGGGGGAGCGAGGCGGACTCCGCCGCGCTGGACGCACGCATCCGCCGGGCCGGGGCCGACCTGGCCTGGGCGATCCGCGCCTCCCGGCGGACGCCGCAGCAGGAGACGCTCGCCGCGCCGACCGACTTCGCGTCCCTGCTCGGTGGCCTCGGCCACTGACCCGCGGTACCGGACGGTGTCGGCCGGTCAGTACCAGTGCGGGTTGACGCTCATCTCGTGGTTCCACGCCGCGCAGGGCGAGCCGTAGGCGTCGTGGATGTACGCCAGCCCCCAGTTGACCTGGGTGGCGGCGTTCGTCCGCCAGTCCGCCCCGGCGACCGCCATCTTGCTCGCGGGCAGTGACTGGGGGATGCCGTACGCACCGCTCGAGGCGTTGAAGGCGTTGGCCCGCCAGCCCGACTCCTGGTTCCAGAGGGAGACCAGGCACGAGAACTGGTCGCCGCCCCAGCCGTAGGCGCCGATCGCACTGCGGGCGTACGCCTGCGCACCGGCCGGGTCGACCGTGACGCCGCCCGTGCTCGGGTAGGACGTGTCGGTCCCGCCGCTGGTCGCGACCGGCGCCGGGGCCGAGGGGGCGGCTGCCGCCGCCGCGCGCTGGGCTGCGGCGGCTCGCTCGCGCGCCCGCTGCTGCGCGGCCTTCTGTGCGGCGACCTGCACGCCGAGCTCGTACCGCTGCTCGGTCGTGGCGGTGGTGTCCTTCAGGGTGGCCAGCTGCGCGTAGAGCTCGTCGCTGTGCTGCTGGGTGTCGGCGACGGCCCGCTCGGCGGCGTCGGAGGCCGTCCGGGCCGTGGCGGACCGTTCCTCGGCGGCGGCGGCGAGGGTGCTCCGCTCGGACTCGGCACGCTCGGCCTGGTCGTGCAGCGACTCCGCCGTGCGGCCGGCGACCGAGGCGTCCTCGAGGACGCCCTCCCACGTGCTCGAGAGCTGGTCGACGGCGCCGAGCTGGTAGAGCAGCTGGTCCGGGTCGTCCGTGGTGGCGATGCGCGTGGTCATCGCGTTCTGGCTGCCGTCCCGGTACAGGGTCGCGGCGAGCTGCCCCGCACGGTCCTGCGCCTGGGTGGCGGTGCGCTCGGCGGTGTCGGCCTGGGACCGGAGCGCCGTGGCGGTCTGCGTCGCCGACGCGAGGTCCGCCTCGGCACGCTCGGCGGCCTCGGAGGCGTCGAGGGCGGTCTGCGACTTCGCCGCGGCGTCGGCCTGCACGGACCGCAGTGCCGCCTGCACCTTCGTCGCCTCTGCGGCCGCGGCCTGCTCGTCCCCCTTCGCGCGTTGCACGTCCTGCCACGTGGGGTACTCCGTCGTCGACGCGCTCGCGGGCAGGGCAGTGACGACCGGTGCGACGAGCGCGCCCACGACCACGGCGGCCGCGACGAGCACGCGCCGGGGAGGGCTGGTGCGCATGTCGGCAGGCTACCGGGGACACGCCCGTTCGCCAGGAGCAACACCCGCCGGGTGCCTGAGGACTGGTAAAGTCCTCATCGTCCGGGGACCGTTCTCCGGACGTCACGCTCCGGACGTCACACTCGCGGAGCTGGCACACAACACTGCGCAGACCGGGCACGGAGCTGGTCATCGGTGGTGGCTCGCGGGCCGTTCGGAGTCCCGAGTGCTTCTACTGCTGGCCAGACATGCGCCCCGACCCCTCGGCGCGCACGCACCACGAGTGCCGTCGCCCAGGTCTGCCGAACACGTCAAGGAGGCACCCTTTTGGAGGGTCCCGAGATCAAGTTCGCCGAAGCCGTCATCGACAACGGCAAGTTCGGCAAGCGTGTCGTCCGGTTCGAGACCGGCCGCCTCGCACAGCAGGCCCAGGGCGCGGTCGCCGCGTACCTCGACGAGGAGACCATGCTCCTCTCGGCCACCAGCGCCGGCAAGCACCCGCGTGAGGGCTTCGACTTCTTCCCGCTGACGGTCGACGTCGAGGAGCGCTCGTACGCCGCCGGCAAGATCCCCGGTTCGTTCTTCCGTCGCGAAGGCCGTCCGAGCACCGAGGCGATCCTCGTCTGCCGTCTCATCGACCGGCCGCTGCGCCCGTCGTTCGTCGACGGCCTGCGCAACGAGGTCCAGATCGTCATCACCGTCCTGAGCATCGCGCCGGACGAGTTCTACGACGCGCTCGCGATCAACGCGGCGTCCGCGTCGACGCAGATCTCCGGTCTGCCGTTCTCGGGCCCGATCGCCGGTGTGCGCCTCGCGCTCATCGGTGACCAGTGGGTCGCGTTCCCGAAGGCCTCGCAGCTCGAGGAAGCGGTCTTCGACCTCACCGTCGCCGGCCGTGTCGTCACCGACGACCAGGGCAACGAGGACGTCGCGATCATGATGGTCGAGGCGGAGGCGACCGAGCACGCCTGGGGCCTCATCCAGGGCGGCGCCACCAAGCCCGACGAGGCGATCGTCGCGCAGGGCCTCGAGGCGGCCAAGCCGTTCCTCAAGGTCCTCGTCGAGGCGCAGGCGAAGATGGCCGCACAGTCGGCCAAGGAGATCCAGGACTACCCGGTCTTCCCGCCGTACGCCCCCGAGGTCTACTCCGCCGTCGAGGCCCTCGCCCTCGACGAGCTCAAGGACGTCTACCAGATCGCCGGCAAGCTCGAGCGTCAGGACAAGGACGACGCCCTGAAGGCCCGCGTCAAGGAGGCCGTCGCCGCCAAGGTCGAGGCCGGGGAGCTCCCCGAGTCCGCCAACGGCCAGGTCAGCGGTGCGTACAAGTCGGTCACGAAGAAGGTCGTCCGCGGCCGCATCCTGACCGAGCAGGTCCGCATGGACGGTCGCGGCCTCGCCGACATCCGTCCGCTCGACGCCGAGGTCGCCGTGATCCCGCGCGTCCACGGCTCGGCGATCTTCCAGCGCGGCGAGACGCAGATCCTCGGCGTCACCACGCTGAACATGCTCAAGATGGAGCAGCAGATCGACTCGCTGTCGCCCGTCACGAAGAAGCGCTACCTGCACCACTACAACTTCCCGCCGTACTCGACGGGTGAGACCGGTCGCGTCGGTTCGCCGAAGCGTCGCGAGATCGGGCACGGCTTCCTCGCCGAGCGCGCCCTCGTGCCGGTGCTGCCGTCGCGCGAGGAGTTCCCCTACGCCATCCGTCAGGTGTCCGAGGCCCTCGGCTCCAACGGTTCGACGTCGATGGGCTCCGTCTGCGCCTCGACCCTGTCGCTCCTCAACGCCGGTGTGCCGCTGCGCGCGCCGGTCGCGGGCATCGCGATGGGCCTCGTCTCCGACACCGTCGACGGCCAGACCCGTTACGCGGCGCTGACCGACATCCTCGGTGCCGAGGACGCCCTCGGCGACATGGACTTCAAGGTCGCCGGTACCTCCGAGTTCGTCACCGCCATCCAGCTCGACACGAAGCTCGACGGCATCCCGTCGTCGGTCCTCGACGCCGCGCTGAAGCAGGCCAAGGAGGCCCGCTCGGCCATCCTCGGTGTGCTCACCGAGGCGATCGACGCCCCCGACGAGATGGCGGACACCGCTCCGCGCGTCATCTCGGTGCAGATCCCCGTCGACAAGATCGGCGAGCTGATCGGCCCGAAGGGCAAGACGATCAACGGGATCCAGGACGAGACCGGCGCCGACATCTCGATCGAGGACGACGGCACCGTCTACATCGGCGCCGTCGACGGCCCGTCGGCCGAGGCCGCCCGTGCGCAGGTCAACGCCATCGCGAACCCGACGAACCCGGAGATCGGGGACCAGTTCCTCGGCACGGTCGTCAAGATCGCGACGTTCGGTGCCTTCGTGTCGCTGCTCCCGGGCCGCGACGGTCTGCTCCACGTCTCCGAGGTCCGCAAGCTCGCCGGTGGCAAGCGCGTGGAGAACGTCGAGGACGTGCTCGGCGTCGGCCAGAAGGTCCTGGTCGAGGTCACCAAGGTGGACGACCGCGGCAAGCTCTCGCTCGCGCCGGTCGTCGCCGACGAGGTGGACACCGAGGGCCGCGAGGGCCACGAGAAGCACACCGAGGACAACGCCGAGGGTTGATCCCTCGCGCCTCGCGCTGCTGACACGACGACGGCCGCCGCTCCTGCTGGAGCGGCGGCCGTCGCCGTGTCCCGGGCGGCGTCAGGAGGCGGGCGTCTCCTGCGTGCCGGTGAGCTGCGCGCGGCCGAGCAGGTGCTCGCGGAGCAGGAAGCCGACGACCGCCGGCGTGGCGTCGGCGGGGGCCTCGAGCACCGGCACGTCGAGGGCGCTGACGGTGAAGACGTAGCGGTGCGGACCCTGGCCGGCGGGCGGGGCGGCACCGAGGAAGGTGTCCGTGCCGTACTCGTTGCGACGCCGCAGCGCCTCGGCGGGCAGCAGCGCGTCGTCGGTGCCGGCGCCCTGCGGGAGCGACGTGGTCGAGGCCGGGACGTCCGTCAGGCTCCAGTGCCAGAAGCCCGAGCCGGTCGGCGCGTCGGGGTCGTACACGGTGAGGACGTAGCTCTGCGTGCCGTCGGGGGCGCCGGACCACTCGAGCGCGGGGGAGCGGTCCTCACCACCGGCGTCGGAGCCGCGTGCCCAGTCGGGCAGTGCGCCACCGTCGCTGAAGTCGGGGCTGGTCAGGGTGAACGAGGGGACCTCGGGGAGGTTCCAGTTGGGGTCGTTGGCCATGCGTCCAGCCAACACCCGCGTCCTGTCCCGTGGATGGGACGGACGGGAGGCGCGGGACGGCGCCGCCACGTGCCTCCCGTCCGTCCGCTGCCCACCCGGGAGGCGTCGGACGCGCCCGTCGTGGTCAGCGCGTGATGACGCGCTCGACGACCCGCCCGAGCGCGGCGGTGGCCGCGATGGCGTCGCCGGCGTACGCACCGGCCATGACGCCGTCGCGCGCGAGCATGAGCTCGTCGGCGCCGTCGCCCGGCATCGGGTGTCCGGCGCGCTGCAGCAGCGCGAAGAGCTGTTCCGTGTACCAGTCGCGGTGCGCGGCGACGACCTGGCGGACCGGGTCGCGGGGATCGTGGTACTCGGCAGCGGCGTTGAGGAAGGCGCAGCCGCGGAAGTCCGGTCGGCCGACGTCGTCCGAGACGGCGGAGACCCAGGCGCGGACGGCCTCGACCGGGGAGGCTGCCTCCTCGACCAGGCGCGCGAAGGCCTGCTGCACCCGCTCGTCCTGCGCCCGGATGTAGGCCAGGATCAGGTTGTCCTTCGACCCGTAGTGCTTGTAGAACGTCGCCTTCGTGACGCTCGCCTCGGAGATCAGGCGGTCGACGCCGACGCCGCGGATGCCCTCTTCGTAGAAGAGTCTCGACGCGGTCTCGAGGATGCGGACCTTCGCGCCGCCGGAGCGGGGAGCCGGGGGGACGCTCGACCCGTCCGGCGACGCGAGGTTCGTGCTCGGGCCGGGGAGACGCTGGACGGCCGGTTGGGGGGAATCGACCGTCACAGCGCTGCTCCTCGGACTCATCGGCTCCGCGGGGGAGTGGGGGGACTCTGCCGCGCAGGACTGATGTCCCGAGCCACCGGGTCGGAATCTAGGGGGGCTTCCGACCCGATGTGACGACTGTACCACAGTGAGGACAGACAGACGAGTCTTTCTATCCTCCTCGGATGTACCCCAGTTCGAGGCACGCGCCGCGAGCCTGTGGAATCTGGATGATCGGCCCTGCCGGGTCAGTAGGCTCTCCTGCGATGAACCAGCCAGTGCCGTTGCCGCTCGAGGCCCAGGACACGTCCTTCCTGACGTCCGGTGGTGCCTTCGTCCGTCGATCCGTGCTGCCGTCCGGTGTCCGGGTCCTCACCGAGTCGGTGCCGGGGGCGAGCTCCACGAGCCTCGGCTTCTGGGTCGGTGTCGGGTCCCGTGACGAGCGCGAAGGGCAGTTCGGGTCCACGCACTTCCTCGAGCACCTGCTCTTCAAGGGCACCGGTCGACGCAGCGCACTCGACATCGCCATCGCGTTCGACTCCGTGGGCGGTGAGCACAACGCCGCGACCGCCAAGGAGTACACCTGCTACTACGCGCGGGTCCGGGACACCGACGTCCCGATGGCGGTCGGGGTGATCGGCGACATGGTCACCGGCTCGGTGCTCGACGCGGACGCCTTCGCCGTCGAGCGCGGCGTCATCCTCGAGGAGCTGGCGATGGCCGCCGACGACCCGGCGGACGTCGCGGGCGAGGCCTTCTTCGCCGCTGCCTTCGACGGGCACCCCCTCGGCCGTCCGATCGGCGGGACACCCGAGAGCATCCGTGCCGTCGGGCGCGACGAGGTCCTCGACCACTACCGGGAGCACTACGCACCGAACGGCATCGTCGTCACCGCCGCTGGTGCCGTCGACCACGACCGCTTCCGCGAACTCGTCGAGCGCGTCTTCCGCGACGCCCCGCGGGCCTCGCCGCTCGCCCGGCGCTCTCCGCAGCCCGTCGCCGACCCGGCGGTGCCGCGCCTCGCCGTCGCGCACCGGCCGACCGAGCAGGTCAGCATGCTCCGTGGTTCGCAGGGGCTGGACCTCCGCGACGAACGCCGCCCGGTGCTCAGCGTGCTGAACGCCGTGCTCGGCGGGGGCATGAGCTCGCGCCTCTTCCAGGAGGTCCGCGAGCGCCGCGGACTCGCCTACGCCGTGTCCTCCTTCGCCCCGGCCTACCTCGACAACGGCGCCTTCGGCGTCTACGCCGGCTGTGCCCCGGACAACGTCGCCGGCGTGGTCGAGATCATCGACGCCGAGTTCGCACGGATGGTCGACGACGGCATCACCGAGGACGAGCTCCGCCGCGCCAAGGGCCAGATCGAGGGAGCCCTGACGCTCTCGCTCGAGGACTCCGACGCCCGGATGACCCGCCTCGGCCGGTCCGAACTGGGCACGGGGGAGTTCACCGACCTCGGCACCGCGCTGCAGCGGGTCGACCGGGTCACCGCCGGCGACGTGCTCGACCTGGCGCGCGACCTGCTCACCCGACCCACGATCACCTCGGTGGTGGGAGCCGTGCAGCGGGACGAACTCGCCGCGGCCATCGGCGTCGAGGGGTGACGGACGTGTCGCACTACCTGTACCTCGTCCGGCACGGCGAACACCAGGACGCCGAGCACGGACTCCGCGACGGCAAGCTCTCCGAACGCGGCAAGCGCCAGGCAGTGCTCGTCGCCGACCGCCTCGGCGGGGTGCCCTTCGACGGCGTGTACCACTCGCCGCTCGACGCCCCGAGCGAGACGGCTGCGTACCTCGCGCAGCGGTTGCCCTCGATCCAGCCGGAGCCCTCGACGTTGCTCTTCGACTGCATCCCGTCGGGACCGACGCCGGACATGCCGCACGCGTACCAGGGCTGGTACGGCGGCGTGACGGAAGAGGAGATCGTCGCCGGGCAGGCCCAGATGGGCGACGCCGTCGCCGAGTGGTTCACCCCGGCGCGCGAGGATCGCCACGACCTGCTCATCACGCACAACGCCGTGATCGGCTGGTTCGTCCGCGAGGCCTTCCAGGCACCGGAGTGGCGCTGGATGGGCACCAACGTGGCGCACACGGCACTCACCATCATCCGGATCCGCTCCGCGAAGCCGGCCGAGGTGGTCACCCTCAACGACCTGGCCCACCTGCCGGTGGAGCTCCGCACGGGTCTGCCGGTCGAACAACCCGTCTAGCGGCCCGCCACCCAGCGCGCCACGGGGCCGGCCGGGAGGCACGACACCGGTCAGCGCACCGGCTTGCGGTACCAGGCGGTCGCGTTGGGGTTCTCGTTGAACGCCGCGGTGCGCTCGTACCCGCGGCTCCGGTACATCGCACCCGCGGCGACGAGCGAGTCGTTCGTGTCGAGGACGACGCTCGTCGCGCCGAGGTCCCGCGCGGCGCCCTCCAGTGCGTCCATCACCGCGGTCGCCACGCCCCGACCCCGTCCGGCGGGGGAGACGTAGACGTGCTTCACCTCGAACCGTGCGTCGTCGTCCGGCGTGGCATCGCCGTCCGCACGGGCGGCGATCCGTCGCAGGCCGCCGCACCCGATCGGGAGCGCCCCGTCCTCGTCGACCTCGTACGCGACCACGAACACGCCGTTCGGCGCCGTGAACTCGACGGCCGGGGTGCGCTTCCGCGAGTACGAGCCCTGCGCACTCGGGAAGGTGGCCTCGCGCTCGTCGAGGTAGGCGTCGAGCAGCGCGTCGACCTCGGGTGCGTCGGCGGGAACGGACCTGACCTGGAGCGGCATGCGTCGATCCTAGGATGGAGCCATGGTCACTCCCGTCGCCGTCGTCGGCGCCACCGGTCGTCTCGGGGGCCTGGTGGCCTCCGTCGTGGAGTCGCTCGACGGCTTCGAGCTCGTCGCGTCGCTGTCCTCGAAGGACGCCGTGCACGAGGCACCGCCGTCGGTGTTCGGCGGAGCAGCCGTCGTGGTGGACGTCACCGTCCCCGCACTGAGCCCCGCGATCGTCGACCACGCCCTGGCGAGCGGCGCGAACGTCCTCGTCGGGACCTCCGGCTGGTCGCTCGACCGCCTCGCGACGCTCCGCTCCGGGCTCGAGGCACGGCCCGACCAGGGTGTGCTCGTCGTCCCGAACTTCTCGATCGGGTCGGTGCTCGCCACGCACCTCGCCACGATCGCCGCGCCGTGGTTCCCGTCCGTCGAGATCGTCGAGACGCACCACGCGGGCAAGATCGACAGCCCGTCGGGCACCGCCGTCCGGACCGCCGAGCTCATCGCGGACGCCCGTCGCGAGGTCGGTCCCGTCGACGCCCCGCACGTCGACCAGCGTGCCCGCGGGCAGCAGGTGGCGAGCGTCCCGATCCACTCTCTGCGTCTGCCGGGGGTGAAGGCGGTGCAGGACGTGCTGCTGAGCGGCCCCGGTGAGACCGTCACGATCCGCCACGACACGAACGACGACGTGGCGTACGTCGCAGGCGTCCGGGCGGCGCTGTCCGCCGTGGTCGGTGCCCGCGGCCTGACCGTCGGGCTCGGCAGCGTCCTCGGCATCGGCCAGCCGTGACGTCGACCTGGCGGTCTCTCCGCTCCCCGTTCTGGGGTGCGGCGCTGATGACCCTGCTGCTCGCGCTCTACATCGGGCTCGTCGGTCAGCGTGCGCTCGCGTTCGTGGCGACCGGTCAGCCGATCGGCATCGGCATCGGCGTCGCGCTGTTCGTCGTCGCGGCGATCGGCGCGCTGCTGCTCGTGCTCGAGGTCCGCTTCGGGCTGCGCATCACACGGCTCGGCGCGCGACTCGAGCGCGAGGGCGCGACCCCGGACGACGTCGTCCCCGTCCGCCCGTCGGGGCGCCCCACGCGCGAGGCAGCCGACGAGCTGTTCCCGCGGTACCGGGACGCCGTCGAGGCCGACCCCGAGGACTGGCGCGGCTGGTACCGACTGGGCATCGTCTACGACGCCGCCGGTGACCGCAAGCGGGCGCGAGCGGCGATGCGGACCGCACTGGCGAAGGCGGCGGCGACCCGCTGACGGACGGGAGGCCCGTGGCGGTGTCCGCCACGGGCCTCCCGTCCGTCAGTCGTCGGGTCGTTCCGGTCGTCGGGTCGTTCCGGTTCGTCGGGTCGTTCCGGTCGTCGGGTCAGAAGGCCGCGTCGACCGCGTCCTCGGCGCGCTCGTACCGGAACCGGTAGCCGGACCCGGTGAGCTTGCGCGGCACCATGCGCTGGCTCGAGAGCAGCATCTCGTCGGCGGCCTCGCGGAGCAGCGTGCGCAGGGCGAAGGCCGGCACGCTGAACAGGTAGGGGCGGTGCAGGTCCTCGGCGACGCGGCGGGTGATGCGGTTCGACACCGCGGCCTCCGGCCCGGCCAGGTTGACGGGGCCGCGCACGTCGGCGGCCTCCGGGCTGGTGGCGAGGTGCACGATCGCGCCGACCTCGTCCTCGAGCGCGATCCACGGCCAGAACTGGCCACCGGTGCCGAGCTTGCCGCCCAGTCCCGCCTTGGTGAGCGGTACGAGGGGTGCGAGTGCGCCGCCGCCCTGCCCGACCACGATGCCGGTGCGGAGCAGGACGACGCGGACGCCCTCGGGGGCTGCGGTCGCGGCGGCCTCCCACTGCGTGCAGACGTCGGCGAGGAAGCCCCGGCCGGCCTCGGCGTCGTCGTCGAGGACGTCCACGGGACGGTCGCCGTACACGCCCGAGGCCGACCCGGACAGGAAGAGCGCCGGAGGGTTCGTCGCGTGGCGCATCGCCTCGACGAGGGTCTCCGTGGCCTGCACGCGCGAGTCGAGGATCTCCCGCTTGTACGACTCGGTCCAGGGCAGCCTGCCGATGTTCGCGCCGGCGAGGTTGATCACGACGTCCGCGCCGTCGAGCACCGCCGGGTCGAGCGGTCGCGTGCCGGGGGACCAGCGGAACGCGCTCGCGGTGCGGGGTTCGCTGCGGGTCAGCGTCGTGACGTGGTGTCCGGCCTCGCGCAGGGCGCGGACGAGGGGGGTCCCGATGAAGCCGGACGCACCGGCGACGAGGATCGAGAGCGGCTGGGTCGACATGCGGCCCACGGTACTCAGCGAGCCCCGGGTTCTCCTCGTGGACGGAGGCTCGCCGTGTCGTGGACGTAGGCTCTCCGTGTGAGCGAGACCGTGCAGCCCGATCCCACCGTCCCCACTCCCTACGAAGACCTGCTGCGCCGGGTGCTCGAGGAGGGTGCGCCGAAGGGCGACCGCACCGGCACCGGCACGCGCAGCATCTTCGGCGCGCAGCTCCGGTACGACCTGTCGCAGGGCTTCCCGCTGGTCACGACCAAGCGCGTGCACTTCAAGTCCGTCGCCTACGAGCTGCTCTGGTTCCTGCGCGGCGACGGCAACGCCCGGTGGCTGCAGGAGCACGGCGTGCGCATCTGGAACGAGTGGGCGGACGAGGACGGCGACCTCGGCCCGGTCTACGGCGTGCAGTGGCGCTCGTGGCCGACACCGTCGGGGGAGCACGTCGACCAGATCGCCCAGGTGATCGAGCAGATCCGGACGAACCCGGACTCCCGTCGTCTCATCGTCTCGGCCTGGAACGTCGCCGACGTGCCGGAGATGGCGCTCGCCCCCTGCCACGCGTTCTTCCAGTTCTCCGTGGTCGACGGCAAGCTCTCGTGCCAGCTGTACCAGCGGAGCGCGGACATGTTCCTCGGCGTGCCGTTCAACATCGCGTCCTACGCGCTGCTCACGCACATGATCGCCGCGCAGACCGGGCTCGAGGTCGGCGACTTCGTGTGGACCGGCGGCGACTGCCACGTGTACGACAACCACGTCGAGCAGGTCCGCGAGCAGCTCTCCCGCACGGCGTACCCGTACCCGACGCTCGAGATCGCTCCGCGCGACTCGATCGACGACTACGTGTACGAGGACTTCACGGTCGTCGACTACGAGCACCACCCGGCGATCAAGGCCGCGGTCGCCGTCTGATGGGGTGGACCGAGCCCGTCCGCGGTGTCGGCATGGTCTGGGCGCGCACCGCGTCCGGTGTGATCGGCGCCGACGGCGGCATCCCGTGGCACGTCCCGGAGGACCTCGCGCACTTCCGGCAGGTCACCGGCGACGCCGTGGTCGTGATGGGGCGGCGCACCTGGGACTCACTGCCGCCGCGCTTCCGACCACTGCCGGGGCGTCGGAACGTCGTGCTGACGCGGGACCCCTCGTGGTCGGCCGAGGGCGCCGAGGTCGTGCACGACCTGGCGACCGCACTCGACACCGACGAGACCGTGTGGGTGATCGGCGGGGGAGCCGTCTACGCCGACGCCCTGCCCTTCGCCGACCGGGTGTCCGAGACGATCGTCGACCGCGACGTACCGGGAGACACCCGCGCGCCGGCGCTCGACGACGTGTGGGAGCTCGTCGACGAGGGCCCGTGGCAGGAGTCGCGCGTCGACGCCACCCGCTACCGCTTCCGGGAGTGGCGCCGCCGCGCGTAGTGCCCGCGGTGCCCGCGGTGCCCGCGGTGCCCGCGGTGCCCGCGGCCGGCACGCGCCGGCGCGACGTGCTCGCGCACAACACGAAGCACGTCGCGCCACGCAATCCCGTGGCGCGACGTGCTTCCGGTTGTGCACCGCGCCAGCGCGCGGCGTCCACCCGCCGGGCCGTGAGTCGCCGCACGGAGCCGAGCCGCGCCTCCCGGCCGCAGCCGCGCGCCGTCCGCGAGCCGCGCCTCCCGCACGGAGCCGAGCCGCGCCTCCCGGCCGCAGCGGAGCCGCGCCGGAGCCGGCCGCGGCGTCGCACCGTCCGCGAGCCGCGCACCGTCCGACCGGACGGCGGTGCCGTCGCGCATCCCCGGTACGCTGGAGGGCGTGTCCCCGCGTGAGAATCCCTTCGGTCAGGTCCTCGTCGCCCTCGTGACGCCGTTCACGGCCGACGGCGAGGTCGACTGGCCCGGCGTCGAGCAGCACATCGACGACTGCATCACGGCCGGCGCCGACGGCATCGTCGTCACCGGCACCACCGGCGAGACGAGCACGCTGACCGACCCGGAGAAGCTCCGCCTGGTCGAGGTCGGCAAGTCCGTCGCCGCGGGCCGCGCGAAGATCATCACGGGCGGCGGCTCCAACGAGACCGCGCACGCGATCCACCTCTACAAGCAGAGCGAGAAGGCCGGCGCCGACGGCGTGATGATCGTCACGCCGTACTACAACAAGCCGACCCAGGCGGGCGTCCTCACCCACTTCCGGATGATCGCCGACGCCACCGACCTGCCGGTGATCCTGTACGACATCCCGGGCCGCACGGGCATCCCGATCACGTACGAGACCATCGTGCGGGCGTCACACCACCCGAACATCCTCGCCGTGAAGGACGCCAAGGGTGACTTCGCCGAGGTCTCCCGGGTGCTCAACAACACCGACCTCATGTACTTCTCGGGCGACGACACGAACGTGCTCCCGCACCTGTCGATCGGCGCCACCGGGCTGATCGGCGTCACGGCGAACATCACGAGCACGCCGTACCGCACGATCGTCGACGCCGTGAACCGCGGCGACCTGGCGACCGCCACCGCGGAGCACAAGCGCGTCGAACCGCTCGTCCGTGCGATCATGACCCACGTCCCCGGGACCGTCGCGGCGAAGTACGTGCTCCACGGCCTCGGCCGGATCGGCAGCCCGCGCGTCCGGCTGCCGCTCGTCGGCCCCGAGGACACCGAGGCCTACGCCATCGAGACCTCCCTCGAAGCGGTCCGGGACATCCCCGGTGCCGACTTCTCGAACTTCCGCCCGGACCGCAACGCGGCGGCCGGCGGCGCACTGCCGAAGGTGCCAGGCACCACACGTTAGGAAAGCACGCGGCGCAGCGGTAGCGCGTCGCACGACAGTCAGGACCGAATGCCCACCCAGATCTCCACACCGCAGCCGCTCGAACCCGGCACCCTCCGCGTGATCCCCGTCGGGGGTCTCGGCGAGATCGGTCGCAACATGACCGTGTACGAGTTCGACGGCAAGCTGCTCGTCGTCGACGCCGGCGTGCTCTTCCCCGAGGAGCACCAGCCGGGCGTCGACCTCATCCTCCCCGACTTCGGGCCGATCCGGGACCGTCTGGACGACGTCCTCGGTGTCGTGCTCACCCACGGGCACGAGGACCACATCGGCGCCGTCCCCTACCTGCTCAAGCTCAAGGGCGACATCCCCCTGATCGGTTCGACGCTGACCCTCGCGCTCGTCGAGGCGAAGCTCAAGGAACACCGGATCAAGCCCTACACGCTCGTCGTGCAGGAGGACCAGACCGAGCAGCTCGGTCCGTTCCACCTCGAGTTCGTCGCCGTGAACCACTCCATCCCGGACGCCCTCGCCGTCGCGATCACGACCCCCGCCGGGCGCGTGCTGCACACCGGTGACTTCAAGATGGACCAGCTCCCGCTGGACGACCGGATCACCGACCTCCGTGCCTTCGCCCGCCTGGGCGAGCAGGGCGTCGACCTGTTCCTGCCGGACTCGACCAACGCCGACGTCCCCGGGTTCACCGCGCCCGAGCGTGACATCGGACCGGTGCTCGAGAACGTCATCTCCCGCGCCCGCAAGAAGGTCGTCGTCGCCAGCTTCTCGTCGCACGTCCACCGCGTGCAGCAGGTCCTCGACGCCGCCGCCGCGACCAACCGCAAGGTCGCGTTCATGGGGCGGTCGATGATCCGGAACATGACCATCGCCGCCGAGCTCGGCTACCTCCGGGTGCCGGACGACGTGCTCATCGACACGAAGAAGGCGAAGAACGTCCCGGACGACCAGATCGTCTACATGTCGACGGGGTCGCAGGGCGAGCCGATGGCCGTCCTCGCGCGCATGGCGAACCTCGAGCACCAGATCGAGATCGGCGAGGGCGACACCGTCATCCTCGCGTCGAGCCTCATCCCGGGCAACGAGAACGCCGTCTACCGGGTCATCGACGGGCTGACGAAGCTCGGCGCGAAGGTGGTCCACAAGGGCAACGCGAAGGTGCACGTCTCCGGCCACGCGTCGGCCGGCGAGCTCCTCTACTGCTACAACATCCTGCGCCCGCGCAACGTGCTGCCCGTGCACGGCGAGCACCGCCACCTGTACGCGAACGCCGACCTGGCGATCCAGACGGGTGTGCCGCCGCGCAACGTCATCCTCGGCCAGGACGGCATCGTCGTCGACCTGAAGGACGGCGTCGCGAGCGTCGCCGGACAGCTCGACATCGCCTACGTCTACGTCGACGGATCGACCGTGGGCGAGATCACCGACGCCGACCTCAAGGACCGTCGGGTCCTGGCGGAGGAGGGCTTCATCTCGATCTTCTGCGCCGTGGACTTCACGACGGGGCAGTGCGTGGTCGGCCCGGAGATCCAGTCGCGCGGCTTCGCCGAGGACGACTCCGTCTTCGACGACGTCCGTCCGCAGATCGCGAAGGCGCTCGCCGACGCGGCGGGCAACGGCACACGGGACGCGCACGCCTTCCAGCAGGTCGTCCGCCGCACCGTCGGCCGCTGGGTGAACACGAAGCACCGCCGCCGCCCGATGATCGTCCCGGTGGTCATCGAGGCGTAGGCAGACGCGCCGCAGCCGGCCGGGAGGCACGGCGAGCGTTCCCCGGGAACGCTCGCCGTGCCTCCCGGCCGCGTTGCACCCCGTGGTGCGGACGGGCGTCCACCGCGCGACCGGCCGGGTGGCCGACCTGCGTCATCCCACAGGCTGATGCTCCCTCGGTATGTCAGCCAATACCGTCCCAGGGTGACCGTCCTGCGTCGCTGGGTGTGGCCCGGCCTGAAGTTCCTCGTGTTCGCCGCCATCGCGGTGTCCCTCGTCCGCCTCGCCTTCTTCGCGGCGCAGCCCGAGGGCGAGGAGACGACCCCGACCGCGCAGCTGGAGGACCCGACCGTCACCGTCGAGACGGGGGACGTCGTCAACGACGTCGAGGCGACCGGTCACGTCGAGTCCGTCGCCGCGACGCCGGTGCGTTCCACCGCCGAGGGCACCGTCAACCGGGTCTTCGTGACGAACGGCACGCACGTCGAGCAGGGCGCGCCGATCATCGACCTGCGGGTCGAGACCCCGGCGGAGGGCACGACCGAGGACGGCGAGCCCTCGCCGGCATCCGTGACCTTCGCGACCGTCGTCGCCTCGTCGTCCGGCACGGTGTCCGGACTCGACCTGGTGGCGAAGCAGCCCGTCGCGATCGGTGACACCGTCGCCCGGGTCGCCCCGGAGTCGTACCGTGTGACCGCGACGCTCGAGGCCGCGCAGCTCTACCGACTCACCTCGCGCCCCTCCGAGGCGACCGTGACGATCACGGACGGGCCGGCGCCCTTCACCTGCACGAACCTCGCGCTCAGCTCCGCGTCCGCCTCGGCGGCGGGCGAGCCGTCGGACGCGGGTGCCGACGGTGCGGACGGTGGCGGGGGCTCCTCGGGTGCCGACGGTGCGACGCAGCTGCGGTGCGACGTCCCCGGGGACGTCACCGTGTTCCCGGGGCTCGAGGTCACGGTCGCCGTGTCCGCGGGCTCGGCCGAGGGCGTGCTGACGCTCCCGACGACCGCCGTGCAGGGGACCGCGCAGCGCGGCGTCGTCACCGTCGTCGACGACGACGGGAAGCGCTCCGAACGCCAGGTCGCCCTCGGCCTCAACGACGGCGAGACGGTCGAGGTGCGTGAAGGGCTGACCGAGGGCGAGACCGTCCTGCAGTTCGTCCCCGGCAAGGAGGCGCAGCCCGAGGACGAGTTCGCCGAGGACGGCGCGGTGGTGACCGGATGAGCCTCGTGCACGTCCGCGACCTCCGGAAGTCCGTCCCGCTCCCCGACGGCTCCACGCTGGAGATCCTGCGCGGTGTCGACCTCGACGTCGAGGCGGACAGCCGCGTCGCCATCGTCGGCCGCTCGGGCTCGGGCAAGTCGACCCTGCTCAACGTCCTCGGCCTGCTCGACACCCCGAGCGAGGGGATGCACGAGTTCGACGGGCGGGACGTCGGCCGTGCCGGCTCGGTCCGACGCGACCGGGTGCGCGGCGCGGACGTCGGCTTCGTCTTCCAGCAGTTCAACCTGCTGCAGGGTCGCACCGCGGTCGAGAACGTCGAGGTCCCGTTGCTCTACGCGACCGGCCGGGCGTTCTGGTCCCGTCGTCGCCTGGCACTGGAGATGCTCGACCGGGTGGGCCTCGCCGACCGTGCCGACACGCAGCCGCACCGGCTCTCCGGCGGGGAGCAGCAGCGCGTCGCCATCGCCCGGGCACTCGTCCGGTCGCCGCGGCTCATCCTCGCCGACGAGCCGACCGGTGCACTCGACGTCGACACCGGCCGCGTGGTCATGGAGCTGCTCGAGACCGTCGCGGCCGAGACCGGCGCGGCGCTCGTCACCATCACCCACGACACCGCGGTCGCAGCACGGGCGGACGTCGTCCACCGGATCGACCACGGGCTCGTCGTCGACACGGCAGCGTCCGCTACCGCGTCCGCCTCCGCGTCAGGGTCCGCCTCCGCGTCCGAGTCCGCCTCCGTCGAGCGGCCGGGGGTGGCGGCGTGAACCGGCTCCTCACCACCGTCGTCGGGACGTTCGTCGAGTCCTGGCAGGAGCTCCGCGTGCACCGCGGCCGGGTCGTGCTCAGCCTGATCGGGGTCACGATCGCGGTGGCGTCGCTCGCGGTCGTCGTCGGGTTCGGGTCGCTCGCCGAGCGGGTGACCGCCGCCTTCAACGAGCAGTACGGCGGACGGCCGGCGACCTACCAGGTCACCGGCTCGTCCTCGGCCACGGGGGACGGCACGGGTGCCGCTGCCGCGGCCGACGCTGCGGCGCTCGACCGGGAACTCCGCGCCGGCGCCGAGCGCTACCACGTCCGGTTCTCGACCGAGGCGTCGTGGACGCAGCGCCCCGTGCAGTTCCCCGACGGGGTCACCCTGGCCCAGGGCGTCACCGTCGACCCCGCGTACGCCGAGATGCACCGCGTCCGCGTCGACGACGGCGCGTGGTTCACCGAGGACGACCGGGATCGACTCGCGCCGGCGCTCGTCGTCAACCAGGCGTTCCTCGACCGTCTCGGCAGCCCGGACGTCGTCACGCACCCGGTCGTGCGCCTGCCGGGGACGCCCGACGTCACCGCGGTCGTGATCGGCCGGTACGTGTCCTCGGAGTACGACACCGAGCCGATGTTCTACCAGCTGGCGCGGTCGGTCGCGACGTCGAGCGCGGAGGCCGCACCCGACGACGGTTCGCAGCGGCTGTTCGAGGTGTGGGTACCGGAGAGCGACGGGAAGGCGGTCGCCGGACGGATCGCATCGGACGCCGAGCGGGCGCTCGGCCCCGGGTGGACCGTCGACGCGAACCGTTCCGACGCGGCCGGCTCGGTCGACGGCGACCCGCTCGGTGCGCTGCGCTGGGTGATCGCCGGGGTCGCCGTCCTCGTCCTGGTGCTCGGCGGGCTCGGGCTGCTCAACGTGTCGCTGGTGAGCGTCCGGCAGCGGATCCGCGAGATCGGCATCCGACGCGGGGTCGGTGCGACCGCCGGACGCATCTTCGTCGCCGTGCTGCTCGAGAACGTGCTGGGGACGCTGGTCGCCGGCGGGATCGGCGTCATGGTCGGCGCGGCGGTGCTCGGGAACGAGACCGTCCGGGGGCTGATCACGAGCGGGGTCGACGTCGGGGGAGCGCCCTTCCCGGTCGAGGCGGCGCTGATCGGTGTCGGCTCGGCGCTGCTCGTCGGGGCGCTCGCCGGGTTCCTGCCCGCGATCGTGGCGGTCCGGGTCAAGGTCATCGACGCGATCCGGTACTGAGCGCGGAGGGCGTCCGGTCGCGGCGGGGCATCCACGGAATGTCCCGAGCGGGGATTAGGCTCCGTCGCATGGCCGGAGGCACCAAGTCGACCACGCGCTCGCGCGCGTCCACGTCGTCCCGCGGGAGCGGGTCGCGCGGTACGTCGCGCACGCAGGCCACGACGAAGAAGCTGCCGCAGGCGGCACCCACCCCGGTGTTCCGCGAGCAGAACCCCGTCGTGACCGCATGGCTCGCGATGGCGCACGGCGTCGGAGCACTGTTCCGGCTGCTCGGCAAGGAGACCCTCGCCAAGGACGAACGACGCGACGGTTTCCCGTTCCTCCTGTTCGTGCTCGCGCTCGCGGGCGGTGTCGTCGAGTGGCTCAACCCCACGAACCCGGTGTCCGTCACGCTCGACGCCTACACGTTCGGCGGGCTCTTCGGGCGACTGGCGGTCGCACTGCCCGTCATCATGATCGTCTTCGCCGGATGGCTCTTCCGCCACCCGGCGTCGGTGCACGACAACACCCGGATCGGCATCGGTCTCGGGCTGATGCTCGTCTCCATCGCGTCGCTCTGCCACGTGTTCGGCGGGCAGCCGAGCGCGTCCGACGGCATGGTCGCCCTGGCCGCCGCCGGTGGTGTCCTCGGCTGGGTGGTGATCAGCTGGCTCGTCGCGGTCGCCACCGTGTGGGTCGCGGTGCCGGTCGCGGTGGTGCTGCTCGTGCTGTCGCTCTTCATCATCACGAAGACCCCGCCGAACAAGACCGGACGCCGCCTCCACGAGCTGTACGCGTACCTGTTCGGTGCGCCGGCCCCCGTGGCCGAGGACGAACCCGCCACCGAGGCGGACGCCGCTCCGGCAGCGTCCCGAGCACGGACGTCGAAGCGCCGCACGAAGGACCAGACCGACTTCCCGCTGTTCGAGGACCTCGGGTTCGAGGACGAGCAGGCTGCCGGCAGCGAGGACGCCGAGAGCACCGTCCCGTGGTGGCGCCGGAACAAGTCCGGTCGCGAGGAGGACCCGGCGTACGACAGCCCCGTGCTGCCCGCGTCGGCGACGCAGGCCGTGCCCGACCGCGGAACCGGTGCCGGAGTCGGCGTCGGTGCCGGTACGGCTGCAGGTGCCGCTGCCGGTGCCGCTGCTCCGGCCTCCGGCGCGAACGCGGGCGCGGCCGCCGGACTCGTGGACCACACGCCCGTGGTGCCCGCCTCGGTGAACCTCAACGACTCGGTCGAGCACGACGACGTGCACGGCGCACAGGAGGTCGAGCAGGACCTCGCCGTCGCCGAACAGGCCCTCCGCGACTTCGGCACCCCGGTGCCCGAGCAGCCCGCGGCGGTCGCCCGGCCCGACGCCGGGGTCTCCCCGGTGGTCTCGCCGACGGCGCCCGAGCCCGAGGCCGCTGACGACGGCCTGCCCGCCGCGACCGCCGCCGACGAGGACCCGGCAGCCCCGTACCGCCTGCCCGCAGCCACCACCCTCAGCGCCGGCACCCCCTCGGTCGCCCGCAGCCAGGCGAACGACGACATCGTGGCGGCGATCACCGGCGTGCTCACCGAGTTCAAGGTGGACGCGAAGGTCACGGGGTTCTCGCGCGGACCGACGGTCACGCGCTACGAGATCGAGCTCGGTCCCGGTGTGAAGGTCGAGCGCGTCACGGCGCTGTCGAAGAACCTGTCGTACGCCGTCGCGTCGAACGAGGTCCGCATCCTGTCGCCGATCCCGGGCAAGAGCGCGATCGGCGTGGAGATCCCGAACACGGACCGCGAGATCGTCTCCCTCGGCGACGTCCTGCGCTCCGGCGCGGCCACGAAGTCGAAGCACCCGATGACCATCGGCGTCGGCAAGGACGTCGAGGGCGGCTTCGTCGTCGCGAACCTGGCGAAGATGCCGCACCTGCTCGTCGCCGGCTCCACGGGCTCCGGCAAGTCGGTGTTCATCAACTCGATGATCACCTCGCTGCTGATGCGCGCGAAGCCGTCCGAGGTCCGCATGGTCCTCGTCGACCCGAAGCGCGTCGAGCTGTCGATCTACGCCGGGGTCCCGCACCTCATCACGCCCATCATCACGAACCCCAAGAAGGCCGCCGAGGCGCTGCAGTGGGTCGTGAAGGAGATGGACATGCGGTACGACGACCTGGCGTCGTTCGGGTTCCGGCACGTCGACGACTTCAACAAGGCCGTGCAGAACGACGAGATCGTCCTGCCCGCCGGCAGCGAGCGGAAGCTCAAGCCGTACCCGTACCTGCTCGTCGTGGTCGACGAGCTCGCGGACCTCATGCTCGTCGCCCCTCGGGACGTCGAGGAGTCGATCGTCCGGATCACCCAGCTCGCCCGTGCCGCCGGCATCCACCTGGTGCTCGCGACGCAGCGGCCCTCGGTCGACGTCATCACCGGTCTCATCAAGGCGAACGTCCCGTCGCGCGTGGCCTTCGCGGTCACGAGCGTCACCGACTCGCGGGTCATCCTCGACCAGCCGGGCGCCGACAAGCTCATCGGGCAGGGTGACGGGCTCTTCCTGCCGATGGGCTCGTCGAAGGCCGTCCGTGTGCAGGGTGCCTGGGTGCAGGAGAGCGAGGTCGCCGAGGTCGTCGCGCACGTCACGCGCCAGGCGCGCCCCGAGTACCGGCAGGACGTCCAGGCCGTGGTGGAGCGCAAGGAGATCGACGCCGACATCGGCGACGACCTCGAGCTCCTGCTCGCCGCGGTCGAACAGGTCGTCTCGACCCAGTTCGGCTCGACCTCGATGCTGCAGCGCAAGCTCCGCGTCGGCTTCGCGAAGGCGGGCCGACTGATGGACCTCATGGAGTCGCGTGACATCGTGGGGCCGTCCGAGGGGTCGAAGGCCCGCGACGTGCTCGTCACGCCCGACCAGCTCCCGGGCGTGCTCGCGAAGCTCCGGGGCGAGGAGCCGCCGGCTGCTCCGGCTGCCGACGGACCGCCGTCGGTCCGGCCGGGAGGCACGACCTCCGTCGCCGGGGCCGACCCGGCTCCGGCTGCGGCCGGCTCCGGGGCTCCTGCCGGACCCGCCGGGGCGGGTGCCGGTGGTCAGGACGACGACCGGTACGGCTCGGACCCGGTGGCGGACATGACCCGCGGGTACCCTGAGGTCGAGGACGACGGACCGGACGAGGACGCATGGGGACTGACGGGCAGGGAGTGAGCACGTGACCAGCTCGGAGACCACACACGGGGCTCGGTTCCCCTGGCGCGGACGGTTGCTCCGCAAGGGGGACGGCCCGGCATCGACCGCGAACGTCGCCAACATCATCACCGTGGTGCGCATCCTCATGGCGCCGCTCTTCTTCGTGATGCTGCTCTCCGACGGCGGCCAGGACACGTCGTTGCGCGTCTGGGCGGCCGTCGTGTTCGTCGTCGCGATCGTCACGGACAGCGCGGACGGCATCATCGCCCGACGCCAGAACCTGGTCACGGACTTCGGCAAGCTCGTCGACCCGATCGCCGACAAGGTCCTGATCGGCGGTGCCCTCGTCGCGCTGTCGATCCTGGGTGAGCTGCCGTGGATCGTCACGGTGCTGATCATGCTCCGGGAGATCGGCATCACCGTGTTCCGCTTCGCCGTGCTGTCCGACCGGGTCATCCCGGCGAGCCGCGGCGGCAAGATCAAGACCGTGCTGCAGGCCGTCGCGATCACGCTCGCACTGTTCCCGTGGTGGAACGTCGTCGGTGACCTGGCGCACTGGGTGAACGGCATCCTCATGACGGCGGCGCTCCTCGCGACGGTGCTCAGCGGGGCGGACTACCTGTGGCAGGCCTGGAAGCACAACCGCCGAGCAGCATGACGTCGGCCGGTACCGGGGCCGCCGGTCCGACGGGTCGGTCGTCGATGCCGGGGTCGGGGTCGCAGTCGGGGTCGGTGTCGGACGAGGAACTCGCGCGCGCGCTCGTCGGTGTCCTGACCGCCCGGGGCGAGACCGTCGCGGTCGCCGAGTCCCTCACGGGCGGACTCGTCGTCGCGACGCTCGTGGGCGTCCCCGGGGCCAGCGCCGTCGTCCGCGGCGGGGTGGTCGCCTACGCCACGCCGGTGAAGGCGACGGTGCTCGGGGTCGACGCCGACCTGCTCGCGTCGAACGGCGCGGTCGACCCGGAGGTTGCACGGCAGATGGCCTCGGGCGTCCGGACGGCCCTGGCGGTGGACGGCGTCCCCGCCACGTGGGGGATCAGCACGACCGGCGTCGCCGGACCGGACCCGCAGGACGGCAAGCCGGTGGGCACCGTCTTCGTCGGCATCGCATCCGCGGAACGCAGTGTCGCGACGGAGTTGCACCTCGAGGGGGACCGGGCAGCAATCCGCTCGGCCACCGTCTCCGAACTCCTGGCACGGATGACGACCGAGGTCGACAGCGGGGAATAGGTCCTGTTGCCACTGGGTTACATCCCACGCAATCTCCAGCAGGACGGCAGCCGGCGTGGTTAGCATGCTGCGAACGGCAACGCTACTGTTGCTGAACCCGACCCCAGGTCACCCGGACCGGGCGGGCGCGGAGACGACAGGAAGGAGGAGTCCACATGGTTCTCGTTCGTCAGGAGATCGGCGACGTGCTTCGGGACTTCCGCTTGCAGAAGGGCCGGACCCTCCGTCAGGTCGCATCCAAGGCCAGTGTCGCGCTCGGGTACCTCAGTGAGGTCGAGCGTGGGCAGAAGGAGGCCAGCTCCGAGATCCTCGCCTCGGTCGCGGATGCCCTCGACACCCCGATCTCGACCATCATGCGCGAGGTGGGCGACCGTCTCGCAGTCGTCGAGGGGCTCACCCCGGTCCCCGACACACTGCCCGACGACCTCGTCGCCGAGTTCGACAACGACCTCGCGGTGCGCTGACGCACCACCCCCTCGAACGCCCTCGCCGGTCCGCCGGCGGGGGCGTTCGTCGTTACGCTGGACCGATGCGCGTGAGTGAGTTCTGGCGAGCCGTCGACCAGGTGTTCGGGGAGGCCTACGGCGCCGTGGTGTCCCGCGACGTCGTGCTCGAGGAGCTCGGTGGACGTTCGGCGGCGGACGCGCTCGACGCGGGCATCGACGCCAGGCGGGTGTGGGAAGCACTCTGTGACTCCCAGGACGTCCCGCTGGACAAGCGGCACGGCAAGGGCCTGGCGGAGCCGCGCGACTGACTCCGTCGTCCGAAACTGTGTTCGGCGTGTTGCTCGAACGCGTGTTCGATCGGTGCTAGGTTCCTGCACATCGGCGCTGTCCCGGACCATCGTCCACAGGTCGCGCGGTCGCAGGCAGTGATGTCGGTGGCCCGCCCTAGGTTCGAGGTCATCGGGAACAGCCCGAAGCCTTGTCGCCGAACACCAGCCCTGCACCACCGGCTGGGGTGGACGCGACAGCCTACAGGCGGCCGACACCGAGCACGAAGGAGCACCCCATGCCATCACCCGCAGACCGCGAGAAGGCCCTCGAGACCGCACTCGCCCAGATCGACCGGCAGTTCGGCAAGGGGACGGTCATGCGTCTCGGCTCGGACGAGCGCGCGCCGGTCGCCACCATCCCGACCGGCTCCGTCGCGCTCGACGTCGCACTCGGCATCGGCGGCCTCCCGCGCGGCCGCATCATCGAGATCTACGGCCCGGAGTCGTCGGGTAAGACGACCCTGACGCTGCACGCCATCGCGAACGCGCAGCGCGCGGGTGGCATCGCAGCCTTCATCGACGCGGAGCACGCGCTCGACCCCGAGTACGCGAAGAAGCTCGGTGTCGACATCGACGCCCTCCTCGTGTCGCAGCCCGACACCGGTGAGCAGGCGCTCGAGATCGCCGACATGCTCGTCCGCTCGGGGTCGATCGACCTGATCGTCGTCGACTCGGTCGCCGCCCTGGTGCCGCGTGCCGAGATCGAGGGCGAGATGGGCGACTCGCACGTGGGTCTCCAGGCGCGCCTCATGTCCCAGGCCCTGCGCAAGCTCGCCGGTGGCCTGAACCAGACGCAGACCACGATGATCTTCATCAACCAGCTGCGCGAGAAGATCGGCGTGTTCTTCGGCAGCCCGGAGACCACCGCCGGCGGCAAGGCGCTCAAGTTCTACGCGTCGGTCCGCCTCGACATCCGTCGCATCGAGACGCTGAAGAGCGGGACCGACGCCGTCGGTAACCGCACCCGCGTCAAGGTCGTGAAGAACAAGATGGCTCCGCCCTTCAAGCAGGCCGAGTTCGACATCCTGTACGGTACGGGCATCTCGCGCGAGGGCTCGCTGCTCGACTTCGGTGTCGACCACGGCATCGTGAAGAAGTCGGGTGCCTGGTACACCTACGACGGCGACCAGCTCGGGCAGGGCAAGGAGAACTCGCGCTCGTTCCTGATCCAGAACGCGGACATCGCGGCGGAGATCGAGGGCAAGATCCTCGCGAAGCTCGGCGTCGGTGGCGCCAAGGCCGATGCTCCGGTCGAGTCGATCGCGCCGAAGCTGGCGGAGCGCAAGGGCGCGTGACCGGCGCAGACGACCACGACGAGGGCCTCGCACCGGTCACCGACCTGTTCGGTGCGCGGTCCCGTCGTGGTCGACGCACCCCGCCGGCGGAGCCGGAACCTGTCCGATCGAGCCCGGTCGAGCCGGGCACGGTCAGGCCGGGCACGGTCGGGCCGGGCACGGTCGGGCCGAACCCGGTCGAGCCGAGCCTGAGCCCGGTCGATCTGGCTCCGCGCGCGGAGCGTGGCGTTCCCGGCGGCACCGGGTCGTCCGACGACGGCTGGGCGCCCGAGTCGATGGTGCTCGGTGACGACGAACGGCGGTTCGGCCGGGGGGCGACCACCGCGGTGAACGACGAGTCCGCCAGCTCGGGGTCGGCGACGGGGACGCCCGTCGAGGACGACCCGCCGGTGCCGGCCGCGATCCCGTTCCGCGGACAGCAGTCCGAGGCGGAGTGGGTGTCACCGGTCGTCGGCGACGGCTCCGGTCGGAGTGCACGTGCCGAGCAGCACGGGTACGACGAGGACACTGCGGACGCCGCGAGCGCATCGGTGTTCGCCATCGCCAGCGGTGACGAGATCGACCCGGCCGACGCCCCACGACCGCTCGACGAGCAGCGCGCCGATGCCGAGCGTGTCAGCATGCGCGCGCTCGGGCGCAAGGGGGTCAGCGAATCGGAGATGCGGCAGCTGCTGACGAAGCAGGACCTCGACGACGACGTCGTCGAGTACGAAGTCGCCCGACTGGTGCGCGTGGGTCTGCTCGACGACGTGGCCCTCGCCACCGACCTGGTGGACCGGCTGCACGAGCGCAAGGGCCTCGGTCGCCAGGGCGTGGTCGCCGAGCTGCGGCGCCGTGGCATCGACCAGGCGGCGATCGACGCGGCGCTCGAGGCCGCGGAGGACGACGCCGACGACGAGTTCGTCCGCGCGATGGAGCTCGCTGAGAAGCGTGCACGCCAACTCCGTGGGCTCGACCGTGCGACTGCCGAGCGGCGCCTGAGCGGCTTCCTGATGCGCAAGGGGTACGGCTCGGGAGTCGTCCGCATCGCGGTGGAGCGGGCGCTCGACGGTCCGCCGCGACGCTCGCCCTCGGGTGGGGGCACCGTCCGCTTCGAGTAGCGCGGCGGCGGGCTCGACGGCCGTCCTGCGGACGCCGCGGTCGACCTACACTGGGACGATCATGGCCACCGTCGAAGCCCGCCCCAGAACCTACGAGGTCCGCACCCACGGGTGCCAGATGAACGTCCACGACTCGGAGCGCCTGAGCGGGTCGCTGCAGGCGGCCGGGTACGTCGCGTCGGACGGCGAGCAGGCGGACGTGGTCGTCATCAACACCTGCGCCGTGCGCGAGAACGCGGACAACCGTCTCTACGGCAACCTCGGGCAGCTCGCGGGCATCAAGCGCACGCACCCCGGCATGCAGATCGCCGTCGGCGGGTGCCTGGCGCAGAAGGACAAGAACGTCATCCTCGAGAAGGCGCCCTGGGTCGACGTCGTCTTCGGCACGCACAACATGGGGTCGCTGCCGACCCTGCTCGAGCGGGCTCGGCACAACGACGAGGCGCAGATCGAGATCCTCGAAGCGCTCGACGTGTTCCCGTCGACGCTGCCGACCAAGCGCGACTCCACGCACAGCGGCTGGGTGTCGATCTCCGTCGGCTGCAACAACACCTGCACCTTCTGCATCGTCCCGTCGCTCCGTGGCAAGGAGAAGGACCGTCGTCCGGGCGACGTGCTCGCCGAGATCCAGGCGCTCGTCGACGACGGAGCCATCGAGGTGACGCTGCTCGGGCAGAACGTCAACTCCTACGGCGTGGAGTTCGGCGACCGTCAAGCGTTCGGCAAGCTGCTCCGCACCGCCGGTCAGATCGACGGCCTCGAGCGCGTGCGGTTCACGAGCCCGCACCCGGCCGCGTTCACCGACGACGTGATCGACGCCATGGCCGAGACCCCGAACGTCATGCCCCAGCTGCACATGCCGCTGCAGTCCGGGTCGGACCGGGTGCTCAAGGCCATGCGTCGGAGCTACCGGAGCGAGCGGTTCCTCGGCATCCTCGACCGCGTGCGGGCGAAGATCCCGGACGCCGCGATCTCCACCGACATCATCGTGGGGTTCCCCGGTGAGACCGACGAGGACTTCGAGGACACCCTGCGCGTCGTGGAGCAGTCGCGGTTCGCCTCGGCCTTCACGTTCCAGTACTCGATCCGTCCGGGCACGCCGGCGGCGACGATGCCGAACCAGCTGCCGAAGGAGGTCGTGCAGGAACGCTACGACCGGCTCATCGCGCTGCAGGACCGCATCACCGCCGAGGAGCACGCGAAGCAGGTCGGTCGGAGCGTCGAGGTGCTCGTCGCCACCGGCGAGGGCAAGAAGGACGAGACCACCCACCGCCTGTCCGGCCGCGCCGAGGACTCCCGCCTCGTGCACTTCGCCGTGCCGCAGGGCTCCGCCGTCCCGCGTCCCGGCGACGTCGTCACCGTCGAGATCACGCGCGCAGCCCCACACTTCCTGATCGCCGACAACGAGGGCCCCCTGCGGATCCGTCGGACCCGTGCCGGTGACGCCTGGGACCGTGCGCAGGCCGAGAGCTGCGGTGTGCCGACCCCGTCCGCCCCGGGCGCCGGGCCCCGTCCGGTCTCGCTCGGGCTGCCGAGCCTCCGTGTCGGACGCTGACCGGCCGCTCGCGGCGGTCGGACCGCGCCAGGACCGTACCCCCGACCTGATCGCGGTCGTCGGTGCGACCGGCACCGGCAAGTCCGAGGTCGCCCTCGCCGTCGCGGAACGGCTGCGGGCGAGCGGCCGTCCCGCGGAGGTCGTGAACGCCGACGCCATGCAGCTCTACCGCGGCATGGACGTCGGCACCGCCAAGCTGTCGGTCGCGGAGCGGCGGGGCATCCCGCACCACCAGCTCGACGTGCTCGCGGTGACCGACGAGGCGAGCGTCGCGGCCTACCAACGCGGCGCCCGTGCGGACGTCGAACGGATCACGGCGGACGGCGGCACCGCGGTGCTCGTCGGCGGCAGCGGGCTCTACGTGTCGGCGGTGCTGTTCGACCTCGCCTTCCCCGGCACCGACCCGGAGCTCCGCGCCGAGCTCGAGCGCGAGCACGCCGAGCACGGGCCGAACGCCCTCCTCGCGCGCCTGCGCGCCCTGGACCCGGCCGCGGCAGCCGACGTCGACTCCCGCAACCCTCGGCGGCTCATCCGGGCCGTGGAGATCGCGAGCCGGTCCGAGGTCGTGACCCCGCGCCTCCCGGCCGCGCCCCGCGCATGGCGACCGGCTCGGGTGCTGCACCTGCACCGCGAGCGCAGCGGGCTCGTCGCGTCCCTGCACGCGAGGGCCGAGCGGATGTTCGCCGACGGCCTCGTCGACGAGGTGGAGGCGCTCTGCGCGGAGGGGTTGGAGCAGGGACGCACGGCCCGCGCGGCGATCGGGTACTCGCAGGCGCTCGACGTCCTGCACGGCCGAGCGACGACGGCCGAGGCGGTGGAGGCGACGGCGGTCGCGACCCGCAAGTACGCCAGGCGACAGGTGTCCTGGTTCAAGCGGTACGACGCCGAGGTGGTCGACGTCAGCGGCGCCGACGTCGCGGGGCTGCATGCGGCGGCCCGTAGGATCGTGCCGTGACCGAGCTGCACTTCACGAAGGGCCAGGGGACGGGCAACGACTTCGTCCTGTTCGCCGACCCCGACGCAACGGTCGACCTGACCCCCGAGCGCATCCGGGCCATCGCCGACCGCCGCTTCGGCGTGGGCGCCGACGGTGTCATCCGGGCGGTCCGGTCGGAGGCGATCCCCGAGGGGCGCACGCTCGTCGCCGTCGAACCCGCCGCCACCTGGTTCATGGACTACCACAACGCCGACGGCTCGGTCGCCGAGATGTGCGGGAACGGCATCCGCGTCTTCGCGCGGTACCTGACCGAGTCCGGGCTCGTCGACCTCGCGCCGGGGGAGACGCTCACGGTCGGCAGCCGCAAGGGGCTCGTCGACGTCCAGCGCACCACGAACGGCTTCTCGGCCGACCTCGGGCGCTGGGGCCTCGGCATCGAGGGCGGCGGGGCGAACGACGTCACCGTGCGAGCGAAGGAGCTCGACGGTGCACGACCCGGACTCGGCATCGACGTCGGCAACCCGCACGTCGTCGTGGCCGTGGCGACCGAGGACGAGCTCGCCGAGGTCGACCTGACGTACGTCCCCGTCCTCGACCCGGCGCCCGCAGCGGGCGCGAACGTCGAGTTCGTGCTGCCCGGTGACCCCCTCGTCAAGGACGGTGTGGGGGAGATCACCATGCGCGTGCACGAACGGGGGAGCGGCGAGACGCTGTCCTGCGGCACCGGTGCGGTCGCGGCCGCCCTCGCCACGCGGTACTGGGCGGGGCCCTCGGCGCCGGACACCTGGCGGGTGCGGGTGCCGGGCGGGGTCGTCACCGTGCGGATGTTCGCGGCGGAGGACGGCGAGCACGTCGCGCTGGCCGGTCCGGCAGAGCTCGTGTTCTCCGGGGACCTGACCGTCTGACGGTGCCGCGGTGCCGCGGTGCCGCGGTACCGCGCTGCCGCGGTACCGCGCTGCCGCCGTGCCGGCGCGAGCGGGACGCCGTCGTGCCAGTGCGACGGCGAGGTGCAGACGACGCGCCGGCGTGCTCGCGAGACACCGGCGTGTCCTCGAGACGCCGTCATGCGTGCGAGACGCCGTCGATCTCTGCGGCGTCTCGGCTGTCCGGATGCGTCTCGCGTCGACGCCGGCGTCTCGTGCGGGTACGGGCGCAGCCCAGCGCAGCCCGACCCGCCGCCTGCGCCCTGCCCCGGGCTACTCGGCGGTCCGGCGGACCCGGATCACGCGGAAGCCCTTGTCGGTCGTGGCCCGCGACACCGCGAACCCGTCCCCGAGCGCGTCCCCGAGCCACCGCTGCAGGGAGTCCCCGCCGAGGTCCTTCGACACCACCAGCCAAGCGTCCCCGCCGACCTCGAGCCGGGGCAGCCACGTCAGCAGGATGGCGTGCAGTTCGTCCTTGCCCACCCGGATCGGCGGGTTGGACCAGATCGTGCGGAAGCGCAGGTCCGCCGGGAGCTCGTCCGGCAGCCCGACGGTGACGTTCGACACCCCGGCTGCGACGGCGTTGCGCTGCGCGAGACCGAGGACCCGCTCGTTGACGTCCACGCCCCAGACCCGGGCGTCCGGCGACTCGAGCGCCATCGTGATCGCGATCGGCCCCCACCCGCAGCCGATGTCGAGCAGGTCGCCCTCGGGCGCGGGCGGCGGCACGGAGCCGAGCAGCACCCTGGTGCCGCGGTCGACACCGTCCGGGCTGAACACGCCCGCGGCGGTGGACAGCGTGAGCGACCGTCCGGCGAGCGTGACGTGCACCTGTCGCTCACGGGCCTCCGACGAGGGGTTCGCGGAGAAGTAGTGCTCGTTCGCCATGGAAGAACCGTACCGGCGAGCCCGTGTGTCCCGGGCGTGGCGGCGGTACCCTGTGGAGAAGATGACGGAAACCACCATGAACGACGGACGATCCGACGACAGCGCCGAGGGTGTCGTGGAACGCGTCCTCCGCAATGCCGAGACCCGGGCCACGTCGGCGATCTTCGCTCCGGCCCAGGCCATCCAGACACGATCGGTCGACGAGCACGGCTGGTCCGGCGACGGCGACCAGTACGAGCGCGAGGACCGCGCCGCCCTGCGGCGCGTCACCGGGCTCTCCACCGAGCTCGAGGACGTCACCGAGGTCGAGTACCGGCAGCTCCGGCTCGAGCGGGTCGTCCTGATCGGCGTGTACCCCCAGGGCGACGCCCAGGACGCCGAGAACTCCCTCCGCGAGCTCGCCGCCCTGGCCGAAACCGCCGGTGCCGTGGTCCTCGACGGGCTCCTGCAGCGCCGGCCCAACCCCGACCCGGCGACCTACCTCGGCAAGGGCAAGGCCGAGGAGCTCGCCATGGTCGTCAAGGCGACCGGCGCCGACACGGTCGTCGCGGACACGGAGCTCGCCCCCTCCCAGCGCCGAGCGCTCGAGGACGTCGTGAAGGTGAAGGTGATCGACCGGACCGCCGTGATCCTCGACATCTTCAGCCAGCACGCCACCACGCGCGAGGGCAAGGCCCAGGTCGAGCTGGCCCAGCTGCAGTACCTGCTGCCGCGCCTGCGCGGCTGGGGTGAGTCGATGTCCCGCCAGGCCGGTGGCCAGGTCTCCGGCGGTGCCGGCATGGGCTCCCGTGGTCCGGGTGAGACGAAGATCGAGCTCGACCGCCGGCGCATCAACACGCGCATGTCGAAGCTCCGCCGTCAGATCGCGGGCTTCCGACCGGCCCGGGAGGCCAAGCGCGCCGACCGGCACCGCAACGAGGTGCCGAGCGTCGCGATCGCCGGGTACACCAACGCCGGCAAGTCCTCGCTCCTGAACCGCCTGACGAGCGCGGGCGTCCTGGTGCAGAACCAGCTGTTCGCGACCCTCGACGCCACGGTGCGCCGGACCGAGAGCAGCGCCGGCCGCGAGTTCACGTTCGTCGACACGGTGGGCTTCGTGCGGAACCTGCCGCACCAGCTGGTCGAGGCCTTCCGCTCCACGCTCGAGGAGGTCGGCGAGGCCGACGTCATCGTGCACGTGGTCGACGGGTCGCACCCCGACCCCTCCGCGCAGCTCGCGACGGTCCGCGACGTGATGGGTGACGTCGGAGCGCGGGACATCCCCGAGGTGGTCGCGTTCAACAAGGCGGACCTCATCGACGAGGCGCAGCGACTCGTGCTGGTCGGACTCGTGCCGGACGCGGTGTTCGTCTCCGCCCGGACCGGCGAGGGCGTCCCGGAGCTCCTCGCCGCGATCGAGGCCCGGCTGCCCGAACCGGACGTCGAGTTGACGGTGGTGATCCCGTACGACCGTGGCGACCTGGTGTCGTCGCTGCACGACGCGGGTGCGGTCGAGACGACCGACTACGTCGAGGACGGCACCCGCCTGCGGGTGCGCGTCTTCCAGCGCCAGGTCGCGGAGCTCGACCCGTACGTGGTCACGCCGGTCGCGACGGCGTAGTCCCGCAGGCGGTCGCGCCACACCACCGGCCGGGAGGCACGGGTCGGCTCCGGCGCGCCGGTCCGGCCCGTCGGCGGTACGGTGCGGTCGCCCGCCCACGTCGCACCGTCGGACGGTGCGGCGTGACTTCGCACAACGCGGAGCAGCCCGCGCCACGGAATTCCGTGGCGCGGGCTGCTCCGCGTTGTTCCGGCGTCAGATCGAGCGCAAGACCGCCACGACCTTGCCGAGGACGGTTGCCGCGTCGCCGAGGATCGGTTCGAACGCGGAGTTGCGCGGGAGCAGCCACGTGTGGCCGTCGCGCTGGCGGAAGACCTTGACGGTCGCTTCCTCGTCGAGCATCGCGGCGACGATGTCCCCGTTGTCCGCGGTCTGCTGCGACCGGACGACCACCCAGTCGCCGTCGCAGATCGCTGCGTCGATCATCGACTCGCCGACGACCTTGAGCATGAAGAGGTCACCCGTGCCGACCAGCTGCCGGGGGAGCGGGACGATCTCGTCGACGTGCTGCTCGGCCGTGATCGGCACACCGGCGGCGATCCGGCCGACGAGCGGGACCAGGGTCGTGGCGTCGACGTCGGGCGTCTCGACGTCGGGGGTCGGCTCGTCGACCAGGACCTCGAGCGCGCGCGGACGGTTCGGGTCACGACGGATCCAGCCGCCGAGCTCGAGCTGGCCGAGCTGGTGGGAGACGCTCGAGAGCGAGGAGAGGCCGGCGGCGTCGCCGATCTCCCGCATGCTCGGCGGGTAGCCCCGGCTGGCGATCGACGCGCGGATCGCGTCGAGGATCGCCTGCTGCTTCGCCGTCAACGGCTTCTGGACCCGCAGTTCGTCCGCCACGTCGTCTCGCCCTTCGTCGGTGCCGGGCGGTCGGGCAGGAATGTCAGTGGTCCCCGCTTGACTCGTCCCAGTCGATCGAAACAGTATCCGACCGCTCCGGGCCGGACAAACACCTGTTCGAGCGTGTCGGCAGAAAATCCCGCACAGATCTCTTCCTGGGACTTGTGCGAGGTCGCATTCGAAACTATGTTCGGTACACGACTTCGGTTCCTCCGAACGGGAAGGCAAGAACGACATGAGCACCATCGCCATCGCTGACCAGCGCACCGCGACGCCCGCCGTCCGTACCCGCCTGCGCATCACGCGCCGCGGCCGCATCGTCCTGACGACCGTCGCGGCCCTCCCGGTCTTCCTCGTCGTCGCCCTCTCCGTGCTGAACGGTGGACAGGCCTCTGCCGGCGACTCCTCGCGTGCCGGTGCTCCCGTGCACTTCGAGACGGTCACCGTGCAGCCGGGTGAGACCCTGTGGCAGCTGGCAGAGGAGACCGCCCCGCAGGCCGACCCCCGCGACTTCGTGCAGGACGTCGTGAGCCTCAACGCCCTCGACGGTTCGACGCTGCAGGCCGGCGAGCAGATCGCGATCCCGGTCAAGTACACCGCGGGCAACTGATCCGGTCGGCGCTCGCCTGACCACCGTCCGGTCGGCGCTCGCCTGACCACCGTCCGGACGGCCGGTCGCCGTCGGGGGTCCCGGCCTACGATGGGTCGGTGGACACCACGCTCGAAGACCTCCCGATCCGTGACGACCTCCGTGGGCAGAGCCCGTACGGAGCTCCGCAGAAGCACGTGCGCGTCCAGCTCAACGTCAACGAGAACACGCATCCCGTACCGGAGGCCGTCGCCGAGGACATCGTCGCCTCGATCCGGCAGGCCCTGGCGACCGTGAACCGCTACCCCGACCGCGAGTTCACCGAGCTCCGCGAGTCCCTCGCGGGCTACCTGAACGGTGGACTCTCCGCCGGGCAGCAGCTCACCCCTGCGCACCTGTGGGCGGCGAACGGGTCGAACGAGGTCCTGCAGCAGCTCCTGCAGGCGTTCGCTGGCCCGGGCCGGTCGGTGCTCGGGTTCCCGCCCACGTACTCGATGCACTCGATCCTCGCGTCCGGCACCGGCACGCGCTGGATCCCCGCGCAGCGCGACGACGAGTTCCGCATCGCGCCGGAGACGGTCGTCGCGGCCATCCGGGAGCACCGACCCGACATCGTGTTCCTGTGCGGCCCGAACAACCCGACGGGCACCCCGCTCGACATCGAGACGATCCGCGCGGCCTACGACGCGACGGACGGCATCGTGATGGTGGACGAGGCCTACGCCGAGTTCATGCCCTCGGACGCCCCGAGCGCCGTCACGCTGCTGCCCGGCCGTCCGCGGCTCGTGGTCTCCCGCACGATGAGCAAGGCCTTCGCCTTCGCCGGAGCCCGCGTGGGGTACCTGGCGGCCGACCCCGCCGTGGTCGACGCGCTCCGCCTGGTGCGGCTGCCGTACCACCTGTCCGCGCTGACGCAGGCGGCGGCGGTGGCGGCGCTCCGTCACGCCCCGGCGATGCTGGCGATGGTCGACGACATCAAGCAGCAGCGTGACCGGATGGTCACGGAGCTGCGGGCGATGGGGTACCGCACGTACGAGACCTGGTCGAACTTCGTCCTGTTCGGCGGGGTCGCCGACCCGAGCGCGGCGTTCGAGGCCCTGCTCGACCAGGACGTCATCGTGCGCGACCTCGGCATCCCGAACCACCTGCGCGTGAGTGCGGGGACGGAGGAGGAGACCACCGCGTTCCTCGAGGCCATGCGCCGCGTGGCCGCCGTGCAGCCGCCGGTTAGGGTTGACGCATGACCGCCCGCACCGCCTCGATCAGCCGGAGCACCAGCGAGTCGAGCATCGAGCTCTCGCTCGACCTGGACGGCACCGGTTCGTCCGACGTCTCGACGAGCGTGCCCTTCTTCGACCACATGCTGACGGCGTTCAGCAAGCACTCGCTCATCGACCTCCGCGTGCGCTCGACGGGCGACACCGACATCGACGTGCACCACACGGTCGAGGACACGGGCATCGTGCTCGGGCAGGCCCTGAAGCAGGCCCTCGGCGACCGTGCCGGCATCGGCCGTTACGGCGACGCGCTCGTCCCGCTCGACGAAGCCCTGGCCCAGGCCGTGGTGGACGTCTCCGGTCGTCCCTTCCTCGTGCACTCCGGTGAGCCCGAGGGGTTCGAGTTCCACCGGATCGGTGGGCACTTCACCGGTTCGATGGTGCGCCACGTGTTCGAGGCGATCACGTTCAACGCCGGCATCACGGTGCACGTCCGTGTGCTCGGTGGCCGCGACCCGCACCACATCGCCGAGGCCGAGTTCAAGGCCTTCGCGCGCGCGCTGCGCCGCGCCGTCGAGCTCGATCCGCGGGTCGACGGCATCCCGTCCACGAAGGGGAAGCTGTGACCGCGAAGCCGAACGTCGTCGTCCTCGACTACGGATCGGGCAACGTCCACTCGGCTGCCAAGGCGCTCGAGCGCGCCGGCGCCGACGTCACCCTGACCGCCGACAAGCAGGCCGCGCTCCGCGCCGACGGTCTGCTCGTGCCGGGTGTCGGCGCGTTCGCCGCCGTCGTCGACCAGCTCGAGGGCGTCCGCGGCGGCGAGATCGTCGACCACCGTCTGGCCGGCGGGCGACCGGTGCTCGGCATCTGCGTCGGCATGCAGGTCATGTTCGCCCGCGGGGTCGAGCGCGGTGCGGACGTCGAGGGGCTCGGCCAGTGGCCGGGCACGGTCGAGGAGATCCGTGCCGAGGTCCTGCCGCACATGGGCTGGAACACGGTCGAGGCCCCCGAGGACTCCGTGCTCTTCGACGGCCTGCACGACGAACGGTTCTACTTCGTCCACTCGTACGGCGTGACGGACTTCCCGCTCGACGCCTACGGCCCGTTCCGTGCGCCGCGTCTGACCTGGGCCGAGCACGGGCAGCGGTTCGTCGCCGCGGTGGAGAACGGCCCACTGACGGCCACGCAGTTCCACCCGGAGAAGTCGGGGGAGCCGGGCATCCGGCTGCTCCGCAACTGGGTCGACTCGCTCTGACCCGGCCGTCCACCGGGCGCACGACCGCCCGACGGACGCGAGCCGCGCCTCCCGGCCGTGGCATCCACCGGGGCGGCCGCACCACACCCCACCGAGAACCGACAGGACCATGACCGACCTCACCTCGACCCCGCCCCTCGTCCTGCTGCCCGCCGTCGACGTCGTCGACGGCCAGGCCGTCCGCCTCACGCAGGGCGAGGCCGGCAGCGAGACCTCGTACGGCGACCCCGTCGCCGCGGCCCGCACCTGGCGCGACCAGGGTGCGGAGTGGATCCACCTCGTCGACCTCGACGCGGCGTTCGGGCGCGGTGACAACCGGGCGGTCATCGCGAAGGCGATCCGCGAGGTCGAGGGCGTCTCGGTCGAGCTCTCCGGCGGGATCCGCGACGACGCCTCGCTCGAGGCGGCGCTCGCGACCGGTGCTGCGCGCGTCAACCTCGGCACCGCGGCGCTCGAGAAGCCCGAGTGGGCTGCGCGCGTCATCGGCGAGTACGGCGAGCAGATCGCCGTCGGACTCGACGTCCGCGGAACCACGCTGGCGAGCCGCGGCTGGACCGAGGACGCCGGGGACCTGTGGGAGGTGCTCGACCGGCTCGAGGCCGCCGGGTGCGCCCGCTACGTGGTGACCGACGTCACGAAGGACGGCACGCTGCAGGGGCCGAACGTCGAGCTCCTGCGCGAGGTCTGCGACCGCACCGACCAGCCCGTGGTGGCCTCGGGCGGCATCTCGACGCTCGAGGACCTCCGAGCGCTGCGCGAGCTGGTGCCGCACGGTCTCGAGGGCGCCATCATCGGCAAGGCGCTGTACTCCGGCGCCTTCACGCTGCCGGCCGCCCTCGACATCGCCTCGGAGTAGGCACCGTGGCGGGCATCTCGAACGGTCGCGGCGCCGGGCCCGAGGCACCGGCGTCGGGGGCGCACGACGGCGCCCACACCCCGGGCGGTGCCGCGGACTCGGCGGGGAACCCGTGGGCGGGACGGACCTTCGACGCCCACGACGACGTCTACGCCGACGACGACGGCCTGGCGGACCCGGCGCTCGTCGCCGCGATCACCGCCCTGCAGCAGGGCGGGTCGCAGCGCGAGGTCGTCGAGGCCCTGCGTGGCGCACGACTGCTCATCCCGCTCGTGGCCGAGGCCGGTGACGTCGGCCACACCCCCGACGGGAAGCTCGTCGACAAGACCCAGGAGCTGTCGATCGTCACCGTCGCCGGCCCCGACGGGCGCAGCGTCATGCCGGCGTTCACGTCCGCCGAGGCGATGCGGTCCTGGGACGCCACCGCCCGACCGGTCCCCGCGGACGCACGCCGGGTGGCGATGGCTGCGGCGAGCGAGGAGACGCAGCTCGTCGTGCTGGACCCGACCGCGCCGACCGAGTTCGTGCTCCGTCGACCCGCCGTGTGGGCGATCGGGCAGGACCTGCCGTGGACGCCGTGCTTCGAGGACGCCGAGGTCGGGCAGGCCTTCGCCGCCTCCGTCGTCGACGAGTCCGCCGTCGCACGCGTCGAGCTGTCGCCGGGCGACCCCCTCGGACGCTTCGCCGGTGCCGAGCTGACGGTCGGGCTGGCGCTGCACCCGGGGCTCGACCAGGCTGCCGTCCAGGCGCTCGTCGGCCGGCTGCAGCAGCGGTGGACGGCGGACGCCGTGATCGCGGACCGGGTGGACAGCATGCGCGTGGCGCTGCGACCCGCCTGACGCAGGACCGACCGTGCGGCCGGGAGGCACGGCCCGGCGCCGTCCCGCCCGCTGCGGCCCGTGCGGCGGTGCGACGGGGGCCGCTCGCGCCACGCCGGTACGATGACGGGGTGAGCACGAACCCGACGACCACCCCCGGCTCCGAGCAGACCCCGGTCGGCCCCACCGGTCGGCCCGTCCGGCAGTTCCCGGTGCCCGCGCCGCTCGACGGCCACGGCCCGGCTCGCATCATCGCGCTCTGCAACCAGAAGGGCGGCGTCGGCAAGACCACGACGTCGATCAACCTCGGCGCCGCGCTCGCCGAGTACGGCCGCAGGGTCCTCGCCGTCGACTTCGACCCGCAGGGCGCCCTGTCCGCCGGCCTCGGGGTCCGCACCCACGACGTGCCCACGGTCTACGACCTGCTGATGGGTTCCGTGAAGGACCCGCGCGAGGTCATCCGCCAGACGAACGTGCCGATGCTCGACGTGATCCCCGCGAACATCGACCTGTCCGCCGCCGAGGTCCACCTCGTCAACGAGGTCGCCCGCGAGCAGATCCTGGCGAGCGTCCTCCGCAAGGTGTCGAACGACTACGACCTGATCCTGGTCGACTGCCAGCCGTCCCTCGGCCTGCTGACGGTCAACGCCCTGACGGCAGCACACGGTGTGCTCATCCCGCTCGAGTGCGAGTTCTTCGCGCTGCGTGGCGTGGCGCTGCTCATCGAGACGATCGACAAGGTGCGTGACCGGCTCAACCCGGCGCTGCGGCTCGACGGCATCCTCGCGACCATGTACGACTCGCGGACGCTGCACTCGCGCGAGGTCATGGAGCGCGTGGTGGAGACCTTCGACGACCACGTGCTCGACACGGTCATCAGCCGGACGGTGAAGTTCCCGGACGCGACGGTCTCGGCGCGACCGATCACGCAGACGGCGCCGGAGCACGCCGCGGCGCACGCGTACCGGGCGCTCGCCAGGGAGCTCGTCGAGCGTGGCGCCGTCGCCTGACCCACCGAGGTCATCGGCCGACCCGACGACGCCGGCCGACCGCAGCGCCGTCGACGGCGCCGTCGACGGCGCGCCCGCGGGCACCACGACCACCCCGGGCTTCCGGGTCCGACTGCGCAACTTCGACGGTCCCTTCGACCTGCTGCTCTCGCTGATCACGAAGCACGAGCTCGACATCACCGAGGTCTCCCTCGGCGCCGTCACCGGCGAGTTCATCCAGTACGTCCGCCAGGCCGAGTCCGCCGACGAGCTCGACGAGGCCAGTGAGTTCCTCGTGGTCGCGGCCACCCTGCTCGACCTGAAGATCGCCGGGCTGCTCCCGCAGGGTGAGCTCGTCGACGCCGAGGACGTGGCGTTGCTGGAGGCCCGCGACCTGCTCTTCGCACGTCTCCTGCAGTACCGGGCGTTCAAGCAGGCCGCGGAGTGGTTCGGGGCACGGTGGCAGCAGGAGTCCCGCCGGCACGTCCGCAAGGTCCGCCTCGAGGAACGGTTCCGCGCCCGCACGCCGGAGCTCGTCTGGACGCTGTCGGTGCAGGACTTCGCCGCGATCGCGACGCTGGCCTTCGCACCGCGGGAGATCCCGACCGTGGGGTTGGACCACCTGCACGCCCCGCTCGTGAGCATCCGGGAGCAGGCCGCGATCGTCGTGTCGATCCTCCGGACCCGCGCCGACGAGGACGTGTCGTTCCGTGAGCTGGTGGCCGGCGTCTCGGAGACGGGTATCGTTGTGGCTCGCTTCCTGGCGATCCTGGAGCTGTACCGGAACGCGTCGATCTCGTTCGAGCAGTTCGAACCGCTGGGGGAGCTGACACTCCGCTGGACCGCCGAGGACTGGTCCGACGAGAGCCTCGCGAACCTGGGAGCCGACTATGACGGATGACACACGTGCCGCCGCGTCGAGTGCCGAGCCCGGGGGAGCGGACGAGGTCGCCGAGGCCCGCGCGGTCGAGCAGGAACTGCACGCCCAGCACACCCCGCACCCGGACCTGCCGGTCGACCGGCAGCTCGAGGCCATCCTGATGATCGCCGACGAGCCCCAGTCGCTCGTGTCGCTCGGTGCCGCGGTGGGCGCGCCGGTGCCCGCCGTCCGACAGGCGATCGAGCGGCTCGTCGCCGACTTCGACGGTGTCGACGGCACCGTCCGTCGCGGCTTCGAGCTCCGTGAGGTCGGCGGCGGCTGGCGCTTCTACGTGCGGCGCGAGCTCGACGACGTCGTCGAGCAGTTCGTCGAGGCCGAGCGGCCGGCCCGACTGTCGCAGGCCGCGCTCGAGACCCTCGCGGTCGTCGCCTACAAGCAGCCGATCACCCGGTCGCAGATCGCCTCGATCCGAGCGGTGAACGTCGACGGTGTCGTCCGCACGCTCGTCGCCCGGGGGCTCATCGAGGAGTCGTTCACCGACGCCGAGACCGGGGCCGTCAACTACGTCACGTCCGACCTGCTGCTCCAGCAGCTCGGCATCAACTCGCTCGACGAACTGCCGCTGATCTCGCCTCTGCTGGAGGACGGCGCGGACGGTTTCGGGCACAACGAAGGGATCCCCGATGGCCGCGTTTGAGGACGAACGACGAGGTGGGTCCCGAGGGGGATCCGACGGACGCTCCGGCGGGTACGGTCGCGGTTCCGACCGCTCCGGCTCGGGTCGGTCTGGAGGCGCGGGGCGCGACCGCGCCGCTGGTCCCGGCCGTGCGGACGGCCGGTCCGGTGAGGACCGTGGCGGGTACCGCGGACGCGAGGAGCGTCCGACGGGTGGCGACCGCGGCGGCCACCGCGGGCGTGAGGACCGGGCCGGTGGTGACCGTGGTGGGTACCGCGGGCGTGACGACCGTTCGGGTGGCGAGCGTGGTGGGTACCGCGGCGGCTCGGACCAGGGCGGGTACCGCGGGCGTGACGACCGGCAGGGTGGCGAGCGTGGTGGGTACCGCGGCGGCTCGGACCAGGGCGGCTACCGCGGGCGCGATGACCGTTCGGGTGGTGAGCGTGGTGGGTACCGCGGCGGCTCGGACCAGGGCGGGTACCGCGGGCGCGATGACCGTTCGGGTGGCGAGCGTGGCGGGTACCGCGGGCGCGACGACCGTTCCGGTGCTGACCGTGGCGGGTACCGCGGCAGGGACGAGCGATCCGGTGGTGACCGCGGACGGTTCGTGAGCCGCGACACCGACCAGCGCAGCAACGACCGCGGCGGGTTCGTCCGTCGCGAAGACGACCGCTCCGGCGGGTACCGCGGCCGTGACGACCGGTCCGGTGGCGAGCGCGGTGGGTACCGCGGCCGTGACGACCGGTCCGGTGGCGAGCGCGGTGGGTACCGCGGGCGTGATGACCGTTCGGGTGGTGAGCGTGGTGGGTACCGCGGGCGCGAGGACGACCGCCGCGGCGCAGACCGTCGCGACGCCGGTCACCGACCGGACCGCAGCGCCGACCGCCGGGACGACCGCCGTGACGACCGCCGTGACCCAGCGCGCGAGGACCGCCGAACCCCCGACGGCCGACCGAGCACCGTCTGGCACAACGGCCGTCGCTACGTCGGCGGCACGACCACCGCACGCAACGGTGACCGGCCGGGCGCGGGCGCGCGGGGACGCGTGCCGAGCAGCGCGGAGCGCGGGACGACGCCGCGCCCGGAGGGCGCTCGTGACGAGCACGGCGTCCCGGTGGAGGGCACGCCCGAACGTCCGATCATCCCCGACTGGGACGCGACCGAGGCAGGGGCGTCCGCCGGGGGTGTCCCGAGCCTCCAGGCCGACGGCGAGCGTCTGCAGAAGGTGATCGCCGCTGCGGGCATCGCGTCCCGGCGGGTCGCGGAGAACCTGATCGTCGAGGGTCGCGTCACCGTCAACGGTGAGGTCGTCGACGCCCTCGGACGCCGCGTCGACCCCGAGACGGACGCGATCGCGGTGGACGGCGTGCCGGTGCAGGTCGACAGCTCCCGGCGGTACGTGCTGCTCAACAAGCCGGTCGGGATCGTGTCGAGCCTGCAGGACGAGCGCGGTCGACGCGACCTGTCGGAGTTCGTCGACCGGTACGAGGAGCGCCTGTTCAACGTCGGTCGGCTCGACACCGAGACGTCCGGGCTGCTCCTGCTGACGAACGACGGCGACCTGGCACACGTGCTGGCCCACCCGTCGTTCGGCGTGACGAAGACCTACATCGCCAAGGTCGCGGGCAACGTGAACCCGGCGACGGTGCAGCGGCTGCTCGACGGGGTGGAACTCGAGGACGGACCGATCGCCGCGGACAAGGTCCGGCTGCTGGAGTCCGCTCGCGGTGAGTCCCTGGTCGAGATCAGCCTGCACTCGGGGCGCAACCGGATCGTGCGACGCATGCTCGACGCGGTCGACCACCCGGTGCTCGAGCTCGTGCGCCGGTCGTTCGGCCCGCTGCAGCTCGGATCGCTGCCGATCGGCAGGGTGCGCGAGCTGTCCACGGTCGAGCTCGGGGCGCTCCTCCGCATCGCCCGCGACGCGAAGGGTGCTGCACCGGGCGACGCCGACGAGGAGGCTGCCGACTGACGCTCGGTAGGCTGAGGCCCGTGACCGACGCCCCCGCCCCGCTCGCCGAACCGGACATCGACCGGCGGCTGCGCGGACCCGTGCGGGTCGTCGGCGCCGGGCTGCTCGGCGCCTCGATCGGGCTCGCCCTGCGCGAGAAGGGCGTCGACGTCGTGCTCGACGACGTCTCACCGGCCGCGCTGGCGCTCGCCGTCGACTACGGCGCGGGTCGTCGACCGGCCGACGGCGACGAGCCGGAGCTCATCGTGGTCGCGGTCCCGCCGGACGTGGTGGCAGCGGTGGTCGAGCGTGAGCTCGTCGCGTTCCCGCGCGCGGTCGTGACCGACGTCGCGAGCGTGAAGACCGGGCCGCTCGAACGCCTGCGAGCATCGGGCGCCGACGTCAGCCGGTACATCGGGTCGCACCCGATGGCGGGCCGGGAGCGCAGCGGACCGACGGCGGCGCGGGCAGACCTGTTCGTCGGACGCCCGTGGGTGATCGCCGGCCACGACGCCATCTCCTACCAGCGTGCCGCGGTGGTCGAGGACCTCGCCCTCGACGTGGGAGCGACGGTCGTCCCGATGGAGCCGGACTCCCACGACCTCGCCGTCGCGTACGTCTCGCACGCGCCGCAGCTCGTCTCGACCCTGATGGCCGCGCGGCTGCAGGAAGCCCCCGACGGGTCGCTCGACCTGGCGGGCGGCGGTGTCCGCGACGTCACGCGGATCGCCGCCAGCGACCCCGGCCTGTGGGTGCAGATCATCGGGGCGAACGCTGCGAACATCCGGCCGGTGCTGACGGACCTGCGTGACGACCTCGACCGGGTCCTCCGCGCGCTCGACGACCCGGACGGCCAGGGATCCCCCCGGACGATCGCCGAGACCATCGCCGCCGGCAACCGCGGGGTCGAGCGGCTCCCCGGCAAGCACGGTACGACCAAGCGCTTCGCCCAGGTGGTCGTCCTCGTCGACGACACCCCGGGGCAGATCGCCGCACTCCTGCAGTTCATCGGGGAGATCGGCATCAACCTCGAGGACATGCGCCTCGAGCACTCACCGGGCGCACCGATCGGCATCGTCGAGGTGTCGGTCGTGCCCGAGCAGGAACAGCGACTCGTCGAGGAACTCGAGGGGCGCGGATGGAGGATCGCAGCAGCATGGGCATGAACGACGACACGCACGTCACCCTGGACGAGTCCGGCGTCACCGGGGGACCCGAGGGCCCCGACTCCGGCCTGCCCACCCCGACGCCGCCGGGCGACGGAGCGGCCGGCGGAGCCGACGGCGGCGCGCTCGGCGGGCCGGCCGGCGGCCTGGGCACCCCCGGTGGCGAGCCGGGTTCGACCAGCGCTCCGGTCCCGTCCGGTCTGCCGCAGGGCGCCTTCGTGGCGAAGACCGTCATCGCGGTCGACGGACCCGCGGGCAGCGGCAAGTCGAGCGTCTCGCGCGCCGCGGCCCGTGCGCTGGGCTTCGGGTACCAGGACACCGGTGCCGCCTACCGCGCCCTGGCGTGGCACGCACTGCAGCAGGGCGTCGACCTCGACGACCCCGCGGCCGTCGTGGCGAGCTGGGACACCTTCGACTACGCGATCGGCACCGACCCCGACGAGTACTTCGTGCGCGTCGGCGACACCGACGTGACCGACGCGATCCGCACGCCGGAGGTCACCGCAGCGGTCGCGCACATCGCGAAGCTGCCCGAGGTCCGCGAGAAGCTCGTGCAGCTCTTCCGGCAGGTCATGCGGAAGGCCGACGCGCAGGGCATCATCACCGAGGGGCGCGACATCACCACGGTCGTCGCACCCGATGCCGAGGTCCGCATCCTGCTGACCGCCGACGAGTCGGTTAGGATGGCTCGGCGCTCGGCAGAGGTCACCACGCAGTCAGCCGCCGAGACCTCCGCCGCACTCGCCCGTCGAGACGCGGCGGACGCGAAGGTCGTCGACTTCATGAACGCCGCCGACGGCGTCACGACGCTCGACTCCACCGACCTCGACTTCGACCAGACCGTCCAGGCGGTCGTCGACCTGGCCCGAGCGGCCACGCACTGACGCACGACCGGGCGCCGCCCGGTCACCACGACCGGGCTGCCCGGTCACCACGGCCGGGGAACCGGCCCGGCCGGCACCGGCCACCGACACCGCGGCTCCGGTCGCACACGAGGAAACCCACCATGGCCCAGCAGGACAGCCACGACAACGACGACTTCCCGGAGTACGACGACGCGCTCGGCGAACGGCTCGCCGGACTCGACGACGCCGAGGCGGACCAGCGTGCGAACGCGCTCCGCGTCGGGCTCGACGAGTACGAGCTCGACGACGAGGACGTCGCGCTCCTCGACGCCGGCGAACTCGGCGAGGACGGCGTCCACTACCTGCCCGCGTACCCGGTGCTCGCGATCGTCGGGCGGCCGAACGTCGGCAAGTCGGCGCTCGTCAACCGCATCATCGGTCGACGCGAGGCCGTCGTGCAGGACGTCCCCGGCGTCACCCGCGACCGCGTGAGCTACAAGGCCGAGTGGAACGACAAGCGCTTCACGCTCGTCGACACCGGCGGGTGGGAGCCCGACGCCCGCGGCATCAACGCCTCGGTCGCCGCCCAGGCCGAGGTCGCCGTCGACCTGGCCGACGCCGTGCTCTTCGTCGTCGACGTCACGGTCGGCATCACCGCCACCGACGAGCACGTCGTGAAGATGCTCCGCGGGACCGACCGTCCGGTCATCGTCGTGGCGAACAAGGCCGACGACGACCGCCGTGACCTCGACGCCTTCGAGCTCTGGAACCTCGGGCTCGGCGAGCCGCACCCCGTCTCGGCGCTGCACGGCCGCGGTGTCGCGGACCTGATGGACCTCATCATCACGACGCTCCCCGACACGTCGGCCGTCGCCAAGCAGGAGGTCGGCGGCCCCCGTCGCGTCGCGATCCTCGGGCGCCCGAACGTCGGCAAGAGCTCGCTGCTGAACAAGGCGGCGGGCGAGGAGCGCGTCGTCGTCAACGACCTCGCGGGCACCACGCGCGACCCGGTGGACGAGCAGATCGAGCTCGGCGGGCGCGTCTGGCGCTTCGTCGACACCGCCGGCATCCGGAAGCGCGTGCACCTGCAGCAGGGCGCGGACTTCTACGCGTCGCTCCGCACGACCGCGGCGCTCGAGAAGGCCGAGGTCGCCGTCGTCGTGCTCGACGTGACCGAGCCGATCTCGACGCAGGACCTGCGCATCATCGACCTGGTCCTCGAGTCCGGTCGGGCACTCGTCCTGGCCTACAACAAGTGGGACCTGCTCGACGACGACCGGCGTCGCTACCTCGAGCGCGAGATCGAGCAGGACCTGGCGCACGTGGCCTGGGCGCCGCGCGTGAACATCTCCGCCCGGACGGGTCGTCACCTCGAGAAGCTCGTCCCGGCGCTCGAGACCGCACTCGAGTCGTGGGACACCCGCATCCCGACCGGCAAGGTCAACGCCTTCATCGCCGAGCTCGTGCAGGAGCACCCGCACCCGGTCCGCGGCGGCAAGCAGCCCCGCATCCTGTTCGGGACGCAGGCGTCGAGCCAGCCGCCGACGTTCGTGCTCTTCACCTCGGCGTTCCTCGACCCGCAGTACCGCCGCTTCATCACGCGTCGTCTGCGCGAGGTGTGGGGCTTCGAGGGGACGCCGATCAACGTCAACATGCGGGTGCGCGAGCGCCGCAAGCGCACGTAGCGGTCGGACGACGACGTGGCACGGCGAGCACGGCGAGGCCCCCTGGCGGGCCTGCTGGCGCTCGCCGTCGTCGTGTCCGGGCTCGGTGCCGCCTGGCTCGTCACCGGTGACGACGACGTCGTGCGGACCGCACGTGCCACCGACCGAGCGTCGACGGCACCGGACGGAGCCGGACCGCTCGGGGTGTCGAACGCCCTCGGCGCTCCGATCCCCGGTGCCGACCGACGACCGGACGTCCCGCGCAGCGTCGAGGACTGGGTCGGCCGGGTCCTGCCCGTCTCCGGCACCGTGGTGCCCCTGGTCGACGGGGTCGCCGCGACCGTCCGGATCGAGCGCATCGACGAGTCGTCCGTGGCGGTCCGGATCGACGACCTGTCCTCGCCGCCGGGCACGCGCGCGGTCCGACTCGTCCTGTCGCCGGACGCGATGCCCGACCGCAGCACCCTCGCGCACGCCCCCGGCGTCGTGACGGCCTCCGTCGACGAACACACGTCCGGGGGCTTCTCGCTCATCACCAACGGCTCGTCGCTCCAGGCGGACACCCGTTCCGCGGCCCTGGTGGACGACGAGACCGACGAGGTGCTCGGCGTCGCACTGCTCGTCCCCGCCGACTGAGGGGACCCGCGTCGACCGACGAGGACCGGCCCGCACCTCGGACACGTCCCGGATGCGGCACCATTGACGTGTGCGTCTCCCCGTCCTCGCCGACCGTCTCTGGTGCCGGCTGCACCTGGACCGTCTCGCCGGTGGGCGACAGGCCGACTACGTGATCCGCGAGGACATGCTCGCCCACCCGGACACGGTCCGTTCGTTCCGGTGGATCCGCTGGTTGCTCGTTGCCGAGACCGCGGTCGGACTCGCGGCGATCGTCGTCGCCGTGCTGCTCACCCGTGCGGGGGAGACCGTGGCCTGGGCCGTCTGGTTCCGGGCGACCGTGGTGCTCCTCATCACCCTGACGCTCTACGTGTTCGCGTGGCGGGCGCAGCTCGGCTACTACTGGGCGTACCAGCGCCTCCGGCTCTTCAGCAGGATCTTCCCGGTCGTGACCCTGGTCGTCGCTGCCGTCCCCGGGCTCTACCCGTTCTGGATGGTCATCGAGCAGATCCTCTTCTCGCTCTTGATGATCGGCATCGGCGACGTGCTGACGAGCGACCACATGCGCGCGACGTTCCCGAAGCCGGTCCGTACGCCGCGGGAGGACCACTCCACGGACTGACCGACGGCGGTCCCCAGGTCGGCGTGCACCCGTACGATGGTCGGCACGGGGGTGGTGTGTGAAACTCAAGGTGACCATCGCGGGGCCACGAGCAGACCGCGACGTCGTGGTGACGGCGGACGTGACGGCGACCATCGGTTCGCTCGCCGACCGGCTGTCCCGTGGGCGGACGGCGGCCGACGGCGTCCCGCTGACGCTGCGTGTGTGGTTCCCCGACCGACCGCAGCCCCGCCTGCTCAACCCGTCCGCGACGGTGCACGAGTCGTCGCTCCGTTCCGGCTGCCGGGTCGAGGTCGTCGCCGCGACCGACCGCCGCCGGGGCGACGACGTCGAGGACGCCCCCGCGGCCGTGGCGCACGTCGTCTCCGGGCCGGATGCCGGCAACGAGTACACCCTGTCCGAAGGGGTGAACCTGATCGGCCGCGACGCGATGGCCCAGGTCTGGCTCGCCGGGGACGACCTGGTCTCCCGTCGTCACGCCACGGTCACGATCGGTGACACGGTCGAGGTCGTCGACCTGAACTCCGCGAACGGGGTCGAGGTCGACGGTCGGCTCGTCGCGCGGGCGTTCGTCGACCCGGAGACGACGGTCTCGGTCGGTGACACCACGCTGCGCATCCGACCGCTGCCCGCCACACCGCCCGTGCCGGGCACGGGTACCCCGGCGTCCGCGGTCCCCGAGGTGGACTTCAGCCGCTCGCCCCGCGTCGAGCCAGCGCACCGCGGGCGGCAGTTCACGCTGCCCGAGATCCCGGTCCCGGGGGAGAAGCCCCGGCTGCCGATGATCGCGATCATCGCGCCGATCATCCTCGGCGCGGTCCTGTTCCTCGTCACGAAGCAGCCGTACACGCTGATCTTCATCGCGCTCTCGCCGGTCATCATGATCGGTACGTGGATCGACCAGCGTGTCCAGGCCCGGCGGCGCCGCCGCGACGAACGCCAGCGGTTCGAGGAGTCGCTCGCCGACTCGCGCGAGCGGCTGGCGGCGGCCCGCACGACGGAGATCGCGGCGCGGACGGCTGAGTCGCCGGCCCCGGCCGTCGTGACGGCCGCGATGCGCGACCGCTCGGCGCTGCTGTGGACCCGGAAGCCCGAGCACACCACCTTCCTCGAGGTCCGCTTCGGTGCCGGCACGCAGCCGTCGCGGTCGACCGTCACGCTGCCCTCCAGGAACTCCGGCAGCGTCGACGACTGGAACCGCGCCGAAGCACTCGCCGACGAGTACGCCACGGTCGGGCCGGTGCCCGTGGTGGAGACGTTCGAACGTGCCGGCGCGATCGGTGTCGCCGGCACCGGGCTGGCGGCGGACGACGTCGCACGGTCGCTCGTGGTGCAGCTCGCGGGGCTGCACAGCCCGGCGGACCTCGTGCTCACCGCCTTCGCCGGCGGCACCACCACCGACCAGTGGTCCTGGCTGAAGTGGCTCCCACACGTCGACTCGCCCTACAGCCCACTGCGGTCCACGGGGCTCGTGCACGACTTCGCCGGCGCCTCGACGCTGCTGGCCGAGCTCGAGGGACTCGTGGCGACCCGCCGTGCAGCCGGCTCGGGCCGTGGTGAGCAGGTCCGGTCGCGCATCGACGAGTCCCGCGCCCTCGACGAGGACCACGGCGAGTCCGTCGACCGCCTGCCCGCGACGCCGGCCGTCGTCGTGCTCGTCACCGCCGAGGCTCCCGCCGACCGTGCCCGTCTCGTCGCCCTGGCCGAGGAGGGCCCGGACCTCGGCGTCCACGTCCTCTGGCTCGCGCCCACGCTGCAGGCACTGCCCGTCGTCTGCCGGACGCACATCGTGCTCGACCGGACGAGCGGGTCTGCCACGGTCGGCTTCGTCCGGTCCGGGCAGTCCGTGGTGCTCGACGAGCTCGACCGGGTGGACAGCATCGAGGCAGCGACCGTCGCCCGTGCGATCGCCCCGATCCAGGACTCCGGCGCGCGGGTCCTCGACGAGACCGACCTGCCGCACAGCGTGGCGTTCGTCGACCTGTACGAGGGCGACGTCGCCGGTGACCCGTCCGCGATCGTCCAACGGTGGTCGAAGAACGACAGCCTGACTGCCGCGTGGTCACCGGGATCCGGGCGCGAGAGCGGCGGCGTCCGTGCCGTCGTCGGTCAGGGACCGAGCGAGCCGCTCGCCCTCGACCTCCGCGCCCACGGCCCGCACGCGCTCGTCGGCGGGACCACGGGCGCCGGCAAGAGCGAGTTCCTGCAGACGTGGATCATGGGCATGGCGACCGAGTACGCGCCGGATCGACTCACGTTCCTGCTCGTCGACTACAAGGGTGGCGCGGCGTTCGCCGAGTGCGTCGGCCTGCCGCACACCGTCGGGCTCGTCACCGACCTCAACCCGCACCTCGTCCGCCGCGCCCTCACCTCGCTGCGGGCCGAGCTCCGGTACCGCGAGCACCTGCTCAACGACCGTGGCGCGAAGGACCTCGTCACGCTCGAGCAGCGCGGTGACCCGGCGGCACCGCCCGTGCTCGTCATCGTCATCGACGAGTTCGCCGCACTCGCCACCGAGATCCCGGAGTTCATCGACGGCGTCATCGACGTCGCGCAGCGCGGTCGGTCCCTCGGACTGCACCTCGTGATGGCGACCCAGCGCCCGAGCGGGGTCATCAAGGACTCCCTCCGGGCGAACACGAACCTCCGCATCGCCCTCCGCGTCGCCGACCCGGTCGACAGCGAGGACGTCCTCGGCGTGGCCGACGCCGCCTTCTTCGACCCGGGCACCCCCGGTCGCGCGGCCGCCAAGATCGGCCCGGGACGCGTGCTGGACTTCCAGACCGCCTATCTCGGTGGTCGTTCCGACGACGTCGTGCACGAGCCGGACGTCGACGTGCAGGACTTCCCCTTCGGCCCCGGCAGCACCTGGCCGAGTCCACCGCGGGCACCGCGCGACTCGACGCGGGCGCGTGACATCGAGCGGCTCGCCGCCACGATCGTCCGCGCGGCGGACCGGCAGGGCCTCGAGGTCCCGCGGAAGCCGTGGCTGGACCAGCTGCCCGATGCCGTCGGCCTGGAGGCACTGCCCGCCTCCGACGGGTCGGCACTGGTGATCGGGACGGTCGACCTGCCCGAGTCCCAGCGGCAGACCCCGTTCCGTCTCGACCTCGATGCGGCCGGCAACGTGGCCGTGCTCGGCGCGGGCGGGGCCGGGAAGTCCGCGGCGCTCCGCGCCGTGGCGGTGGCGGCCTCCGCCGCAGCGGACCGGTTCCCGGTCCGGATCACCGGACTGGACTTCGGCGGTGGTGGCCTGCGCATGCTCGAGGCGCTGCCGACGGTGGGCACCGTGATCAGCGGGCCGGACGACGAACGGATCACGCGCCTCCTGGCCGACCTCGAGTCGACCGTCGCCGACCGCTCCGGGCGGTTCGCGGCCGCCCGGGCCGCGAACCTCAGCGAGTACCGCGACGTGACCGGCATCGCCGAACCGCGCATCCTCGTCCTGGTCGACGGCATGGGGGCGTTCCGCAACGAGTACGAGTTCCGCCTCGGCACCCAGCCGGTCTTCGACCAGCTCGTCGCGATCGCGGCGACCGGGCGCGCGTTGGGCGTGCACCTGGTGATGAGTGCGGACCGCACCGCGGCCTTCCCGTCGAACCTGCAGGCCGCGATCGGCGAGCGCATCGTGCTCCGCCTGGCGACCGAGATGGAGTACCACGCGGCCGACGTGCCGGCGGACGTGCTCGAGGACGCCGTGCCCGGCAGGGGACTCGTCGACGAGCACGAGGTCCAGATGGCGGTGCCCGGTGGCAGCGCCGACCTCGTCGCGCAGGCAGCGGCGGTCGACGAGCTCGCCGCCGACCTGCTGCACCGTGGGGTCGCGGAGGCCCCGCCGATCCGCCGACTGCCCGAGGACGTCGATCGAGCCGCGCTGCCGGTCGCCGTGGCCGGGCGACCGACGATCGGCCTCGCGGACGACACCCTCGGCCCGGTGGGCATCCCGACCGACGGCCTCTTCGTGGTCACGGGACCCTTCGGCTCCGGACGCTCGACCACCATGCGGACCGTCCTGCGGTCCGTGCGCGCGACGTGGCCGGACCGACCCGCGCACCTGGTCGTCGGCAGGCGGTCCACGCTGCGCGACGCCACCGACTGGGCGTCGGCGGCGCAGGACGCGACGGACGCCGAGGCCATCGCCTCGCAGCTCGCGACCGCGCTCGAGAGCGGTGCGTCGAGCGGGCCGGACCCGGTGATCGTGATCGAGAACGTCGGTGACTTCGAGGGGCTGCCCGCGGAGAGCCAGGTCGCGCGGCTCATCAAAGCCGCCCGCCGTGCTGGCGTGTTCGTGCTCGCCGAGGCCGACACGGTCACGGCCCCGAACGCGTGGCAACTCTTCGCCGAGCTGAAGACCGCGCGTGCCGGGATCGCCCTGCAACCGGAGGAGACCGACGGGCTCACGCTCTTCCGGACGGCGTTCCCGCGGGTGACCCGGACCGACTTCCCCGTCGGGCGCGGCATCATGGTCGACTCCGGGCGGATCACCCGCGTGCAGGTCGCTCGGGACCCCGAGTCCTCCTGATCGGGGACCCGCTCGTCCCCCTCGAACGGGGGTGTGGACATCGCATGGGTTATTTGTTCCGGACCGGTGTTACCGTTGTCGCGGTCGCCGGAGGGGCTGGCGATCCAGTCCACCGTGAAGGGGTGCAACGTGGCCAACATCAACGTCTCCTACCAGGAGCTCAACAGCAACGCCGACCGTCTGCTCGCAGGGCGTGACGAGATCAACGCGACCCTGTCGAAGCTGCAGGCACAGATCGCGTCGCTGACCCAGGCCGGGTTCCAGACGGACCGTTCCTCCGGTGCCTACAACGAGGCGTACAACCGCTTCACGAGCGGCGCGCAGAACACCATCGGCGGGCTCAACGACCTCGCGCAGTTCCTCCGCACGACCGCGCAGACGCTGGGCGACGTCGACCAGCAGCTCGCGTCGCGACTCGGGCGCTGATCGGGACGACCGGACCAGGGACGGCCGGCGCTGCAGGTGCCGGCCGTCTCCTCCGTTGGGGGTAGAGCATGTACGGGGAGATGGCACAGCTCCGGGCGAAGGCCCGTGCGCTGCGCGACGATGCCGACGGGCTGCGGTCACGGGCGAGCGCGCTCGTGGCGCAGGCCGACGGGCTGTCGTCGGCGGGGAAGGCCGCCGACGCCGTGCGTCGTCGCGTCCAGGAGTCGGGCACGGAGCTCGGCAAGAAGGCGCAGCTGCTCGACGAGGCAGCAGACGCACTCGATGCGCACGCCAAGGCAGTCGACGCCGTGAAGGCACAGATCGCGGAAGCCGAACGCATCGCACGTGACCTCTGGAACCAGGCCGCGCACCTGGCGGCGAACGTCGTGAACGCCGTCAAGGACGTCGCGTCGAACGCAGTCAACGGCTTCATGCAGGTGATCGGTGCCGCGGGCTCGGGGGAGCCCGACCACGTCCGTGTCTCCGTCCACGAGCTCGGCGGTCAGCAGGTCTCCGACGGCCAGGTCGCGAGCGCAAGGTCGTTCATCGCGCAGGTGCCGTCACCGCCGCCGTCCGGGTCGAAGGACTGGATCGACGTGCGCGGCGCCGCCATCCGGAACGGCGTCGGATGACCGAGGCACCGGCGACCGACGTCATCGACTGGGACCTGACCGCCGACGAGCTACGAACCGTCCGTGAGCACCTGCCCGGGCTCGTCCTGCCGTCGTTCGTGCCCGGGGGTGCGCCGGAGCAGCAGTCCACGGGAGCGCTGGTCGAGCGCGGGGTGCTCACGCGACAGCCCGACGCTGACGCTGAGTCGTGGTCGGATGACCTCGACGCGCCGTTCCTGCTCACGCTCGCACTGCAGAACGCCGGCTCGATCGTCATCCAGGTGAGCGCCTGGGCGCCCGACACGACGTGGGCGCACTCGACCGTCATCGGGGGCGACGCTGCTTCGCACCTCACCGTGCGGAGCGCGCGACCCGGCGACGGCAGCCGTGCGCACCTGCGCGGAACGGTGCTCGACCAGGCGTGGTCGTCACTCGTCGAACTCATCCCGTCGCTCGAGGTCACCGACCCGGCCCGTGGGACGACGACGGTCAGCACGGTTGCCTCGCAAGCGTTGGTCGACGCCATCCAGCGCGGCGACGCCCGGGTGCTCGATGCCGTCGTCGACGAACTGCACGTCCCGACCGATGCGGTCGGCCTGTTCCGTGGCCTGGCCGAGCCCGTGCAGCACGGCTTCCGCGTGAAGGCCTTCACCGCTGACCGTGGCCCGGTCTTCGTCGCGGACTGGTTCGGCACCCGCCGCGGATGGCTGCGGATGAGCGTCGGACTCGACGCGGAAGCGCGTGGCTCGGAGGTCACGCCCGAACTCCTCACCGATGCCGGCACGGTCACCGTGACGGCGCAGACGGACCAGGAGATCCGCACGGATCTGCTCGGGCTCGTCGCTGGACTCATCAGGGATCGAGATGTCTGACGGGATCAAGGTCGACTACGCGGAGATCGATCGCCTGACCACGGGGATCACCGCGCTCAACGCCTTCGCTGGGCCGCTCGTACCGAAGGTCGGGGCGCTGTCGGTGGACGGGGACCTGCTCGCTTCGGCGATCCTGTCGCCGGGTACGGCGCTCGCGGCCGAGGGCGCGGTGATGAACGCTTCGGCGCAGCTCAGCGTAACGATCGTCTCCAGCGAGGCGCTCGTGATCATCACGGCGTCGATCTCGAAGGTGTACGAGGCTGCTGAGGTCGCCCTGGCCGCGGCGGCGGCGCTCGCGGATGAAGCGGTCGATCAGGCCTTGCTCATCGGGGGGTTGCCGGTCACTCTGGTGACTGTCGTCGATCTACTCGGAGTGTCGCTCGCAACCGGGGCATTCCTGGAGGGGGGTCGGGCGCTCGTTGTGTCGCTGGGCGACGCGCTAGGTAATCCTTCGAGCTGGCGAACATCTGGGGGATTTGCGGGGGAAGTAGCGCGAAGATTCATCGACAACTTCTCCACGTCGAACTTCAGCGCTTGGTCCCTGAAAGCATTCGAGACGGCATTGGGATCGCACGGAGACATTGGTTATGACGCCCTCCTGTCGTTGCTGCTACATCAGGGCGGTGCTTTGCGCTTGTTCGAAGATGGAGCAGGGACGACAAGTCCTTCCGACCTCGGAAACACGCTCAAGAAGCAGAATGATCTCGATCAGATCGCCACGGACGTGTACGGTCGTGCCCAGCAATCGGAGGAGGATGATTACGTACCTCCGCTGCTGACGGACGAGAACGGCAACATCGTGCCACGGAGTGTCGACGAACTATGGGCTGGTGCTGCACAGATTGACGGGATCGGAGCGAAGGAGTACGGGGATCTACGCGTGATGCGTGTTGATGGCCCGGGTGGACCGCGATTCGTCGTCCAGATTCCGAGCACGCAGGTATGGGACCCAAGAGCGGGTACTGTTCCAAATGATGTGACTTCGGATGTCCTGGCAATGCGCTACGGAGATTCGACGACGCTGGCTCAGACGGTGCGGTCGACGCTCGACCGCATACCGGAGATCCGTGACGGTCACGCTCCTGTGATGCTCACCGGATTCAGTCTCGGCGGTATCACAGCAGGCGCCATTGCCGAGGATCCGCAGGGTCTCAACGTGCAGCAAGTCGTTACCGCTGGTGCGCCGATCGGCCGGATGGACATTCCCGACTCCACTGCGGTGACGTCGTTCGAAGCGCGCGAAGACCCGGTTGCGCGTCTCGATGGGGCTACAAATCCTTCAAGGGATGGTTGGAACACGATCAGTGCACCAGCTCCCGCATTATCTGGCCACGGGGGCGAGCAAGACTTCGCAACCGCGCACAACGCTTCGCGTTATGCCATCATGGCAAGGCAACATCCTGACAGCCCCGGCTTGGCAGAAGTTGATCGATTCCTGCAGGGTCAACAGACGGTCCAGGACTACCGATTGGAGCGAAGTGCGGGTAAGTAAGTGGGCGAAAGCGGGCAGCGTCGTGTCGTTGCTGACAACCACGGCGCTCCTCCTTTCTGGCTGCTCGGGAGCCTCGGCCGCCCGGGGGCAGACAACCCAGGAGGCTGAGCAATTTCTGCGATCGCTCGCGGGCGTGGAAGCTGCTGAGGTCTCTGTGGAGCGGAACACGTCGGGACTAGACACCAGCAACTCCAACCGAGCCTTGATCATCCTTACTCTTGACCCGAAGACCACAACCGACTCGATCGACGACGCGGAAGTGGATGCGATAATCCAGACTGGATGGTCCCTACAAGCAAATCGGGAACTGGCCAACGGAGTTGGAATTGGGTTGCAGGGGGCGCCCAAGGTCAGTCTCGGCAAGGTGCTTGAGCGATCAGGTTGGGTGAAGACGGGTGCCGCGCTCCCTGGGAAGACCTCCGCAATAATCCCGGCGGATCTCCTCAGGGACCGTCTGGGCGATTGGCCGGCGGCAGCGCCAACGGTCAATCCAGAGGGTCTCTGAGCCGAGCCAGTCAAACGAGGCCGGTGGGGCTGCTGTCCGCAGCGGTGCTCAAGGACGCAGACCACAGTAACGGCCGATCAGTAGCCGGACCCGGTGCGATCTGCACGATGACCGGGTGGTCAACAGATGAGTTTCAAGAGAAGGCACTTTGCGGTCGCGGCCTTCGCGAGTTTCGCGATCTTGCTCAGCTCGTGCACGTCAGGTGCTCAGTCTGGTCGGACTCTCGACCAGGCGTCCGCTGATGCGGCGGCGATTCGAGGAGTCACCGAAGCCTCCGTGGAGATGCGGAACTACCGTTCCGGCTTCACATCTGAATGGGGGACGACGGTGAACTTCACCCCGTCCCCGGGCTTCGAGGAGGGCAGCAAGAGTGCGGCGCTCCGAGAACTGCTGCGGATCGGGTGGTCCGTGAACGAGCACGAGCTGACCAACGGAGTCGCGCTCTCGGTCGGTCGTACCTCCGGGGTTGACCTCGTCGCGCTGGCCCGGGAATCGCATCTCCCGCAGTTCGCGAGCAACCCAAGGCTGCGGTATCAGATCACGTTCTCTGAGTCGGACATGGAGCAGCTCTTCGGGGCATGGCCGGGCAGTTGAGTACGACTGAAGGGGCCGTCAGTGTGGGTTCTGCACACGCGGCCACGCGCTACGGGATGATGGCCGAAGACGCCCATCGACATTCCGGATCCGATCCGGCTCACCGGCAATCCGAGGTGGATGTCAGCCGATCCCTTTGCGGGAACAAGACCGTGACCGACTACCAGGCCGAGAGATGACGATGCGGAAAGCCGCTGTCCTGGGGATTCTGATTGCCGTTTCTGTCGCATCAGGAGGATGTTCCATGTCGAACGACAACTCCACCGAGACGCAATCGCAGGACAAGGTTGCGCAGCGTCTCAACGGGCTGCCTGATGTATCCGAAGCTACGGTTGAGTACGAGCAGACCACGGACGGCTTGTCGAAGCACTACGCGATCGCAGTCCAGATCACAGCTCCCGAAGCTGGCACATCCGAGGAGAAGGTGGCGCAGCTCGTCGATGAAGTTCTGCCGCTTGCATGGTCTGTGCAGGGCAAGGAGCCTGATCGCGGCGTCATCCTGAGGATCAGAACGAATCCACAGGTCGCAATCGGGCCCATCGCGGTTGCAGCGGGCTGGAAGGACGTGGCATACCCGAAGAACCCTGATCTCCTGGCGAAACTTTCCTATCAAGCGAGCTTCGGCAAGCAAGCACTTGACGATCAGATCGGTCCTTGGCCCGTCGATGCTGACGGATAGATCCACATCGCGCGAGGCAGGTACGGGCTGATCCCGCGAAGTCTCGCAGACATTCGGTCCGACCACGATCGTCGTTCTTGCAGCTGATCAACCGTCAAGCACTGTGAAGGACTTTCCCGAGTTCGAGGAACTCCTCGAGGCCGCGTGCACGGTACGAGATGGTGAGCCGGCCGCGGGCGTTCGAGTCGTCCTGCGCGGTCACGTCGGTGCGCCGCTCGCGGTCGCGCTCGAGCAATCTGGATGGAAAGTCATCGGATGTGATGAGAGTGATCCGGGTACCGTCATCGTGTCGTTCTCTGAACTACAGGAACACTTCGGCGAGTGGCCGGGCAAGGCGGATCTGGTGCGATGAACGTCGCGTCGTCGTGACCCGGCGGTTGGTCTCTTTGCTCACTGGGAATGCGGACCAGGGGACAACCAGGGCCAGGCACACCGCAGTGATCGGGAGCATCGTCGAACCATGACGACGAACAGCCTCCCCGGTGGCACCTACGACCTCGGCGACCTCGAGGTCACCCGCTTCGGCTACGGCGCGATGCAGCTCGCCGGCCCGCACGTCTTCGGCCCGCCGGCCGATCGTGACGAGGCCGTCCGCGTGCTGCGCACGGCGGTCGAGCTCGGCATCACCCACATCGACACCGCGGACTTCTACGGCCCGCACGTCACGAACGAGATCATCCGCGAAGCCCTGCACCCGTACCCGGAGCAGGTCCACATCGTCACCAAGGTCGGTTCGCGCCGGAACGACAAGGGGCAGTGGCCGCCGGCGCGGAAGCCCGAGCAGCTCGTCGAGGACGTGCACGCGAACCTCGAGCGGCTCGGTCTCGAGCAGCTCGACGTCGTGAACCTCCGTGTCGGCGGGTTCGACGCCCCGGAGTCGGGCAGCATCGCACCGCAGTTCGAGGCACTCGCCGAACTGCAGCAGCAGGGCAAGATCCGCCACCTCGGACTGTCGACCGTGACGGGCGCGCAGCTCGTCGAGGCCCTCCGGATCGCGCCCGTGGTCTGCGTGCAGAACATGTACAACGTGGCGCAGCGGGGCGACGACGACCTCGTCGACCTCACGGCGGCCGAGGGCATCGCCTACGTGCCGTACTTCCCGCTCGGCGGATTCTCGCCCATCCAGTCCGAGGCGCTCGACACCGTCGCGCAGCGGTTGGGGGAGTCGCGCCTGTCGGTCGCCCTCGCATGGCTGCTCCAGCGCTCGGACAACATCCTGCTCATCCCGGGTACGTCATCCGTGGAGCACCTGCGGCAGAACGTCGAGGGCGCGGGCATCACGCTGCCGGCGGACGCGATCCGCGAGCTGGACGCGATCGGCGCGGCCTGACCCGAGCGGCGCATGCGGGCGGAGCCGAAGCTGGAGTCGGCACGCACCGACGCCTGCACAACCGGGAGCACGTCGCACCACGGGAATCCCTGGCACGACGTGCTTCCGGTTGTGCGGGAGCACCCCGCACCCCGCACCGAGCACCCCGCACCGCGCAGCCCGCACCCCGCGCCACCGGACGGACCACGGACACGGTCTGCCGGACCCGGCCGGCGTCAGGCCACGGTCGCGAGCGCGAACGGCAGCACGGCCGACGCCCCCGCACGCCGGAGCTCCCGCCCGGCGACGGTGACCGTCCACCGGCTGTCCACCAGGTCGTCGACGAGCAGCACCGGCCCCTGGTGCGACGCCAACGCCGCAGCCAGCTCCGGGTCCACCACGAAGGTGTCCCACACCCCGGCCAGCCGGTAGGCGCTGTTCGTCGCACCGTCTCCGCGGGGCTCCCCGCCGCTCCGTCCGAGGGTCCCGAGGAACTGCAGCCGCCCGATGGACGACAGCGCCTGCGCCAACGACCCGACGAGCTCCGGCCGCGACCGCGACGACATCGCCACGACGCCGGTCGGCCGTTCGGCCCAGGGCCAGTCCTTGAGGGCGCGGATGCACCCGTCGACCAGCTCGCGGGACACGGGTCCGTCCGGAGTGGTGGCCGAGAACAGCGCGCGGAGCGGCCCGCCCCAGCCGAGATCGGTGAGCCGGGCGACGGCGCGGCCCGGTTCGACGAGCTCGCCGGCCGGGATCCTGCCCTTCACGGGCACGCCGAGCGAGGCCATGCCGGACGGCCACTGCGCGCGCGGCGCGATCTCGACGCCGACCCGGTCGAGCGCGGCAGCCGCACCGGAGGTGTCCGACTCCGAGATCGACGTCGGGTACCAGACACCGGCACAGTTGTCGCAGCGCCCGCAGGGTTCGGCGGACGGGTCGTCCAGGTCCTGCTGCAACAGCTGCATGCGGCACGCCGAGGTGGACTCGTACGCGAGCATCGACGCGGCCTCGGCCTCGCGGGCGGCGGCGACCCGCTCGTAGCGGGCGGCGTCGTACTGCCACGGCTGCCCGGTCGAGACCCAGCCGCCGGCGACACGGTGCACGGCGCCGTCGACGTCGAGCACCTTGAGCAGGAGCTCGAGTGTCGATCGCTTGATGTCGACGAGGCCCTCGAGCGCGACGGTCGACATCGCCGTGTCGGTGGAGAGCGCGCCGAGGACGGCGGCGGCGCGGGCCTCGGTCGGCATGGACGCACTCGCGAAGTACTGCCAGATCTCGCGGTCCTCGCGTCCGGGCAGGAGCAGGACGTCGGCGTTGTCGGTCGCACGCCCGGCGCGGCCGATCTGCTGGTAGTAGGCGACGGGCGACGAGGGAGCGCCGACGTGCACGACGAACCCGAGGTCCGGCTTGTCGAAGCCCATCCCGAGCGCACTCGTCGCGACGAGCGCCTTGAGCTCGTTGCCCTTGAGCTGCTGCTCGAGCTGCTCGCGTTCCTCGGTGTCGGTCCGCCCGGTGTAGGCGCGGACGGCGTACCCGTTCTCGCGCAGGAGTCGGGCGATGTCCTCGGCCCCGGACACGGTCAGCGTGTAGATGATGCCGCTGCCGGGCAGGTCGCCGAGGTGCGCGAGCAGCCACCCGAGGCGCTGTCGGGCGTCCGGCAGCGTCAGGACGCCGAGCCGGAGCGACGCCCGCGCCAGGGAACCGCGGATCGTGAAGACGGGAGCGTCCGGACCCGCGGTGAGCTGCTCCGCGACGTCCTCGACCACGCGCTCGTTCGCGGTCGCCGTCGTCGCGAGCACGGGGACACCCTGGGGGAGGGAGCGGATGAGCTCGGCGAGCCGGCGGTAGTCGGGGCGGAAGTCGTGTCCCCAGTCGGAGATGCAGTGCGCTTCGTCGACGACGAGCATGCCCATCCGGGCGATCAGCGTCGGCAGCTGCTCGTCGCGGAATCGCGGGTTGTTGAGCCGTTCGGGAGAGACGAGGAGCACGTCGACCTCGTCACGCGCGAGGGCCGCCTGCGTGTCCGCCCACTCGTGCGCGTTCGCCGAGTTGATCGACACCGCGCGGACGCCGGCCCGCGCGGCCGCTGCGACCTGGTCGCGCATGAGGGCGAGCAGCGGCGAGACGAGCACGGTCGGGCCGCCGCCACGTCGCCGCAGCAGCAGGGTCGCGAGGAAGTACACGGCCGACTTGCCCCACCCGGTGCGCTGCACCACGAGGGCACGCTGCCGGTGTTCGACGAGCGCCGAGATGGCCTCGAGCTGCCCGGGGTGGAAGACCGCGTCCGGTCGCCCGGTCAGGGCGGCGAGGGCCGCCTGCGCTTCCGCAGCGATCTCGGCGGACGGCGGGGCCGCCGCAGGAGCAGGTGAGCCGACGGACGAACCGACACCGAGACCAGACATGACCCCATGCTGTCAGCACCCGCCGACGCACCGTGCCCCGGCCCTCCAGGCTGTGGACACCACGACGGGACGCGACGAGACGCGACCCCGCTACTGGTACGTGATGAGCGACGGCGTCGGCTGCACGTCGGCCATCGTCTGCTGCGGCGAGAGCATCGGCGTGTCCTCGTCGTAGAAGTTCTTCCAGCCCCAGTGCACGCCTTCCGGTGCGTCCTGGTGCAGCGCCTTCCAGGTCGCCTGCTTGTCGGGCTGCGAGCCCTGCCCGTCCACGTGGATGAGGACGTCGAGCTCCGGGTGCGACGCGAGCGACGACCGGTCCTGGATCATCGACAGCCGGAACTGGTGCAGGACGAACGCCTTCGGCGGTAGCCCCTTCGACCGCACCAGGTCGGCGAGCCACGACGAGACCTCGTTCACCTCGGACGCCGAGACGCTGCCGATCTGCTGCAGGGGCACCTGGTCGGCGGTCAGTCGCCACTCCGGGTCGAGTGCGAGCCAGACGTTCGGCTTCGCGAGCAGCGACTCGTACCGCTTCGCCTGCGACAGGAAGTCGGACCGCCCCGGCTGCAGGTCGAGGATGACCGGCATCCCGGCGTCGCTCGCCGCGTCGACGTAGGGCTCCAGCGTCGACGCCGGCAGCTCGGTCGAGTAGTCGCCGTCGGCCCCGGCGTCCCCGGCGGCGACGGTCGCGATGACCTCCATCGCGGGCGTCACCGGCTCGTCGCCGAGCCCGTCGTACTCCTTCGCCGTCCCCTCGGCGCGGCGCACGGTCGCCGCCGGGTCCTGCTCGCCCAGCACCCCGAGCACCGGCGCGCCGGGAGCGCCGTACAGCGCCACGTAGCGGTGTCCGTCGAAGGGCCGCTGCCCGCCGTGCGGCAGCTGCCAGCCGCTCTCCGCCGCCCGGACCGTCCACTGCGGGTCCGGGAGGTCGCCGAACGCCGAGCCGACCAGCACGGTCGGGTGCTCCGCGCGGTCGTGGAGGGCCGACACGACGTCCGGGGCGGCAGCCGGGTCGGTCACGCCGTCCGGCATCGCGACCACACGGGCGCCGGCAGCCTCCGCCGTGGCCACGGCTGCGGCCTCCGACCGACGGTCGGACACGACCACGGTCGCCGCACGGGAGACATCGCTCGCCTCGGGCACGTCGCCCCGCTCCGGCGCGTCCTGCTCCGGGACGTCGGTGTCGACCGCCACGCTGCCCTCGGCCTGGTACCAGTCGGCCCCGAGCCGGCGGAGCTCGGCTGCCACCCGGTCACCGTCGCCACCCGCGTCGGCGGACGGTGTCGACGAGGGCGCGCCGCCGTCGTCCGTCAGCAGCAGTGGGACGTGCGCCGCACGCGCGGCGCTCGCTGCGTCGCGCACCGCGCCCGCGTCGGAGGCCGACGCCACGACCGCGCCGGGAGCCGACGCGAACAGTGCTCGGCTCGCGGCGACGGAGCGCGCCGACGGGTCCTGCTGGGCCACGACGTCCACCGAGTCGGCGGACGTCCGTGTCAGCTGCGCGACCGTCGGCGCGTCGTCGTGGGAGGTGCAACCGGCAGCGCCGAGCAGGAGCCCGGCGACCGACAGTGCGAGCAGGGTACGGGTGGGACGAGCGCAACGCATCCGAGCCACCCTACGAGGGACCGTCACGACACCCTGTGAGCGCAACAGGTGTCGTCTCGTAGACAGGGTGCATGCCATCCGCGCCGGACGACCACCCGACGATCGGGGCGGTGGTGGCCCCCGAGGTGCACTGCGCCACCCTCAACGTCAGACGTCGGGTGCCGCACGCGCCCGGTCACGCCGACGCGTGGGAACGTCGCCGCGACGCCGTCGTCGCGCTCGTCGCCAGCGAGCAGCCGACGGTGCTGGCCGTCCAGGAGGCACTGCCCGCCCAGACCGCGGACCTCACGGCCCGTCTCGGGTCACGCTGGGAACCCGTGGTCGTCGGTCGCGGTGCGCGCGGCGGTGGCGAGGCGGTCGGCCTGTTCCTCGACCGGGAGCGCCTCGACGTCGTCGAGCGGCGCACGTGGGCGCTGTCCCGGACGCCGTCGCGCCCGGGCTCACGGTCCTGGGCGACGGCCTTCCCGCGGCACGCCGTCGGCGCCGTCGTCGCGGACCGCACCACCGGGCGGGAGTTCACCGCGATCGCGACGCACCTCGACGTCGCCTCGTCCTGGGCACGGCTGCGCGGCGCGCAGCTGCTCGGGCGCATCGTCCGCGGGCGCGGACTGCCGGCCGTCGTGATGGCCGACTGGAACTGCCCGGCCGGGTCGGCACCCTGGCGAGCACTGGCGGACGCGGGGGTCGTCGACAGCTGGGGACGAGCCTCCCGGCAGGTGGGGGAGGCCTACGGGACGTACCCGCACTACCGGGAGCCGCGTGTCGGCGGCCGGCGGATCGACGGGGTGCTCGTGACCGAGGACGCCGTCGTCGACCGGGTCGCGGTGAACGTGCGCCGACCGGGCGGTGTCTGGCCCTCCGACCACGCGGCCGTGCACGCGGTCGTGCGGTGGGCCTCGTGATGCGCTCGCTCGGGCTGACCTTCCTGCGCCGGCGGTTCCTGCCGGCCGACGTGGTGCGGGTCCTGACGCTCCTCAGCATCCCCGTGGCCACGATCGGCTGGGGGAGCACGTCGTTCGCGGTGATGTCGCTCGCGTTGTTCGGGGTGGTCCTGCCGCGGATGCTCGGACTCCGACCGGCGTTCGACCTGGCGGTCTGCGTGCTGGTGCTCGTCGCCGGGTGGTCGAGCGCGCTCGAGTGGTACACGTCGGTGTTCCTCTGGGACAAGCTGATCCACGTCGTCCTGACCGGACTGCTCGCGGCGCTGCTCGCGGTGATCGCCGCGGACCTCCGGCTCGTGCCGCACGCCCCGGACGCCGGGCGCGTGACCGTGTCGCTCCTGGTGTTCACCCTCGGACTCGCGATCGGGTCCGTGTGGGAGATGTGCGAGTGGCTCGGGCACAACTACGTCGACTCGGCGATCTACGTCGGGTACGACGACACGATCGGCGACCTGGCCGCGGACGGGCTCGGCGGGCTGCTCGTGGGGCTCGCGCTGCCGTGGCTGGCGGCCGAGCGGGACGTGGTGCGGCAGCCAGCGCGCTCGCCGCGGGGCTGACGGCCCGGCCCGGCCGATCGCTCCCGTGGAGGCGGCGACGCGCCGTGGCACGAGCAGGGTCCGGCGTCCGCTATGCTTGACGGGCTGCTCGCGCTCCGGTCGGACGCGGGCGGTGGAACGCCGGAGACGGAGTTCCGAGCCTCTCGGGGCTCAGAGCTCGTGAGAGCTCACGGGCTGTGGCGCAGCTTGGTAGCGCACTTGACTGGGGGTCAAGGGGTCGCAGGTTCAAATCCTGTCAGCCCGACCGAAACCGATGAAGCCCCCGGCGAGACACGTTCTCGCCGGGGGCTTCTCCGCGTTCCGCACGGGGGAGCGGTGCCAGCCGCTCTTGCGCCGCCGCTGCTCGGCCTCCTAGCGTCGACCGGGATGGACGACGACGATCTGCTCACCGCCCTCGTGCCGTGGGCGCCGGAGCACCTGGCCCGCTGGAACGAGCACTGGCGATCGGACCTGCTGCGGACGGTCGGACCCGACCTCGCACTGGTGGGGGACACCTCGTGGGGAGCGGCGGTCCGCGACGCCGTCGGACTCGCCGTCCCGGACCCGCTCGACTGGGCGAACCGGGTCGTCGTGCTGCCCTCCGGCGGATGGGCCCTCACCGGCATCCGCTTCCGCGGCCGCGACGTGTCGAAGCCGTTCGTCGACGTGATCGCGACCAGCGTGCGCCCCGACGCAGCCGGTCTGGCGGAGCTCGGCTCCGTGCTCGAGGACTTCCGGGCCTTCTCGCCGCTCTGCTTCCGCGTCCGACTCCCCGGAGACCTCCTGCGCGTCCGCGCTCTGGCCGGACACGGGTCCTCGGTGGCAACCGACCAACTCGTGGTCGCGGGGCCGGTGTCGGTGATCGCCGGTCGTGAGCAGACGCCGGGAGCCTCCGCGGTCGAACTCGTCCCGACCACGCCCGAGGCTGCGGCGCCGAGGGTCGCCGCGATCTACGAGACCGTCCGTCGCGTCACGCCCGACCTGGACGAGTGGGCGGCGCCCGCCGACGAGGACGGGCTCGGCGACGCCGACGAACAGGGATTCCTGTTCGAGGTCGTGGTCGACGGACGGGACGCCGGTGTCGTCGCCGCCGCTCGGGACGACGCGTACGGGTTCACCGGGTTCGTCGTCGAGGAGATCGCGCTCGACGACGACCACCGCGGACAGGCACTCGGGCCGGCGGTCCTCCGGGCCTTGGCACGGCGGCTCCCGGCGACGGAGGCCGACGTGCTCTGGGGGCACGTCCACGCCGACAACACCCCCTCGTTGCGTAGCGCCCTCGCCAGCGGTCGGGCGGTCTGCGCCACGTTGGCCTGGGTGACGCCGGACGGCTGGCCCGGGATGCCGGGGTCGCGGCCCGTCAGGTGACCGAGGACCGACCCGGTTCGCTGGAGCCGCTGGCCGTCGCTGCTCACGCGGGACGAAGGGCGACAGGGCAGGCGAAGACCGCTGCGGTACGCTCCCGCCATGCTCTGGGGGAGACGACGCACGGGGTCCGCCGCGCTCTTGGCCGCCACGCTGACCGGGGTCCTGCTGCTCACCGGGTGCTCCGGCAACGTCAACGCGGGGAGTGCGGGTGCCGAGAAGGCCGAGCGCGAGCTGTCGGCAGTCGACGGTGTGCGGTCCGTGCGCGGTTCGGGCACGAACAACCTGCCGTTCGCCGGCGAAGCGTCCGTCACCGTGACCACCGAGGACGACCTGTCCGACGCCGACCTTCGACGCGTGACCCACGAGGTCGGACGCTGGATCCGCGATGCCTCCGGCCCGGGTACGACGTACCGCGGCTCGATGGAGGCCGACGGGTTCGGGTTCTTCCTGGAGGAACGCGCCTCCGAGAACGACCGACTGCTCGCCGTCGTCGATCGGCTCCGCGGCGACGACCGCTGGCTCGGTGGCGACGTCGACGCTCCGTCCGCCTCCGGCACCGGCGGAGGTCGCATCGCACTCACCGTCCGCGATGCCGATGACCTGGTGGCCGGCTGGGAGTCGGTGCGGCGGATCGCCACGTCGTCCGACTGGGACACGTCGTCGACGTCGGCGTCCTGGTCGTCGGCGCAGCAGGACGTCATCCGCTCCGACGACGTGCCGGACCTGCGGATCGCGAACGACATCGCCGGGACGGACGACACCGTCGGTGACCCGACGCCCGAGATCACCGCGTACGAGCGTGTGCGTGCCGCGCACGAGGTGACCCGCGCCTCCGTCACGCCGGGTCGTCTCCAGATGCACCTCGCGGACCTCGACGACGTCGGGGACGCGACGGCGCTCGCACAGCAGGCCGCACCGGACGCGCAGGTCATCGTGGACGGCGGCATCGTCACGAAGGACCAGCCCCGAGGCGACGACGACGTGCCCGACGCCGCCGACTACGCCGAGGCGGACCGGCTCGCTGCGATCGCGGCGCGGCCGGGGGTCGCTGCCGCCGAGCTCACGCCGTCCTGGGTGCGGGTGACGGTGGACGACCCGGACGAGGTCCTCGCGACGGCGACGGCGCTCGCCGCCGCTGCTCCGGCCGATCCGGTGGAGTCGATCCGCGTCGGTCCGCAGGCCGATCCCGCTGACGGCAACGACGACGCTGCTGACCGGGACGCTGCGGACGACACGGACCGTCTGTCCGTGAGCGGCTCCCCGGCGATGTTGGGCCGGTCGATCGACGTCGGCACGGAGCTGCGGGGCTTCCTCCCGGCGTCGTCGGAGCAGTTCGACACGAACCAGTCGGTCGCGGCCACGCTGTCCGACGCAGGTCAGGTGCCGGCGTTCGTCGCTGCCCTGCGACCGGTGCTGCCGGACGGCACCGGGCTGCACGTGAGCCTCGTCGACCGCGGCACCGACAGCACGACGGAGTTGACGCTCCGCGACGGGGAGCTGACGGCCGAACCGCTCCGTGACGGGGAAGAGCGGGGATCGGACCGCACCGACCTGGAACGCGCGCTGCGGGACGCCTGGAACGGCTGATCCGCGACCGACGGCACCGCCGCGACGACCTGTCCCCGGCGTGACGCCGGTCTCCGCCGCGCAGGCGCTACTGTCAGCACGTGGGGACCAGGGGCATCTACGTCGAGACCGTCATCGATGCGGACCTCGACCGCGTGTGGGCCGCGACGCAGGACCCCGAGCAGCACGTGCGCTGGGACGTCCGGTTCTCGGAGATCGTGCCCGCGGGCGCGGAGGACGGGGCACCGACGCACTTCCGCTACGTCCGACGCTCGCCGCTGCACGACGTGCACGGCACCGGCGTGAGCATCGGGGAACGCCGCCGCCCAGACGGATCGCGCACGTCGGCGCTGCGCTTCGGGACCGCCGACCGCCTCTCGCCGATCCGCACGGGCCGGGGCTACTGGCGCTACGTCCCGACCGACGACGGGCGCACGCGGTTCATCACCGGCTACGACTACCACGGCGGATGGGGGCCGCTGGACCTGGTCGTCCGGCCGCTCCTCGGCTGGGCGACCGCGTGGAGCTTCGACCGCCTCCGGATCTGGCTCGAGGGCGGACCCGCACCGGAGGCGTGGCCGCTCACCTCGGTCCTGCAGCCCTGGCGCCGGGACCGGCCACGAGCCTCCAGGACGCTGCGGGCACCCGCAGGCAGCGCCCGACGCACCGACCACCTGCACGACGCGCCGGCGACGCTGGCGACGCTGCCCGACCCGAGGGACGACCGATGACGTCCGTGTTCGAGGAGGCGCTCGGCGCCGACTTCCAGCGACTCCACCCGATGATGCGACGACGCTTCGGAGTCGGCCTCGACGCCGGCGAGGCCTGCACCGGACGTGGCGTCATGTCGTCGATCCGACGCGGCCCGTGGTGGACCGTCCCCTTCCTGCAGATCGGACGGCTCCGGAACATCCTGGTCCCCGACGTGGGGGAGGACGTGCCGTTCACGATCGAGAACCACCCGTACCGCGACGAGCTCGGCCGCGAGACGGTGACGTTCGTGCGGACGTACGAGACCAGGCCCGGTCGCACGGCGCGCTTCGACGCGACGATGGTGCTCGTCGACGGCAGGGTGCTCGACTACCTCGGCACGCACCAGCACCTGGCGGTCGACCTCGACCTGGCGGTGGACGAGCGGGGCGGGCTCGTGCTGACGTCCGACGCGCAGCGGTTCCACGAGGGGCCGGTCTCGTTCCGGTTCCCGATGCTCCTGAGCGGTCGCGCCACCCTGCACGAGTGGTGGTCGGAGGACGACCAGGCGTTCCACGTCGACCTCGAGGTGCACAACCGCGTGTTCGGCTTCCTGTTCGGGTACCGCGGGACGTTCACGTGCGAGTGGACCCCCGCCACCGACGCACCGGACCGGTTGAAGCCGGTCCGCACCGAAGCGCGGACCTGAGACCGCCGGGCGTCAGTCCGTCGCCGCTCGCCCGGAACGGACGGCCCGCACGACCTGGACGACCGCGATCGCGACGACCACGACGGCGACCGCACCGGCGGCCCACGACCCGGCGACCCCGAGCACGGGTCCGCTCGTGCACCGGCTCGTGCCCGCACCCGGCGCTGCATCGGCGCACGAGCTCACCCGCGTGACGGCGAGGAGCAGTGCCGGCACGGCCGTGACGAGTGCCAGCACGACCCACGCGATCGCTCGGTCCACGGCGTGCTCCGTCCGCTCCCGTGGTCAGGTGCGACCAGGCTCGCACGCACCGGGGTGACGGGCCGTCTCGATCCCGCAACGATGGTCGCCGAGCCTGGGCGCCCGGCGGACCGCCACCGGCCGCCGGACGGGAGGCGCGTGGCGGCGTCGTCCCGCGCCTCCCGTCCGCCACGGGTTGCGTTTCCCGGACGTGCGCGCGCCGTCCAGGCGTTCTCCCGGTTCCGTGACCTACTGTCGCCGGAAGCGCGGATGCGTGAACTCTCCGGATCGGTCGAAGGATCGCTCACCACAGAAGGTCGGTCCTCGATGACGACCACCCCGCTCGCCCCCGGTTACACCCGGACCCGACCCGGTCCGGGCAGCCGCAACGGTACGTCCACCTACTCCGCGCTCCTGGCGCAGGTGAAGGAGAACGGCCTGCTCCGTCGGCGCATCGGTTTCTACTGGTCCCTGTTCGGCAGCCTGGTCGCGGGTCTCGCGCTGGCCTGGGTGGCGTTCGCGTTCCTCGGTGACTCGTGGTTCCAGCTGATCGTCGCCGGAGCGCTCGGGGTCATCTTCACCCAGTTCGCGTTCCTGTCGCACGAGGCCGCGCACCGTCAGGTGTTCGCTTCGCAGAAGTGGAACGACCACGCGGGCCGGTGGCTCGGCACGTTCATGGTCGGCCTGAGCTACTCGTGGTGGATGAACAAGCACACCCGCCACCACGGCAACCCGAACACCGTCGGGAAGGACCCCGACATCGCGCCCGACGGCATCCGCTTCCTGCCCGAGGACGCCGCCGAGGCGAAGGGCCCGCTGATGCGGACCTTCCTGCGCTTCCAGGGCTGGCTGTTCTTCCCGCTGCTCACGCTCGAGGGTCTCAACCTGCACCGCTACGCCGTGACGTCGATCGTGACGGGCTCCGGGACGAAGGCGGACGCACGGCACCGGTGGCTCGAGGGCAGCATGCTCGTCGCCCGGTTCGGCATCTACCTGACGGTCGTGTTCTGGTTCCTGCCGTTCGGCATGGCGTGCGCGTTCCTCGGTGTGCAGCTCGCCGTGTTCGGCGTGATGATGGGCGCCTCGTTCGCCCCGAACCACAAGGGCATGCCGACCATCGCGCACGGCGCCAAGGTCGACTTCTTCTCCCGACAGGTCCGGACCTCGCGGAACATCCGCGGTGGCTGGTGGGTGTCGTTCCTGATGGGTGGCCTGAACTACCAGGTCGAGCACCACCTGTTCCCGTCGATGCCGCGACCGGCGCTGAAGCAGGCCCGCCTGCTGGTCCGCGACCACTGCGAGACGCTCGACGTGCCGTACACCGAGACGACGCTGCTGCGGTCGTACGGCATCGTCGTCCGCTACCTGAACCGGGTCGGTCTCGCCGCACGCGACCCATTCGCCTGCCCGATGGTCGCCGAGCTCCGCATCCACTGACGCGGTCCTCCGCGCCGGCGGGCTGCGGGACCTCGCAGGTCTGCGCGGGTTGCCGCACAGCCCCCACTGCGGAGCGCACCCCCGGGGTACCGTCGGGCGACCACAGTCCGCGCGCACGGTGAAGGGGGCCTCGTGACCACGGCGACCGACACGACGGCGACGACCGACAGGACGACGACGCGGCAGCCGACGGCGGACCCCGGAGCGGCAGCGCCGCACGCGGGGACGGAGCCGTCCGTCCTCGACGGTCTGGCCCTCGTCGCCGACCGCGACCCGCACGCCCTCGCCCTGGTCGACGAGCACGGCGAGACCACCCACGGTGCCCTCGACCGCACCGCCCGCGCCCTCGGCCTGCTCCTGGACGCACAGCTCACCCCCGACGACCACACCGGCCGCGGGGTCGACGTCGAGCAGGGCCGTGCACCCGTCCCCGTCGGCGCGATGGTCGCGCACGGTGCCGGGTCGGTCGTCGCCCTCCTCGGACTCCTGCACGCGGGCCGTGTCGTCGTCGCGCTCGACCCGTCCCTCCCCGGGGCCCGGCTGCAGCACGTGGTGGCGCTCGCCGGCATCGTGGACGTCGTCGCGGACGCGGAGCACGCCGACCGCGCCGCGGCCCTCGTCCCCGAGCAGGGCCGGGTGCTGTCGCTCGAGGACCCGCTCGGAGACGCTCGGACCGCCGCCGCGACCGAGGGCGACCTCGCCGTCGTCCCGGGAGCCCGGGAACGCGGTGGTCGCGACCCGGCGGTCGTCGTCTTCACGTCGGGGTCGACCGGGGTGCCGAAGGGCGTCACGATGACCCACCGGCAGCTCGTCGTCGACAGCGTCGCCCAACGGGAGGCCTTCCGGCTCGTCCCGACGGACCGCGTGGCCTCGGTGCTCCCGCACGGGTTCGCCGCCGGGCTGACGCTCGTGCTGTCGGCCCTGCACGCCGGTGCCTCCGTGCACGTCGCCGATCCGCGTCGCACCGGCGTCGACCGCCTCGTCACCTGGGTCCGCGACGCACGCCTGACGACACTGCACACCACCCCGCACCTGCTGCGGTCGATCACCGGCGCCCTCGACCCCTCCGACGACCGGTTGCGTGCGCTCCGCGTCGTCGCCACCCTCGGCGAGGCGGTGACGGGCACGGACGTCACGGCGCTGCGGCCGCTGCTCGGCCCCGGCGCGTCGTTCTGCAACCAGACCGGGTCGAGCGAGACCGCCGTGTACGCCGTGCACGAGATCCGCGCGGGGGACCCGGTGCCCGAGCGCAGCGTGCCCGCCGGCAGGATCGTCACGGGCAAGCGCATCGAGGTCCGCCGACCCGACGGCTCCGTGGCCGACGTCGGCGAGAGCGGTGCGGTCGTCTGCGTCTCCGACGCCATGACGAGCGGGTACTGGGGCGCGCCGGACGCGACCGCAGACCGGGCGGGCACCGCCGCGGACGGCACGCCGACGTGGACGGTCGGTGACCTCGGACGCTTCGACGACCAGGGCCGGCTCACCCTGCTCGGCCGCGCCGACGACGCGGCGAAGGTGCGCGGGCACCTGGTCGAGCCGAGCGAGGTCGAGGCGGCGCTCCGCACCGTCGACGCGGTGCAGGAAGCGGCGGTCGTCGCGGTGCAGGCCCCACCCGCGCCGACCCGGCTCGTCGCCTACGTCGTGAGCCGCCCGGGTCGCCGCTCGCCGTCACCGGCCGCGATCCGCAGGGCCCTCCGCGACCTGCTGCCCGACCACATGGTGCCGACCACGATCGTCCCGGTGACGACGCTGCCCCGGAACGAGCGCGGCAAGGTCGACCGGACCCGCCTGCCCGAGGCACCCGCGCTCAGCACCACGGTGGGCGGAGACGGCGCGGCGTTCGGCGAGGACACCTACGACCAGTGGCAGCTCGCGGTCGGGCAGATCTGGGCCGAGGTGCTCGGGCTGCCCGCCGTCGGGCCGCTCGAGCTGCCGGCGGTCGGGCTCGACAACGACTTCTCCGCACTCGGTGGCGACTCGCTCTCGGCGGAGGAGATGCTCGCCGCCGTCTCCGACCGGCTCGGCGTGGACGTCCCCTCGTCGGAACTCCTCCGGCACCCGACGCTGCGCAGCTTCACCGCGCGGATCCGCCTCGGCGCCGCCGCGGTCCCCGGTCACCCGGACGTCGTGACGCTGACGGCGCGTGCACCGGGCGACGCCGACCCCCTGTTCTGCGTCGCGGGTGCCGGAGCCCTGGCACTGACGTTCGTCCCGCTCGCCCGTCACCTGGGTGACCGTCCGGTGTTCGCCTTCCAGCAGCACGGTCTGGAGCGGCGCTCGGTGCCGGACTGGAGCATCCCGGCCATGGCCCGCCGCTACATCGAGCTCCTGCGGGTCGTACAGCCCTCCGGCCCGTACACCCTCGTCGGGCACTCGTTCGGTGGCCTCGTCGCCCTGGAGATGGCCTCGGTGCTCGCCGGTGCCGGTCACGAGGTCGCCCGGGTCGTCCTGCTCGACACCCACCTGCCCGAGCAGGCCTCCGAGCGGGCCGACACCGTCGAGTTCGGGCAGCTCGACCTCGGCCGGCCGGCAGCGCGTCCGGTGCCCGGCGTGCTCCGGCGGCTCGCCGTGCGCACGAGTGCGCTCCGCAGTCGCTCCGCCACCCCGTTCGCGCGCATCGGCCGCCGGGCTCGGGGCGTCGGCGCCGGGGTGGTCCGCTGGCAGGGCCAGCGCCACTTCCGGGCCTTCTTCGACCAGGCGCTCCTCGTGTCCCGCCGGTGGGAGCCGCGCCCGTACGCGGGCCCCGTCACGCTCGTCGTCGCCGACGGCAACGACTCGGGTCCGGCCCGGTGGGCCCGGTACCTCCGGGGACCGGTGGACGCGGTGCGCGTGCACGCCGAGCACAGCTCGGTGCTGCGGGAACCACACGTCGCCGAGGTGGCGGCGCTCGTCGCCCGGCAGAGCGGGACGCCCTGAGCGAGCGCGGACGGACGGACGGGAGGCGCGGCACCCGACCGGTGTCGCGCCTCCCGTCCGTCGTCGACGTGCGTCTTCCGACCGGAGCGCACCGCCACTGTCCGGTTGCGCACCACAACGAGCGCTCCGGTGGCACATCGGGGTACAGGAACGGCCCTCGAAGTCCGTTTCCTGGGGAAATGCCCGACACGGAACGGGGGACGTGACGAATCTCGGTGTCAGCCCGTCTCATCCGTGAACAGCAACCGCTGGGAACGAGTCCCGGCGGGTCCTCGAAGGGAGACACCAATGGCTGAC